>CAYQAY010000001.1:0-226523 GCA_964415585.1 uncultured Reyranella sp.
TCGGATACTTGAACGCGATCTCCAGCATCTTGGCGGCGCCGCTCTCGCGCATGAAGGACGAGTCACGATCGTCGTATTTGCCGGTCCAGACGTCGGAACTATCGATGCCGTGCCGTTCAAGCAGGTCCGCAACGAATTTGCGATGCTCCTCCGGGACATTCCCCTGAAGCTCCGCGTCGTCCGAGTCCGAATCCTTGCCTACCATGTTCTGGGGGATCAGCAGGTCGATGCCGAACGGCTTGCCGTTGACGCGCTCGTTGATCCAGGTCAGCTCGACATCCAGCTTCTCCGGATTCAGGCCAACCGCGCCGAGCACGCCGAATCCCCCAGCATTCGTCACCTCGGCGACGACATCCCGGCAATGCGAGAAGGCGAAAAGGGGAAATTCGATCCCAAGTTTCCCGCAGAGCCTCGAGTTCAACATTTCCTTACCCCGTCTGATTTCGTGAAATTGGCCGGCGCCCGTCTCAGCACATCTCCAGTTGCCGGTATCCATCCGTTGCCACGGCATTGGCCCTCGCGCGAAAGGCGGGCGCGCTTCCGCTGTAGCGTGCAATGATCCGCGTCTGCTTGCCTTCGACGTTCTGGTTGATCCCGGTCATCCAGCTATCGACGTCGTTCGAAAGCAGGCCTTCCCCCGCCTTGAGCACGAAGCTGGTCCAGCCCTCGACCGCCTCAGGCCGCGGTACGACGTACGTGTAGTGATGCTGACGCATGTACTGGATCAGGTTGGTGATCCAGAGGACATTGTACTCGGCCGATCGCGGTATGTTGCCGAGAGCCGTGTGCGGACCGATGCACATGAACATGTTCGGGAAGTCCGCGATCTGGATCCCCAGGAATGTTTCGAGCGCGGCCCGCCATTTCTCCTTGAGCTTTGCTCCGCTCGCACCGCGGATGTCGATGCGATCGAAGCTTCCGGTGATGGCGTCGAAGCCGGTGGCGTAAACGATCATGTCGAAGGCGAAGCCGCGGTCGGCGAGCTCCAGGCCGGTCGGCGTGATGCGCCGGATCGGATCCTCGAGAATGCTGACCAGTTCGACATTCGGCTGGTTGAACACCTCGTAGTAGCCGGATTCCTGGGGAACCCGCCGTGTGCCGAACCCGTGATCCTTCGGGATCAGCAGATCGGCGACCTTCGGATCATGCACCCGTTTGCGAATCTTGCGAGCGACGAATTTCGATACCTCGTCGTTGGCGGCACGATCGGTCATCATGTCCTTGAAGCCACCGACCCACATTGAGAAGCCGGGGGTCTGGTATTGTTTTTCCCAGAATGCCTCCCGCTCTTCCGGCGGTAGATCGAAGGTCCGGCGACCATCGGGGGTGTGCAGGAATCCAGCCGAGGTCTGTTCGCAGAGCTGGAACATCTCAGGGTACCACTCGCGCAGCCGCTTCATTTCGTTCCTGGGAATTGGCCGGTTGTGCAACGGCTTGCACCAGTTCGGGCGGCGCTGGAACACCGTGAGGGATTTCGCCGTCTTGGCGATCTCCGTTATGACCTGGACGCCACTCGCTCCGGTGCCGATCACGGCGACCCGCTTGTCCTCGAAAGTCACCGGATGTTTCGGCCACAAACCGGTATGATAAGCCTCGCCCGCGAAGCTTTCCCGTCCAGGGACTTTCGGAAAGGTCGGCGCGGAAAGCGGGCCGACCGCCGTTACGAGGAACCGGCATGTGTGCCACGAACCGTCCTCCAACCGGACAGCCCAGGAGCGGGAGTCATCGTGGTAATGGCACGCGGTCACTTTGCTCGCGAAGCTGATGCTGCGGCGGAGGTCGAACTTATCGGCGACGTGGTTCAGATATCGCTCGGTCTCCGGCTGTCCCGCGAAGTGCTCGCTCCAATCCCATTCGTCCAGCAGTTCCTGGCTGAAGGAATATGCGTACGAGTAGCTTTCGCTGTCGAAACGCGCCCCGGGATAGCGGTTCCAGTACCATGTCCCGCCGACGCCGGTGCCCATCTCGAACAGCCGGACATTCATGCCGAGGCGGTCGCGCAGGCAATGCAGCTGAAAAAGGCCGGATATGCCGGCGCCGATAATGATTGCGTCCCATTCCGGTACGGGCGCCGGATCTGCGCGACGCAACGTTTCAGATGTGTGGGTTTGCATTGATGCCGCTCCGGGTCCACGAAGTTGCGTTTGACGAGCGAATGGCCTAGCGGCGGAACCTGACCGTGGCCCGCCCAGGCGTCATGATCTCGCCAGCCTCCGACTTGACGAACACCGAGATCTCCGCCTCGAGTTCGGCAGGTCTGACTGCCTCTATCCTTCCTCCGGAGATCAGCGTTTCGCCGAGGTAGCTTGCCCGCCGGTTCGAATACTCGAACTCGATGAGGTCGCCGTCATCGCCCAGCCAGTTGACAACGGCTTGCGTGAGCCAGTCGCCTTGCAGCGGACCGTCGACCACGATCGCGGGGTGCTTCTCCACCTCGGTGGTATAGCCGGCATCATAGTGGATGCGATGCGCGTTCCAGATCGCAGCATTATAGAGAAACAGGGATACGTTGGTCGGTGCATGACGACGCTCGGGCAGACAATCGCCGACCTGGATATCCTTGATATCTGGCATCGTAAGGTTCCTTAGCGAACAATGCGCGTTTGCACTTCTTCGGCCACCCGTTCTCCAGTTTCGGTTCGCACTTCAATTGTATAGACGAGGAAAATCAGGTCGCCCTTCGAGCCACGCTTTTCATAGATATCCGTGAGGGTGCGAACGGCCACGAGGACGTCGCCGGGCTTTATCCGGCGGAAATAGCGGGTCTTCGTGCCACCGGCCATGACACGCTTCAGCGGCAGGTCAGGCAAGAGCGAGGTCGTGGCGATGCCGTCCGGCCCCAGTTCGTTCACCGGCACGAGCGGACGAAGCGCGCCGAACAGAAACATCGGCGGAGCCTCATCCCCGTCGAGGAATTTCTTCAGCCGCTGCTCCGTGGCGATCGAATACTTGATGATCTCGCGGCGACTAACCTCGACCCGCATCGGCGGATCGGACGCGCCGATCATACCCCGTGCCTTGTCCGGTATCAGACCCATATCGCGATCTCGCCTACCGCCCGTCTCTCGCCGAAATTCGGGTACGACAGATTTCTGGTTCATCCATGGCATTAGCCTCTATCCTAGCCGCAACAATCTGACGCTTTCGGAAAGCCGTCCCGCCGCAGACTGCATCGCGCGGCTAAGTGGTCCGAGAGCATCGTCGCCGAGGTCGTGCGAATGCCCTGCGGCCGTCAGGATCAGCAGCAGCTCCCATGAGGGGGACAGAACAGGTACCGAGACCTGCGTGACGCCTTGGAACATGGTTCCGCGATCCACCGCGAAACCAGATTGCTTCGCTTTCTTCACGCGCGCTACGAACTCAGGAACGGAAGGCTTGCGGTACCACCTGACCTGCGCCAGCAGGGCCTCGAGTTCCGATTCGGTGCTGTTTCCGAATGCGGCCATGATTACGCCCGATGCGCCAGCCGGGCCGGGATATTGGCGCCCAACCATCACGTATAAATCGGTGCGAAACGCGGTGCCGACCCAATCCAGCAAGAGCAGCGAGGAGCGGCCCAGCACCTTGGACAGGTACACCGAGACGCCATGTGCGTCGGAAAGCGTATCCATTAGCGGGCGCGCCAAGTCCATCAGCCCGCTGCGCTGCAACACCCCGTACGCGAATTCGAGAATGTGCAGGCTTATCGAGTAGCTGCGCGTCGCCTCGTCATAGCCGACAAAGCCCTCAGCTTGCAGCGTGCGCAGGATGTTGTAGGCGGTGCCGCGATGGAGGCCCGCGGTGCGGGCGACCTCGCTCGCGTTCAAGGGCCGCTCGGAGGCATGCAGCGCGCGGAGAACATTCGCGGCCGCGACGATCGCGCCGACCGGCTTCCCAGGCGTTGCCGTCGTGCTGCCGGCCGCCGCCGGTCCCCAACGGCTTGCACCGGTCGGCTCGCCTTCGAGGTCCTTCGCTTGAAGCGTTCTGGGTGAGCTCGCCGGCTCCCGGTCCATTCCTCTAACCTATCAAGCGCGTTGACGCATGCCGGCGGGCATGATACGCACGCGCCCTGTCGGCGCAATAGAAATCGTATGTCTTCCATCGAAGACGTCGAGGAACGATATGCCCGTAGATCCGCAGATCCAGGCATTGCTCGACAAAGGAACGGGTGTGCCCGCTACGCACACCCTGCCGGTCGACGTGGCGCGCGCGCAGTACGAGGCCCGGATCGCTTCGATGGCGCCGCCGGCTGCGGTCGCCGACGTATGCGAGCGGACGATCGACGGGCCGGGCGGGCCGTTGCGACTGCGCATCTATACGCCACTCGGAACCGGCCCCTTTCCGTTGCTCGTGTTTTGTCACGGCAGCGGCTTCGTGCTGTGCAGCCTCGACACGCATGACGGCATGTGCCGCAACCTGTGCGCCGGGGCGGCGTGTGTCGTCGTGTCGGTCGATTACCGGCTGGCCCCTGAGCACAAATTTCCCGCCGGAATCGAGGATTGCCTGTACGCCGTCCGCTGGGCGGCCGCCCACGCCTCCGAACTCGGCACCGATCCAACGCGCATTGCCGTCGCGGGCGACAGCGCCGGCGGCAACATGGCCGCGGTTGCCGCGCTCAGGCTGCGCGACGAAGGCGGGCCGGCCCTGTGCGCCCAGCTGCTGCTCTACCCGGTGACGGACTACCACACGCCCGGCACGCCTTCATACGAAGAGAACGCCGAAGGCTACGGGCTCACCCGCGATACGATGAAATGGTTCTGGAAGCACTACCTCAGCGATCCTGCCCAGGGGGCGCACCCGCATGCCTCGCCGCTCCGCGCCCGTGATCTGTCCGGCTTGCCGGCGGCGCTCGTCATCACCGCCGAATACGATCCCCTGCGCGACGAAGGCGAATTGTACGCCGACAAGCTGCGCGCAGCCGGCGTGCCGACGGCCATGACGCGCTATGACGGTGTCAACCACGGCTTCATGTTCTGGGTCGGAGTCGCTGACAAGGCCGGCGCGGCGATGAACGAAGCCTGCGAATGGCTGCGCGGCGCCTTTGCCGGTCCGCACATTCCTGACTGATCCCGCCATCCGGAGCGCCATATGCGTCGCGGCGACGCGCACCTCCAAGCCGCACAATTCGATCAGACCGATAGCCTCGACGCGCTGATCGTGGGCGCCGGGTTCTCCGGCCTGTACCAGCTGCTCTGCCTGCGCGACCGGCTCGGCGTCTCGGCGCTGGTGCTCGAGGCCACCTGGTACTGGAACCGCTACCCAGGCGCGCGGTGCAATTCCGAGAATCTTGACAGGGTTCTTCGTGCTCTACCGCCTCCAAGGCTCAACTACGACCTCACCTTCACCATCCAGGGTGGCACGGTGCTGCGCGGCATCATCGCCCGCGGGCTCGGCCTGCGCTGACCGCAAGAGCGAAGGAGATCACATGACGTCAGCAGAGCAACCCGGCCGTGGCGGTCCCCTCGCCAGCGTGAAAGTGCTGGAGTTTGCCGGCATCGGGCCGGCGCCGATGGGCGCCATGATGCTGGCTGACATGGGCGCCGAGGTGCTGACGATCGATCGCGTCGAGGCGGTCGAGCTCGGCAGCCCGCGGACACCGGGCTTCGACCTGCTGCGCCGCAACCGGCTGGTCGCCAAGCTCGACCTCAAGAGCAAGGACGCCCAGGCCTGCGCGCTCGACCTCGCGGCGCGCGCCGACGTGCTGATCGAGGGCTTCAGGCCGGGCGTCATGGAGCGCCTCGGCCTCGGGCCCGCGCTCTGCCACGCGCGCAACCCGCGGCTGGTCTATGCGCGCATGACGGGCTGGGGCCAGAATGGCCCGCTTGCCGATCGAGCGGGGCACGACCTCAACTACATCGCGCTTTCGGGCGCGCTGCACGCCATCGGCCGCGACGGCGGGCCGCCGACGCCGCCGCTCAACCTGGTCGGCGACTTCGGCGGCGGCGCCCTCTATCTCGTGGTCGGCGTGCTCGCCGCCCTGCAGTCGCGCCACACGACCGGCAAGGGTCAGGTCATCGACGTCGCCATGGTCGATGGCGCGCTATCGCTGATGACGGCCTTCTACGGCAACTATGCCTCCGGCCGGATGTCGCTCGAGCGCGGCACCAACGTCGTCGACGGCGGCGCGCCCTACTACGACGTCTACCAGTGCGCCGACGGCGAGTACGTCTCGGTGGCCTCGATCGAGACGCGCTTCCGCCGTGAGCTCTACAAGAGGCTCGGCCTCGATCCCGACAGCCTGATTGGTCAGGACGGTGCGGCGCAGCGCCACGCGCTGAAGCCGAAGCTCGCCGCGATCTTCAAGCAACGCACGCGCGCCGAATGGTGCAACGTCTTCGAGGGTAGCGACGCCTGTTTCGCCCCGGTGCTGTCGATCGCCGAGACGGCGGCGCATCCGCACAATGTCGCGCGCGCCGCGCTGCAGGTGATCGATGGCATCACCCAGCCGGCCCCGGCGCCGCGCTTCCAGGGCACGCCCTCGCCCGTGCCGCGGCCACCGCGCCGTTCCGGCACCGACACCGACGACGTACTGCCGCGCTGGGGCGTCGATGCCGACACGATCGGCCGCCTGCGCGCTGCCAACGTCCTCGCCTGAGCCAACGGAGTGCCGTGCAGCCTTACACCATCCTATGGCGATATCGGCATGTCGCGCGCCGACCGCGCCGGGTGACCTGCCGAGCTGGCCGAGTTCCCGCAGGTCGCCGGGGTCCTGGCGCGGCTTGGCCCGCCGATGGCTCGACACCCGCACCGTCGCGAACTGCTCTTGCCTGCTGGAAACGCCAGAGGGAGCCGCGTCATGACATTTAGGGATGCCGATAAGGCGGCTGGCATCGCTGAGGGCGATCTCACAGGTCTCGCCGACGCTGTGTTTCACGATATCCCGGATGCTGTGATTTGTGCTGACTGTGAGGGGCTTATCCGGTTCTGGAATGCCGGCGCGGAGCGCATCTTCGGCTTCTCGCGCGATGAGGCGGTTGGTCAGTCTCTCGAGATCATCGTTCCCGAACGCCTCCGGCAGCGCCACTGGGACGCCTACCGCCGCATGATGGAGACCGGGCGATCCCGGCATCCATCGAACGAACCCCTCTCGGTGCCGGCCCAGACCAAATCCGGACAGACGATCTCCATACAGTTCACGGTTGCGCCGCTGCCCGGTCCGTACGGCGTAGTGGCGGGTATCGTTGCGGTGCTGCGCTACGCGACCGCGACGTTTCAGGAACTGAGGAGACTGCGTGCGGACAAACGCGGGATGTGATCACAATAAACTCATGCCGCGCGCCCGACGAGACAATATCCGTCGCGAATGTTGAGCCCGATCAGCGTGCGATTGATAGAGCCTGCGACAAGCTCAATAGCCTGGACGCCACGGAACATGGCCTGACTACGCCGCGGACAGTGAGTGCAGAGAAAGAGAGCGTTGCGAGTAGCTCGTCAAAGAGAACTTGACGAGTTGCGCCGCCACTCGAGGATTGGCAGGCTTGATGCGAGACGAGAAATGTCGATGCTTCATGCGACGCCCGGCTGTCGTGTGATGGGGCCGTCGGGTTCCGAGGACCATCGAACCGAGCCAAGCAGAACACGCCGAGCTTGTGACGCTGCTGAGCGGCGCCAAGCATGCAGCTCGCGAGCTGAAGCGGGCGCAGATCCTGCTGGCGGCCGACGCGGGGACCGGTGAGGAGAAGATCGCCTGCGCGATTGGGGTGGGCGGCTCCACAGTGTACTGGACCATGCGGCGCTTCGTGCCGGCCAACCGAGTGGCGGCGCTGGGCGAGGAGGCGGTGCCGTGGGCGAGGATGGTGGCGGTACGGCGCTCGCTCGGTCAAAGCTGCCGTCCACGATCTTGAGAAGATAAGATGCTTGGCCTTCGCGGAATGATGATGCCCGGCAATCCTGCCGTCGCGGACTGCCACGACCCGATGTATGACCCGCTATGGGCGGCCGTCGATCTCGGGTTGCCCTTGAGCTTCCCTATCCTCACGAGCCAGCAGGACACGTTCAAGGTACGCGGTCCGAAGATCAATGGCTTTGTGTCGACCATCCGGGACTGTCTGGGCATCATCGGTACATTCTTCTTCGGCGGCATGTTCGAGTGCCATCCGAAACTCGAGCTGGCTTGTGCCGCAGCCGATGTGGGCTCGGTGCCACATTTCATGTACCGTATGGACCGCGCTTGGGAGCGCACCGTTGCTACGCCGCATTCCAGAATGGCTGAATGGCCTTCAAGAAGAACGAGTTCTGCACCGTCCGTCGGCTGATGTGGGCGAACGACTTCCCTTACACTCCACCTGATCGAAAGCGCAGGTCGTTTTTGGTAAGGCAAACCGGGACCGGCACCTGGATCCAGCAAGCTTCGAGGAGGACTCGCCATGTATGAGCTGGTGATTCGTGGAGGCGAGGTCGTGGACGGCTCGGGACTGCCTTCCTATCGCGCCGACATCGGCATTCGTGGTGGCCGCATCTCCCGTATCGGGCGTATCAAGGAGCGAGGCGGAGAGGAGCTAGATGCACGCGGGCTCGTGGTGGCGCCGGGCTTCATTGACGGACACACTCATATGGATGCGCAAGTCGCGTGGGATCCGCTCGGCACTTGCTCATGCTGGCATGGTGTGACCACGGCTATCATGGGCAATTGCGGCTTCACGCTTGCGCCGTGCCGCCCGGACGAGAAGCATCTCGTGCTCCGCAATCTCGAGCGCGCTGAAGACATCCCCGCTGAGGCCATGGCAGCCGGGATCGATTGGACATGGGAGACGTACGCCCAGTATCTCGATGCGCTGGAGGGCTGGCGCAAGGGGATCAACTACGCGGGGTACGTCGGACATTCGGCACTGCGCACCTATGCCATGGGCGAGCGCGCGTTCTCTGAACCAGCGACCGCCGACGATCTCGTGACCATGAAGCGTGAGCTGTCGAACGCGTTACACGCGGGGGCGATCGGCTTCACCACGTCGCGTACGCGAAACCACGCGACGCCCGATGGCAGTCCCGTGGCGAGCCGGGTCGCGGCGTGGAGCGAGGTCCGCGAGCTGGTAGGCATGATGAGCGAGCTTGGAGCAGGCGTCTTCGAAATCGCGAGTGAGGACACAGGCCGCGATCCTGAGCGGATCCGCGACTACCTCGACCGTCTCCGCGATCTCGCCGTGGAGACGGGGGTGCCCGTGACCTGGGGGATGTTCAGCTCGCGGGCGGTACCAGACCACTGGCGGCAGTTCTTCGCGTTGCTGGACGAAACCGCGCGAGCGGGCGGGCGGATGTTCGCGCAGGTGCACAGCCGCGCCATCAGCGTGCTGCTATCCTTCGAGACAGGCCTGCCTTTCGATGGCCTGCCAGAGTGGGGACCGCTGCGTGCCCTTCCGCTCGCCGAACAGCGTGCTGCGTTACGCGACCAAACCCTGCGGACGAGACTCATCGCGGCCGCGAACCGGATGGATTCGGCCCGAGCGGTGGGCGCCGAGGCGCGCCGCCCGGACTACGAATGGCTCTTTCTCATGGAACAGCCGGTTGGGCCGCACCGCTCCATCGCCAGCATCGCACGCGAGCGCGACGTCGATCCGGTCGAGGCGATGATCCAGCTTGCGCTTGAGCGCGACCTTCGCTGCTTCTTCGTCCAACCGCTGTCGAACGGACAGGACGACATCGTGCTCGAAATGATGCGCCATCCCCGGTCCGTGGTGACGTTCTCGGACTCCGGCGCGCACGTCTCACAGATCATGGATTCCTCGCTTCAGACGCACGTGCTCGCGTATTGGGTGCGGGAGCGGAAGGCGCTGACGTTGGAGGAAGGCGTTCGCCTGCTGACCCTTGAGCCGGCCTCTGCCTGGGGACTTCATGATCGGGGCCTGCTGCGCGAGGGATTGGCCGCCGACCTCGTTGTGTTCGATCCCGACCGAGTTACGCCGCTCATGCCCGAGGTCGTCGACGACCTGCCGGCGGGGGCGCGGCGGCTGCGCCAGAAGGCGACGGGCTTTGCGGCATCCATCGTCAACGGCGTCGTCGTGCTGCGCGACGGCGAGCATACCGGCGCACATCCCGGCCGCGTGCTCCGCGGCCCTCTCGCCGCGGCAGCGCTCCGCTAGCGGCGAAGCGGGAGATACAATGCGAGGCAGCAGATGATCTCCCATCCGCTGGCCGGCGTGCTGGTCGTGGATTTCACGCAGTACGTTGCCGGTCCGGTCTGCACTCGGGCAATGGCCGAGCTGGGCGCCGAGGTGATCAAGATAGAACTGGCACCGCAGGGCGACTTAGCCCGGGCCATGCCAGTCAAGCGCAACGGGCGCAGCGCTTATTTCATCCAGCAGAACCTCGGCAAGCGCAGCCTGTGCGTCGACCTGCGCGACAAGCGTGGGCTCGATCTGGTCAAGCGGCTGATTGCCAAGGCCGAGGTAATGGTGGAGAACTTCTCTCCTGGCACGATTGCGCGTCTGGGTCTCGGCTGGGAAGTGGTGCACGCCTTGAACCCTGAGCTGATCTTGTGCTCGGTTTCAGCCTTCGGCCAGTCCGGTCCGCTTTCCCAGCAGCCCGGTTTCGATTTCATTGCCCAGGCCTACACCGGCGTGACGGCAATGATCGGCGACAAGGACGGCATCCCGCCGATGGCCGGCGTCGCCATCGGCGATGTTGGCGCCGGCGTCACGGCGCTGGCCATGATCCATGCCGCGCTCTATGGGCGACTGAAGCACGGCGACGGTGGGCGCTGGCTTGACGTCGCGCTGATCGACTTCTACTTCCACAGCCACGGCTTGGCAGTGGAACTGGCCAGCGCGTCGGGCGGCACCATCAAGCCGACCCGCAACGGTAGCCGGCACTTCTCGGTGGTGCCAGCCGGCATCTACAAGAGCCGCGAAGGCCATATCGTGCTGGTGCCGGTAGGCGAGGACATGTGGCGTCGCCTGGCCCGCGCCGTGGATCGTGCCGATCTTTTAGACGATCCTCGCTTTGCCGACAGTGCCGGGAGGGCACGTCATGTCGAGGTGCTGGAGCAGATCATCACCGACTGGCTCCAAGCGCAGCCCTCCGATGCTGTGGCACTCGGCGTGCTGCAACAGCACCGCGTGCCTTGCGCCCCGGTGCTCTCGGTCGAGGACGCCATGCGTCACCCGCACCTGGTCGAGCGCTACACCGTGCGCGACGTCGAGGACGCTGCGCTAGGCCTGTTTCAGGTGCCCGGCCCGCTCCTGCACGTGGTCGGCCAGCCGCCAGTCAACACACCCACCGCACCCTCGCTGGGCGAGCACAACGCGGATGTGCTGTCGCGCCATTTGGGATTGGCCGCAGCCGAGATTGCAGTGTTGGAAGGTGACGGTGTGCTGAGGCGCGACGTCGGCTAGACTAAGACTAGTCGCGGACGCGCTCGCTGCCACAATGGCTATCCATGGCAAACATTGAGGAGATCATTGCGGCGGCGGCGAGGGTGTTTCAGCGGAAGGGCTATCACGCCGCCACCGTCCAGGACATCGCGGATGCTGTCGGTATCCTCAAGGGTAGCCTTTACCATCATTTCAAGAGCAAGGACGATCTGCTTTACTTCATCGTCAAGGAACCGATCTTCCGGATGTACAGCAGGATGGGCGAGATTGCTGCCAGCGATCTGCCGGCGAGCGAGAAGCTCCGACGCGCCATTCTGGCTCACCTCGATGGCTTCGACCAGCACTACCCCACCTGTTCGTCTATCTCCGCGAGCGGGAGGAGATGAAGCGCCTGTTCCGCCAGCAGCTCAATCTCTCGCCGAAGCAGTATGAAGGCTATTGGCAACGGATCTTACGTGAGGGCGTAAAGGCCGGCGAGCTTCGAGCGGATCTGGACGTGCCGGTGGTCACGTACGGTCTGCTCGGGATGCTGAATTGGGCATACAAATGGTACAAGCCTCGCGGACGGCTCGGTGTGCGCGAGGTCGCCGAACAGTTCTCGACGCTCGCACTCGCCGGTCTTTCTGTTGCGTCGCCGAAGACGAGGCCCTCCCGCAAGCGTCGTCGCTGATGCTAGAGTGTGATGGCTTTGGATCGGCTCATATCCTGAGTAGGCTGGCAAGTTGCCGCATTCGCCCGGCCGACCTCATCGGAATCCGCATGCAGATCGCATCGGCGGAATGCTGAGCGGCATTTCGCAGCCAATCTTTGAGCTTGGCGAAGAACATCTCGACCTCCGTGGGAGCCGAGGCTGTCCCTGATGACGATGTCGCCTGGCATAAGGGTTGGCACGAGAACCTTCTGGACATAGGGCAAGAAGCCTTGGCCATTGATCGGGCCTTCAAGATCGTGGTCTTCCAACGTCGATGTCGCTCCCTGGCCTTCAGGCGCTGGCCGCGAGGCACCCAGCCAGCTGCGAAGGATCGATGCGGTTCTAGGCGGCCGAACTGCCACTTCGATGTACCGATATTGCGGGAAATGCACGTCCGTCATTGCGCAGTTCTCGCAGCAAGTTCCGCCAGTATTTCCGGCGCATCGCTCCCTAGGGTCCCCATGGGTCGATGGATCATGGGCGGGGTGCCCTGTAAGCGCAGGGGGCTTGCCAAGAGTGGCCAGACTTGGCCCGTGGCATCCCGTGCGTGGATCACAAGGCGGCGCGCGCAGGTCTGCTGCGCCTGCAGCATCTCTGCGGCCGAGAGGATGGGCGCAGTGCGGCAGCCGGCCTCAGAGAGAGCGGCGGCAAGCGCCGCCCGCGTCATGCCCCGGGCGCGTTCGAGAGTTAAGCCTGCTGGCAGCATGTCCTTGTCCGCCATGCCGTCCGCCTCGACCAGCACGAATCCGTCCCTTGCGGGAACGGCGATGGACATCGGTGCTGCTTGCTCGCCGTTCCATAGAATTGCCGAGAGCCAGGCGCAGACGTCCTGCATGGAAAGGTCGATGAACTGGCCGAGCCCGGTCCGGTCACGTGCCTCCAGAGCGGCAAGAATCGAGACTACTGCAATCTCGGCCCCCATCACGTCGGCGATGGAGATGCCAGCTTTCACCGGCACGTCGCCGGCTCGTGTCAGATCCATGAAGCCCGACATGGCCTGAATGACAGTGTCGAAGGCCGGCCGCCCGGGATAGATCGTGTCCGCGCCGAAGCCTGAAACGGCACAGTAGATGAGGTGCGGATTGATGCGTGCCAGCTGCTCGCTGGAGCAACCCCGCTTGGCGAGGGCGCCCGGCTTCAGGTTCTCGATCAGCACGTCGGATCGCCCGACGAGATTCTTCAGGGTCTCGACGTCGGGCGGACGCTCGAGATCCAGGACAAGGCTGCGTTTGCCGACGTTGGTGTACGTGAAGAAATAGCCGGTGCCATCCTTGATCGGCGGCCAACCTCGGACTGGCTCGCCCTCACGCGGCTCGATCTTGATCACGTCGGCGCCGATCGACGTCTGCCTGTTCGGGCCGATACGCTTCCTTGGACGCAGGAACTGATCGAGTGGGCGGGCCGCTTCGTGGGCAGCGGCTCGGTTTGGCAAGACGCTCGACCGCGTTGTTCAGCGTCTCCCAATGCGTTATATAGGCGACGCCATCCGCAGTGGACTTGATTGCCATGGCTTCGTTGAGGTCCGCCCCCGCGGAGAAATATCGCGGACCTCCGGTGACAATCACGCCGCGCACCGACGGATTCTCGTCCGCGCTGGCACAAGCCGTCGCGATCTCCTGCATCATCCTGACGCTGAAGGCGTTGCGTCGGTCCGGCCGGTTCAGCGTGATGACAAAGGACGCGCCGTCCTGGCTTGTGACGATGGTTTCGAACGCCATTTGCGACAACCTTCCGATGGTTCGCAGTTGACAAATGCGGGGATCGGGCATGCTGGCACAAGCAGAGGCGCCTGGTCGCCCGCTTGAACCGCGCCCCAAACTCACATCAACCAAACGCACGGTCAAGTCTCCGTGCCATCTGTGTCGGCTGAAGCGTTCGCCCGACGCTGCTCTTGGTCACCACGGTCCTACCAATTGGCCGTGCCCCAGCATTTATGCATCTGCCATCTGTGGCCAGTCCCGCTGTTGGCGATGCTCGGCGATGCGCAGCCGCGCAAAAGTTACGGTTTTCGCAATTCTTCATCGAGCAAGGCCCTGTTGATTCCAGATAGCGCACCTAGGCATACTGAACTTGGGAAGGGGTGCCGCTTTTTCGGTCGTGGGGACCGTCCACAGCGGAGCCGGGCGCGGTATCGGCCAGCTGACCGATACCGCTCTTCCCGAGCCCAGCAGGGAAACCCGCCGTCGCTGGTTCGGGCCATTCATGTGAAATCTGAAAGCCCTTCTTCGCGATATCGGCGTGGCCCTCTATAGGTGGCTGCGAGCGACTGCAAGCGCGCTTGCGCGCGAAGCCATCAGGATGGCGCGACTAACCGAGTCCCAGCTTGGGACGCACCCAGGAGGCCAGCTTTCCGATGGCGTCGTCGGCCTCCGGCGCGACGCCCGCCAGGAAGTGGAAGACGTGCTGCATGTCGGGATAGACGTCGACGGTGACATCGACCCCCGCCTTGCGCGCCCTCTCGGCGAGCCGTTGGCTGTCGTCGAGCAGCGTCTCGTCGCCGCCGACCTGGATGTAGACCGGTGGCAAGCCCTTCAAGTCGGCATAGAGCGGACTGGCCAACGGGTCCTTCGGGTTCCCGCCCTCGCCCAGGAACGTGCCGGCCATCACCTTGATGATGTCGCGCGACACCAGAACGTCCTTCTCGGCATTGCTGTCAAAGCTCTTGCCGGTCGCCTCCATGTCGACCCACGGCGACAACGGCATGGTTGCAGCCGGCATCGGCAAGCCGCGCTCGCGCACCCGCAGCAGCGTCGTGATCGCAAGCCCACCACCGGCCGAATCGCCGGTGAGCGCAATGTGCTGCGGCTTGACGCCCTGATCGAGCAGCCAGCGATAGCTGGTCACCACGTCGTCGACTGGCCCCGGATGCACGTGCTCCGGGGCGCGGCCGTAATGTACAATCAGCGCGCGGCAGCCGATCACCTTGGCGAAGTGCCCGTACACCTTGCGATGCGTGTACATCGAGCCAGTGACGTAGCCGCCGCCGTGAGTGCAGAGCAGCACGCGGTCCTGCACGCAGCCCTTCGGCGTCGCCCACAGCGCGGGCACGCCGCCGGCCGTCACCTCGACATAGTCAACGCCGCCAGGCTCGGCAGTGACGTCGCCCCAGTGCTCGAACATGCGGCGCATCTGGTCGAGCTCCATGGACGGGTTGGCGGCGAGCGCCGCCACCCAGCCCTTGTAGAGCGTCTTGAGCTCCTCCGACTGTACGCTCGGCATCTCGCCCTCCCTCACTCGGCCGCCGCGCGCTGCGCCGCCGGCGCGCCGACATAGTCGATGCCGACGCTCGGCAGCTCCGCCTTGCCGCCGCACTCGCGGGCGATGACCGGCATCACTTCCTCCGCGAAGAGCTGCATCTGGTCCTCGATCTCACGGCCCTCGAAGCCGCCGAGCTCGAACCAGGCGAGGAACGAGAAGTCCTCGTAACCGCACTCGGTCTTCATCTTCATGATCTTGTCGATCACGAACTGCTTGGAGCCCTGGATGGCAATCTCGCGCTCGCGCAGCATGTCGGCGGTGACGCGCTTGTTGAGGTCGAACATCGGCTCGTTGAGCCGCGCCACCACGGCGCCGAAGCCGAACGGGCCGTAGTAGTCGAATTGCAGCTCCATGGCGCGCGCCGCCCGCTCGAGCGCCTGCTTCTCCTTGCCCGGGGTGGTGATGTGGATGTAGCGGCTGGTCATGATGCCACGCCGCTTGGCGGCGTCCCAACCGTACTTGAAGCGGCCGCGCCCGTGCATGTCCGGCCAGCCGGCCTTCTCGGCCGCCTCATAGTAGATATCGATGTTCTTGCGCAGACGGTCGTTGGGCTCGACGATCATCACGCCGTTCAGTCCCTTCTCAGCCGCCCACTTGATCGAGCGCGAACTGGTCACCGGCTCCCAGAGCTGCGGATGCGGCTTCTGCACCGGTTGCGGAAAGACCTGCAGCTCCTTCAAGGTCGTGGTCGTTGCCTGCACGGGATTGCCTGCGGAGTACATGTCGGGCTCGCCGATCGCCACGACGTCGTCGAGTGCGCGACCGGCCTTCTCCATGCCGAAATAGGCCAGGGTCTGCTTGTGGTTCCACTTGGTGTAGGTCGGCGGCACCGAGAAGTTCTCGCCATGATGGGAGAAGGAGTCCTCCGTCCAGCACTTCTTCATCACCGCGATGACTTCCTCGAAGGCCTTGCGGTTGCGTTCCTGGTCCTGGATGGTCGAGCCGTAGGGGCGTCCCAGCGTCTCGTTCTCACGCGGCTGATAGCCGCGACCGACACCGCACTCGACCCGACCGCCGCTGATCACGTCCAGGAGTGCGACCTGCTCGGCGAGCCGCACCGGATGATGCCAGACCACGATGTTGGCGCACTGGCCGAGGCGGATCTTCTTGGTGTGCGTGGCGATCGCCATCTGCGTCATCAGCGGATTGGGACTCATCTCCGCGCCTTCGGGCTGGAAGTGATGCTCGGTCAGCCAGAAGGACTGGAAGCCCAGCCGCTCGGCAAGAATGCCCTGGCGCACTTGATTCACAAGCGTCTCCTGGGCTGCCCGATGGACTTCCTTGAGCGAGCCGTCGTTCACCGCCACACCGTCCTTGGTCAAGGTCACCGGCAGGGTCGAAGCACCGTTGTGGAAGACTCCGATTTCCAGCATGTCCTGATCTCCTGTTTGCGTTTCCTTCCATGCCGCACGCGGCATGACCGCTGGAGCGCAACTAGCGTGCCAGAAGGAAAATCACGGCACGGCAAGGACTTGCCGGATGGCATGCATGGCAGCTTGATGCGCAGCGCTACACATCCTGCGCGGCGACTGTTGCGAAACGCTACAGCGCACTCGATTTACAGGGTCGCAATCGGGCGCCTATCCTCTCGGCAAGCAAGCTGCCTCCTCGACCGTCGATCCCCGCGTCGAGCATCTCGTCACGAAGAGCCGAAGCGGTGCGCCGCGATCGGCGGCAGCCCTTGGGAGGAGCTTGGTGATGAAAGATATCCCGCTCGCTCAGCTGTGCTCCAAGGACTACATCCGGACCGTCGGCAGGGTCTGGGAAAGGTTCGTCACCGACCGCCCGGTCGACGACGATGCCGTGCGCGATGTCGTCATCGAGTCGTGGCGCCGCTGCCGGCAGAACGGCGTCAATCCGGCGACCAAATCGGCGCCACTGCGGGTCAACGCTCCTGACGTCGACCGCTTCCAGCGGCGCAACGCGCCGTTCTACGACGCGGTGCGCGCGTGCGTGCCGCCGATCGTTCCCTATCTCATGGGTTCGCGCACCATCCTGATCACCAGCGATCCCGACGGCACCCTGCTGTCGGTCGACGGCGATCCGCATCTCACCGACCGGCTCGCCGCTGACCACATCGTTCCGGGCGCCGCGTGGCACGAGTGCAGCAGCGGCACCAATGCGGTGGGCACGGCGCTGGCGCTGGGGAAGGCGCTGCACATCCATGCCGAGGAGCACTTCTGTGAAGTCGCCAAGCCCTGGAGCTGCACCGCCGCGGTGATCCGCGATCCACTAGACCGTCGCATCGTCGGCGTGGTCGATATCACCGGGCCGCCCGACACGGTCAACGCGCAGACCTGGCCGTTCGTCATGTCGCTGGTCGGCCAGCTGCAGGGCCACTTGCAGAAGCACGCGCTGGCCAAGCGGGCGCGGCTGATTGAGCTGTTTGAAGCCGCAATTGGCGGGCGTGAGACCGCTGCCGTCCTGCTCGACGCGCAGGGCCGCGTGATCGCGCGCACGGTGCAGGCCTCCTCGGCATTGCGCGAGCACGGCCTCAGCCGGACGCAAGCGATGGGCGAACTTGTCGCGGCACCGCGCGGAGAGGTCGCGCCGAAATGGCTGGCATCGCTGGCGCCGGGAATCCGGCCGGAATGGCTGTCCCCGCTCAGGGAGAATGGGCATTGCATCGGCGCCATCCTGCATTTGCCTACGACCGGTCGCGGACAGCGCACGAGGTCGCACCGCACGGAGGCAGAGGAGCCGCTGGCGCCAGCTTTCCAAGCGCTGCTTCAGACATCACCATCGCTCGAGAGCCTTCTGCGGCAGGCCGAGCGTTTCGCCGCAGCGAGCACACCGTTGCTGCTCGAGGGGGAGACCGGCACCGGCAAGGATGTGCTGGCGCGTGCCGTGCACGCGGCGGGTCCTTTCCAGTCGGGTCCTTTCGTGCCTGTCAATTGCGCTGCCTTGCCGCGCGATATCCTGGCAAGCGAGCTGTTCGGCCACGCCGAAGGAGCTTTTACCGGCGCGCGCCGTGGCGGCTCCCGCGGCCGTTTCGAGCAGGCCCATGGCGGCGTGCTGTTCCTCGACGAGATCGGCGATATGCCCTGCGACCTGCAGCCCTACCTGCTGCGCGTCCTGGAGGAAGGCGCGGTGTGGCGGCTCGGCGAGGCGGCGCCGCGCAGGATCGCGATGCGAGTCATTGCCGCCACCAATCGTCCTCTTGCCAAGGACATGGCGGCCGGGCGCTTTCGCGCCGACCTCTATCATCGTCTCAACGTCACTTGCCTGAGCTTGCCGCCACTGCGCGAACGGACAGGCGACATTCCGCATCTTGTCGGGCATATGCTGCGCGACATCGCTGGTGCGGCGTCTGCGACACGGATCGCACCGGAGGTCATGGATGTCTTCCTGCGCTACCGTTGGCCTGGTAACGTACGCGAGTTGCGCAATTGTTTGGAGCGCATGGTTCTGCTGGCGACGGACCCTATACTCGGCCTCGATCTTCTGCCGACGGCAATTCTGGAGGATGAGTCGCCGTGCGGCTTACCCCTCGCCTCGACGATCCGCGGCGCCGAGCGACACACGGTGCTAGCCGCCATTCGGCGCGAGGGCGGGAACCTCAGCCGCGCCGCTCGATCGCTAGGTATCGCCCGAACGACGCTCTATCGGCACATCCGTCGCTGCAGTACCGATTGAAGTCATTGTCGAGGGTGTTCGATTTCGCTTGAGCCGTACGTGGTACGGGCGGCGTTCCCATTTTCCAGATCAGGCCCTGCCGCGGGGAGGAGTCATGCTTGAAACGTGGCTCTACGGCCCGGTCAAAAGCCTTCTCCAAACCGCCAATGCGCGCACCGGCAATCAAGATCGGTTTGCTTCGCACAACGTGGTCCTTCACGTCCGGATAAGTCCCCCTGCGCAGGTGGCTTTCCCTCGCTTCAAAGACAGTCGGGTGCTGGCGAGCTATGTTCTCTCGATTCTCGGAATAATGTCTCTCGACTGAAGTGCATTCTTTCGCTCGTCTGCCAGGCTATGTCGGAAAGGTGCTGATGCACTCGCGACCTGCACTCGGATCAAGGAATGCACCATGATTCCCAGCAGCCGCATGCTGCTGCGCGCTGGCATCGCCTCAAGGGGCCGTGGTTGCCGGCAGTGCGGGCGGTTGGAAGTACCAGCTCGAGGGTGTCGTGTTTCAAGGCGGGGTGGCGGGCCCGATCAAAAAGCCGTGCTGGCCGATCCGCGGTGAGGCAATGGATTGGGCCGGTAATGTCGCAGAAGGGTCGGAAGGGGGCCGGCTCGCGCCGTCTTTTCTTTCGAATGCCTCCTTCGGAAGCGTCGGCGCCGGCTATTCGGCGGCCGACTGCGCCGTCGGCAGCACGTAGTCCTTGAACTGCTGGCGCAGTGCCACCTTCTGGATCTTGCCCGTCGCGGTGTGCGGGATCTCCTTCGCGAAGACGACGTCGTCGGGCATCCACCACTTGGCGATCTTGCCGTCGAGATAGCCCAGGATCTCCTCCTTGGTGGGGCTCCTGCCCTGCTTCGGCACGATCACCAGCAACGGCCGCTCGTCCCACTTGGGATGGGCGACGCCGATCACCGCAGCCTCGGCGACGTCAGGATGGCCGACCGCCAGGTTCTCGAGGTCGATCGAGCTGATCCACTCGCCGCCGGACTTGATCACGTCCTTGGCGCGGTCGGTGATCTGCATGAAGCCCTCGGGATCGAGGGTGGCGACATCGCCGGTGTCGAACCAGCCACCCTCATCCAGCACCTGGCCGCCCTCGCCTTTGAAGTAGCCGCTGGCGATCCAGAACCCGCGCACCATCAGGTGACCGAAGGCCTTGCCGTCGCGCGGCAGCTCATTGCCGCCGTCGTCGCTGATCTTCAAGTCCACACCGAACACGGCGCGGCCCTGCTTGGCCTTGTATTCGAGCTGCTTCTCGAATGGCCAGTCTGCCATCTTCGCCTTCATCACCCCGGTGGTGCCCAGCGGGCTCATCTCTGTCATGCCCCAGGCATGGATCACAGTGACACCGTACTGCTTCTCGAAGGTTGCGATCATCGAGGCCGGTGCCGCCGACCCACCGATCACCGTGCGGTTCATGTACGGCAGCTTGAGGTCGTGCTCCTTCATGTAGTTCAGCAGCATCAGCCAGACAGTCGGCACGCCAGCCGACATGGTCACCTTCTCCTGGTCCATCAGCTCGTAGACGTTCTGGCCGTCGAGCTCGCGGCCGGGGAACACCAGCTTGGCGCCGCACATCGGGGCGCCGTAGACGATGCCCCAGGCGTTGGCGTGGAACATCGGCACCACCGGCAGGATGGTGTCGCGCGAGCTGATGCCCAGCACGTCCTGCATGCAGGTGGCGAAGCTGTGCAGCACGGTGGAGCGGTGGGCGTAGAGCACGCCCTTGGGGTTGCCCGTGGTGCCCGAGGTGTAGCAGAGCGACGAGGCGGTGCGCTCGTCGAGCCTCGGCCACTCCATCTCGCCGCTCTCCGGCGCGATCAACTCCTCGTAGCAGATCACGTTGGGCAGCGAGGTCCCCGGCATGTGCTTTCGGTCGGTCAGGATGACGTAGCCCTTGGCCGACTTCAGCTCCGGCGCCATCTGCTCGAGCAGCGGCACGAAGGTGAGATCGGTGAAGATGTAGCTGTCCTCGGCATGGTTCGCGATGTAGACGATCTGCTCGGCGAACAGCCGCGGGTTGATGGTGTGCAGCACGGCGCCGATGCCGGAGACGCCGTAATAGCACTCGAAGTGGCGGTAACCGTTCCAGGCCAGCGTGGCAATGCGGTCACCCGGCTTGACGCCGAGCCGCTGCAGCGCCTGGGCGAGCTGCTTGGAGCGCCGCTGCGCGTCGCGGTAAGTGTAGCGATGGATCGGCCCCTCGATGCTGCGCGAGACAATCTCGACCTCGCCGTGATAGGTCGCCGCAAAGTCGAGCAGTGACGATATCAACAGCGGTCGGTCCTGGATAAGGCCAAGCATGATCTCCTCCCGACGAAAAATGGCGCAAGCGATGTCTCGAGTTAGCTGGAATAGCTCATCCGACTGCCTGCTTTTCCTGAGCGGTGGCCGGGCTGTCTGTCCCTGTCAAATCCGTCAGCAGCGGCAGAACCTCGGCGGCGACGCGCTCGATCTGCGCCTGGCGCAGCTCATAGGGGCCCAGCAAGTCGAGCACAATGTGCCGCACGCCGGCGGTATAGAAGGCACGCATGCACTCGGCAACGTTGGTCGCCGGGCCGAGGGCACAGTAGCGTTGCGCCGCCTTGCGGAAATCCATGGCGTAGCGAACGCTTAGTGTCTCGGACGCCGCGTCGAGCGCCTTCTCGTATGTGTCGTCCAGCCGCGTGAACAGCAGATGGCCCGTGCCGAAGCGGGCAAGCTTGCGCCCAGCGGCTGTCGCAGCCATCGCGATCACATCGAGGCTGCTTCGGTACATCTCCGGTGTTACCACGTACGACATCCAGCCATCGGCCAAACGGCCACTGCGCTTCAGCGCTCCTTCCGATCGTCCGCCGCACCAGATCGGCGGGCCTCCCGATTGCCGCGGGGGTGGCTGCATCTGAACTTCGCTGAAGGTGCTGAACCTTCCCTGATGCGTGACCGGCTCGCCAGTCCAGAGCTTGCGCAGTACCACGATCCCTTCGCTGAGCCGCGCGCCGCGCTCCCGAATTGGCGCGCCGGCCAGAGCGTATTCCTTAGGGAACTCGCCGCCGACACCAACGCCAAAGATGAGGCGCCCCTCGGTCAGATGGTCGAGGGTCGCAACCTGCTTGGCCACCGGCCCCGCGTGCCGCAGTGGCAGTAGATAGACCGATGTCCCAAACAGCAGCCGCCGGCTGACGACGGCAGCCTGAGCAAGCTGTAGCAGCGGATCAAGGATGGGGATGGCGAAGGCGATGTGATCGCCAACCCACAGCGAGTCGAAGCCGCTTCGGTCCACGAGTTGCACCAGCGAGACCAGTTCGTCGATGCGTGGAAGCCATGGGCCAGTCGCAGGTTCGGTGCGACGATGGATGGTCTGGATGCCGATTCGTAGGCGAGCATCGAGTGGCAGTGGCATGGACGTCTCCCCCGAGGACCGGAACTCAGATGGTGGCAAAGCCCTGGAAGGCATGCGGTATCCGGCGGATGTCGGCGACGAGCTCGCGCATCAGTCCGGGCGCCGTTGCCGGTGCGAAGTTCAGCTCGATAGCGTCAGCCGCTCCGCCGAAACGGGTTTCGATGGCAGGGACGATCTCGTCGTAAGTGCCACAGGCCGCAAAGATGCGCACAACGTCGTCCGAGACAAGTGCCGCCATTTCCTTCCAGCGGCCCTGGACCGAGAGATCGTGCAGCTTCATCCCGAGATCCTGGAGCCCATGCAGCTCCAGGATGGGCATATAGGTACGCGTGGAACCGTAGAAGGCGATGCGGAAGCGCACCCAGTCCATGGCTTTCGCCACCGACGCGGCGTCCGGCCCGGTCGCGACGAAGCCGCCGCCATGCACGTTGAAATGCTCGCGCTTGCGGCCGCTGCGGCGCATGCCCTCCACCAGGCGCGGGATGCACACTTCCTCAAGATAGCGCCGCGAGCAGATCGGGTGCAGCCGCACACCGTCGGCGACCTCACCGGCCACCCGCAACATTGCCGGCCCAACCGCTGCAATAGTCACCGGGACCATCGGCAGGCCGGTCGGCTCGGGCGAAAAATCCGGGGTCATAAGCGTGAGCCGATAGTACTCGCCCTCGTAACGCAGCTCTTCGCCAGTCTGCCAACAGCGCCAGATCGCGCGCAGCGCTCGAACATAGTCGCGCAGACGGGGTGCCGGCGGGCTCCAAGGAACGCCGAAGCGGCGTTCATTGTGGCCTTTCACCTGGCTGCCCAGCCCGAGCACGAAGCGGCCTGTTGAATTGGCGTGCAGGTCCCAAGCCTGCATTGCTGTCACCGCCGGACTGCGCGGAAAGGCGACTGCGACAGACGTGGTAAGCGCGATTCGTTTGGTCGCAAGCGCCGCGACGGCGAGCGGCAAGAATGGGTCATGCTTCGCCTCCACCGTCATGAGCGCGTCGAACCCAGCCGTCTCCGCCGCTCGCGCTGCCGATCCGGTCTGATTCCAGTCGTTCACCGGCAGCATCGTAAACACCTGCATCGCGCCCAACCCCTCACATGATCCGCTCGTCGGCATTCAGGTTGCGATCCGCCGGCACAGTCGGTCGAGCGCGGCGTCCGCCTCTCGGACGATTTGCTGGACGACCTCAGCAGCCGGCACAACCGACCCGACCAGACCGCAGCTTTGGCCTGCGGGCAAAACGCCGTTCTCCACATCACCCTCCAGCCGGCCGCGCTCCGAAGCCGGGTGACCCACGTGCACGGCCTGCAAGGGATAGGGTTCGATCTCGTGCTCGCGCCCAACCCAGGAGTCGGTGAAACGGTTGCGAATCAGACGGCAAGGCTTGCCGCTGTGGGCCCGGGTCACGACGGTCCCAGCGGTGCTGGTTGCCACGATCTTCTTCTTGTAGTTTTCGTGCGCCCGCGCCTCATAGGTGGCGATGAAGCGCGTGCCCATCCAGATCCCTTGTGCGCCGAACGCCAATGCCGCAGCGAGCCCGCGTCCGTCTGCAAGGCCGCCGCCAGCCAGGACTGGCACCTCCACGGCGTCTACGACCGCTGGCACCAGCACCGCAGTTCCGATCTGGCCAACATGGCCGCCGCCGTCACAACCCGTGGCAATAACTGCATCAACGCCATCTGCAACGGCACGCTCCGCATGCTGCACTGCTCCGACCACCGACATCACGAAAATGCCGCGCGCGTGCGCCTCCGGCACTACGGCGGCGGGGCTGCCGAGCCCTGATATGAGCACGGGGACTCGCTCATCAAGGACCACCTTCACCATCGCAGCGACAGAGGCCGTATAGCGTTCGACCTCCGCCCCGGCGGCCCGCACGGTTGCGAACAAGATGTCGACGCCGAATGGCCTGTCCGTGCGCGCCCGCACAGCACGGATCTCACTACGTAGCTCGTCTGCCGTCATGTTCGATCCGGCACCAATCACACCGAGACCACCGGCGGCTGATACCGCCGCGGCGAGTTCTGCGCGCGCGACCCAGCCCATGCCCGCCTGGAATACCGGGTGCTCCAAGCCAAGTCGCTTGCAGAGCGGTGTCAGTAGGCGGTGCCGGGCCAGTGTGGCCAACGTTTCCCTCGTCGGCGTCATGAAGGTCCTTCCCTGATGCGAACTAGGCGATCGCCTTCATCGACATCATTCGCTCCGGTATCGCTACCGCAAAGCGGCTCGTGCTGGCACTCGGGTCGTTCGCTCTAATCGCGTCGCCTCTGGTTCCCTTACCCGCGTCGTCGCTGGTCTTGTGCGCAAACCAACTCCTAGTCTGCGTTGACACACCTTGCACTATAGGTAGGCACTATAGGTAGGCTATTCGAATTGTCATTCGAAAATTTGCTGAACTTGTCGGAATTAGCTGGACGGCTCGCCGGCTTCGATTTGACTCGGCTGGCATTTCAAATGAACATTAGATTTCGACTTATATGCGGTGAAGGCCCATGGAAACAGCCCCCGATCTGACGCATCCAGACTTCATCTCTGATCCGCACAACGTGTATCGGCGGCTGCGCGCAGAAGAACCTCTTCACTGGAACCCATCCCTTAAGGGATGGGTTATCACGCGCCACGCCGATGCCTCTCTGGTGTTGAAAGACCCCCGCTTTTCGGCTGCAAAGCTGGATCCCTTTCTGAGCCATATCGGACCAGACACGCGAGGCAAGATCGAGCGGCTAACCGCTGTGCTGGCGGATTGGATGGTGTTCAATGATCCACCGCGCCATGAGAAGCTGCGCAAGGCCCTTGCCAAGTGCTTCCTGCCGCAGGAAATCGCGCGTCTCCAGCCGATGATAACGCAACGCGTTGAAGAACTGCTGAACGGCTTCAGGGGGCGCGATCGGGTGGATTTCATCGAGGCGTTCGCCTTTCCGTTGCCGGCGCGCGTGATTTCGGACCTGTTCGGTGTTCCCAGGGAGCGGGTCGAGGATCTCAGAAAGTGGTCCGAAAACCTCAAGGACTTCGTCGCCTTGGCCCGCGCCACGCCGGACAAGTACGACCGGGCAAGCGCGGCTGTAAGTGAGATGGTCACATTCTTTCGCGAGACGCTCCATGACCACCGCCGCAATCCACGTGACGACCTGACCGGGCGGCTTCTTGAAGCAGGGACCGGACCGGAGGGACTGAGTGAAGACGAGATGGTTTCGACGCTCATCCTCCTGCTCTTTGCTGGCCACGAAACAACGGCCAGCCTGTTGGCCAACGGGCTCTATTGGCTCCTGCGAAACCCGGCCTCGATTGAGGCGCTGCGGCGCAATCGGTCCCTCATCCCGGGCGCTGTCGAGGAAATGCTGCGGTACGAGGGGCCTGCCCAGACGGTGACGCGGATTGCGACCGAAGATCTGCGTTTGGCTGATGCGGATATCCGACGAGGGCAGCGTGTTTTCGTTGCGCTGAATTCCGCCGCCCGAGATTCGACCGTCTTCGCGGACCCCGACCTTTTCAAGGTTGACCGTCCTGTCAACCGCCACGTCGCCTTCGGTTTGGGCATTCACTTCTGCCTTGGTGCACCGCTCGCCCGCCTCGAAGCTCGGATTGCGTTCGACCGGCTGCTTTCGAGGCTGCCGGAAATCCGGCTCGAGACGCCTCAACCGGAATGGCACGACGAACTCGTGACGCGCAGCATGAAGCAGCTCGTTATCTCTTATGTCATGGCGGACTGAAACATGTCGCATGCTCCATTCGGTCAAGATGCCGCCCTCGCCGCCCGAATTACTGTTGGCGAGCTCTTGCGGGCGCAAGCGCGCATGCGGCCGAGATCGCCAGCCGTTGTCGATCGAGGCCGCATGTGCACCTATGGTGAGTTCAATACGCGCGTAAACCGCCTGGCGCATGCCCTGGCCGCTCTCGGGCTGCAGCGAGGCGATCGCGTCGCAATCCTTTCCGAGAACCGTTGCGAATACCTTGAGTTGGCTTTCGCCGGGGCAAAGCTCGGGCTGATCCTCTGCGCTCTGAATTGGCGGCTTACCGAAGAAGAGCTGGCTCACTGCATTCGTTTGACGACACCCAAGGCGGCGCTGGTCTCGGAGCGGTTCGCGGGTGCGCTGAGCGCCCTCGAACATGGCTGTCACACCATCATCGAACTGGGGGCGGATTACGAGAAACGGCTGGCGGCACAGCCTGTTGACGAACCCGACATCGCGGCACAGCCAGAGGATGGTCTGGTTATCATCTACACCAGCGGAACAACCGGACTGCCCAAGGGCGCCCTGATCAGCCACCGGGCCGAGATCGCGAGGCTGCACGTGAACTGCCTCGACTTTGACCTCGATCGCACTGATGCCTTCGTGGCATGGCCCCCAATGTTCCACATGGTGTCATTGGACCAATCGATCAGCTTGCTCAGCATCGGCGGGAAGGTGGTCATCGTCGACGGGTTCGACGTTGCCCGGATCTTGGAGAGCGTCGAGACGGAGCGGCAATGGTGGCTTGTCCTGATGCCCGGCATGATCGACCAGGTTATTCGTGAGCTTCGTGCGCGAACCATCAGGCCCAAAGGAATCAAATTGATTGGCGCCATGGCCGACCTCGTTCCGCGGGCGCAGATCGCGGAGATCACGCAGCTGCTGCAGGCCTCCTACGCCAATACTTTCGGCTCGACCGAAACCGGAATCCCGCCGATGTCGGGTGGTCGCATCCCCATCGGTGAGGTGCCGACCGAGCTGTCAAAAAGCCAAAACTCGCTGTGCGAGTTCCGACTCGTCGATGCGGAAGACCGGGACGTGCCAGATGGAACACCTGGAGAGCTGGCATTCCGCGGTCCAACGCTTTTCAGCGGCTACTGGAACGCCCCGGAAGTGAACGCGAAGGACTTCCGCGGTGGATGGTTCCACATGGGCGATATGTTCGTCCGGCGGCCGGACGGTAGGCTCGATTTCGTCGACCGTGCCAAGTACTTGATCAAGTCGGGCGGCGAGAACATCTACCCGGCCGAGATCGAGCGCGTCCTGCTCGCGGACCATCGTGTCGCCGACGCTGTCGTGGTCCGCAGTCGCGACGCGAAGTGGGGCGAGGTGCCTGTGGCTTTCGTCGCGCGGCGGGATGAAGGCCTGACCGCCGACGACCTTGTCGAGCTCTGCCGCCGGCATCTCGCCGGCTACAAGCGCCCGAAGGACATCCGCTTCGTCGCCTTCGATGCCCTGCCGCGGAGCACCACGGGCAAGATCCAGCGCCACGAGGTCGAGCGCTGGCTGGCGCAGGAGCACGCATGACCTGCGAGATTGCGATCGTCGGGATTGGCGAAACGCCGCCAGTGCGTCGTTCAGGCCGGACTTTGCATGCCATGGTGGTGGATGCCGTGATGGCCGCTCTCGCTGACGCGGGCATCTGCCCGAAGGAGGTCGACGGGTTGGTCACCGACGCGGTCATCATGCCGACACAGGTGCCCTTCGACTATCTCGCTGGTCAGCTTGGCGCTTCGAACTGTTTTGCAGCTTCCGCTTCCCTGGGCGGCGCAGGAATCGTCTGTGCGCCCATGCTCGCACAGCATGCAATCGCGTCGGGCCTCGCAAAAGTCGTCGTTGGCTACTTCGGAGTCGACTGGGGAACTCGCGCCGGAGGCCCGTACGCATTTCACGACCTTTACCCTGCAAAGCAGGCGTTCGAGAAGCCTTACGGCTTCAATGCGCAGCCGATCTATTTTGCCCTCTGGGCGCGGCGCTACATGCACGAGTACGGTCTCACCGAGCGCCAGCTCGGCGCCTTGGCCGTGTCGCACCGGCAACATGCCCTGCTCAACGGCCGCGGCCAGCTTCGCGACTCGCTGACGTTCGAGCAATACCTCACCTCACGCATGATCGCGGAGCCGCTTCGGGCGGCGGACTGTTGCTTGATTACCGACGGGGCTGGCGCCTTCGTGATGACGGCCATGGATCGCGCACGCGATTGTTCGAAACGGCCTGTCAGAGTGCTTGGGACGGGGTTTGCCTCGGCGCCCGTCACCGGCGACTCGGTGTTCACGCAGGGTTCCTGCCTCACCGCTATGCCTGGTGCCGCCGAAGCCGCTCGGCGCGCTTTCGCATGCGCTCGCCTTGGCCCGAAGGATGTCGACTTCGCCGAGATCTACGACTGCTTCTCGATCTCCTGTCTGTTGCAGCTTGAAGATACCGGTCTCTGCCGCAAGGGCGAGGCCGGCTGCTTCATCCAAGACGGCGGCATCGCGCCAGGCGGTCCCCTGCCGGTCAACACGCATGGCGGGTTTCTCGCATACAGCTATCGCCTTGGGATCGAGCATGTAACCGAGGCAGTGCGACAACTCCGGCATGAGGCTGGCAGGGCCCAGGTTCCCGACGCCGAAATCGGCCTCGTGACCGGATTGTCGATGCCCGACTTCGGCGTGCTGCTGCTGGGACGATGATGGAGCGGCCCATGACGGACGAACAGATACCCGAATTCGCCCCGTTCTGGCGCAACGTCGCGGCGCGCCGGCTGTGCTTTCCAAGGTGTAAGGCGTGTGGTCGCTTCCATTGGTATCCGCTGACACGTTGTCCACATTGCTTCTCCGCGGACATCGAATGGCGCGCCGTCGAGCCCCGGGGCACACTCTATTCATGGACGGTTGTACGGCATGCCTTCGCGCCCACATTCGTCGACAGGCTGCCGTACGTCGTCGGCCTCATTGAATTCCCAGACGCACCGGGGATCCGACTCGTTTCGGAAGTTCGCACGGCATCGACAGACGCGTTGTGGGTCTCGATGCCCGTGCGAGCCAGGTTCGTGGACGGCTCTGGTGCCGGCGGGCTGCATTTTGTTCCGACAACACCAAACGGAAGAGGATCCCATGAAGATGCCGATCTTTGCGACTCCTCCGTTCAGTGAGCTCCCGCGGTTGCCGGTTATCTAAGGAGGAAGCTATGGATTATGATTTAAAGATTGTCGGCGCCGAGATCGTCGACGGGTCCGGCCGCGAGCGCTATCGCGGCGATGTGGCGGTCAAGGATCGGCGCATTGTCGCATTGGGCAAGGCCCCCGGACAGGCGCACAACACCATCGACGCTGGCGGCTTGGTCGTCTCGCCGGGCTTCGTCGACATTCACACCCACTACGATGCACAGGTCATGTGGGACCGCATGCTGAGCATCTCGCCGTGGCACGGCGTGACAACCGCGGTGGTCGGCAACTGCGGCTTCGGCGTCGCCCCGACCCGGCCGGAGCATCGCAACCTGATTACCCGGACGCTTGAGAAGGTTGAGGGCATGAGTGTCGAGGCGCTCGAGGCCGGCCTCGGCGCGAATTGGCCATTCCAGACTTTCCCTGAATACCTCGATGCGATCGAGAAGCGTGGCATCGCGATCAACCTCGGCGTGCTGGTCGGCCATACCCCGGTGCGCCTTTGGGTGATGGGCGAAGCAGCCACCGAACGCGCGGCCACGCTTGAGGAAATCGCTAACATGAAGGCAATTGTGCGGCAGGCAATCGATGCCGGCGCGATCGGGTTCGCCACATCCAAGGCCTCGACGCATGTCGGCTATGGCGGGCGTCCTGTGCCAAGCCGCATCGCCGACTTGGCCGAAATCAAGGCGCTGGCCGGTGCCTTGGGCGAGGCCGGCCGCGGAATCATGCAGGCGACGATCGGCAAGGAATTGTTCTTGGACGAGTTTGTCGAGATTGCCCGAGCGACCGGGAGGCCGATCACCTGGACAGCTCTCCTCGCCGGCCTTTCGTTCGGCGTGGGTGACCACGTGCAACAGCTTGCGCGCTCGGAAGCGATTGCTGCCGAGGGACTGAAGATCGTGCCACAGGTCACGCCCCGGCCGCTCAATTTCGAGTACCAGTTCAAGGCACCGTTCCCGTTCGAGCCACTGAGCCTGTTCAAGCCGATTTCAGCCGCAGATGCCGACGGCAAGGCTCGCATTTACGCTGATCCGGAGTTTCGACGGGCCTTCGCAGAGCGGCTGCTGACGAACGGTCCTCCTACGTTCCGCGCCACCTTCGCCAAGACGGTGGTCGGCCAGTACACGCCACAGCCGGAGTTGGAGGAGCGCCTGCTTTTCGACATCGCGCGTGAACGGAGTGTCCTGCCGACGGATTTGGCGCTCGACATGGCGCTGCGTACCGGACTCGAAGCGCGCTTCCGCATGCCGGTGGCCAATCACGAGGAGAGCGAAGTAGAGCCGTTGCTGAAGAGCTCGTGCACCGTGGTGGGATTGTCTGATGCCGGTGCGCATGCCAGCCAGCTCTGCGACGCGTGCTTGCCGACCTATTTTCTCGGGCATTGGGTGCGGGAGAAGGGCGCATTTAGTCTCGAAGAAGGAGTTCGCATGCTGACATCGCGCCCCGCAGAGGTGTTCGGTCTCGTAGATCGCGGTCGCCTGGCGCTCGGTGCACCGGCCGATCTGGTGATCTTTGATCCCGCGACGATCGGTGCGAGCAAGCTGCGCCGCATAAACGACTTCCCCGCTGGAGCTGACCGACTGATCTCGGATGCATCCGGCATCGAAGGCGTGGTCGTCAACGGAACAATGATTCGCAGCCGCGGCGTCGACGCAGTCGATCCGGCGGGGCCACTGCCAGGCGTGGTGCTCCGCGGAGGTCGTGCAGCCGCCTAGCTTCGGCAGGCGGCACCAGATGGCTGCACCCTGAGGTGCGGATCGACTGTAAACGGCGGGAATGACCATCACATCGGGAATTGAGCTATCTCGTTCGACGTACATGCGCTGCATGTCCGCAGACGGACGGTTCCAGCAAGAGGTTGTCTCAAAGGTTGAGTTCTAGGCGAGGAGAAAGACAATGCATGTCGGAATGGCCACCATATTCCAAAATACCGGACGTCAGCTCACGGACCGGGAGGTGTATTTGAATGAGCTTGCGCTGGCCGATATGGCCGAACCGCTAGGCTTCGAGTCGATCTGGTCGGTCGAGCATCACTTCACCGACTACACGATGTGCCCCGATGTCGTGCAGTTCCTGTCCTATATGGCCGGGCGAACCAAAGACGTGCGACTGGGCTCGATGGTCGTGGTATTGCCTTGGCACGATCCCATGCGCGTTGCCGAGCAGGTCTCCATGCTCGACCAGTTGTCGGGAGGTCGCATGATCCTTGGTCTGGGTCGTGGCGCGGGCAAGGTCGAGTTTGACGGGTTTCGGCTGGATATGGGTGAAAGCCGGGAGCGCTTTGTCGAGTACGCCGAGGCGTTGCTCAACGGCCTTGAGGCGGGACTCATGGAACATAATGGCAAGTTCTATCGGCAGCCGCCGGCAGCAATCCGGCCAGCTCCATTCAAGAGTTTCCGGGGCCGCACCTACGCCGCGGCGGTAAGCCCGGAAAGCTCGCGGATTATGGCCAAGCTTGGCGTCGGCCTGCTGATCATCCCGCAAAAGCCCTGGCGTGAGGTCGAAAAGGAGCTTGCGGAGTACAATCGGCTCTATCGCGAGATCAATGGCACGGATGCACCGCAGCCCATTTCGGCTGGCTGGACCTTCGTCGATGAAAGCCCGGAGCGGGCGCGTGAGATGGCGTTGAAGTACATCGGTGGCTACTACCGTACCGTGCTCGCCCACTATCAGTTCGCGGGCGAGCACATCAAGAACACCAAAGGATACGAGTACTATGCCAAGATGAACGAGAAGCTGCATAGTTACGGTGAGGAAAAGGCAATAGAATTCTTCGCCGAGCTACAGGTCTACGGTACTCCAGATCAAGTCTACGAGAAGATCATGGCCATTCACCGACAGACCAAGAACTCGGGTTATGTTGGCGTATTCTCCTACGCGGGGATGGCCCATGAGGAAGCAGTGCGCAACATGCGGCTGTTCGCCAAGACAGTGATGCCCGAGCTCAAGAAGTTTGACGCCGGTGCAGCCATCGATCGCGCAGGTATGTTGCCGGATCACCGCTATGCCCACGCAGCTGAGTGATCGAAGCGCTAAACCAGACCGCTGAGAGCGGAGAAGCTTCTCGGCAGGGCACATTCCGGTTCGGCCATGCGGTTGCGCTCCTGAGGGGCCTTGCACCGGTCGTTGGGAGGCGGGCGTCGATGTCGCGCGCGATAGCCCCACCGTGCTGGCCGACTCCCGGTCAGGGCCGCACCCGTGATGCAGTTGTCGTTCCGACACGAAGCGTTCGCTCTGTGTCGACATCCGTGCGAACCCCGGCGGCTTCGACCCTCGGACCACGAAGCGCGTGCCGCCATCACCGCAAGATGGAGACAAGACAGCGCATATGATGCATCTCGATGACCTTGTCTCCTTCACCTACGCATTGGCTGTGCCCAGGACGAAGCGAGCGGCGGCGTTTGCACGCCAGATGAGAAACTGAATCGATCTCGGCGACGCCATCCGCGCTTGCTTCCGGGCGCGCATGGTACCGGGTTTGTCGCCGGAGCTGTTTGATCACGCGTTTGCTGCATTTCTGATCCGCTTGTCCTTTTGGCCGTTGGCCGTGGCACTGTCTTCGGCTTGAAGAAGGTTCTGCCTTAGATGCTGCAGCGACTTTATGAGCATTCGTTGTCGTTGGATCGGCATACCTGCGAGTGCCTGTTCCCGAGTTTGGGCAGCAATGGACCACATGCGTGCGAGCAGAGGCTGCGCCCTGTCCGTTAGATAGAGCCGGAACGCGCGCCGGTCATGCGGATCAGGCCTACGGGTCACCAAACCGGCTGCCTGAAGACGATCGAGAAGGCGGACGAGGGTGATCGGCTGAATCTCCAAGCGGTCTGCGAGGGAGGCCTGACTCACGCCTTGCTGGCGTGCCAGATAGGCGAGCGCTCTCCATTGAGCTTGCGATAGACCGAGTGCCTGCGCCCGCCGATTGAAATTGCGGCGCAGCAGGCGCGCGACATCCCCCACGAGAAACCCAATGCTTGAATCTGGATCCACCACGACAGCCTCCCATATCGGTCGTCAATAGTAAGTATTACTTATAATATACACGTTATGCCTTTTTTAACATACCTGGTCTACGCTGCCGAACAACTGACAGACACCGCGCCATCTTGCCAGTCGTCGAGAATCAAATAAGCATTCAAAAATGGACGTTTCGCCTTCGACCGGGAGATTCGACTATGAGAGCGACGAGACGCGCATTTCTGAGCGGCGCATCGGCGATGGCAGCTGTTCTTGGCAGCGCTGGCGCATACGCGCAAAAGGGAAAGTATGACGACGGTGCCAGCGACACCGAGATCAAAATCGGTAACGCGAACCCTTATAGTGGGCCGGCCTCCGCATATGGCGTGATTGGCAAGGCCATCGACGCCTATTGGAAGATGGTCAATGATCAGGGCGGCGTCAACGGCCGCAAGGTGAAGTTCATCACGATGGACGACGGCTACAGCCCGCCCAAGGCCGTCGAAGTGGTGCGTCAACTGGTCGAGCAGGAAAAGGTGTTCGCAATGTTCCAAACGCTGGGAACACCCAGCAACACTGCGATCCAGAAGTACTTGAACACCAAGAAAGTGCCACAGCTCTTTGTGGCCACGGGCGCCTCCAAATGGGGCAAGCCGAAGGAGTTCCCGTGGACTATGGGCTGGCAGCCCGACTACCACACCGAGGCGGTGATCTATGCCAAGCATATCCTGGCCACCGTCAAGGACCCGAAGGTCGCCGTGCTGATGCAGAACGACGATTACGGCAAGGACTATTATGACGGCATGCGCGACGGGCTGGGCAAGGACGTCGGTAAGATCGTCAAGCACGTCACGTACGAAGTGACCGACCCGACGGTCGATTCGCAGATTATCCAGCTTAAGGACTCGGGCGCCAACGTATTCTTCAACATCACGACGCCGAAATTTGCGGCCCAGGCTATCCGCAAGGCGGCCGACATCGGCTGGAAGCCGGTCCATTACCTGAACAACGTATCCTCCTCGGTAGCGGCAGTGCTGAAACCAGCTGGATTCGAGAACAGCCAAGGCATCGTCACAGCGGCCTATCTGAAGGATCCCACCGACAAGCAGTGGGACAATTCGGACGACATGAAAGCTTGGCGCGTGTGGATGGCCAAATACAATCCCAGTGCCAGCTTGGCCGACGGCTTCAACGTTTATGCGTATGCCGCTTCCTACACGTTGCACAAGACACTGGAGCAGTGTGGCAATGAACTCACACGCGCCAACCTGATGAAGCAGGCGGCCAACCTCAAAAAGCTCACCGTCCCGCTGCTGCTACCGGGCATCACCGTCAACACCAGTCCGACGGACTTCTATCCCATCCAGTCGGAGCGCCTGCAACGCTTTCAGGGCGAGACTTGGGAGCTGTTTGGCGACGTAATGTCAAACGAAAGCACCTAGACGTTATGTCCCCAGTTTGAAGTCGGTGGCCCGTCCCTGCTCATGCCAAGAATCGAGGGTTGCTTGGACAGGCCAAGCCGAGCCTCAGGCATGGAGGGACGGACCATGGGAGAGCATAGCGAGGTGTATGTCGCCTTCGATACGGCAAAGCGGAAGCACGCGGTGGCGATCGCGGAGGGAGGTCGAGCAGGCGAGATCCGGTTTGTGGGCGAGATCGAGAACCGGCCGGCGACGATCGAGCGGCTGATCAAGAAGCTGGCGCGGCGCTACAAGAAACTGCAGGTCTGCTTCGAGGCAGGGCCGACGGGTTACGGGCTTTATCGGCAGATGCAGGCCCTGGGACATGACTGCCTGGTGGTGGCGCCGGCGCTGATACCGAGGCGCTCTGGAGAGCGAGTGAAGACGAACCGGCGCGACGCGCTGACGTTGGCCCGACTGTTTCGTGCCGGCGAGCTCAGCGGCGTCTGGGTGCCCGACGAAGTGCACGAGGCGGTCCGCGACCTGGTTCGTGGACGTACGACAGCAGCCGAGGATGCTCGTCGCAAGCGCCAGCAATTGCTGTCGTTCCTGCTGCGGCATGGCCGGATCTTCACCGGCGGGGATCACTGGACCCGTGCGCATCGGCGCTGGTTGGCCGAGCAGAGCTTCGATCATCCGGCGCAGCAGATCGTCTTCCAGGACGCGGTCGCATCTATCGAGGATGCTGTCGAGCGGCAGCGCCGGCTCGAGGAGCAGTTGGCCAGCCTTGTCCCCAAGTGGTCGATGGCGCCCGTGATCGCCGCCTATCAAGCCATGCGCGGCGTATCGTTCCTGGTCGCCGTGACCTTCGCGGCCGAGATCGGAGATGTGCGCCGCTTCGATACTCCGCGCCAACTTATGGCGTTCCTCGGATTGGTCCCTGCCGAGCGCTCAACCGGTGAGACGGTGCGCCGCACAGGCCTGACCCTGGCGGGCAACCGGCGAGCCCGTCGGGTGCTGGTGGAAGCGGCCTGGAGTTATCGCCATCCCGCTCGCGTCAGCGAGACCCTGCGAGTTCGCCTCGAAGCACTGCCAAAGACGGTCCGCGACATCGCCTGGAAGGCGCAGGTCAGGTTGTGCGGCCGCTACCGTCGGCTCAACGCCGCTGGCAAGAAGCTGCCCGTGATCATCGCGGCCATCGCCCGCGAGATGGCGGCGTTCCTGTGGGCGATCGGCCGCCAGATCACGCCGGCCGCGGGCACCTGAGCGGCCCTATTCCTATCCCGGCTGCGCAGCGTTGGGGATGGAGCAACGGAGGGGAACTCCCGTCGCTAGTTATGTGGCCGGGCACTGCCCGACGCCCGTCCTCTAGACAGAGGAAAGCCCCGAGACGAAAGCACGGAAGGCGGTAACCAACCCGCGGATAAGAGCCTGATCAACCGTCGTCTCGACGCTCCGTCCCCAACTTTGCGCAGCTCACAGCCCGATCGCCCGGTGCCTCGCTGGCACCGACCAACCACCTTTGCCTTCGCTCTTGACCGGGGACATAAGAGACTAGCACGCACGGCTGCAGCTGCGCTCGCCATTCAAATCTCCTGTTTGGGACCGGACATGAAGGCCGCAACGGAGCTTGATATCCTTTCGCTGTTCGTGACGGCAATCGCCCTGTTCGATGTGCCGGACGCAGTATCGCTCAACGCTCAGTTGCGCCGGGTGATCGAGCAGCGCGAAAGAACTCATCCCGCCGGCCGCGTGCGTTCCAACCTGGGTGGCTGGCAGTCGAGCGACGATATGGAAACCTGGGGCGGTAGCCATCAAGCTGCTGGCATTTGCGCGAAACGTCGCGAACCGCATGACAACAGATCGCGAGGGAAATCCGGGCCGAGGACCGCACCCTGAGCATTTTGCCGTAACGTGGCGAGCGAACATGTGGGCGAACATCAACCGCAAGGGCGAGGGCAACGCATTTCACTCGCACCCAGGCGCGTTCTGGTCGGGAGTCTACTACGTCGACGACGGCGGCATTGTCGCCGATCCGTCGCTTGGAGGTGAGCTGGAGTTCATGGATCCACGTGGGCCCTTGCCGCTGATGTTAGCGCCGCATCTCGGCTATGTCGGGTCGAGCGACCTTTCGAATACCTCCATTCAGGCGCTGCGGCCCAAGCCCGGCCGGCTTGTGATGTTCCCCGCCTGGCTGATGCACCAGGTGCGCCCCTATCACGGAACCGCCGAGCGTATCTCCGTCGCATTCAATCTCACGCTGTGAACGCATCCGGTTATCTTGAAATACAGCCGAGCGTAAGGGGTATTCACGATTTTGCGTCTACTTGCAACGGAATCGAGGGTGGTATCAGCAGCCAAGCAGCGGTTTGCCTTCTGTCGCGAGCTTGGCGCCTCGCTGATTGCGGCCCTTGAGGGTTGAAATACGCGAGGAGTACGCAGGCTGTCCCGCCTGATGCCTACGATGATTGCCCGTCGGCAGCTTCGTGCCGAACTCACTCGTGAACCATCGCATCCAGCTTATTCACGCCGTTGATCCTCCATCGACCGGTAGAGCCGCGCCAGTCACGAACGAAGCCTCGTCGGACAAAAGAAACAGTGCCGCGTTGGCAATCTCCTCAGGTCTGCCCGGCCGTCCCAAAGGCGTCATGCCGGCGTGCTTGCGGATGAGCTCTTCTGGATCCTGGCCGCGTGTACTTTGTTGGTCAGGCCTGGCGACGAACACGCGTAACATCGGCGTATCTATAGGGCCGGGGCACAGAGCGTTGACGCGGATCCCATCGCGGGCCAAGCGCTTGGCGAGCGAGCGCGTGAGACCAACGACCCCGAACTTCATGGCAGAATAGACAGGACTAAATGGCGAGCCATGCAGGCCGGATGTCGAGGCCGTAAAGAGCAGCGCACCGCCGCCTCGCGCTCGCAATTCTGGAACGGCTGCTTCGGTGGTGATCAGCACAGAACGCAAGTTGAGGCGGACCGCCAAGTCGAAATCCGCCAGATCCAGTCCCTCAACCGAAGCGGGACCGGGATGGCCAAGATGGTTCCAGACGAAATCGAGGCCGCCAAAGGCGTTGGCGGCCTCTTTGACGATCTGGCGTGCCGCGTCGTCTTCACCCAGATCGGCCACGATGCCCTTAGCCCGGCCTCCAGAGTTCACGATCTGTGCGACCGTGGCAGCAACGCCTGCCTCGTCCCGATCGACGACGGCGACGGCAGCGCCCTCGCGAGCGAAACGAACGGCCCCTGCCCTCCCCATTCCCGAGGCGGCCGCGGTAACGATGCCGACCTTGCCCTTCATTCGCATGCTTGCCTTCCTCATTTAGGGTTCGCTCGGCGACGGCGCAGGGCAGCAGTAGCACATGGCGAACGAAGCCTGCGGCCTCTCCCAGACGCCTACAATTCCGTGTCTCCCGCAAGGAGGCGTTGCACGATCGTACGACGCAAAACCTCATTTGTGCCGTCCGCCACGTTGACCGAGCGAACGTCCTGCCACGCATGAACAAGTCCGAGCTCGTTGGTGAACCCCATGGCGCCATGAGTCTGGATAGCACGATCCAGCGCCCGGGCACCGATCTCCACCGCATAGGCCTTGGCCATCGACAGTTCCTTCACCGCCCGCTCGCCGCGGTCGATCAAGGCCGCCGCATTCAGCGCCATAAGATGCGCCGCATGCAGCTCCATCGCCGCTTCGGCCAACGGAAACGTCACGCCCTGGTATTCCGCGATCGGCTTGCCGAAAGCCTCACGCTGTTGTGTGTAGCGCAGCGCTGCCTCGATCGCCCAACGGCCAAGGCCCACGGCGCGAGCTGAATTGTAGATACGGCCGATAGAGACGCCCAACAGTCCGATGCGGAAACCCTCATGCAGTTCACCGACCAGCTGCCATGGCTCGACCTGAACGTCCTCCAGCACGATGGAGCCCTCGTTGCCACCCACCGACCCATGCATGCGGATGACACTCTCCAGCCTGAAGCCGGGTGACGCGGTCGGCACTAGAAAGGCGCTGATGCCACCAGCCCGGCGTGACGCACGGTCCGGATCGGTCACGGCAAAGACGATGCAGTAGTCTGCCTGCGGCGCGTTCGTCGTCCAGATCTTGCGGCCGTTGAGTCGCCAGCCAGTGTCGGTTTGTCTGGCTTTCGTCTGGATCATGGTCGCATCCGAGCCGGCACCGGGCTCAGACATGCCAAAACACATCGATGTCCGGCCCTCCATCATGCCCCCTAGAATCTCGGAGCGTGCACGATCCGTCACTTTCAATAGGACCGGGCTTGGACCGAAGGCCCAGTGGCTGACCGCATAAGCACCCAGCCAATGGTGGCTGCCACAAAGACGATAGATACGCTCCCACACAACGAAGTAGGCAAGCATGCCCATGCCTGCCCCACCCAGTTCCACAGGCACTGACATGGAGTAGTAACCAGCCTTTGCGGCCGCAATGCGCACGCCTCGAATATGGTCGACTACAGCGGGGACATAGCGGCCATCGTCGCTGTACGTGCGACGCGGATCGGACAGCAGCGCATGATCGCTCTGGTGACGCGGAAACACCTCTCTGCGAAGGAAACCTTCGATGCCATCCGCTATTGCGATGACGTCGTCAGGAATCGGAAAGGCAATGGCGGTCAATGTGATCCTTTCAACGGTTGTCGGTTGCTTGGTGCAGCTTCGCAGCACACACGCGCATTCCCAAACGCGACGGAGCCTGACTTGATGTGAGATTAGAGGGAGACCGTCCCGCCATCGACGGCAATCGTTTGGCCTGTCACCATCGAGCTGGCATCGGAAGCAAGATAGACGATTGTGCCAACCAGATCGTCGGTCGTGAGGACACGGCGAATCGACTGGCCGGAAACAATAGCCTTCACAGCGTCTTCCTTCTTCTCACCGAAGAACTGGCTCATGCCGTCTGTCTCAACGGCCGCAGGGGCCACTGCGTTGACACGTATGTTGAAGCGGCCCAGTTCGCGCGCGAGACCTCGCGTCAATCCAATCACGGCCGCCTTAGACGTCGTGTAATGCAGGGCGTTGGGCAGACCATATGTTGCAGCCAACGAGGAGATATTGACCACGGAGCCACCCCGTTCGCGCATGGGCGGCACAAACGCACGGCAGCAATTCCACACGCCGGTGACGTTGACACGCATGCATGACTCCCAGTCTTCCTCGGCGATAGTGTCAAAGCGACCCGACTTGAGCGTCGCAAACAGCGCCGCGTTGTTGACCAGCGCATCCACCCGGCCAAGCCGGGTGAGGGCATCTTCCGCCGCGTCGCGGCAACTGGTCATGTCTCCAACATCGCATCGCCGGCTGAATGCCCGACCGCCGTTAGTCTCAATCTCGCGAACTGTATCGCTGCAATCCGAGAGATCGAGCGCAACTACCGTGGCCCCAGCCTTGGCAAGCCCCTGCGCATAGGCACGGCCGAGGCCTCTCGCGGCGCCCGTTACAACCGCTACCCTGCCGGTCAGATCAGTCTCGGCCATCATCATTCTCCGTCACATTGGCGCACGGCTCCGCTCCCCCGAGGTCATCGACGAAGCGGTGGCTAGACCTGTCGCCCGTCTCCGTTCATGCAAAGGCGTCGCGACGGGAACACCAGCTCGTCCGCCAGGACGTCGACTGATCAGGTGTATTTGCGCACATCGTCGATCACCTTACCGTCGTTAGGCAGGCTGCCAGGCGCCACGAACTCCACGCGTCCCCGGACCTTGCAGATATTCTGGACGTTGCCCTCCACCGCCTTAGCCAAGTCGGTGGAGCCCCCGATGAGCTCGGCCTTCAGGGTCATGACGTCTTGCTGGTCGACCCAGTCGACGACCAGCCGCACGCGGCCGAGCTCCGGATGACGCCGGGCGATCAGCGCAATCTGTGCTGGGTCAACAAACATGCCCTTGACCTTTGTGCGCTGGTCGGCACGCCCCATCCAACCCTTGATGCGCATGTTTGTGCGGCCACAAGGGCTGATGCCGGGCAGCGCGGCGGACAGGTCACCGGTTCCGAAGCGCACCAGAGGATAGGCCCTGCTGAAGGTCGTAACGACCACTTCGCCTACCTCGCCGTCGGCAACGGGATCGCCGGTGCCCGGCCGCACGATCTCGACCAGAACGCCTTCGTCGACGATCATGCCCTCCAGGGCTTGGGACTCGTAGGCGATGATGCCCACATCTGCCGTGCCATAGCTCTGAAAGGCCGCTATGCCACGGTCGCGAAACATTTGGCGGAGCGAAGGTGGCAGCGCCTCAGCGCTGACAAAGGCCTTTCGAATCGACGAAATGTCCTTGCCAAGGTCATCAGCCTTCTCGAGGAGAATCTTCAGAAACGAAGGTGTTCCAACATAGCTGCCCGGTCGGATGGCTTCTATGGCGTCGAGCTGCAACTCGGTCTGGCCGACGCCTCCCGGCACGACCGCACAGCCCAATGCCCGCGCTGCAGCCTCCATCATGAGGCCGGCCGGCGTGAGGTGGTACGAAAAGGTATTGTGAACGATATCGCCGGCACGAAACCCTGCCGCATACATGGCCCGCGCGCCGCGCAAATAGTCCTTCTCGGCGGTATCGATCTCGAAAATGGGCCCTGGCGACATAAAAATGTGCTGGACTTGCGCGAGGGGGATGCTGAGCAGCCCTCCCATCGGCGGATTCCTCTTCTGCATCGCAGTGAGGTCTGCTTTACGCAGAATTGGAAGGCGTGCGAGCGCGGCGCGGCTCTTTACCGTAGCCGGATCGACGTCCTTTAACCATTCAGCAAAAAATGGCGCATTCGCCTTGGCATGCGCGACTTGCACCTCGAGGGCGGCGGCCAGTGCGATCTCCCGTTCTTCGAACGAACGTGTTTCAAGAGCGTCGAAATATTCGGTGCGTGCCATATCTAGCGCCGCCTTTCTGAGCGTCTCTGAACATCCGCTAAGACCGCGAAGATCTGCGGTGCCGGCAATACTTCACGAGAGTAAGAGGCATGCATGAACTGGCCGTGTTCAATCGAAGCTGGACCTCCGCCAAGCCGGAATTCTCGCCCACTTTGCAGTCACTCCTTGCATCTCGGTCTTTTGGTTATCCGTTCCATTAGTACCGAACATTCATTAGAATCTCAATATACGGCCCTCCAAGAAGTACTCAACTTGCAGCAAGCATTGTAGCCATATTCGAATTAACATTAGAACATTGTTGTGGTATTCCCGCCTTCCATAGGAGTGACGGCAGCCGTCGCCGCACCCTTGCTGCGGCATGTGGAGAGCGCATGGAGTATGTCGGCCTCGGGCTGTTCTGGACTGACCTCAAGGTCGGCCAGAAATTTCGCACCATCAATCGCACCATCACCGAAGCTGATCTGGTGAATTTCATCAATGCCACGGGTATGGTCGAGATGATCTTCACCGACGTGACCTTCAGCGAGCACCACGGCGCCATGCGAGGCCGTCCGGTGCCGGGTGCTCTTTGCTACTGCTTCGTTGAAGGTCTCTTGGTTCAGGCCACGATGCAGCATACCGGGCTCGCCATGTTGGAATCGACCATAAAGGTGCATGCTCCAACCAATGTCGGCGATACCATTCACGGCGAAGTGGAAGTGACGGCGATCCGGCCAACCAGCAAAGGGAACCGGGGAATCGTCACGACGATCAATAGCATCGTCAATCAGCGCAACGAGGTGGTGATAACCTACAATGTGACCCGCATGATGGCAGGGCGCAGCTGAACCCATCGCCTCTGTGCTTTGTCAGCGAATACGGTCGCCGGTCGCTTGGCAATGGACGAAAACCAAGACTAGTCACGGGACTTCGGTGGCTGTGGTTGCATGATCAGAACCGTGCCTTGAGCAGCGCCGCAAGTCCGGCCGTGGTTTTCGACGTCGATCCGCACTACTGCGGTCGAGCGCGTCATGGCGACAATGCGTGCCTCGGCAATCACCTTACCAGAGGAGACGGGCGCGAGGAGGTTCAGCTTGAACTCCGTCGTGGCTGCCCATTGGCCCGCTTGCATGTGCGGGTAGCATACGAGTCCAAGCGCATGGTCGCACAGTGCCGCGAGCACGCCGCCATGCAGATTGCCGAAACGCGTCAGCAGCTTCGCATCCGCCGCCATCTCCACGCGCAGCCGCCCGGGCTCGACGAGCGTGGTGCGTAGACCGAGATATTGCGGAAGGCCGGACGACGGTACGGCCGATTCCAGGAAGCGGCGAGCCACCTCCTGATCGAAGGGCGGGAGCCGCGGCGGTAGGTTCATGGCGTCGCTTCTTCCAAAGCCGTTGTTTCCTACGAGGGCGGAATGAGGCAGGAGTGGATCGACCGTTCGCCGTCGACTTGGCCGGCGAGTGTTCGGATCGCCAGATCCGCCTCTTCCAGCGCGAAATCGTGCGTGTGCATCAGCGCAAGCGGAACCTTGCGGCTTTCAATTAGATCGATCGCCTTGCGGTAGCCTGAGCTGAGAACACCGATGGCACCCTTAATGGTGATTTCCTTCCAGACAACCATGTCGGAGACGAAGTCCGGTACCGTCTTTTGACGCCTCTTTCCGTCCTGCATGGTGAATCCCTTCACTCCGGCAAGGACGATTGTCCCGCCGCGACGCACGTAGTCGAGCGCCCCTCGCACAGGTTGGGTGGCGTACGAGGTGACATCGACAACGACATCCACGCCTCTTCCGGCCGTGATCTCTCGGACACGCTCCCTGGGGTCCTCGTTGTCCACGTCGATCGTGTAGTCCGCGCCGAGTGCACGCGCGACGGCCAGCTTCTTGGCGTCCGAGGCCAGTCCGGTAACGATGATGGTGCCTGCCCCCGCATGGCGTGCGGCCACGACGCTGGCCAATCCGCGCTGCCCCGGGCCCAGGATCATCACGGTATCGCCGGCGCTTGTCGCGGGAAGCTCGACCGCCCAGCGAAAACCGGCGCCGAGTGGATTGAACATGACCGCGATCTCCGGCGGCAAGGACTTGTCGATCCGGTGAACGATCGCGTTGGGCGCGAGATACATGTACTGCGAGTATGCACCCCAGATTCCCGGCGCCACGGTGAGCGGGATGTAGGAATAGATCTGCCGCCGGTCGCACAGATGGTAGTGCCCGCCAAGACACGTGTTGCAGCAATGGCAGGACAGCATCGTCTCGACGCAGACACGGTCGCCGACATCGACGCGCCAGCGCTTCGCCGCGACATCGCCGATGGCCGCAATGATGCCCAACGGCTCATGGCCGGGGACGACCGGATAAGGCGTGTTCAGCGCGCCTTCGTATTGCTCGTGGTCGCTGCCGCAGATGCCGCAAGCCTCGATTCTAAGAATCGCGCTGTCGGCGCTTATCGGCGGGATCGGGAGATCACGACGCTCCAGTTGGCGCGGACCCGTCTGAACCATGGCCATCGTTTTCTTGGGCAGCATCGCGTCACCTCTAGCCGAGCTTGAAGTAGTCCGGACGGCCGGCCGACCAGAAGTCGCCCCACATCTGCTGCCCGCCATCGATGGTGAGGACTTCGCCGGTAATGAACTTGCCCGAGGGGCCAGCCAGATAGACGCAGCCTTCGACGACGTCCCAGACGTCCCCTGGGTGGCGCATAGGGTTGCTTTCGTAGAAGGTCTTGCGGCCCTCCTCGGAATACTGCGCGAAGCCGCTGCTCTCCACTGCACCGACGCCGAGGCAGTTTACTCGGATACCCAGGGGCGCCCATTCGACCGCGACCGTCTTCGACAGATAGATGACCCCGGCACGGGCGGCAGTCGAATGAGCCATGTGCGGCAATCCGCGTCCGATGGTGGCCGTAATGTTCACAATGTTGCCCGCCTGGGCATGATCGCGCCAGCGTCGAGCGGCAGCCTGCATCATGTACCACGTGCCGTTCAGGTTCGTGTCGATGACGGCCTTCCAGCCCTTGACGCTGAAATCGATGGCCGGTTGCGCAAACTGTCCGCCAGCGTTGTTGACGAGCACGTCGAGCCGGCCATGGCGCGACCATACGCGCTCCATGAACGATTCGACCTCTTCTGGTTCGCGAATGCTCATTGCCATGGCGTCGACATCGGTGCCCACGCCGCGCAGCAACGCGACGGTGGCTTCGAGCTTCTCGGGCTTGCGACCGCAAAGGACAAGACGTGCGCCGAGCCTGGCGAAGAGAATGGCGATGGCCTTGCCGATGCCGCTGCCACCGCCCGAAACCACGATCACCTTGCCCTTGAACAGGTCAGGCCCGAACACGGTGGGATGCGCGACGAGCTCGGCGTCGCTGAAGCCGAACCCGCGATCGCCGGCGGATACTGGATCGATCATGAGGGCCAACGTTTCGCCGGCATGATCAAGTCGGGTCCGCGAAGCGCGGCATGACCTTCGTCGCCATCAGCTCCAGCGATCGCAGTATCTGGCCGCGATCATGCAGACCCTGCGGAACCAGCAACACAATCTCATCCTGGCCGGGCACAGCCTTCTGAACCGCCTCCAGCCGACGTGAGATAGTGTCCGGCGAGCCGACGAGCAGCTCGGGCAGGCCCTGCCCGAACGGGGTGGCCCATTGGTCCCAAAACCACCGCATGTCCTCGAGCTGGGCGTGCGCTTCGGCATCGGTGGGCGCGCAAATGAAGATGCCGCCCCAGGCCGTCGCGTGGCCGGGCTTGACGGCTCGGCCGTGCTTCGCCGCCTCGTCGTGATAGGCGCGATTGAGCTGGCTGTAGAAGTCGAGCTTGTCCGTCAAGACGATCGGCTTGCCACCGTACTTCGCCCAGAACAACGCCGTGCGCATTGAGGCGGCGAAGCCGCCATAGAGGGGCGGATGCGGCGTCTGCAGCGGACGCGGTGCGATGCCGACCTCGTTAATGTGCATGTCCGGGGCGACGCCCTGCCCGTAGGTCGTGTAGACGCCGTGCGGATGCGGATTGACCATGCCGACCGGCGGGAAGTTCCAGTACCGCCCACGATGGCTGAAGGTATCGTGCGTCAGCGCCTTGACCACGACGTCGACGAACTCGCTGAAATATTCCCGGTTGGCTTCATCGGCCGGCGAGTCCTTGTTCCACGGACCGACCGCGTGGAGATCCTCGCGCACCTTGAAATTCTCCACCCATCGAGCCTGATAGCCGCGCACCAAGCCGACGCCGAAGCGGGCCCCCAGCATGTGGTCCATGGTGGCGATGTCCTCGGCAACGCGCAGCGGATTGTGCGTAGTCGAAACGAAGCCGCAGGTGATGACGCGCAGCCTCTTCGTGTGCTTGCCGAGCCACATTCCCATCAGCCGAGGGTCGTTCGAGATCTCGAAGCCCTCGATCTGCAAATGGTGCTCGGGATGGCCGAAGCCGAAATACCCGGCATCGTCGGCATACCGCGCGTACTCCGCGATCTCGTCCAGCATGCGCTGGTACAGCTCCGGCTTGCGGCCGGCCATCCCGCCTTCGAGTTCAGCCCGCCGGCCGACCGTGCAATAGATGAACAGGCTGAACTTCATGATGATCCCTCACGGCTCGGAAGCGATCCGCCGACAATTGATGCCGTGTCTCAGGACGAGAAGCAGCGGCCAGTTAGGCAGCGAGCCTGTAAAGGTCCGCCACGTTGTCGCGCAGGATACGCTGACGCTGTCCTGCGTCGAGATGGGCGGTCTGCTCGGCGATCACATCCTTGCTCCACGGCCAGGTCGAGTCGCTATGCGGGAAGTCGTTAGCCCACATCAGCTGATGCGGCGCCAGCATGTCGGCAAGTTTGAACGCGACGAAATCGTCCTGGAACGTCAGGCTGATGTTGTCGCGGAAATATTCCGACGGCAGGCGCGGCAGCTCCTGTCCCTTCATCCAGTAGCGGTGGCGCTTGTAGGCGTGATCCATGCGGTACATGAAATGCGGCGCCCAGCCGGCATCGGCCTCGACACACACCACCTTGAGTTTCGGATGACGGGCGAACACGCCGCTGAATATCAGCATGCCCATGATGTCTTGACAGCCGCGAATGATCGACAGGAACCCGTTGATTTTGGGGCCACGGTGCTGATTGATGCTGTCGCTGCTCGACGTCAGGATGTGCCACGACAACGGAATGTCGAGAGCGACGGCGGCCTCCCAAAGGGCATCATAGGAGGGGTTGTCATAGTCGAGTTCGCCGGGATTGCCCGGCATCATGACGCCCTTGAATCCCATGGCCTTGATGCGTTCGAGATCGGCGACGCCTTCCTTGATGGTGCGGATCCCCGTTTGACCGATGCCGATCAGCCGGTCGGGGGCATGTGCCGTGTACTGCTGGAGCCAGCGATTGTAGGCGTCGAAGCAGGCCTTCTTGTAATCTTGGTCGGGGTGGTTGCAGAGGACCATGCCGACGGTTGGATAGATGATTTCCGCGCCGACGCCGTCCTTGTCCTGATCGGCAAGACGGGCGGCCGGATCCCACCCGCCGCGATGCAGGTCCTCAAAACGCGCACCGCCGATGCGGATGCTGCTGGGCTCGACGCCCGCCGCAGCAACCAAACCCATCGGGATGGTCTGTTTCATGCCTTCAACGACGTAGATGTCGCCGTACTTTGGATCGCGCACGACATGGGGTGCACGGTCGCGGTAGGCGGGTTCGATGTGCTCGCGATAGCAATCCGGCGGTTCGGTGATATGCGAATCTGCGGAAATCGGAAGCTGTGTCATGGTCATCTCCTCGCGTAGTACAGTTGTTCAATCGAGATTAATTTCAAGCAATTGAAACGGGCGCCTTGCTATGGAATCGGCTGCCCATATGGCCCAACCTGGCCACATGCTTCCTGGAGCCCGAGTGCCTCGTGGACCGAGCGATGGAAATGCGCCAATGCGGGTTCGTTGCGGCCGAACAACAGACGGTCCTGCGCGCCGGAATGGAAGCCACGCTGCATGTCCTCACCCAGCGGGAAATCCTCCTTCTCCACCGTGTCGAGCAGGAGCTTCATGTTGCGATCCCAATGGCGCTTCGCCTTGTCGGTGAGCGCCGGCTCCGGGATGTAGAGCGACGCATGCATCACGCTCTCGTCCGGAGTGTTCCCGGGGAAGACCCGCCACGTCTCCATATGGTCCCCCTGCCAGACCAGCACGGTGTTGGGGAACAGCTCATAGACGACGGCAGTGTGCTTCAGCACGTCCCACTCGTGTTCCGGTGTCTCGCGCAGCGTCTCAAAACCGGCGCGCGGCACCGCCATTCGAAGGTTCCGGCCATAAGGATCGAAGGAGGTTTGTGCCCCCAGAAGCAGCGACGAGATCGTGTTCCGATGCAGAACCTTGATATGGTAGCCTTCCAGGAACGTACCGATGACGAGCTTCCAGTTCATCGCTCGCCGCAGCGTGCGCGTCTCGTAGTGGCTGTAGCGCTCGAACCTATACGCCGCCATCTCCGGCGCGAGAGTGCCCAGCAAGGCATCGGGGTCGAAGGGCTCTTCGCCACCCGGCCGCACCCAGATGAAGCCGTTGCGTTCAACTGCCGCCAGGCGTCGAAGGCCATGCGTGGAGCGGTCGACCTCGCCGAACGCGTCGGCTTCCCGAACGCCGAGCAAACGTCCATCGAGGCCGTAGGCCCATCCATGATAGGGACACGTGAAGGACCCGCCGGTTCGCGCGCAGCCTTGGGCGAGATCCGCGGTCGCCAGCTTGGCGCCACGATGGCGGCACACGTTGAGGAACGCGTTGACCTTGCCGTCCTTTCCGCGGACCACGAGAATCGGGCGACCGGTGAAATCGTTGGTGAAGAAGTCGCCGGGATTCGGCAGATCGGCAGTCATGCCGAGAATGAGTGGATGATCGCGAAACAGCAAATCGCGTTCGCGTCCTGCCTGATCGCGACAGATGTAGTCTCGTACTGGATTGGCAAAAGGCGCCGCGCTTCGTGCCTGCTCGCCCTTGTCGATGTACGTAAACAGAGTGTGGCCCAGCTCAACCTGTGTTGCGTGTTCCATAACCGTTTCTCCCAAACCACAGACAGGCGGCGTGCCGCCGCTATTTGAATCTCGGCTCCCGACGCGCACCAAACGCGGCCAGTCCTTCCGAGACGTTCTCCGAGCGGAGCGCGTCCACGACGCACGCGGACTCGCGCGCCAGCCCCTCCGCCAGCGTTTCGTCGAGACCAGCGCGGGCAAGCGACTTCATTGCCGCCATGGACTCGGGGTTGCGTGTTGCCAATGTCTGCGCATAGACCATGACCCGGTCAGCGAGCGCATCATCGTCAACCACAAGATTCACAAGACCCCAATCGCGCGCCGCCGCCGCATCCAGCCACTCCGCGCTGTACATCAGGTGAAGCGCTCGACGCAGGCCGACCAGGCGCGGCAGGCGCTGCGTGCCGCCCCATCCGGGAATGAGTCCATACCGCGAATGCTGGTCGCCGAAGCGCGCCGAACTGGCGGCGAACACGACATCGCATGCCATCGAGAGTTCGAGTCCACCGGCCAGACACAAGCCGTGTACCGCAGCGACGACCGGCAGGCGCGAGCGTTCAAGCGCGGTGAGGGCTTCGTGTCCCGCCGACAGGAAGGTCTGGAGTGAAGCCCGCGAAGCGCGCGCCTCGAGAACCTCGTCGAGATCGGCACCAGTACAGAAATGCTTGCCATTGGCTTTCAGCAGCACGACCCGGCACGCTGGATTCGCTTCCAAAGACCGAACGCCGGCACACAGGCCGTCCGCCAGGCCCCGTGAAATGCAATTGAACTTCTCGGGCCGGTTCAGCGTGATCACGCCGACCTGGCCTTCCAGGTCTACGAGAACAGGCGGCGCAGTGGTCATCGGCACCCTCCGCCTAGTAAGGCACTGCGACGCGGCCGATCTTCTCGCGCGCGATGATCATTTTTTGGATCTGCTCGGTGCCGTCACCGATTTGCAGGCCCATCACGTCACGCAGGCGCTGTTGGTGCGGCAGATCCATGGTGTAGCCGGAATGACCGTGCGTCAGCAGGCACCGATGGATGGTCTGAAAGGCTGTCTTCGGGGCCCACCATTTGCACATCGCCGCTTCCGACGTGTGGGGCATGCCCTGGTCGCGCAGCCACAGCGTCCGATAGCAGAGGAGCCGGGCAGCGGTGAGCAGCGTTTCCGCCTCGGCCAATGGCTCCGTCACGCCTTGATAGCGCGCCAGCGGGTGGCCGAAGGCTTGGCGTTCGGTGATGTAGCGCCAGGTTTCCTCGAGTGACGCGCCGGCCGGGGCCAGCACTTGCAGGCCAATCAGTGCGCGGCTGTAGTCGAAACCCTGCATGACCGTGCGAAAGCCCTCGCCTTCACCGCCGATGCGCCATTCGTCCGGCACCTTGACGTCCTGGAAGAAGACGGAGCCGCGACCGACGACCTTCGAGCCCACGTCGTTGAAACTGGACCGGCTGATGCCGGGCAGGTCGAGCGGCACGTGGAAGGCCGTCACGCCGCGAGCGCCGGAGTCGGCCTCGCCAGTGCGGGCGAAGACGACGATCGACTCCGCCTGTTCGATCATCGAAATCGAGGTCTTCTCGCCGTCGAGCACGTAGCCTTCGTTGTCGCGGCGCGCCTTGAGCTGGAGGTTTGCGGCATCGGAGCCGCCGCGCGGCTCGGTCAGACCCAGCGCCACCAAAGTCTCGCCCCGGCAAATCCTCGGCACGACGTCGCTCGCGATCTCAGGCGGTCCATGACGCGCCAGGATCGAGCCCATCAGCGATCCGAGAAGCTGCACATAGGCAACGCCAAGATCGGCCGCAGCAACGCCTTCGATTACCAGTCCAGCCGTGACGCCGTCCGCGCCGAGCCCGCCGAACGCCTCCGGCAGATCGACCCCGATCAGTCCAACAGCACCCATCTCCCGTATCAGCGATGGCGCAATGTGGCCCTCCTGTTCGCGCGCCACATAGCCCGGCGCGAGCTTTTCGACGCCGAAGCGCCGGGCGGTCTCGCCAATCTGCTGCTGCTCGGGGGTAAGGGAAAAGTCCAACCGTCGGCCCCTACTTGAGGACGTCCCTGAAGCGCGGCGGGCGCTTCTCGTTGAGCGCCTTGACCCCTTCCTGGGATTCGGCACTCGCGTAGTAAAGGCGCAGGGCCTGCATCCCCAGACCGCCGATGCCGCGAATGTTTTCGCTGTCGGCATTGAAGGACTTCTTGGCAATGGCGATGGCGGTGGGGCTGCGCAGCACCAGTTCAGCGCACCACGCCGCGACTTCGGCATCGAGCTTGTCGTCGGGCACAACGGCGTTGACCAGCCCCATGTCCATCGCCTGGCGTGCCGTGTAGCGCCGGCACATGTACCAAATCTCACGCGCCTTCTTCTCGCCGACCACGCGCGCAAGATAGGCGGTGCCGAACCCGGGATCGACGGAGCCCATCTTCGGCCCGACCTGACCGAAGATGGCGTTCTCGCCGGCGATGGTAAGGTCGCAAATCGTTGCCAGAACGTTGCCGCCTCCGATCGCGTAACCGCGTACCTTGGCAATTACCGGCTTGGGCACATCGCGGATGACGCTGTGCAACTCCTCGACCGGCATGCCGACAGAGCCACGCGTCGACCCGTCACCATATTGACCGCTGTGATCGGACTGGTCGCCACCAGTGCAAAACGCCTTCTCGCCGGCTCCGGTCAGGACGATGGCGCCGACGTCGTCATCCCAGCCGGCCTTGAGAAAGGCGTCGAGGAGTTCCACGACGGTGCGCGGGCGGAACGCATTGTAGACTTTTGGCCGATTGATCGTGATCGTGGCGACGTGGCCGGCCTGGGCGTAGAGAATGTCTTGATAATCCATCGGGTTACCCGTGCATCGTTAGGCCGCCCGAGACGCTGATGGTCTGGCCGGTGATGAAGCTGGCGTCGTCGCTCAGCAGGAAGCAGACGATGCCGGGATAGTCGTCCGGCTGCCCCAGGCGACGGAGCGGGATCGCCTTCTTCAGGGCCTCGGCAAGCCCCGCCGCGGATTCGCTAACCGTCGCGAACAGGGGCGTGTCGGTCGGTCCTGGGCAGACCGTGTTGAACACGATCCCCTGACGTGCCACTTCCCGGGCCAAGGTCTTGCCGAACGCTGCAATCCCGCCCTTGCAGGCCGAATAGACAGCTTCGCCTGAGGAGCCGACCCGACCCGCGTCGGACGCAATACTGACAACGTGGCCTCTGCCGTGCTTGACCATCTTTTTCAGCACGGCATGCGTGACGTTGAGCGGTCCCCAGAGATTGATGTCGATTACTTTCCGCCACAGGTCCCGGTCGCTGTCCACGAAGCGCACAGCCTTGTCCCAGCCCGCGTTGTTGACCAGGCCGCCGATCGGTCCAGAGGCCGCCTCAAACGCATCGACGGCGCGTGCCACCGCGTCATAGTCGACGATGTCGACCTCGTAACCAGAAGCTCGACCACCACGTTCGCGAAGTGCACTGGCCGCAGCTTCGGCCGCTTGCCCGTTAATGTCGAAGATGCCGACCACGGCGTCTTCCATCGCGAGACGCCCGGCGATCGCGCGGCCGATGCCGCTGGCGCCGCCCGTGACGATGACAGGCTTGCTCTTCAATCCACGCATCGTAACTATAGATCCTCCCGAAAGATAAATTCGCAAAGTCGGGCGATGGAACCGCTAGGCAATCTGCGCGCCCTTCCCCGACCACTCCACGGGTCAGGCGAGGCGATTGTGCTCGAGGACTTTCAAATACTCATTAGAAACGTAGGCAGCTGGTACTGATGAGTCAAGCGGTCCATGCCTCCTCCCCAACGGCGAGACCGAAACACCCTGCTCCTGTTCCCAAAGGGGTGGTCCGCGACCTCCACAGGCCGCTGTGGATACCTTTGCACGCTGCAGTCCTTGCCTTTGGGAAACCAACCTTGTGAAGGTAGCGACATTCTACGCTGAACTGCGCCGCAAGATCTCTGCCAATGCACCACAAGTTCCTTCGCACGGCAGAGTGGCGATATTCCTGCAAGCCCGACACCCATGCCCAAACCTAAGAGAGCAATGCAGGGCTTCCCCCAATGGTGGAGTCACTTGGGACCACCCGTCGCACCGATTGACTACCCTTGCCAGAACTTCTAACGTCCATTAGAGGATTGCGCTTGCTGACTACCGACGAATTGGCCAGTTGGTCGATTATGGCGCAGCCGACGAACTATCCATCAATTGCGCAGCGGACGCGTTCGGAAACTGCGCAGGGAGGGCTTCAGGTATGCCCGAGCATAAAGTCCTTCAAGTCATTGTCGACCCCGAGCGATGTCAGGGACACAACCGATGCAAGGCGATAGCACCGAGCTTGTTCGAGCTCGATGAACTCGGCCACGCGCGCGTAGTCGGCGATGGCATGGTCCCTCCCGGCCTTGAGGATAAGGCGCGGCTTGCGGAAGCCAACTGCCCCGAATTCGCGATCAAGGTGGCGCAGGCTTAACTAAAGGAGTTCACCATGACCGATCGCCCGCCTGTCTCAGATTGGGCCAAAGACTTCGATCACCTGGACCCACGTTGGGTCACCGAACCCTATCAGATCTGGGATGAGTTGCGTCGGCAATGCCCTGTCGCGCATACTGAACGATACAACGGCGTCTATTTTCCCAGCCGCTACGCCGATATCCGGGCGATCGCATATGATACGGAGCACTTCTCTTCACGCCGTGTGGTCGTTCGTGAAATGCCACCTCGTGTGCCAACGGATTCCGCGAAGCCGAAATCCCCGCCTGGCGCATCGACATTGGCTTCGCCACCGATCACCTCGGATCCACCGTATCATCGGCCGGCGCGAATGCTCCTGCTGCCCGCGTTCACCCCGGATGCAATTGGCCGCCTGGAGGCAAAAACGCGAGCGATATGTGGCGACTTGATTGATCGCTTCGCATCGAATGACCGTTGCGACGCAGCAACCGACTATGCACAGCATGTTCCCGTTGCTGTCATTGCACATATGCTCGGATTGCCGGAGGGAGACGGCGAGAAGTTCCGGCGTTGGATTCACCTGCTTCTGCACGAAGGAATCGCGGAAAACGCCTCCTTCGCCCAAGCTCTCGCGGAGATGGACGATTATTTCAGGGTGCAGATTGCAAGTCGTCGTTCGGTTCCCGGAGAGGACCTGATCACTTTCTTGCTTGGCGCACAAATGGAGGATCAGCCCCTTTCCGACGAGCACATAATCGGTACGCTTCGTCTTTTGCTGATTGCAGGCATCGATACGACTTGGAGTGCCATCGGCTCCTGCCTATGGCATCTGGCCCAGCACCGTGATGACCGTCGTCGGCTGGTCACTGAGCCTGCACTCATGCCGCTTGCGGTAGAAGAGTTTCTGCGGGCCTATGCCCCGGTGACGATGGCTCGCCAAGTCGCCAAGGAGACAACAGTCGGCGGCTGCCCGTTCAAGGAACGCGAAATGGTGTTGCTGTCCTTTCCGGCGGCCAACCGTGATCCGGAGGTCTTTCCACAAGCTGATCGTGTTCTGATCGATCGGGCCGAAAACCGACATGCTGCCTTCGGATTGGGAATCCATCGGTGCATCGGCTCAAATCTCGCCCGCATGGAGATTACGGTAGCGCTGGAGGAATGGCTGACGCGTATTCCTGACTTTGACCTCGCCGACCCCGCCTCCGTGACCTGGTCGCACGGCCCGGTACGCGGTCCTCGGAAACTTCCTGTGGTCTTCCGATGACAGCATTGTTGGTCTCACACGTCCCTTGACGTCTGCGCTTTGTGGGACACCGCACGCTCCTCACCGGATTGGATCTGCCCGAAGGTTTCTGGTGCGGGGTTGCGTTCGCCTCTCCGCATGCGCACCCCTTGCGATAACGGCTCGAGGCACCGGTGGCGTGCGCCATCACAGATGGTAAAGGGCGCGCGACGGGAGTGGGCCATCGCAGTTGGGCGGTGACGCAGGATTGGCTGCATACTTCCAAGATTCTGATGGGAACAATCGGCGAGGTCTCCTGAGGCGTTTTGTCTGTCGCCGCGGCAATTTGAAACTGAAAGGAAAGGCCAAATGGTCACGCGCATTGAGATGCTGTCAGTCGAGCAAGCCAAGGCTGCCGCCAAGGAGTGTGGCATTCGAGAGTCGATGGCCGGCCTCAGTGTTTATCGGGCGCTGTTGCGTCATCCGCAGCTCGCGTCTGCGGTCAATCACTTGCTGACCACGCTGCTCTTCACTGGAAACAAGCTCGATGTCCGTCTACGCGAGCTCCTGATCATGCGTATCGGATGGACGACGGGCGCCAAGTACGAATGGACGCAACACTGGCATTTCGCGGAACGCGTCGGGCTGCCGCCTGAGGACGTCATCGCTGTCCGCGACTGGCGTTCGTCGACGCGTCTCGGTGCCGCGGACCGGGCGGTGCTGGCCGCGGTCGACGATACGCTGGAGCGCGGCAAGATCTCGGATTCCGTGTGGGCTGAGTGCGTGCGTCATGTCGGCAGCCCGGAGCAGTTGCTGGAGATGGTCATCGCGATTGGAAACTGGAACATGTTCTCACAGCTTCTTCGAAGCGTCGAAATCCCTTTGGAGGACGGCGTCAAGGACTGGCCGCCCGACGGCAGGATCCCCCAAGGGGGCGATGCTTGAGGCAAGCATGCGTATGGCCTAGCCACTGCGTACGTATACCTCTGCCTCAGCATGTCGCTCTGGCGTTGAACTGGTTTCGTGTGTGCAGGAGACGTCAATGCATGAATTGAGTTTGGTCGGCGCTGATGGAAATCGGCTTGCCGCCAGTGTTGCTGGGAATATTGACCAGCCGACGATCCTGCTTGCGCACGGTGGTGGCCAGACGCGACATGCTTGGGGCAACACTATGAAAACGTTGGGCGCCCGAGGCTATCGCGCTATCGCTGTTGACCTGCGCGGACATGGTGACAGCGATTGGTCGGAACATGGACGCTACGAATTAGACGCATTTGCCGCCGATTTAATCGCAGTTGCTCGACATCTCGGTCAGCCGCCGGCGGTAGTCGGCGCCTCCCTCGGCGGGCTCGCCGCTCTTATTGCTGAAGGCGAAAAAGCGCCGGGGACCTTTTCCAGTCTGACGTTGGTTGATGTCACGCCAAGAATGGAGATGGCGGGGATAAATCGTGTCGTGGGCTTCATGACCGCTCACGCTCAGAAGGGTTTCGAATCAATCGATGAAGCGGCCGACGTCATTGCCGCCTATCTGCCCAATCGCCAGCGACGCCGAAACCTGAACGGTCTCGCCAAGAACCTACGGCTCGGACCCGACGGTCGCTACCGATGGCATTGGGATCCACGTTTCATCACGAATGTGCAGCCTCCAGAGCAAGAGCGGCGATTTGACCGACTGGAAAACGCAGCTCGGCGCATTGGCTGCCCGGTCCACCTAATCCGAGGGGGTATGAGCGACCTCGTAAGCGAAGAGGTCACCAAAGCATTTCTGGAGCTTGTTCCACATGCAAGCTATTCAAATGTTGTAGATGCAGGGCATATGGTGGTCGGTGATCAGAACGATCTTTTCTCAGAAGCGGTTCTTGGATTCTTGGAAACCCACTACCAGTCAAAGTAACAAATTCTGGATTACGCCCACAAGGTCATGATCGAAAGGCCGCTTCAGCGCACGCGCTGCCTCAGAATTCAATGACTGTCCGGGCCGCTTCGCCTGTCTTGAGCTGCATGAATGCCTGGTTGATGCCGGCGAGCCGGATGCGTCCCGAGATGAGCTTGTCGAGCTTCAGATCGCCACGCAAATAGAAGTCGACCAGCCGCGGCATATCGATGCGAAACTTGTTGGATCCCATTGCGGAGCCCTGGATACGCTTCTCACCAAGCAGCTCCGCACCGGAGACCTCAAACCGGGTGCCGAGTGGCATCATGCCGATAACCGTCGCGGTGCCCCCGCGCCGCAACATGCGGAACGCCTGCTCAACAGTCGTCTTCGAGCCAACACACTCGAACGAGTATTCCACGCCGCCACCGGTCATCTCGCGAATGGCCTTGATGGGATCAGTAGCGGTTGCATCCAGGACATCTGTGGCGCCGAATTCCTTCGCCAAGTCGAACTTGGAGGCGACCTTGTCGATCGCGATTATGCGTCCAGCGCCAGCTATCGCGGCACCATTGACGGCCGACAGGCCGATGCCTCCCAGACCGATCACCGCGACCGTCGATCCGGGTTCGACCTTTGCGGTTCGAAACACCGCCCCTGCGCCGGTCATCACTGCACATCCAATTACCGCTGCCCGGTCCAGCGGCATGTCGGTGCGGATTTTCACGACTGAACGTTCGTGCACCAGCATATATTCGGCGAACGACGAAAGATTGCTGGTGTGCTGTAGCGGCGTCCCCTTCAGCATCATTCGCTGTGGCCCCCTCGGATCGCGGCGCGTGCTAGGGCTGAGGCAGAGGGACAACCGACCGGTCATGCAGTACTCGCACTCGCCGCAGAACGTCGAGATGCAGGTGATCACGTGATCACCCGGCCTCACGTAACTCACGTCCTCGCCGACCGCCTCCACGACACCGGCCGATTCGTGGCCCAGAACACACGGGCACGGACGCGTATAGAGCCCCTCGATGTAGTGCAGGTCACTATGACAGACCCCTGCAAAGGCGGTGCGAATCAGCACTTCGCCGCGCGCCGGTTCGTCGAGGAATACTTCTTCGATCCTTAACGGTTCATTGACGGCGTACATGATGGCAGCCTGGGCTTTCATTTCGCTCCTCCATAACGCTTGTCTTTGTTCCGTGCGCATCGTCGACGATCACCGCCCGTGCATCGAAGCTTCGTTACTCTGCCGCTTGGCTCATGACGTTGCGCGCAATGATATTGCGCTGGATCTGGTTGGTGCCTTCGACGATCTGAAGCACCTTGGCGTCTCTAAAGTAACGGTTGATTGGAAACTCGTTGGAAATGCCGGCCGCGCCGAAGAGTTGTACGGCATCGGTGGCAACACGCATCGCGGTGTCACTGGCGTGGCACTTCGCGATTGCCGCCAGGGTCGCTAAAGCACTACCGCCCAGGCCAGAGTCGACGGCAGACGCTGCCCGGTACACCAATTGGCGCGACGCCTCGATCTGTATCGCCATGTCGGCAATCATCCAGCGCACGCCCTGGAACTCGCCAACTTGCTGACCGAACGCACGACGATCTCGGATAAAGGTGATCGCATGATCCATGGCGCCCTGAGCCAAGCCGACGCCGCGGGCACCGATGATCGGCCGGGAATGGTTAAAGGTCTCCATTACAATCTTGAAGCCCTTGCCTTCCACGCCGAGCCGGCTTTCTTCCGGAACGTAGGCGTCCTCAAAGTACAACGCATAGGAAGGAACACCGCGTGCACCGAGCTTGTCTTCCTGGCGGCCGACCGTAAAGCCCGGTGTGTCTTTCGCCACGATAAACAGGTTGACGCTGCCGGGAGCATCGGCCTCACCTGTCTTCGCAGCGACAACCACGAAGTCTGCAACACCGGCGTTTGTGCACCAGATCTTGGAGCCGGTCAGCCGATACCCTGCCCCGTCGCGCTTCGCCCGCGTCCTGATACCAGCGACATCAGAGCCACTCTGAGATTCGGTGACCGAGATCGCACCGCGGAGTTCTCCCGTCGCCAGGCCCGGTAGATATCGCTGCTTCTGCGCGTCATCACCAGCCGCCAGGATTGCACCAAACGGCACCCATTGAACCAACAATAAATGAGCAGTATTGTAGTAAATGCGGTCGAGTTCCTCGATGGCCAAGCAAGCAGCCAGCACGCTATTCATGCCACCGTAGTCCACCGGAAACGGCAACGTGAACAAGCCGAGTTCACGCAGTAGGTCAAACATGTTCTGCGGGTATTCGCCTTTGGCGTCGATCTCTTGGGCGCGCTCCGCGACTCGCTCGCGCGCCACGCGTCGCACAAGGTCCTGCACCTGGCGCTGTTCGTCTGGCAGGCAATAAACCATGCAATCGACGTCACAATTGCCGACCGAGCAAGCAGCCCGGTCGCAAGACTATCCCCCGACGCTCTGTAATGAACCCATGTTCGCGAGGGCGCCATGAAGGCGAGATGCTATCCAGGGACGTCGAGAGCGCCGCGCTGCATGGTGCCCTTCCCTGTGTCGCGCTACTCCGCAGCAAGTCTCGCTTCCCCGAACGCCGGCATGACATCGTGCGCGAACCAACGCAGCTGATCCTTGAACTCGGCCGGCGACAGTCCTTCAGCCCAGTGGATCATGAAATCCTCAAGCCCGGGGTACTTGGCTTCGATCGATCTGATTCCCTCGATAACCTCGGCCGGTGGGCCACAGAACCAGGCCTTCTGTTTCACGCCGTCGCGGATCGAGGGGATCGTCGATGGTGCACCCGGAGTGCCCCAGGTGCGGCCCTGATCGTCGGCATAGCGCACGAAGCCAAACGGCGCGAACCACTTGTAGCGCTCGTCATGGGCCGGCTCGACACGGCGAATCGCCTCCTCCTGGCTGCCGGCGAGATAGAGGCCCGCGCCCCAGATCATATCCTCGCCGAGCTGCTTGGGTCGGCCGTGGCGGCCGCAGGCGGCGTGATACTCGCGCACGACGTCGTCGAGTATCTTCTCGCCGTTCAGGGTCACCATGGCCTTGAGACCATAGCGGGCCATCATGTCGATGGTCCTGCCACTAGCGATCGGCATCCAGATATCGACCGGCAGGCGCTTGGGCCGCGGCACCACCGTGATCTCCTTCAGCCGATAGCCTCTGTAGTCGACGGGCGGCGGACACTCGAAGTACTTTCCCTTGAAGTGGAAGGACTCCTCGTTGAAGCACTTCAGCAGGAGCTGAAGCTGTTCCTCAAAATACTCGCGGTTGGCATCGGCATTGAGCAGCGGCGCACCGAAGGTTTCCACCTCGCGACTGTGGTAGCCACGGCCGACGCCCATGATCACGCGGCCGTCCGTCACGATGTCAGCCATCGCGTAGTCTTCGGCCAACCGGATGGGATGCCACATCGGCAGAACGTTGAAGGCGCATCCGAACTTCAGGCGCTTGGTCTGCGTGGCGAGCCACAGGCCGAGCTGCACCAGATTGGGCAGGCATTCGTAGCCCTCGCGCTGGAAGTGGTGCTCCGCCGTCCACAGCGCGTGGTACCCGAGTTCATCCATGGTCCGAGCCACGTCGCGTGCGGTCGCAAAAACCTCGCTCAGGCGCTGGCTAGAATAGCGACGGTCATTGGCTGGGATCCCATTGAGACCGACATTGTCGAGATCGATCTGGCCGACATAAAGAACATGGAAACGTTTGATCATGTAGGTCGATTCCTCACTTGAAAGACACTTGTACCTCTAGGATCGATCGTGACGTATTCTCGGAGGGGCAACTCGCAGATCTTTGCTTGGCCACCGTCACATAACGGGATCGTGGGTTCGAGGATCTACGCAGCTTGAGATACGCGGAGTCGAAATCCAGGAAGTGCGCTAATTTCGAATGATCATTAGGAACGCTAGGCACGCCATATCAGCGAGTCAAGAGCAGGACGTCCTAATTGTGCTACCAACGTTTTGTACCATCGCGACAATGGCCGGTCTTATCATTTAGGCCGCGCATGGGTATTATGACGTTTCCAAAATGGCGCATCGCCAGCCTAATCCGGCGGCAAATGCCGCAGTCTTGTTGCGTTGGAGCCAATCCATGCTGGCTCCAAATGGGGGGGAGTTTGGTGAGTCAAGGAGTTTCGACCCGGTCTCGTCGTGCGTCCCACCCGAAATCGGCGATTACCAAGCAGCGCATCCTTGATGCAGCAGCACGTGCATTCAGTCTCAACGGATATGCTGGGACGACCATTAACGACATTGCGATGACTGCAGGAATGCAAGGCGGTAGCATCTACTATTACTTCGAGTCAAAAGACGACATCCTGCAGGAAGTGCTCGATGTCGGTATAACTCGCGTGTTTTCCGCTGCCCGTCTCGCCGTCGGGTCTTTGCCCGCTTCCTCTGCATTCAGCGAAAAGCTTGAAGCCGCAGTGACGGCTCACCTTACGATGCTTTTGCAGCAAGGCGACTATACATCGGCGAACATACGCGTGTTCGAGCAGGCACCCCCGGCTGTGAAACGCCAGAACCGGAAGCTTCGCGCAGCGTATGGCGAATACTGGGGGCAGCTTCTTTCCGAGGGACAGCGCTCTGGAGCGATTCGCAAGAATGTCGACCTGACCATTCTACGTTTGATGATTCTCGGTTCAATGAACTGGGGGGTTACGTGGTATCGATCAGATCGTATGCCTATTCCCGAGCTAGCTCGGAAATTCTGCGAAGTCGTCCTAAAGGGTGTTGGATTGAGCGATGATCAGCCCGAAAGCTCCTCGAGAGGGCGGCGCGCTCGTTCCTGAGCGATTGGGCCCACGGTACCTTGCATTGACCTGGCAGTTCGCGTTGAAGGCTCGCGTTGTACGTTGTCCAAGACTTTCACAACGCGCAACAGAATGTCACGACAGCCAGCGCTTGCGCCTCTTGTAATGCTTGGTGTCGCGGTAGGATTTGCGCGCCCCGCCTTCGTTCAGGCCGAGGTAGAATTCCTTGATGTCGGAATTGTCGCGTAGCTTGTCGGCCGGCCCCTCGAGCACGATGCGACCGTTCTCCATGACGTAGCCGTGGTCGGCCACGGACAGCGCCATGGTAGCGTTCTGCTCGACCAGGAGAACCGAGAGTTTCTCCTGCTGCACCAGGCGGCTAACGATGCCGAAGATCTCTTCGACCAGCATGGGCGCCAGGCCGAGCGACGGCTCGTCCAGCAGCACGACCTTGGGCCGGCTCATCAATGCCCGGCCGATCGCCAGCATTTGCTGCTCACCGCCCGACAGATAGCCGGACTGCTGGTGCCGCCGCTCCCTCAGCCGTGGGAAGTAGGTGTAGACCATGTCGATCCCCTGCTTTACCGAGCCGCCGTCCTTCTGGACGTGGCCACCGGCGATCAGATTCTCCTCCGTGGTCAGATGTTCGAACACGCGCCGACCCTCGAACACCTGGGCAAGGCCGAGCCGCGTGACGTCGTGGGCCCGCATGCCGTCGATGCGACGGTCGCCGATCTGGATCGTGCCCTTGGTGACCTCGCCGCGCTCGCTGTGCAGCACCCCCGAGATCGCCTTGAGCGTCGTCGTCTTGCCGGCGCCGTTGGCGCCCAGCAACGTCGTGATGGCGCCTTCACGCACGTCGATCGACACGCCCTTGAGGACGAGGATGACGCGGTCGTAGACGACTTCGATATTGTTGATCGAGAGCATGGGATGTCAGGCGGCGGTTTCCCGCCGCCCGCCCGTTCCTTGGTTCAGGACTTCGAGGCTTCTGCCGCCAGATGCTTCTTGATGATCTCGCGATAGCCCTGGAACCAGTCCTTGTCCTTGACCAGCTTGCCGCCCTTGACCGTCCAGATCTGGACCCAGCCGCCGCCTTCGTGATCGGCCGCGGTGATCTCCATCGGTGGCACCAGGCCGCCCAGGGTGAAGCCCTTGATGGCCTCCATGCCTTTCTTGACCTCTTCCGAGGTCGGCGCCGCACCGCCCTTGACCTTGATGGCGTTGCGCACGGCCTCGGTATGCAGCGCCGCGATGAAGACACCGCGATTATAGTAGACGGTCGAGTCCAATTCCTTCGGCACGGGCTTGCCCTGCGCCTTGTACATGGCCTCGATGTCCTTGATGACTTGGAAGTCCTTGCCGACGCCAGCAAACTGGATGCCGTTGTAACCTTCGGCCACGGCCATGCCGCCGGCCGCGATGATGTCGGCCTCGGCGCTGCCCCACACGAAGGCCACCACTTTGCTGAGCGGAAAGCCCTTGCCCTTCAGTTCCTTGATGGAAACCGATGGCGATCGCCCGAACAGGTGGGTGATGATGAAATCCGGCTTGAAGCGGCCGGTGATATCGAGGATCTGGGCGCCCATCTCGACGCCAGGTGCCGGCACTGCGAAAGTGCGCATCTCGAAGCCCTCGGACTTGGCGAGGTCCTCGAGGATCGGCAGCGGCTCCTTGCCGGCCGGGTTGTCGTAGAAGAGATAGGCGATCTTCTTGCCCTTCAGGTTGCCGCCCAGCCTTTCCTTGGCGAACGCCACCGCCGCACCGGCCTGCGACCAGTAGCTGGCCGCGATCGGGAAGGTGTAGGGGAAGCGCTTGCCGTCGGCGGCCGACGCCGTGCCGAAGCCAGGCGAAGTGCCGAGAATCTTGTCCTCCTCCAGCTTCTTGGTCAGCGCCATGGTCGAGGCGGTGCCGAAGAGACCCTCGAGAACCGCGCCCTCCTTCTTGAAACGCTCATGCGCCTCCATCGCGGGCGGCACCTTGTACTCGTTGTCGACCTCGAGGACCTTGATCTTGAAGCCTTCGACACCGCCCTTGCTGTTCACCAGGGCGATGTAGTCGTGATAGCCGGGGCACAGGTTTACGCCCACGGTGGCCGTCGGACCGGTCCGGTCGCACTGCAACCCGAACACGAGTTCCTTCTGCGCTAAGGCCTGGCCTCCGCCGAATGCCAAGGTCGCAGTGGTCGCCGCGATCCCCAGCCAACTCCTAACAAACTTTGTCATGGGTTCCTCCTTTCGCTTCGCCGCAACGCCCCACTCTAGTAAGAGAAGGGCCAAACTCGGAAATAGCTCCGAATATTCCTCCACAGTCGATTGAGCCCCTCGGGCTCGACGATCAGGAAAAAGATGATCAGGCCGCCGAACACGCCCAGCCGCAGGCCTGAGATAACATTCGCCATTTCGGCGCCGGTGAAGAACAGCGACCCGATATTCTCCATCAAAATACGGATCACGATCGGCAGCAAGGTCACGAAGACCGCCCCCAGGATGGATCCGAGCACTGAGCCCAATCCGCCGATGATGATCATGGCGAGATAGTCGATCGACACGATGAGCTGGAATTGCTCGTAGTTGGCGATGCCGAAATAGTAGGTGTAGAGCACGCCGCAGACCCCGGCGTAGAAGGACGAGATCGCGAAAGCCATCAGCTTGTAGCGGTAGATGTCGATGCCGATGATCTCGGCCGCGATGTCCTGGTCGCGTACCGCCACGAACGCCCGGCCGATGCGGCTGCGCACCAGGTTGAGCGTCGCCACGATCGCCAGCACGGCGAAGAACAGCAGGAAGAAATAAAGGTGGCCCTGGGTGTTGAAGCTGACGCCGAACAGGCTCGGCCGCTCGACCTGGATCGAGGCCTGGGCGCCGCCTGAGATCGCCGGCACGTGATTGATGGTCCATTCGATGATGAGCTGGCCCGCCAGTGTCGCGATCGCGAGATAGAGGCCCTTGATGCGCAGGCTCGGCATGCCGACGATGACGCCGATCACCGCCGCCATCATGCCGCCCGCCGGCAGCGTGATCCAGAATGGCAGGCCCAGCCTGACGGCAAGATTGGCCGCGGTATAGGCGCCGACCGACATGAAGGCGGCATGGCCGATCGAGATCTGGCCAGTATAGCCCACGAGAATGTTGAGGCCGAGCGCGCCGACGATGGCGATGAAGATCAGATTGAGGATCGACAGGTAGTATTCATGGACGGTGAGCGGGACGATCACGATGAAAATGAGCGCCAGCACACCGACCGTCCATTTCGCGATCGGCAGCGGATAGAGCGCCATGTCGGCGCGGTAGGTCGTTTTGAAGACTCCGGACTCGCGATGAAACATGGTCTACACACGCTCGATCTTGCGTTTGCCGAAAATGCCGTAGGGCCGGATCATGAGGACCAGGATCATCAGCACGTACGGCGCGAAATCCTTGGTTCCGCCGCCGACATAGGGGTCGAGGTAGCCGGCGGCGAGGCTTTCGACGATGCCGATGATCAAACCGCCCACGAGCGCACCGCCGATCGAATCGAGGCCGCCCAAAATCACGACCGGGAACACTTTCAGCCCGACCAGCGCCAAGTGCACGTCGACGCCCAGCATGCTGCCCCAGACGATGCCGCCCAGGGTCGACACGACGCCGGCCATCGCCCAGGCGAGCGCGAAATAGCGCTCGACATTGATGCCCATGGCTTGCGCCACCTGCTGATTGTCGGCTACTGCCCGCATGGCAACGCCCATCCGGCTCTTCTTGAAGAACCAGCTGAATGCCAGGAAGAAGGCGATGGCGACCACCGCGCCCGCGACCTGGATCGGCGGCAGGCTGGCCGGTCCCAGCACGATGGGATCGTCGCCGATCGGAAGCGACACGGCCCGCGTCTCGCTGCCGAAGATGACCGGACCCAGGCCACGCAGGACGGCAGCGAGGCCGATGGTCGCCATGATCACGGCGACGACGGGGCGGCCGAGCAGTGGCCGCAACACGACGCGTTCCAGCCCGAAGCCAAAGCCGATCATCACCGCCAGCGTCACGATGACGGCGACGGCGAGAGGCATGCCCTCGAACGACAGCATCATCGCCACGATCAGGCCGGCCAGCATGACGAACTCGCCCTGCGCGAAATTGATGGCGTCGGTCGCCTTGTAGACCAGCACGAACCCCAAGGCGATCAGCGAATACATCAGCCCGATCGAGACGCCGTTCAGCAGCAACGCGAAGAGAAAGCCCAGATCTTCTGACATTGCCTCTCCTCAAGCCGCCCGACGCACCGGCGGGGCCGATACCAGGTCGTGGATGGCGATGATGGATGTCATGGTCGATTTGCGACCATCCTCAAAAGTGATTTCCACGGTGACCTCGGCGCTGTTCTCGCCGCCATAGAAGGCGTCGATGACGTTGGCGTATTTCTCGGCCACGAACTTACGGCGCACCTTGCGGGTACGTGTCATCTCGGCATCGTCGGCCTCGAGTTCCTTGTTGAGAAGCAGGTAACGCTTGGCCTGCTGCATGTCCGGCAGCGTGGCATTGGCCTTGGCGATCTCCTCGCCGATCAGCGTCGCCACCTCGCCCTTGCGGCTGAGGTCCATGAAGCTGGTGTAGGCAATGCCGCGCTTCTCGGCCCAGGTCCCGACAGTCTGCATGTCGATGGCGATCATCGCGGCCACGAAAGGCCGCTGGTCACCGAAGGCGACGGCTTCGCGGATGAAGGGGCTGAACTTCAGCTTGTTCTCGATGAACTGCGGCGCGAAAGCCGAGCCATCGGTGAGCTTTCCGACATCTTTGGCGCGATCGATGATCACGAGGTGGCCCTGCTTGTCGAAGAAGCCGGCGTCGCCCGTCTTCAGCCAGCCGTCGGGGGTCACGGTGTCGCGCGTCACCTCCTCCTGCTTGAAGTAGCCCTTGAAAACGTTGGGCCCTTTCAGCATGACCTCGCCGCGATCGTCGATCTTGACCTCGACCCTCGGGATCGGCCGGCCGACCGTGTTGGGGTTGGCCTCGGCATCGGCCTGGCAAGCGATCATCGCCGTGGCCTCGGTGGCTCCGTAGATCTGCTTGAGGTTGATGCCGAAGGAGCGGAAGAAACGATAGGTATCGGGTCCGAGTGGAGCACCGCCGGTGTAGCACCAGCGGGCATTGCGCAGCCCCAATTGATCACGGACGGGGCCGTAGACCAGGATCTGGCCTACCGCCAAGCCCAGCCGCTCCACGATCGACAGTGCATTGCCGTCAGAGCGCTTCAGCTCGCAGCGCTCGGCTAATGCACGAAAATGCTCGAAGGTACGGCGTTTGAGCGGCGAGGCGTCGTCTGTCTTCACCTGCATCGTGGTCAGCATGTTTTCCCAGATGCGCGGCGGCGCCAGCACCGCGTCGGGGCCAAGCTCGCGCAGGTCGCGCTGCACGGTCTCTGGATTCTCCGGACAGTTCGCCGTGGCCTTCGCGACCAACGCCATACCGAGCGAGAAGGCTGCGTCGCCGACCCACGCCATCGGCAGGTAGGACAGCCAATCGTCGCCCGCCTTGATCTCGTTCACCTCGACGAAGGCCTCGGCCGTCGCGATCATGTTGCGGTGGCTCAGCATCGCGCCCTTGGGCGCGCCGGTCGTGCCTGATGTGTAGGCGATCATCGCCGTATCGCCAGCCGCACCCTTGGCGACTTCCTTGGCGTAAAAATCCGGGTTCGCTTTTCCGAACGCTCTGCCCGCCTCCATCACGCTCTCGAACGAGCACAGGATCGGATCGTCGTAGGCCCACATGCCGCGTGGATCGTCGAACACAATCGAACGCAATCTGGGCAGCTGGTCCTTGAGCGACAGGGCCTTGTCAACCTGCTCCTGATCCTCGGCCACGATCACTGAGGTTTCCGCGTGGTTGAGCACGTAAACCAACTCCGACGCGATCGAATCCTGATAGACCGGCACCGAAACACCACCCAGGGCCTGGGCCGAGACCTGGGCGAAATAGAGCTGCGGCCGGTTGTCGCCCACGACCGAGAGCTTGTCGCCGCGCTTGAAGCCCATCGAAGCCAGGCCGTGGGCGAAATCGCGCACATGGTCCTGATAATCGGCCCAGGTATAGGTCTGCCAGACGCCGCGCGTCTTTTCGCGCATGCCCGCGCCGCCCGGATCGGCGGCGGCGTTACGCGCCACAAGCTTGGGCAATGTGTCGGTCTTCGGGGAGTCGACGAGACTCATACACGGCCTCCGCTTTTGGACGTGCCGAGATAGGCCTCAATCACCTTGGGGTGGCGCTGCATCTCATCGGGCGTGCCCGTGGCGATGCACCGGCCGCGGTCGAGAACCACGACCCTGTCGGAAATATCCATGACCACGCCCATGTCGTGCTCGATCAGGACGACCGTGACGCCACGCTCCTGGTTCACGTCGAGGACGTAGCGCGCCATGTCTTCCTTCTCGTCCTGGTTCATGCCGCCCATCGGCTCGTCGAGCAGCAGCACTTTCGGCTCCGACGCCAGCGCCCGTCCCAGCTCGACGCGCTTGCGCAGACCGTAGGCCAGCGCCGAGGTCGGCTGCTTGCGCAGATCCTGCAACTTCAGGAACTCGATGATTTCCTCGATCGCCTCGCGATGGGCGATGTCTTCTTTCTGGGCCATGCCCCAATAGATGACGCTCGACAGCACACCCGACTTCATGCGCACGTGGCGGCCGAGCATCAGGTTGTCGAGGACGGTGAGCCCGCTGAACAGGGCGATGTTCTGGAAGGTGCGCGCGATCCCCATCGCCGCGATGTCGCTCGGCTTCTTCTGGGTGATGTCACGACCTTCGAGCACGACGCGACCGGTGTCAGGCTTGTAGAAACCCGAAATCATGTTCAGGAGCGAAGTTTTGCCGGCGCCGTTGGGACCGATGATCGACAAGATACCGCCGCGCGGCACGTCGACCGAGACATCCTGCACAGCAGTGACGCCGCCGAACTTCTTGGACAAGGTGGCGACGCCGAGAATCGAAACTTCATCCAACTTCAACTGCCTTTCAACGCCTCAGCTGCACGTCTGATTATCTGCTGATTCGTGCGATCATAGTTATGCTAGGCAGCTGCAGGCCAGGCAACACGACCGAGCAAGCCTGATACAAACACGCTCTAGAGAAATGATTGCTCACATCCAGCGCCCCACCCATCGACTTTTTTTCTAATACTTATTTGGTTTTGCGTCACCCTATTGGTGATCAGTCGGAGCCGTCAAGAAGAATGAACTGCATTCGAGACCTGAAACGGTTCCGCCACTCGAACTAAGTGAGAGACTTAGCGAGCGATTCCTTCAACCTTTAAGCGTCTGCTCGACCACGCCGCAATAGACGTCCCGGCATTACCGATGTCGAGTGGTTCAAGAGGTCTCGATTGGATTGCCTCACCAAGGTGCCATTCACAACTACGGCCTCAATGCCCGCTGCGTCGGAAACAAGACGGTCGGCGCCGCTCGGAAGGTCAAAGACCCGGCGAACCTTGCCACTACCGACTGTCCCCGGATCAAACACCACAAGGTCCGCGGGCATGCCCAAGGCAATCAAGCCGCGATCTGAAAGCCCAAATACTTCGGCCGGACGGCTGGTTAGCATTCGCACGGCCTCTTCCAGCGAAAATGCCGCTTTCTCACGAACCCAGTGGCCAAGGAGATAGGTCGGCAGGCAGGCATCGCAAAGTTGGCTTGCATGTCGCCGCGGAATCGCTCCCGCCCCGTGCCATCTACAATACTGCCGCCGACAATCTTCAGATCGTAGGTCATACCGCGCACCCCTCGCCGTACTCGCCGTAGCTGAAACGCCCGATCGAGAAGCGCAAGGCGGTCGGCACTCAAACCGCTGCCGAAAGATTCACCCTGTTCCCGTCGAAGAAAGATCTCGGCGGTTGCGCTTCACACATAAGGCAATTGCCATCTGCTTCCAGATTGGCATTGCACACGGCACAAATTCTAATTAATGCTAGAAATAGTCAAGTATAAAATCAGCGTCTTCTCGCCTCTTCCAGAGTGAACTTCCGATGGCGCTGCGGAGGATGAAATTTTTTTTCGTTGACCTATTGCCTCCCACATCTGAGGAAACGCCGCGATGCATGTCGGAATGAGCACATTCTTTCAGAACCTGTCGGGTCTGACAGACCGTGAGGTTTACCGTCATGAAGTCGCGATGGCAGATCTCGCTGAACCCCTTGGCTTCGATTCGATCTGGGCTGCCGAGCATCACTTCGACCACTACACAATGTGCCCCAACGTTGCGCAGTTCCTGACCTATATGGCCGGCCGCACCAAGCGCGTTAAACTTGGATCTATGGTCATGGTGCTTCCCTGGCACGATCCGGTTCGTCTGGCCGAAGAAGTCTCCGTCCTCGATCACGTTTCCGACGGCAGGGCAATTCTGGGCATCGGGCGGGGACTTGGGCGCATCGAATTCGATGGCTTTCGTGCGCCTATGGGCGAGTCCCGTCAGCGATTTGTGGAATACTCTGAGGCGATTCTAAACGCCTTGGAGACGGGTTGGATCGAGAGCGCAGGCCAGCTTTACCGCCAACCAAGGACAGCGATTCGGCCAACTCCGCACTGCAGCTTCAAGGGACGCGTTTACGCTTCAGCGGTATCTCCGGAGTCGGCCCGTATCATGGCCCGGCTAGGCGTCGGTCTTTTGATTATCGCGCAGAAACCTTGGGACAAGACAGTCTCTGAGCTCAACGCCTATCGTGAAATCTATCGCGAAATTCACAACAACGCAGAACCGCCAAAGCCGATAGTAGCGTGCTTCATCTGTTGCAACGAGGATGCGGCAGCAGCGAACGCAATGCACGATAAGTACACCCGTGGCTACAGCCGCTCAGCGCTTGATCACTATGAGTTTCACAATGAAGGTCTCGCCGACATCAAAGGATACGAGTACTACGGCGCTTTAGCGCAGAACATACGAAAGCACGGCGTCGATGCCTTTGTGAATTTCCTTGCGGACCTGCAGGTACGCGGGACGCCACAGCAGGTCTACGACCAGATGCTGCGATATCAACATCTCACCGATTGCGCCGGTTTCATTGGGATTTTCAGTTTTGGCGGAATGCCACACGAGATGGCTCAAGCGAATATGCGCCTGTTCGCAAGAGAGGTTCTTCCCCGGCTCCAGGGGTTGGAGGTGGGCGCATCGGTTGGAACGCCCCTGGCGATCGCAGCTGAGTAGCCAATGGTCGACATCGGTCTCGGCGGCAAGTCCGTACTGGTCACGGGCGGCGCGTCCAACATTGGGCGCGCCATCGTGTTTGCCTTGGCCCGGGAAGACGCCAATATCGTCTTTGCCGACATCGACGAAGAGCAGGCACAGCGAACTCTGAAGGACGCCACCAAGCAAGGCAAGGGGCGGATCAGCTTCCAAGCAGCGGATGTGACAAAGGAAGAAGATGTAGACGCGCTCATCGGGCGCACGATGACCGAACACGGACGCCTCGATGTCCTGGTCAATAACGTCGGATGGGACCGGCCGTCAGCGTTCGCTAGACAGTCGACGATGCACTGGCGGCGACTGATCGAGATCAATCTAGTTTCGACGATCTTGTGTACCCAAGCTGCATTGCCCCGGCTTATCGACGCCGGTGGGGGCGCGATTGTCTCTGTCAGCTCGGATGCCAGCTTTGGCGAGCCTCGCGAAACAGTCTATGGGGCCGCGAAAGCCGGCGTAAATACTTTCATGAAGGCGATTGCAAAGGAGTACGGCCGCCACGGCATCCGGTGCAATGTTGTAGCTCCAGGCCTGATCTTGCCGACGGCCGCAGATGAGATTGGCGCCAGCAGCCTATGGGTCGGCCGTGATGCCTTCTTTTCCGATGAACAAGTGGAGAAAGCCAGAAAAGTAATTCCTCTCGGCAAGGTTGGCCGAGCCGCCGATATTGCCAATGCGGTGCTGTTCTTCGCCTCGCCCGGCATGGCTGGACATATCTCCGGGCAAGTGTTGAGCGTGAGCGGCGGTTATGCGACCCCAGGCTGAACGAAAGGCGGCAGCGTGAGCAAGCGTTTTGCGATCATCGGTGCGGGCATGTCGGGCATCCTGACGGCCATCAAGCTCAAGCAGCGCGGCATCCGGGACTTCGCGATCTACGAGAAGGCCGGCGGGTTGGGCGGTACCTGGCGGGACAACACCTATCCCGGCCTGTCCTGCGACGTGCCGAGCCACGTCTATGCCTATTCCTTCGAGCTGAAGGCCGACTGGTCGCACCGCTTCTCCCCAGGCGCAGAGATCCGGGGATATTTCGAGGGTGTGGCGAAGAAGTACGAACTCGACAGCCACTTCCGCTTCAACAGCGAGATCGTACGCGCGGAGTATCGCGACGGGCGCTGGCATCTCTCGATCAAGGGTGGTGCCACCGATGTCGTGGATTTCGTCATCTGTGCCACCGGGGTGCTGCATCACCCGGCCTATCCCGACATCCCGGGACTCGGCGACTTTGAGGGCGCCTGCTTCCATTCCGCGCGCTGGGATCATTCCGTGCCGCTCGAGGGCAAGCGGATCGGGATCATCGGTACCGGCTCGACGGCGATCCAGATCGTACCGGCTCTGGCGGATACCGTGTCGAAGCTGACGCTCTTTCAGCGCACCGCGCAGTGGATTCTACCGCTCGCCAACCCCGCCTATAGCGAGGCCGAGAAGGCGATGTACAACACCTCCCCGGAGCGGCTGCAGCAATCTTACGATTTCTGGTCGGCGCGCTTCGTTGATACCTTCGCGCGCGCCGTCATCGGCGACCAGGACGAGCTGCGGAAGATCGAGGATGCCTGCCGCACCAACCTTGAGGAGAACGTGGCAGATCCTGACCTGCGGCGGCGACTGACGCCCAACTATCGCGCCGCCTGCAAGCGGCTGATCATGTCGGACACGTTCTATTCGGCGATGCAGAAACCCAGTGTCGCGCTGGTGACCGACGGCATCGACCGGATCGAGGCGGGTGGCGTGCGGACCAAGGACGGTGTCCTGCATGAGCTGGACGTGCTCGTGCTGGCGACCGGCTTCGACGGACATGCCTTCCTGCGGCCGATGGATGTGGTGGGCGAGAGTGGTCGGCGCCTCGCCGACGCCTGGGCGCAGGCCAATGAGGCCTACCGCTCGGTGGCGGTGCCAGGCTTCCCCAACTTCTTTATGCTGGTCGGTCCCAACAGCCCGATCGGCAATTTCTCGGTAGTCCTGATCTCCGAGATTCAGCTGGCCTATATACTGCAGCTCGCCGATTTGGTGCTTGGCGGGAAATGCCGCTCGGTGGCACCGAAGGAGGAAGCGACCCGCCGCTTCAACGTCGCTCTGCGCGAGGCCATGAAGAACACGGTCTGGGTGACCGGCTGCCGGAGCTGGTACCTCGACCGCAATGGCAATCCCGCGCTGTGGCCCTGGGGCTTCGACCGCTTCCGCGAGGAGATGAACTCGCCCGACCTCGCGGACTTCGATTTCGCCGCCTGAATTCAACCATTTGCTCGAAGTAGCCCAGGCGCAGAAGGCGCGCCGATCCGCACCCAAACCTCTCAAGAAGGCCAGCGATGGATGATCTGACAGCATTGATGTCGTTCCTTCGCAAGCAACCGTCAATGTCTAGCGCGACAGTGGCGGAACGGCGCGCGGCCTACGACCGCGCCGAACGAGCCTTTACCCTGCCGGCTGGCGCGACGGTTCGACTCTGGGAACGCAATGGATTGATCGGAGAGCTGGTCGACCCGGAGCACCCAGTCGACGGTCGCACAGTCCTATATCTACACGGCGGCGGATATGTGATCGGATCTCCTCGATCGCATAGACATCTGGCCGCCGCGATTGCGATTGCGGCAAGTGCCAATGTACTGTTGCTCGATTATCGCCTCGCCCCGGAGCATCCGTTCCCCGCCGCAGTCGACGACGCCGTCGCCACGTATCGCCTACTTCTCCAGGATACCGGATCTCAGCGATTGGCCGTTGTGGGCGACTCGGCCGGAGGCGGCCTCACTGTGGCGACATTAGTCGCCGCCCTTAGTGCCGGTGATGCCATGCCTGCGGCCGCGGTCTGTTTATCTCCTTGGGTCGATTTGACGTGCGACACCACTGCACCGCCCCCCGCTACAATTGACGATCCACTCGTAAAGACTGAAGACATCTTAGCCTACGCTTCGTCCTATCTTGGAGCCATTCCGGCAACCCATCCCTTGGCATCACCACGGTTCGCGGATCTTCGCGGCCTGCCTCCAATGTTGATACACGCAAGCACTTCCGAAATGCTGGCGCCTGACTCGATGCGGTTGGCCGAAGCAGCGCGAGTCGCAGGCGTAGACGTCACTTTGGAAATGTTTGAGGGTGTCCCTCACGTTTGGCATTGGTTCTGGCCACGCCTTGAAACGGCAAAAGTTGCTATTGCAAAGGTCGGCACGTTTCTCGACGACCATTTGGATGGAGGCAATAGGCAGCAACGCAAACTGAAATAAGAGGAGGACGTCATAACGATGCCGGCGGAGACCGACACAACAAGTCCGAAATATCTGCGCGACAAGTACGCCATCGTTGGCGTCGGCGAGACGACCTACATGCGCGGCTCGGGCATGACGACGCGCGCGCTGGGCACCTGGGCGGTGCGCAACGCCGTCGAGGACGCCGGGCTCAAGCCGTCCGACGTCGACGGCATGCTGTCATACCAGTCGGGCGATTCGACCTTCTCGAACTTCATCGCCGGCGACCTCGGCATCCGGCCCAACTTCTACATGGACGTGTTCGGCGGCGGCTCCTCGACCGAGGCGCTGGTCGGCATGGCGATGGGCCTGATCGAAGCCGGCATGTGCAAGGTGGTCGTGATCTTCCGCGCCATGAACGGCTTCTCGCAGGTGCGCATCGGCGGCACCGGCGCGCGGGCGGTGGCGCCTGTTTCGGGCGACGCCCTGCACGGGCGCGCCTATGGCTGGCAGAGCGCCGGCCAGATGTTCGCGCCCACCTTCATGCGCCACATGTACGACTACGGCACGCGACCCGAGCAGGTGGCCACCGTCAAGGCAATCCACAGCGAGCATGCCTCGAACAATCCCAAGGCCTTCTACAAGGAGCGCGTCACCGTCACAGACGTGCTCGCGAGCCGCATCATCTGCAAGCCGCTGCACTTGCTGGATTGTTGCGTCGAGACCGACAACGGCACGGCGCTCGTCGTGACCAGTGCGGAGCGGGCGCGCGACTGCCGCCATCCGCGCGCGCTGATCCGCGGCGTCGTCGGCCGCTGCAGCAAGCCGCGCCTCGACATGCACTACCAGCACGGACCCATCTCGACGGTCGCCGGCCGCTATGCCCGCGAGATCCTGTGGCCCAACGCCGGAGTCGGACCGGAGGACGTCGACGTCACCGGCTCCTACGACGCCTTCACCTTCACCACCATGCTGCAGCTCGAGGATTACGGCTTCTGCAAGAAGGGCGAGGGCGGCGCCTATGTCAGCGACGGCACGATCCGCCTCGGTGGGCGGCGGCCCAACAACACCAGCGGCGGCCATCTGTGCGAGGGCTACACGCACGGGCTCAACATGGTGATCGAGAATGTGCGCCAGCTGCGCCACGATGCCGACGATTCGTGTCCGGTGGGGCCCGACGGCAAGCGCCAGCATACCTACGACTACCGCGAGGGCGGTTGCCGGCAGGTCAAGAAGTGCGAAGTGACGGCCAATATGGGCTGGGCGAACCCCGGCACCGGCTCGGCCATGGTCATGCGGCGTGACTGAGGAAGGAACGGACCATGGCACTGCAAGCGACCTATCTCGGCATGCCGCTCGACGTGAACGATCTCGACGTCGAGAACCTGGTGTATTTCAAGCATTGCGCGGCGCACAACTTTCATCTGCAGAAGTGCGCGGCCTGCGGCCTGCTGCGCTATCCGCCGACTACCGCCTGTCCGTGGTGCGCCGGCCCCAAGTCGGAATGGGTGCCGGTCGATGCGCGCGGCGCCGCCCACTCCTACACCGAGGTCCATCACGCCATTCAGCCGGCCTTCAAGGCGCACACGCCCTATCTCATCCTGCTGGTCGACCTCGATACGCAGAACGGCAATCCCAGCGGGCACGAGGCGCTGCGCGTCGTCGGCAACCTCGCGACGCCGGACGGCACGCTGGCGCCGCCAGAGATGGTGCGCCGCGTCGGCATCGGCACGCGTGTTCGTATGGTCTTTACCGACGTCGCACCGGGGTTCGCCCTGCCGCAATGGACCATCGACGAGGGCGCACCCCAGCCTGCCCAGCCGTGGCGTTATCCGCAGGAGTGACGATAGGCAGAAATGGGACAGGAAGTTATGGTCTGCCATCGCTGGGGTGATCTGGAGGTCTTGGAGGTCGAGGATCTACTCGAGCCGCTTTTGCCGTCGGGGCACGTACGGATCGCCGTCCGCGCCGCTGGCATCGCCTTCCAGGACACGTGGCAGATCGGGGGCAAGTACCAGACGAAACCACCGTTTTCGATCTGCCCGACAGCAAAATCTGCGGCATTGTTGCCGAGGTTGGCCAAGGCGACACGGATCTCAGGTCTGGCGAAAAGGTCATCGCGCTGCTGCGCTACGGTGGCTACGCCGAGCAAGCGGAGGTCCCGCAGGGGCAGCCACAGAGTGCCGACCGACACCAACGAGCACGACGACGCCGTCCTCGGTATGGCCAACGACACGGCCTACCAAGGGCTCGTCGATCGAGCCGGACTGAAGCCCGGCGAGATCGTCCTGGTGCGCGCGCAGGAGGCGGCGTGAGGGTCGCTGCCGTTCAACTCGCGGCAACTCTGAGGGCGACCGTGGCAGCCGCCTGCACGCCTAAGGTTCCTGTTCCCATCTGACATGCACCAGATTTTTCAGAACTTCATTGACAGTCTTGCGGAGAGTTCCGATGAACAAGCGCTCCGCCTCACCATGGAAGTGGCTGCTGCGGCCCTCGACTTGGCGTGTTTTGCCTATCTGGCACTGCCGCGCGCAGCGGGCGGCGGCGCGCGGCTCATTTCGAATTATCCGACACAATGGACAACGCACTACCTCCAAAGCCACTACGAGCGCCTAGACCCGGTCGTTGCTCAAGCGCTTGGTGATTCTGAGCCGTTCGAGTGGGGGCCAGGGATGAGCCCGTCGACCTTGTCTCCTCAGCAATTTGAGCTTCTCGAGGACGCGGCCTTCTTCGGGATCCGTTACGGGTTTACGATTCCCATCCATGACGGCCGCGGGCCGATAGCCGCCGTCACCTACGCATCCGAAGAGAGGGGCCCCGTGTTTCAGCGGTGCATCGAGCGGAACGGACGCGTCCTCCAGCTCATGGCTCTCTACTTCCACGCGCATGCGCGCCGAAAAATTGTCACCGATCGGTTGGTGAACGGCGTCGCCCTTTCGCCACGAGAGCTCGAGTGCTTGGAATGGGCGGCGCGCGGCAAGAGCACTTGGGACATCGGCCAAATCCTCGGCATCACCCGCCGCACTGCCGCTTTTCATCTAGATAATGCCAAGGCAAAGCTGGGCGTTCATTCGATCTGCCAAGCTGTCGCGCAGCTGGCCATGTCCCGGCCGCACGTGGAGTAAGAGACGAGGTATAGTCAACCTGTGCACTCGCACAGGATGTATCGTGGTCAATTCCCGCCTCTACTCGATGGCATTCCGCATCGGACGGAGGCGACACATGATACAGCTGATAACGTTCGATCAATACGGCGAATTCTTGGACCAGCTTGCCGACATGCACCGGCTGCGCTACCGCGTGTTCAAGAAACGGCTCGACTGGGACGTCCAGGCCAGCGGCGACATGGAAGTCGACGAGTTCGACGCGCTGGGTCCCTGCTACCTGTTGCAGCGGAGCGCCGACGGCACTGTCACCGGTTGCGTCCGCTTGCTGCCGACCACCGGTCCCACCATGCTGCGCGACACGTTCGCCGCGCTGCTGGACGGCGGCGCAGCACCCGCCAGCCCGCTCATCTGGGAAAGCAGCCGATTCGGCGTCGATCCCGATCATGCGGGCCCGCTGGCGAGCCAGGGGATCGCCAAGGCGACCTACGAGCTGTTCGCCGGCATGATCGAGTTCGGCCTGTCACGAGGTTTGACAGATATCGTCACCGTCACCGACGTGCGCATGGAGCGCATCCTGCGCCGCGCCTCGTGGCCGTTGCGCCGGCTGGGCCAGCCCAAGGCGTTCGGCCGCTCGCTCGCCGTGGCGGGCTACCTGGCCGTCTCGGCCGACAGTCTCGGCCGGGTCCGCGCCGCAGGTGATCTCAAGGGGCCCGCGCTCTGGACTCCGGTGGTCCCGCTGGCGGCGTAGCACCCGGTATCCAGTCATACGCCCAGTGCCCCGCCGCCGGCCGAAGAGGCCGACGGCGGCGGGCGAGCGTCACGAAGTCGCTCCACGGAGCTCATCCGATGACCATCGGGCCGGGGCCTCTCCGCACCGTCATCGCGGCGGCCGAGCACGGAAGCTTCAGGCGAGCGGCGGCCGCCCTTGAAGTCAAGCAATCGACGCTCAGCCGCCGGGTCCGCCGGCTCGAAGAGTACTTCGGCGTCAAGCTGTTCGAACGCTCCAGCGGCGGCGTGCACGTCACGGCGGCCGGTGGCGATGTCGTGCGCACGGCCCGGCGCCTGCTCGGGCAGATGGATCGCATGGTCTCCATCGCGCGCTTAGCCGGCCGCGGCAAAGCCGGGAACATCACGATCGGCATTTGCACGTCGCTGTCGGCCAGCAAGCTGCGCTTGATCCTTGCGGGCTACATCCAGGCGTCTCCGCACATCGAGATCAACATCGTCGAGCGTTCTCGTGCCCGGCTGTTCGACGGGCTTCGAGCCGGAGACGTCGACATCGTCATCATCGTGGGCGAAGCCAGGGACCATGGCGGACCGTCGATGCTGCTTTGGTCCGAAAGGATCATCGCTGCGCTACCCGCTGGGCATCGTTTGACAAGCAGCGACATGATTTATTGGACCGACCTCAAAGGCGAGGTCTTCTTGCTGAGCCGGCGAGATCCGGGACCGGATCTGCACAACATCATCGTGCAGAAGCTATCGGCACCGGGCGACGCGCCCGACGTCGTGGGCTGGGACGTCAGCAGCGAAAGCATCCTGGCCATGCTAGAGGCCGGCGACAGGATCAGCATCCATTGCGAGTCGTGGATGGGATTAGCTTATCCCGGCGTCGTCTATCGCGAGGTGCGTGACGCGTCTGGTCCCAGCTACATCCCTTTCACCGCGTGCTGGGATGACGCCAACAACAACCCCGCGCTGGCGCGCTTCATCGACCTGCTGCGGAAGCATCACTACCCGACCTTGGTCACTTAGCTTCTCGGCCCGGGCCGGCCGAACCAGCACCGCCAGCGGCTTTGCGTGCCTTGGCAAAGGCCCGATCCGTCGCCATGAAGCGTCCCAGCATGGGCGCCACGAGCTTTGCCGGATCGATCGCCTGTCCGGTTTCGCGACCAAGCACCTCGGCATAAGCGAGGAGATCGCGATGGACCGACGCCGGCAGGTCGACGGTCAGCTTCACCGGCTTCTCGTCCAGGATGGCGCCCAGTCTCAGCTTGGACATCGCCCGCCTCCTATCCGCGATAAGGCTGAAGCACAAGATCGCGGGTCACGATCACCCGCACGGGATAACCGGGACGGATGGTCAGCGTGGGCTGGATGTTGAGATTGCGCCGCACGATCTGCTGTCCGGCCTGGTTTACGGTGTCGCCGGTTCCGCGGCGCAAAGCGCGAATAATGTCGCTATCGTTCTGGTCGGACCCGAGTTCGGTGCCGACCGCCAGGATGGTCGAAAGCAGCGCCGCCTTGAACAACGCGCCCCAGTGATGGTCAACGCCATCCTCCAGCCCGGCCTGCCCGGCGGCATCGGCTCCGGGCTGGCGCTCGAGCACGATCGAATGGCCATTCGGCAGGATAAGCCGCGTCCACACCAGCAGAAGACGTGACTGCCCGAACGAAACCTGACTGTCGTAGACCCCGATCAGCCGGGCGCCCTGGGGAATCAGCAGCGATCCGCCGGTGGGCGTGTCGTAGACGTTCTCCGTCACCTGCGCCGTGATCTGGCCGGGAAGATCGGACCGCAGGCCGGTGATGAGGGCCGCCGGAATGACGGTGCCCGCCTGCAGGATATAGGGCGATGCGGCGCGCGCCAGGCGATCGGGACTCGTCGTACGCCGATCGACGGGCGCGTTCATGAAGGCGAGTTTTCGATCCTGCCCGTTCTGGATCGATGCCTCATCGGCCGATGCCAAGCCCCCGGATATCGATCCCTGAGAAGGAGTCGGACCTGCACTCACCGGCTGTTGCTGGCGATTGCCTGGAGCAAACAGGCGGCTGACGCGAGCTGCTTCCGTCTCCTGCGCCCGGCGCTGCTGTTCCGCATCGGGTGCGGACAGACCGGACTGGGCCTGGGCTGCCACGATCGGCCGGCCGAGATCGCCGGGCAGCGGCGGCCCGAGCGGCGGGACGTCGCGAGGGACTCCGGCGTAATCGCGCGGCAACGCGGCAAGGCCATCGGCCATGCGCGGCCGATCGGTGGTGTAGAGCTCCTGGGGCGCGGACCCGCGCAGCCGATCGCTCTGCAAGGCCCACAGCACGGCGCCACAGATCAGGATCGAGGCCAATGCCGTGCCGCCGACCAGGACATTGCGCGAAAGACGCATCACGCGTGGCCCCTCCGACCGCAGCCTGAAGGGACGTGCGACGCTGGCGTTTGGGGACTCGGACAGCGACTGATCCGTCATCGCTGCGGCCTGCCGTCTGCGCGGACGATCCGAACCTTCTGCTGATTCTCACCACCCAACCGCAGCTCGGCCGCGGCGAACAGCCGATCGACGATCAGCACGTTTCCGTAAGTACGGTAGTTGACGATCTCCGGCTTACCGTCCGGACCGACAATGAAGAGCGGCGGCATCTCGCCCTGCACGATGCCCGGCGAGAACTCGATGTAGACCTTGCGCCCATCGTCATAGGCGTTGACGGGTCGCCAGGGCGGACCGTCGCCATCGATCGCGTACCGGTAGCGACGCTGTGCCACCTCGGGCAGGACCGGCGCCGATGGCGCCGCGCGAACGCTTTTGCCTCGGCTTCCGGGATAGAACCAGGCGACCGACGGCATGTAGAGCCGCTCGTGGGCGCGCAGCTCGATCAGATAGGTGCGCCGGTCGGTGTTGACCACGAGGTTGGTCTCGATGGCAGGCCGGGTCGGCTTGACCAGGATGTGAACGCGACGCGTATCGCCGTTGCCGCTTTCGGTGTCGCCGATGATCCAGCGCACGGTATCGCCGGCCGCCACTGGCCCGGACCCGGTCAGTTGCTCGCCCGGCTCGAGGGCGATGTCGGTGACCTGTCCCGGTGCGACGTAGATCTGATAAAGCGCGCCCGGGCTGTAGGGGAACACCTGCACGGCGTTGAAATACCCATCGCGGCGCGGCTCGATACGCGCGGCACCGTTGGCGGCTTCGACCCGGGCGATCGGCTCCTTCGCTTCCACTATGCTGCCGCCGCGCGCCGGCGTCCAAGACGGCGGAACGTGCAACGACCGCGGCCGATCGTCGATGGGAACCGGCGACACAGGGAGCGGCGGCACGCTCTCGTCGTAGCTGATTTGCGGTGGCTTGGTCGACGCGCACCCCGCAATCGAGATCAGGGAGATCAGCATGACGGGCCGCGCGGCACTCCGGCAGGCTGCGAGTACAGACGTCCTCGGGACCGGCGCAGTGCCTCTTTGCTGCATCATTGTGCGAGCTCCTTTGACCAGTTGATGGCGTTTACGAAGACACCCAGCGGGTTCTTGCGCAGGCGATCGGCATCGCGCGGCGTCTCGATCACGATGGTGAGGATGGCGGTCCAACGCTCGGTAGCGGCGAGCTGGCCGCTCTCATACCGGCGTTCGGTCCAGGCCACGCGGAAACTGTCCGGGGATGCTCGAATGACGCTCGAGACCTCGACGGAGATCTGCATCTTCCCGAGCCTGGCGAAGGGATGGTTGCGGCGGGCGTAGTCGTTCAGCGCCGCGGCGCCGCGATCGGTCGTGAACTCGTAGGCGCGCAGCCAGCCTTGGCGCAGCACGACGGCGTCGGCCGGCAGGCCGCGCACGTCCTCGATGAAGCGCGCCAGGTGGAAAGCGATCTGCGGGTCGGTGGGCCGGTAGGAGGCATCGGCCGGCGCAACGGCCTGCGCCTGGCCGAGCCTGTCGACCTGGACGACCCAGGGCGTGATGGTGCCGCGGGCCGCCTGCCAGACGAGACCGCCGGCCAAACCGGCCGCTAGGACCAGGCAGCCGAAGGCCATCAAGCGCCAGTTCCTCGCCTGCACCCGCGCCGAGCCGATGCGGTCATCCCAGACCTGCGCGGCCTTCTGATAAGGCGTCTCCGCTACCGGCGTATGGCCGTAGCGCACGGAAGAACGATTGAACATCAACGGTTCCCTTCGGAGAGATCGACAGACGATCCGCCGCCGCCATGATCGCCGGAGCGGACGGCATGAATGGCGGCCGAGGCGCCATGACTCGCGGCCTGGCTTCGCCGCATGCGCCGCGCCCAGTCAGGCGGCGCGTCCCGTGGTGCAGGCGCCTCGCCCGCCTCTGCTCCACCGCCGACAGCGGCGCGACCGCCCGCGTCGAAGCTGGTCGCAAGACTCGACCCAGCCCGGCGGAGCGGACTGACCGCGCCGGACATTCCCGACACGGTCACGCCGGACAAGCCGCCGCCGCGGTAGGCGGCCGCCGCCCCGCCGGCGAGCGCCGCGGAGCCGCGCGCCGCCCCGGCTACGGCGCTCGCGCCGCCTGCGGCAATGGCGCCTGCCGCGACGCCGAGGCCGCCGGCAGCCAGGCCGGTCCCCACCGCCGCGCCGGCCCCGAGTTGGGGGCCGCCCGAGACGATGCCGTTGGCGATGCCGGGCCCGAAGATGCCCAGCCCCAGCAGCGCCAGCGAGGCGAGCACCAGCGCCATGGCATCCTCGATGGAGGGCTGAGCGCCGCCCGATCCCGAGGTGAACTGCGAGAACAGGGTCGAGCCGATGCCGACGATGACGGCCAGCACCAGGATCTTCACGCCGGAGGAGACGACGTTGCCCAGCACGCGCTCGGCCAGAAACGCGGTCTTGCTGAAGAGCCCGAAGGGGATGAGCACAAAGCCCGCCAAGGTCGTCAGCTTGAACTCGATCAGGGTGATGAAGAGCTGGACGGCCAGGATGAAGAAAGCCAGCAGCACCACCACCCAAGCGAACAGCAGCACCGCGATCTGGATGAAGTTCTCGAAGAAGCTGACATAGCCCATCAACCCGGAGATCGAGTCGAGAATCGGTCGGCCGGCATCGAGACCGACCTGGGCGACGCGCCCCGGGCGCAGAAAGTCGGCCGGCGACAGGCCGGTGCCGGAGGCCTTCAGGCCCAGGCCCGCAAAGCTGTCGAAGACGATGCGGGCGAGACTGTTCCAGTTGCCGATGAGGTAGGCGAAGATGCCGACGAATATCGTCTTCTTGACGAGGCGCGCGACGACATCCTCGTCCCTGCCCCAGGCCCAGAACAGCGCAGCCAGTGTCAAATCGATCGCGGCCAGCGTGGCCGCCAGGAATCCGACCTCGCTGCCCAGAAGCCCGAAGCCACTGTCGATATAGCTGGTGAAGACTTCGAGGAACCGGTCGATGACGCCTGTGCCGCCCATCGTCTTTCACTCCGTGGATCGTGCCTACGTGGCGGCGCGCTCACTCATGGAACATCCGGACGGTCGAGGGCTGATAACCCTGATTGGGCGTGAGGAAGCGCCGGAGCTGCTCCCTCGCCTGATCCTGCGCAGCAACCCGCGCGGCCGCTTCGAGGCTCTGGGCCCGGCCCTGCGCGGCAACGGCCGCCGTCAGGTCGGCGAGCTGCTGTGCCTGAAGCGCGAGGAGCTGGTTGCCGGCCTGTGCGGCCTCGAGCGCGCCTGCTGCGCCCTGGCTCGCACCGACGAGGGCGGACATTTCTGAGCGATGGGTGTCGATGTTGCCGACCACTGTCGCCTGGACGCGAAGGGCATCCTGCAATCCCACCACCGAGTTCTGCCAGCGCGCCTGCGCGTTGGAGATCAGCGCGTAATCCGACAGGTTCGCCGACGCCGGCGCATAGGTCGTCGAGAACGCCTGATCGATCTGCTGGACGTCATAGGCGATGTTCTGCGCCTGACCGAGCAATTGCCGGGTCCGGCCGATGGACTGCTGCAGTTGCTGCAGCGAGGAGTACGGCAGGCTCGTGAGGTGACGCGCCTGGTTGATCAGCATCTGTGCTTCGTTCTGCAGCGACAGGATCTGGTTGTTGACCTGCTGCAAGGTGCGCGCGGCCGTCAGGAGGTTTTGCGAATAGTTGCTGGGATCGAATACGGTCATCTGAGCGGAAGCCGGCAACGCGCTGCCCGCAATGACGAGGGCAACCGCTACGCCGACACGACGGATCGACATCATGACGATTCTCCTGTGTTGAGGTCCGGGATGAGGTCGGCGGCCCAGGCCACGCCGCGGGCTGGAAGCCAGCCGGCGAGGAAGCCCTTGCGACCGTGCTCGGCGAGGATGCGTTCGATCAGCGCCTGGTCGGACTTCGACGAGGCCGCCGTCAGGGCAAGCGCCACCTCGCCGAGGCCGAGTTCGAACAGGCGGTTGCCGCGGCGGGACTGACAGTAGTAGTCGCGCTTTGGCGTTGCCCGCGCGAGGATCTCGATCTGGCGGTCGTTGAGACCAAAGCGGCGATAGATGGCGGTGATCTGCGGCTCGATCGCCCGCTCGTTCGGCAGGAAGAGACGAGTCGGACAGCTCTCGATGATGGCCGGCGCGATGGCGGAGCCGTCAATGTCGGAGAGCGACTGCGTGGCAAAGACAACCGAGGCGTTCTTCTTGCGCAAGGTCTTCAGCCATTCGCGGAGCTGGCCCGCGAAGCCCTCGTCATCGAGGGCCAGCCAGCCTTCGTCGACGATGAGCAGAGTCGGCCGCCCGTCGAGCCGGGCCTCGATGCGGTGGAAGAGATAGGCAAGGACTGCGGACGCCGCCCCAGTGCCGATCAGGCCTTCGGTCTCGAATACCTGGACCGCGCCGTCGCCCAGCCGCTCGGCCTCGGCATCGAGCAGGCGTCCGAAGGAACCGCCCAGGCAGTAAGGTTGGAGGGCCCGCTTGATCGCCGTCGACTGCAGCAGCACCGACAGGCCTGTGAGCGTGCGCTCACCGAGCGGAGCCGAAGCCAGCGAACCCAGTGCCGACCATAGATGATCCTTCACCTCCGGTGTGATCGCGATCTTCTCACGCGCCAGGAGGCCCGAGATCCACTGCGCTGCCCAGCCGCGTTCGGCGATGTCGTCGATGAGCGCGAGCGGCTGGAGAGCGACAGGTGCGTCAGCATCTTCGGTGAGTGCGCCACCCAGATCGTGCCAATCGCCGCCCATGGCGAGAGCGGTGGCGCGGATCGAGCCGCCGAAGTCGAAAGCGAAGACCTGTGCCTTGTCGTAGCGCCGAAACTGCAACGCCATCAGGGCCAGCAGCACGGATTTGCCGGCGCCGGTCGGGCCGACCACGAGCGTGTGGCCGACATCGCCCACATGAAGGGAGAAGCGGAACGGCGTCGCGCCCTCGGTCCTGCCGAAGAAGAGCGACGGGGCGTCCAGATGATCGTCCCGCGCCGGCCCCGCCCAGACCGCGGAGAGCGGAATCATGTGCGCCAGATTGAGCGTGGAGACCGGCGGCTGACGAACATTTGCGTAGGCGTGTCCCGGCAGGGAACCGAACCAGGCATCGACGGCATTGACGGTTTCCGCCATGCACGTGAAATCCCGCCCCTGGATCACCTTCTCGACGAGGCGCAGCCTCTCATTGGCGATGCGTGGGTCGTCGTCCCATACCGTGACCGTCACCGTGCAGTAGGCCGCGCCGACCACGTCGGAGCCGAGCTCCTGCAGGGCGGCATCGGCATCGATCGCCTTGTTATGGGCGTCCGTATCGAGGAGCGTCGATGCCTCGTTGGTCATCACCTCCTTGAGGATCGCGGCGATCGACTTCCTCTTGGCGAACCACTGCCGGCGAATCCGGGTCAGGAGCCTGGTGGCGTCGGTCTTGTCGAGCATGATCGCCCGGGTGGACCAGCGATAGGCAAAGGCCAGCCGATTGAGCTCATCCAGAATCCCCGGTGTGGTCGCTGCCGGGAAGCCCACGATGGTGAGCACGCGCAGATGCGTGTCACCGAGCTTCGGCTCCAGACCGCCCGTCAGTGGCTGATCGGCCAGCAGCGCATCGAGATACATCGGCACTTCCGGTGCGCGCACGCGCTGGCGCCGGGTCGAGATGCAGGAATGGAGATAGGTCAGCGTCTCGCCATCGTCGAGCCAGCGGCTTTCAGGCATGAAGCCTTCGAGAAGTTTTAGGACACGATCCGTCCGATCGATAAAACCCGCCAGGATCTCGTGTGCGTCGGCACCCTCGGCGCGGGCGCGACCCTCGTAGAGAAAGCGCTCGGCTCCGGCAGACTCCCACGCCGGCGGCAGGTAGAGAAAGGTCAAGAGATAGGCCGATTCGTAGTGAGCGCCCTCCTCTTCGAAAGCGGCCTTCCGCTCGGCATCGACCAGAGCGGAAGCTGCATCCGAGAAGCTGCTCTCCGGATAGGTGCTGGACGGCTGCCGCTGTGCCTCGACAAAGATCGCCCAGCCGGAGCCTAGGCGACGTAGCGCGTTGTTGAGGCGCCCGGCGACGCCGACGAGCTCGGCCGGCACGGCCGAGTCGAGATCGGGTCCCCGGAAATGCGCCGTGCGCTGGAAGGACCCATCCTTGTTGAGGACAACGCCTGAAGCAACGAGTCCCGCCCACGGCAGAAAGTCCGCGAGGCGGGTGGCCGAGCTACGGTATTCGCTGAGGTTCATCATGCCATGGTCCTCACACACTCAGCCGACCGGGGATGCGCAGGTGGCGGCGCACTACGTCGACGAACAGTGGGTCGCGTCTGGCTGCCCAGACCGCCAGGCCATGACCGATCAGCCAGAGCAGGAGGCCGGCGATCCACAGGCGCAGGCCAAGGCCGACCGCGGCGGCCAGCGTGCCATTGAGGATCGCGACCGACCGCGGCGCGCCGCCCAGCAGGATCGGCTCGGTCAGGGCGCGGTGAAGCGGCACCACGAGGCCGGGGACGGGTTCGGTCATCAGACCAGGACCCCACCGCCGAAGGAGAAGAACGACAGGAAGAAGCTCGAGGCGGCAAAGGCGATCGAGATGCCGAACACGATCTGGATCAGGCGCCTAAAACCGCCGGAGGTGTCGCCGAAGGCCAAGGTGAGGCCGGTGACGATGATGATGATCACGGCAACGATCTTGGCCACGGGACCTTCGACCGATTGCAGGACCTGCTGCAATGGCTGCTCCCACGGCATGCTGGAACCCGCCGCGTAGGCCGCCGACGAGAGGGCCAGCAGTATCGATGACAGAATGGCGGTGGCCGTGACGGCGCGCCGTATCGCGAAGTACATCATTGCCGTTCTCCTGCGGGTGAGAGTGCATAGTCCGAGTCGTCGCCGAGACCATTTACGCCGGCGAGCTCGGTCAACCGGCGAGCCACACCGCGGCCCGACAGCACGGCGATCAGGTCGATCGTCTCGGCGATGAGGGCCCGCGGCACGGTGACGACGGCTTCCTGGATGAGCTGTTCTAAGCGCCGCAGCGCACCGATGGCCGTGCCGGCGTGGATGGTACCGATGCCGCCAGGATGACCAGTGCCCCAGGCCTTCAGGAGATCGAGGGCTTCGGCACCGCGCACTTCGCCGATCGGGATGCGGTCGGGCCGCAGCCGGAGCGATGAGCGCACCAGATCGGACAGCGACGCCACGCCATCCTTGGTCCGCAATGCCACCAGGTTGGCGGCGCGGCATTGCAGCTCGCGGGTATCCTCGATCAGCACTACCCGGTCGGAAGTCTTGGCCACCTCGGCCAGGAGCGCATTGGCGAGGGTCGTCTTGCCCGTCGAGGTGCCGCCGGCGACGAGGATGTTTCGACGGTCCACAACGGCCTGCCGGAGTACGTCGGCCTGGCCGGCCGTCATGATGCCAGCCGCGGCGTAGTCCTCGAGGGTGAAGACGGCGACCGCAGGCTTGCGGATTGCGAAGGATGGCGCTGCGACGACAGGAGGGAGGAGCCCTTCGAAGCGCTCTCCCGTCTCGGGCAGCTCCGCCGACACGCGCGGGCTGCCAGGATGGACCTCGGTGCCGACATGATGGGCGACCAACCGCACGATGCGCTCGCCCTCGGCGGGCGCGAGCCGCTCTTGGGTCGCGACCAGGCCGCTCGAAAGCCGGTCGACCCAGAGCCGCCCATCGGGGTTCAGCATCACCTCGACAACGGAGGAATCTTCGAGCCAGGCGGCGATAGCCGGACCCAAGGCGGTACGCAGCATGCGGGCGCCGCGGGAGATCACCTCAGCCTGGAAGGAATGGACCGTCACCGTCACCCCGATTGCAGGACCGTCCGAGGAGCGGTCGTGGAATGGGATCGATTAGAAGGAGGAGGAAATGGGTCGGCGCAACAAGGCCGAAGGGGGCGTAGTGTCCTGGCGTGCAAAGGCAGGCGGACGGCGGTCCGGCCTCAGGTCGTATCGCCGCGCTCGTCTGTTGCTGGCTCTCTCGGCTCGATGTCCTGGGAGATCTCGTCGGCCAAGGTTCGACCTTTTGCCAAACGTCGCCCGAGTGCCTCGACGTAACCTTCGTAACGCTCCCGGCCCTTGGCCTGCGCGCCCGGCTGCGCTGTATCCGGCAGAGGTGGAGTCGCCGTCAGCCAGAAGCGTACGAAGAGCGCCAACGCTTCATTGGAGATGGTGACATGGCGCTCCAGCCGTTCGACCTGCCGGATGAGCCGGTCCAGTCGGCGACCGAGCGCCCCTTCCAGCCTTTCGGAACCGTCCGGTGACAGGAAGGATGCGAGGGCGGTTTCCACGATGAGCGCCTGCGGCACGCGCTTGCGCTGTGCATAGTCGGCGAGCTTGATCGCCAGATCGGGCGGCAGGCGGAACGTATGCTTGGTCCGCATCCGGCGGCTCAGAGGTCGATACCGTCGCCGGGATCCAATACGGCCTGGCGGGCGAGACCTCGGGCGGCGGCGCGCAACGCTCGAGCGCGCACGGCGTCCTCGTCGGGCTCATCCTCGCCAAACGCGAACTCCGGTGAGGGCGTAGGAGGCTCGGGTGCGATGTCTTCATGCTCGGCAAGCTCCGGCTCTCGGCGGATTCCGCCGTTGGCGGGATCATCGACGGGATGCACCGCACGCGGCCCCGTCGCTCCCTTTTCGCCTTCCGGACTCGCCGGAATAGACGCACCGCTCCAGTCATCCGCCGCCGTGCTGGCAACCCTCGGCCTTTCCGGCTTCGGTGCAGGAAACAGACGCTCCGTCAGGCGCGGATCCTCGTAATACCGTGCCTTCCTGGCCCGAATGGGTGGACAGCCTGAGACCAGCACCAGTTCGTCGGTGGCCGGCAACTGCATCACCTCGCCGGGCGTCAACAGCGGTCGCGCCGTCTCCTGCCGCGAAACCATGAGGTGACCGAGCCAGGGACTGAGCCTATGGCCGGCATAGTTCCTCGCATCGCGAATCTCGGTGGCGGTGCCGAGCGCATCCGAAACGCGCTTGGCAGTCCGCTCGTCGTTGGTGGCGAAGGAGACGCGCACATGGCAGTTGTCGAGAATGGCATTGTTCGGGCCGTACGCCTTCTCGATCTGGTTGAGCGACTGGGCGATGAGAAAGCTCTTCAGCCCGTATCCGGCCATGAAGGCGAGCGCGGATTCGAAGAAGTCGAGGCGACCCAATGCGGGGAACTCATCGAGCATGAGCAGCAGCCTGTGCCGCCGGCCCTTGGCATGGAGCTCTTCGGTCAGCCGACGGCCGATCTGGTTCAACACGAGCCGCACCAGCGGCTTGGTCCGGCTGATGTCGGATGGCGGCACGACGAGATAAAGGCTTGTCGGCCGCTCATTCTCGACAAGATCGCGGATACGCCAGTCGCAGCGGCAGGTCACCTGGGCCACCACGGGATCCCGGTACAGGCCGAGGAAGGACATGGCAGTCGAGAGCACGCCGGAGCGCTCGTTCTCGCTCTTGTTCAGCAGTTCCCGGGCGGCCGAGGCGATCACCGGATGGGTCCCGGCTTCTCCGAGATGTGGCGTCGTCATCATCGCCCGGAGCGTCGTCTCGATCGGCTGCTTCGGATCGGACAGGAAGGCCGCGACGCCGGCCAGCGTCTTGTCCTGCCCCGCATAAAGGACATGCAGGATCGCGCCGACCAGCAGGGCGTGGCTGGTCTTTTCCCAATGGTTCCGGCGCTCCAGCGCCCCCTCGGGGTCGACAAGGACGTCGGCAATGTTCTGGACGTCGCGGACCTCCCATTCTCCCCGACGGACCTCGAGCAGCGGGTTGTAGGCAGCCGACTCCGCATTGGTCGGGTCGAACAGCAGCACGCGGCCATGCCGTGACCGGAAGCCCGAGGTCAGCTCCCAGTTCTCGCCCTTGATGTCGTGCACGATCGAGCTGCCCGGCCAGGTCAGCAGGGTCGGCACAACCAGGCCGACACCCTTCCCGCTACGCGTCGGCGCAAAGCAGAGGACATGCTCTGGTCCGTCATGACGCAGGTAGTCGGCACCGAGCTTTCCAAGCACGACCCCGTCCGGGCCGATCAGCCCGGCGATGCGTGCCTCGCGCGCTGTCGCCCAGCGCGCCGAGCCATAGGTGGCCACGTTCTTGGCTTCGCGTGCGCGCCAGACCGACATGCCGATCGCGACAGCAATCGAGATAAACCCGCCCGAGGCCGCGATGCAGGCGCCTTCGACGAAAATGGAAGGTGCATAGGCGTCATAGGCGTACCACCACCAGAAGAAGGCCGGTGGGAGGTAGACCGGAACGCCGGCGAGTTCGAACCAGGGCGGCCCGAGCTGGAGCTGATAGCCCAGCCGCCAGGCCGTCCATTGCGTTGCTCCCCACAGGGTGACGAGCACGATGGCGAAAACGAGGGTCACCTGCCCCCAGAGGATCTTGGTCGCGGACATAGCGACGCAAGATCAGGCCGTCACTCGTCGTCAGTACAAGAGCAGGATCACGCGGAGCGCCCACGCGGCGGCCCTGGCGTGCAATTCGGAAACTGGATCAGACCGCTTGAACGCCACTGTGGATGACGAAATGAAGAGCCGCTGTCGAGCCGGGAGACGGTCTTCACGCCTTCGCTCGCTCACTGGTTAGAGCCCCAGCCCTCGGCTCCGTTTGAAGGACCAGTTCACGTCGCCGCCGGGCAACGCGACTCCCGAGACGACACGGCCGACGTGTTGCTCGAGCGCCGGCCGCCAGGGCACCAGGCTGAAACCCAGCCCATCATCGATCATGGCGAACCGGCCGCTGGCAAGCTGCGCAGAACCGACCAATTGACCGCTGACTTGGTTGCCGGCAATGGCGGGCTGCCATTCCCGGCCCCGCTCGGCGGCGAGCGCCCTGCCCTCGCGCTCGATGTCACGAGCCTCCAGCCGCAGCACCAAATCTCTTGACGCACGGACTCGGCCGTCGCCAAGGTCAGCGGCGTAGCCCTTGTCGGCCAGCCAACGCCGACGCCTGGCCAACGCCGCCATCACGTCCCGGCCGAAGCCGTCATCCGCTAAGACCGTGCGCTGATGGGACACCAGCTCGCGATCGAGCCAGGTCGCACCGTCATGGCCGATCTGCTGCCCAAGGCCCGTGGGCGAGAGAACCCTTATCCGGCCGGTCGTCCGGTCCCGCGCGAGATCGTAGGACTGCCCGCGCTCGGGCAAGTCGGCTGGAACGCGCCACTGGTCGGCGTCGATCCGCTCGACATGGCCCGCCCGGCGCAGCGCCTCCAGGCGCCGCACATGGGATCGGACGTAGGCCGCGGGATCGCCACCCAGACGCTCGACAGTGCCGACGGCCTGCTCCAGATGCCTGGTCGGCCGATAGATGCCCTCCTTGCCGGCAATCGCCAGGATGTTGCGGTCCGAGGCGCGCGGTCCGGCTTGGGCGGAACCCATCGCCACGATCATACCGCGCTGCACCTCCTCGGCACGGGCTGGATCGATCTCGAGGTGATGGACACGCCCGTCCACGCCGTCGATCACCAGCCGCACCCGCTCGTCCATTTCGTCGCTGGCCAGCCCCTTGTCGAGCACACGGCCGACAATCGGCTCGGCCACCTTCTGCCGGTGCAGGACATAGCCCGCGATAGACCGGGCGTCGGCCAGCCCTTCCCGCTCCAATGCCCGGTGCATGGTCTTGATGATGTCGCCGCGCTCGCCCAATTCCCGCAAGACGGGTTCGGCCCTGGGCGACACGGTCCAGCGCCCCGGTTCCACCTCGCTGGCCAAGCCCATGCGCTCCAGCTTGCGCGCCCGCTGGATCAGCAGTGCCCGGTTTTGTCGCAGGCTTTCGAGGGTGTCCCGGTCCGGCCGCAGGTCGGCGAACTCGTTGCGGCTCCGCTGCTCGGCGATCAGCAGGCTGTCGAGGCGGGTAAAGCGGTCGGCATTGACCTCCCGCTCCAAGCTCCGGGACACCTCCTGCTCCGTCTGACGGCCGAGTTCCCGGGTCACCACCTCGCTCGCCCGCTCCCGGATCCCATAGGCGATGTAGTCGCCGGCGATGTTGAGGGTCTTGCGGTCATCGGTCACACCCCGGACGATGATGTGGGTGTGGGGATGGCCGGTGTTGTGGTGATCGACCGCGATCCAGTCGAGCCGGGTGCCAAGGTCGGCTTCCATCTGCTTCATCAGATCGCGCGTGGTGGCGCGGAGATCGGAGAGCTCGACGCCGTCCTCGGCCGACACGATGAAGCGAAACTGGTGGCGGTCCGCGCGGCCGCGTTCGACAAACGCAGGACCGTCCTCGACATCCCTGCTGGCCGAATAGACTCGGCCCCTCTCTCTGTCCTTCGTGACGCCGTCTCGCTGGAGATAGCGCAGGTGGGCGTCGACCGCCTTGGCACTGACGAATTGCCGTCCCCGGGCGCCGCCGCGCTGCGGATTGAGCTTCACGACGCGAACCTTGACCGCGACCCGCCGCGACCGGGTTCGGGTTCCGCCGTCCCGACTCCAGGCACTCCGATTCTTCAGCGCCGCCGCCACCGCCGCCCCGCGCCCCCGCGCATTGAACCGGCCGCTTCCCTTTCCGGTCCCGTTCAACCGGGAAGGATCGCCGCCGGCGCGCCGGATGGCCTGCTGAATCTGTCCGGTGAAGCTGGTCGGCCGGCCGCGCACGCCGCCGGCGCGGCGTGCGCCGATGCGCGCACTGCCCCGATCCCGGATCTTGCCGGGCCGGAGTCGAAAGTCGTCGTCATCGCGTGCCATGGCATGACGATTGGAAGCCGCGCCAAGGCCCACAAGGGGCCGATTGCGCGCATCGTGGCGTGGCGTAGAAAAGGTCGTTCCGGCGTAGCGGCAGGAGGCCGTGCCTTCGAGCGACGGCGCTCGGAGCGTTGAATGCAAACGATAAATCGATTCAAGAGCCACCCGAGCGCCGCAACAAGCTGCCGCGAGCTGCTCAAGAAACAACGTGCAGACAGTCTATTAGGCGCGTGGCGCCGGCAGCGGGGCAACCCGCTTTATCTTGCCGTCCATGATCCAGTGACTCCCGACCGATAAACCTCCTGAGCACCTTCGCCGGAATGATCGAAAGCATACGATTGCCGGTGCTTCGCATCACGGCAGCCGCATTGCGTTTCCACCAGGCACAAACAGTCCGTCAGCTTGCGGGGCCAGTGCAGATGCGCCAACAACGGAACGGCTGGCCGACGTTCGGTCTGATGACGTTCGGAATGATGACGACGTGGCTGCGGGACTGCCCTGATCACGCGCAGCAAACAGCGGCGAGTCCTTCCACGACAAGGCGCGGCGGTTGACGGTGACCATGCCATTGGCCTGCCCTTCTCCGATCAACGGTGCGAGCCTGGCGACGTAGAGCTGGGTCTCGGCCGGCAGCTCGCGGCCCGTCGCCAGGCATTCGTCGTAGCGCGTAGGCCCTGCATTGTAGGCAGCCAGAAAGCCTGGCGATCCGTAGCGATCGTGCATCTCCCGTAAGTATGCCGCGCCGGCAAGAATGTTGTCGCGCGGCTCATACGGGTCGGCACCGAGCCCATGACGGACACGCAAACCGGCCCAGGTGTCGGGCATGATCTGCATCAACCCCATGGCGCCTTGTGGCGAGAGCGCCAGCACGTCGCCGCCACTTTCCATCGCCATCACGGCGCTGATCCAGGAAACGGGCACGCCGAACCGATGTGCAGCTTCAATAACGAAACGCGCGAAAGGATCGGCGGTAGATGCGCCTTGGGACTGCGCAACGACAGCGGATTGGGCATGTGCCCGCCCAGCAAACTCGGTCGCGCACGACGTCAGCAGGATCACGATCATCGGCACGGCCGACCGGACAACCTCTCGCCGGAGCTTGGCCGGAAAGGAGAAAGGGCCGCGGCGCCGCGCGAACAAGGAAGCGGCTGCTTGAACGCGAGAGCGTTGCATGGTCAATCCTCCTTCTCGATCCAGACGGGGTGCGCGCGGCCGATGACGGCGGACGCCGGAAGCGGCCCGAAGTACCGCCCGTCCAGTGAGTCCGCCGACTGCCCGTTCATCAGGAAGAGCTCACCCGCGGCGATGACGTGGCATCCCTGCCAGACGGGAAGCAGCCGGCCCCGTCCGTCGCGTTCGCGCGCTACACCGATGGCGATCGCATCGACCAGGACCGTTAGACCTTCTCTGCAGACGGTCTGCCCTGGAAGCGCTAGGACCCGCTTCAGTATGGGAACGCCGCGCGGCAGGTAGCCGCCGTCTGCGAGGAAGATAGCGAGAGGCTCTGGAGGCAGGACGACGACAAGTTCGGTGATGTACCGCTCGCCAGTGGCCTGCAGCCGGTAGAGACCCACAGGCACACTTGCCGAGGCGTTCCACACGTAGAGCGGAAGCGCCCCCCTACCGAAGGTCAACGCCAGGGCGCCAACACCGGCGAGCGTGGCCACGAGCACGTGCGCTCGGCCGGTCACGGGTCAATCCGCTGCCGAAGAAGCCAGGCTTTGTGGCGCGCCAAGGTGTAGGGTCTCAGCGCTTCGCCGACCGACAGACGATTGTGAACGTGACGCCAATAGTCCGGTGCTGCATCGGCGGCATCGATGCCAAGCGACTCGACGATGTCGATCATCTGCAGCACGTGCTTGACCTTCGGCCAGCCGGACGCTCGCAGCAGGATGTCAGCGCCAGGGCGTACAAACGGAACCGTTGCGCAGGCTTCGCTGGATCGAACGGCACGCAGGATGTCGATACGCGACGCCACCGTACCGTAGTCGTTGGCCGCCCAGCGCACGAAGGCGAAAATGCTGCCAGGCGCAAACGACAGGACGCGCCGACGACGATCGAGGATCTGCTCCGCTGCGACCCGGCCGAAGCGGATCCAATGCTCGGTCTGCTTCTCGAGCCACAGGAGCTCGACATGCGTGAGGTCGCTCAAGCGGCACCTCCAGCCCGGGCGGGAGGCACGCGTTTGAACAGTTCCCTTACCGGGTAGCCTGTTATCCCCGACGGTGGATGAGTGCGGTCCGTTAGACAGATTCCGAAGGAATCTGAGTTAGAGAAGTTACGGCCGCTCCAACCTGTTGAACGCCAAAGACTTTTGGGCGATTGCGGTCCCCGATAGCACGAGGATCGGGTCCCCGATGGCACGATAGTCGCCGTCCCCGATGGCACGAGGGGAGTCACAGCTTGTCCCCAAGACGCGCGGTTTGGCGCAATGTCGCCGGGTCACGCAAAACCGGTGTGAAGGTGAGGCGCTCCGCGCCGCGCGGACCACGCTCGACGACCAGCCGGTAGCCCGGCAGCGTCTGGCGGCGCACGATCTCGCGCACGTCGTAGGCGAAGTGTTTTAGCGGCGAGAGGCTGCCGGATTTGGCGTGCAAATGCGGAAAGTCGAAACTCCAGCCGCCGGCCTGGCGACCGCCGTGCTTGCGCACGACGCGGTAGAGCCAGCGCTCCAACCCACCCGTCAGATCGAAGTATGCCCGGTCGATCGTGAGCACGAGCGCATCGTCCAGCACGCCGGCATAGAACCAATCGGGCAGGATCAGCTCGAGCCCGAGCGGCCGGCCGTTCGGATCGGCCGTCTCCTTCCATTCGTTGATCCAGGAGAAGCGGTGACGCCGCCGTTCTGCCGGCTGGCGGATGGAGGTCAGCACACTGGTCGATTGCAGCCGGTCGAGCGCGGCCTTCAGGCGATCGTAGTCCCTCGAGCCAGTGCCGCGGCCGACGAAGGTCAGGATCTCGTAGGGAGTCGCGGCCATCAGACGGGACGTCTTCAACCCGGCGTCCCTCGCCTCCACGATCTGGGAGGCGGCCCAGATCAGCACGTCCGCATCCCAGATCGTTGCCATGCCGTGGTCCGCCACAGCCTCGACCCGGATGGCGACGGCGGCGGTGCGGTAATCGATCGGCAGGACGCGTTTCGACTTGGCGAGCGAGAAGAATGGATAGGCCATGAGGTCCTGCGCATCGCGCGGCGCGAGGTCGCCCGGCAGTGCCCGGAACAGGTCGAGCTGGTCCCGCTCGCTGGCCCGCTTATGCCGAGAGGTCACGCTCCACCTCCGATCAGCGCCGAACCCGGGCGGCATAGGCGGGCGGAGTCGCCATGTGTCGTTTGGCCGGCAGCACGGTTCCGGCGCCGGGATCGGAGGTCGAGGTCTTGGCGCCACGATCGGCCCATGCCTTGAGGTCTTCCACGGCATAGACGACGCGGCCGCCGATCTTCCGGTAGGTCGGGCCCGTGCCGTAGGTCCGATGCTTCTCCAGGGTGCGCCCCGAGAGGCTGAGAAAGCGTGCGGCTTCAGGCGTGCGCAGATAGCGTGGCGGCAGACCGGCGGTGGGATCGGGCATGCGAGAGGCTCCGTGCTCCTGGCGAGAGCCGTCGGCAGCGACGGCGGATCGACGGTCACGGTGGCGGAGAACGCCGGTGCAGGTGGATGACGGACTCGCGGAGCATCGGCGGCGACACCCCGGCGGGCGGCGCAGATGCGCTATCGGCCGCCGCGCAGCAGCTTGCGGTAGCCGCCTTTCATGGTGACGGTGGCGTCTTTGACGAGCCGGATCGTCTGGCCGCGAATGGAAGATATCTTCCACGGATACGCTGCGACGGCGCTTGGTCCGTAGAGGGCCTGGGCGATCTCGCGATAGCTTGCCCCGGCAAGATGACCATCGAGGGCGCGGACCATCAGGGCGAGGCGCCGGTGCAAGCGGGCCGTGATCGTCCATGCACGCGGAACGGGGCCTGCCGGGCGACCGTCGAGATGCCGCCGAAGGCGCAGCAGTCCGGCGAGTCGGAGCAGGACATCATCGTCCAGAGGAACGAGGGCGGCTATCTTTACAGCAGGCCGCAATCCTCTTAGCCACAAGCGGTGGGTGCCGTCACGGTCCTGCAGGACGACATGATGGCCGTCGGGCCCCAGGATGGCGGCGACGCCAGACAACCAATCGAAGCGACGTGCGCTCGTGAAGCTATCCGGCGCCGGAACGAGAATCACACTGTGTGGCACCAACTCCGGCCGCCAGATCGGCGAAACGTCGGCGGCCGGCAGCTCAGGATCGTAGGCGAAAACAAAGCCCCCATCGTTCGGCGATGTCTATGGCGTCCCGGCTCGTTGCTTCGACAATCCGAGCAAAGTCTTTCTGATAGTCGGGATTGCGCCGCAAGAACTCCCACGCCAGTTCCGCGCGGTCGAGCTGCCTCAGATATCCGTAGTCGCTCGGCGATCTCCAGTCCGGTCTCCGTGGCATACGTTACCTCCACGTTCCAAGAACCTTCACGATGAGCGATGTCGACATATTCGCGGGAGAGCGGTCGTGGAAGTCCCCGGAGGTCGAACGCGCGATGCACCGACTGCAGCAGAGCGGCGGTCTTGCAATTTTGCAGGTCAGTGCAGAAGCGGGCGCAGCAGGTGTCGATGGCCGGCTTCCATCATCCAACGGGCGCGCGCCAGATGGCTGTCATGGACCAGGCGCGCACGTTTCGGCTCACGCGCCGGATCGAGACCGAAGATGATCCGCACGGCTTCGCGCCAATCGGCACCCTCCTCCGCAGCGTCCAACAAGCGGATGTATGTCGCGAGATGCCGCTCGTCATAGGGCGTGAGCTTCGAGCTGTCGGGTGGGCGATCGTCGAAAGCAGGTATGCTCATGGTCAGGTTCGTTTCACTTGCACAATGCCGAACGCGACGCCGGTCGGAGGATTGCCACAACACTGCCCGTATTGTCGATGCGAATTGGCCATCGCGTGCATCAACTGGTGCATCACGTCCCGCCTCTTGCATCTCTGGTTTGTGCAGAACGCTCTCTCGAGGCGGATCGCATATGCTGCACCATCGACCTCGATCTTCAGGTGAATACATATTATAGTTGATAAACTTATAATGTGTAAACTGCGACCAGTTGCGCATGGATATGCGCAAGCTGGTCGGACGGAACTTTGGCCGGTTGCGTCGCGCGAAGGGCCTGACTCAAGAGGAGATCGAAGCTCGTTCCGGGTTCAGTCAACAATATCTGAGCGGTCTCGAACGCGGGCGGCGGAATCCTACCGTCGTCACACTCTACGAGTTAGCCCGAGCGCTCGGCGTCAGCCACGTCGATCTAGTCAATCCGGACGACAAGGGAGAGTGACGAGCAACGCTGCCGTTCACTTGCACGCGAGGGATCGTTACCGCAAGGCGAAGACACCCTTCCCTCCCTTCAACCGAAGGGCGGCTTCGTGCGGCCGCCAAACCCCTCCCAAGCGGCCGCATAGAGCCCGGTCTGGCGGAGCCGGACGCGCCCAAGTTCACGACATTGAATCCCGACTCGATAGATGTCGACCTTCATGTGCACACAGAGGAACATTCAAACCTGACCGCTTTGACAGCGGAGTCTTGCTCCTCATGCAGCTGCCACTGCCTTAAGGCGCATGGCGAGCAAAGAAAAAGCCCCGCCCGGCGGACCGGGCGGGGCCTCGGGGGCGCCGGCTTACTCGCCGTTCTTCTTGCGGCTGCGCGACCAGATCAGGGTGAACCCCTCGCCGTCCTCGTCGTCGAACAAGTTGGCGAAGATCGGTGCGTTGAAGCTCGGATCGTCGAGCTTGAGCGAGAGGTAGTCGCGGCCCTCGTTGGAGCGCTTCGACCAGGCGGCCCCGATCTCGGCTCGGCCGACGAAGACCCGGTGGCTGGGGGCGTTGTCATTCGAGCGGTTGACCTCGGGGACGATGCGGACACCCTTGGTCTGGACGCTCAGGGTGACGATCTCGCCCTGGTACTCGTTGCCGGACTTCTTGAAGGAACCGATGTTAGCCATGTGACTTCTCCTTGCTGTTTCGAGCCCCGCGACCATCGCGGCCTCGATGGCGATCGTTTGCCGGAGGCGATCGACGCTGCACCCGCTCGCGGGCCGGAGCACAGCGGAGGATGGCGGCGGAGCGACTTTCTTGCCTCGCGAGGAATGGGCGAAGCCCAGGGGAAGAAAGTCGCTCCGACGCCGTTGCGGCTCAGGCGATCGAGGCGCAGCCGTCCTACGGCTAGATCAAGCCAAGGAGAGGCAGTGGGTCGCACGCCGAACAGCATCCTCACGAGAAGTCGTGGCTAACCTGAAGGGTCCTGCACAAGAGGGCTGGCATACCGGGCGAAGAGAAGGCGGCCGTGGCGTAGAAAAAGGACGGCATCGCCCCAGCCAACCTGGCGCAAACGATGAACCCGCCACAGCATCTGTCACCTGCACCGAAGACACGGGCTCATCGAAGCGGTCTTGAGGGCTGCGTTCGTGCCACCGCTTGATAACGAGCCTTCACCCCCACCTGCGCCAACTTGTTTGACGATGAGGATGCGGAGAGCGTCAGCGTCTCTGGTCGTGTGGCCGCCAGCCAATCGGCGAGTGAGCTCCCCCGACGCCCTGTCCGTCCGACGGCGGGACAAACAGCGTCATGCGCGAGAAGGCCGTGACGCCAGCGAGAACGGCGCCCACAACGGCGAATGTCGTCTGCCATCCACTGCCGGACATGCCGATGCCCGACAGCGCAAACGACACCTGATAGCCGGCAATCGCGGCCGGGACGCCATAGAGCAGACCGATAATGGCGCGGATCAGTGCCGTGCGCGTGACAGCGAAAGCGAACTGTCCAAGCACCAAGATCGCGCCGCCCACCAGCAATCCGACAAAGAGCGCACCGATGACACCGGCCCCGCTGTGAAACGCCGCCAGTCCCGCGGTGAGTCCGCCAAAGGTGGGAAGCGCATAGATGGCCAGCGTGAACAGCAGCCAGCAGAAGAAGCCGAGGCCGACGATGCTGAGAACGATACCGACAGCAAACATGGTGGATCTCCGTGACCAGGGTCGAACGGTCGCGCCTTCCACCACCACCATGGCGCCGCCGGATCTTATCAGGATTGAAAGTGGCCGAAGAGAGACTTTGGGTTGCAAATGAGAGATGCTAGACCTCAATGACTTCGAGCAACCGCAATCCCGCCCAAGAAGAAAAGATGGCGAGGTCCCGTCGCAAGACAGACCTGCCGGTCTCCGAGATCCGGCGCTATCTGGAACCTGGGCCGATCGTGCTGGTCACATCGGCGCATGGCGACGAGCGCAACATCATGACCATGGGCTGGCATACGGTGATGGAGTTCACGCCGTCCCTCGTCGGCTGCGTGATCGCCGGCGGCAACTACAGCTTCGGGCTGATCCGGCGCAGCAAGGAATGCGTCATCAACCTTCCGACCACGGCGCTCACCGACCAGGTGGTCGGTGTCGGCAATACGTCAGGGGCGGAGATCGACAAGTTCGAGAAGTTCAAGTTGACCCCGAAAAAGGCGCAGGAAGTCAATGCGCCGCTTATCGCCGAATGCCACGCCCACTTCGAATGCCGGCTGGCGGACGGCAGCCTGAACTCGAAGTACAACTTCTTCATCTTCGAGGTGGTGAAGGCACATGTCGCGGCCTCGCCGAAACGTCCGCAAACGCTGCATTATACCGGTGACGGCGTATTCATGGTCGCCGGCAAAGTCATCAGCCGGAGATCGCAGTTCAAACCGAGCATGCTGTAAGAGCCGGCGATTTAGAGCAGTCCAAGCGACCGGAAGGAGGCATGGGTTCCGTGCCCGATCACAACATGGTCGTGCAGCTCAACCTCGAGAGCACTGGCGGCTGCTTTCAGTTCGCGCGTCGTCTGTATGTCCTCCCGCGACGGCTTGGGATCGCCGGACGGATGATTGTGGACGACGAGGAGAGCTGAGGCGTTGAGGATCAGGGCGCGCTTCATGACCTCGCGCGGGTAGACGGGCGTGTGATTGACGGTGCCGCGCTGCTGCACCTCGTCGGCGATGAGATTGTTCTTGCGATCGAGAAACAGAATTCGAAATTGCTCGACCTGCTCGTAAGCCATTGCAGTCTGCAGGTATCCGATCAGCGCTTGCCAGTTGCTCAGCACGGGCCGGCCGCGCACTTCTGCTCTTGCCATACGGCAAGCAATCTCCCGGACAAGCCGGAACATGGCGATGTCGTGTCCCGTCAGTCCGAAAGCGCGAAGCTGCGACGCTTCGGCCGTGATGACATGGCCGATGCTGGGAAAGGTTTGCAGAAGGGTGGACGCACACGCCGAGCCTGACGATGAAGCCAGCAAGCCGGCGAGCAAGTCCTGCTCAGTCGTCTCCTCCGTCGGCAGGACAACAAGACCGCCCCTGATCAGACCTTGATCGGGCAACGCGGAAACAAGAGCAAAAGATGATGCAGACATGGATCGATTTCCGGGAGAGCAGGACGGGCAAGCCGCAGGCTCGCTCTCTCGGAAGCCCACGACTCACCCGCTTCCGGCCATCCTCTTGCTCTTGACGGTCCGGCCCTCCTCCGCCGGACCGGAATCACGCCGGGCGCAGTGGACAGAGGCCCAGCGCGCGCACGAACCGCCATACCGATTGCGGTAAAGGAAGCGGCGTTCACGCGCCGCTCGAGCCGAACCGCCACACGGGAATGCCGAGCTTGCGTGCCTTGTCGGCGAGGTTCTCCTGGATGCCCGAGCCCGGGAACACGATGACGCCGATCGGCACGACCTCCAGGATCTGGTCGTTGCGCTTGAAGGGTGCGGCCTTGGCGTGGCGGGTCCAGTCCGGCTTGAACGGAACGTGCGTGACCTTGCGGGTATCGGCCCAGCGGGCGGCGATGCGTTCGGCGCCGGTGGGAGATCCCCCATGCAGGAGGACCATGTCGGGATGCTTGGCGCGGACCTTGTCGAGCGTGCTCCAGATCAGCCGATGGTCGTTGAAGTCGGCCCCGCCGGTGAAGGCGATCTTCGGTCCGGCCGGTACCAGCAGCTCGGTGTCGGCCCGGCGGCGGGCGGCGAGGAACTCCCGGCTGTCGATCATGGCGGCGGTGAGAGCCCGGTGATTGACCATCGAGCCGGTGCGCGGCCGCCAGGTTGAGCCGGTGTGGACCTCGAAGCGCTCGGCGGCCTGATCGCGGAAGAGCTCCATGGCATTGCGACGCTCGATCAGGGTCAGGCCCTCGGTGACGAGACGCTCCAGCTCGACCGAACGGACCTCCGAGCCGTTCTGCTCCTTCTGGCTGCGCCGCTGCGCCTGCTCATTGCCGTCGAGCTCGCGCTCGATACGGTCGACGGCGCGATGGAACAAGTTGACGGTCGACCACAGCAGATCCTCGAGATCGGGTTCAAGGCGAGTATCGGTCAGCGTTGCAACGAGAGCGTCGAAGATGTCGACGACGGCGCCGGTGATGACGCTGGCTTCCGGCAGTGGCCTGGGATCGGGCTCGTCCTGGAAGGGACGGTGGCCATGGAGCTGCAGCTCGGTGAGGACGTGATCGGTCGGGGATGAGGCGTGCACGGGCTCGAAGTCGGGATCGCGGTCGGTTGCCATGATGCTGTCCTTTGTCGGATCGGCCGCGCCCATCGCGGCCTTCGTGGGCGTCGACAGACGGCGGGCGGACCGGTCCCGCACCGCTTGCGGCCGGAGCACAGCGGAGGACGGCGGGCCGAGACTTTCTTGCCTCGCGAGGAATGCCGGCGCAGCCGGCAGGGGAAGAAAGCCGCAGGGCCGCCGTTGCGGGACCGGGCGGCCTGCCGTCCGATCGCCCCTCTAGAAGGCCAGGGCGCGCTCCCGTCCGGTCCGAAGGGCAGCAGAGCGACGGACGACGAAGCGATTCATCGTGCCCGTGCCCGTGCTCATCCCGTCACGGCCAAGGTCAGGAAGCGCTCCACGTCTTGCGGGACGAGTTGCTGGCACAGGGTAACTCGGAGCTTGTCGAGTCTGAGGCGTCGGAGATCGTCGTTGAAGTCGTCGAAGCAGGGCGACAGGACGAATGGCTCGATCCCAGCGGCTTCGGCGCGGTTGCACAGGCTCGCCATCGCAGCATCACCGGCCGGGTCGGCATCGCGCGCGACATAGAGACGGCGCAGTGTCGGCGGAAGCAGCAGCGCCGCGAGGTGGTTGGCCGAGAGGGCGGCGACCATCGGCAGAGTCGGCAGGATCATGCGCAGCGACAGCATGGTCTCGATCCCTTCCCCGGCGGCCATGACGTCGTCGGCCACGCCGAAGCGCACACCGTGCCCGAGAAGATGGCCCATGGCCCGTCGCGGTGAAGCGATCGGCGCCTTGTCGCGGCCTGACGGATCGAGCCAGGTGCGGTGCGCTCCGGTGATCGCGCCGGCAAGATCGGTGACGGCGGCGATCAGCGCCGGCCAGGTCTCGGTCGGACTGTGCTCGTCGGGCCGGTAATAGCAGCGGGGATGGAAGCGGAGCGGATCGCGGTCAGGCACAGTCGTGATTCCGCGGCCGTGCAGGTAGGTTTGCGCCAAGGTGCCCGCGATCGGGCGAGACATGGCATAGAGCCGCCGGGCAGACTCGGGCGAGCCGCGAGGCGCAGGAAGTCGATCCTGCAGGGGAGCGCGTTGGTCTGGCGGCAAGGCGAGAAACGCACGCGCCTCGTTCAAGGTATCGCGCAGGCGGTCGAAACCGCGATTGAGGGTGATCAGGTCCAGCAGATCACCATGCTCCCCCGTTGCGCCGTCGGTCCAATGCCCGGCGGCCCCCTTGCCGCGATCCGGACCGCTGAGCCGGACGAACAGGCTGCGGCCCGGCGTGTTGGCAACATCGCCGACCAGCCAGTAGCGGCCCTCGCGACGGCCGCTGGAGAGATAGTGACGGCACACCGCCTCGGCATTGCGCGCGAGACGGCGGGCCAGGTCGGCGGCGGGCGACGACATGGCCCGCCCTCACGACGTGACCCGATCGGCGATGCGCACGATCGGGTAGCGTTCCATCAACTCGGCGAGAATCGCGAGACCGTCGACGCCGGTCGGCACGAACAGGCGCAGCTTCCAGGCGATGATCTCGGAGATGAGGCCCATCGCCTTCAGGCGATCGACCATGCCGTCGGTGAAGCCGTAGAGTTCCACTCGGAACAGGCCCATCACCCTGGCGCGGCGCAGGCTCAGCCCGTCCTGCAGCTCGAGGATGGTTCGACCGTCGAGCACGGCGGTCCAGGCGTCGGCCGGCGCGATGCTCACGCCATCGGCACTGACGGCCTGTGCCACCCAGGCCGGCGAGACCAGCCGGCCGATGATGCGCTCGCCGGCGTCGGTCTGCAGGCGATAGACCCGCATGGACTCGTCCGGCAGACGCTTCCAGATCGGCAGCAGCAGACCGGTGACGATATGAAGGTCGCTCTCGGTAAAGGTGGGAACCTCGGCGAGCTCGCGCTCCCAAGCCTCGGCGAAGACGGAGCGGTCCACCGGTGCCCAATGCGTCTGCGCCAGCGCCGTCAAGGACATCGCCGTGCGCTCCATCGGACGGAGCAGCCGGACACGACACTCGACCTCGCCGTCGTCCAGCATGACGCTCGGCGCTGGAACCTGCACCGCGGCGCGGCCGGACTGGCTGTTGATCAGCAGCACGGCACGGGGATCGCCGGCACGCTCCAGCGCCTCGGCCAGCGTGAACGGCCGATTGCGCTCCCGTCGGCGGATGGTGAACACCTGGGTCTCCGCGCCGGTCTGCGGATGGGCATAGAGCGAGCGCCGGTCGGTCACGACCAGGCTCTCGGCTGTCAGTGTCTCGACGCCGACGTCGTATGTGCCAGAGGCCTGCGCCCCCTCGATCTTCGCCCGCAGAAGATCCTCGAAGGCGCCGAACAGCGTGTTCTGCAACTCGATGGTGAGCGCCAGCAGCCGATTGAGGAAGGTCGTGATCGGCGGCAGCTCCTCGCGCAGGCTGCCGTCCTGGTCGGTCAGATGCAGGCCGGTGACCTCCTCGAAGGCTTTTAGCGAGCAGCCCTCGACCTTGCCGGCGAACAGCAGGAGGTAGAGCTGGCGCAAGGCCGCACGGCCATAAGGGGATTCGAGATTGTCGTCCGAGCGGAACAGGCCCTGCCCGCCGGTCTGGCGCTGGCCCTTGGTGATGGCGCCCAAGGTGTCGAGCCGCCGGGCGATGGTCGACAGGAAGCGCTTCTCGGCCTTCACGTCGGTGGCGATTGGCCGGAACAGGGGCGGCTGCGCCTGGTTGGTGCGATTGCTGCGGCCAAGCCCCTGGATGGCGGTATCGGCCTTCCAGCCGGCCTCCAGCAGATAGTGGACGCGCAGGCGCTGGTTCCGGGCGCCCAGGTCCGCGTGATAGGAGCGGCCCGTGCCGCCGGCATCGCTGAACACGAGGATGCGCTTGTCGTCATCCATGAAGGCCTGCGCTTCGGCTAGGTTGGCAGAGCCCGGACGGTTTTCGACGCAGAGCCGGTCACCCTTGCGCACGATACGCCGGGACCGGCCCGTCACCTCGGCGACCAGCTCGGTGCCGAAGCGCTGCACGATCTGGTCGAGCGCGCCCTGGACCGGCGCGAGCGAGGCCAGCCGCTCGATCAGGCGATCGCGGCGCTCGACGGCATCCCGGCACTGCACGGGCTGGCCGTCGCGATAGACCGGCCGCGAGGAGAGATTGCCCTCGCCATCGGTGAAGGGCTCGAAGAGCTGGGTCGGGAAGCTGTGCGCCAGGTAATCGAGCACATACTCGCGTGGCGTGATGTCGACCTGGACGTCGCCCCAGTCCTCGGTCGGGATGTCGGAAAGCCGGCGTTCCATCAGGGCCTCGCCGGTGGAGACGACCTGGATGACGGCGGCATGTCCTGCCTGGAGGTCACGCTCGATCGCCCCGATCAGCGTCGGCGTCTTCATCGAGGTGATGAGGTGGGAGAAGAAGCGCTGCTTGGCCGACTCGAAGGCCGAGCGTGCCGCCGACTTCGCCTGCGCATTGAGCGTCCCGCGTTCGCCGGTAACGTTGGCGGCCTGCAGGGCGGCGTCGAGATTGTTGTGGATGATCTGGAAGGCGCCGGCATAGGCGTCGTAGATGCGGATCTGCTCGGGCGTGAGCGCGTGCTCGACCAACTCGTATTCGACGCCCTCGTAGGACAGCGAGCGGGCGGCATAGAGGCCGAGTGCCTTGAGATCGCGCGCGAGCACCTCCATGGCGGCGACGCCACCGGCCTCGATCGCCTGGACGAACTCGGCGCGCGTGGCGAAGGGAAAGTCCTCACCGCCCCAGAGGCCCAGCCGTTGGGCGTAGGCGAGATTGTGCACCGTGGTGGCACCCGTGGCGGAGACATAGACGACCCGCGCATTAGGCAACGCGTGCTGCAGCCGCAACCCCGCCCGGCCCTGCTGCGAAGGCGCCTGCTCACCACGCTCACCCTTGCCCCCGGCCGCGTTGGCCATGGCATGGCTCTCGTCGAACACGATCACTCCGTCGAAGTCCGATCCCAGCCAATCGACGATCTGCCGGACCCGCGAAACCCTTTCCTCGCGCGCGTCGGTCCGTAGCGTGGCGTAGGTGGCAAAAAGGATGCCCTGCTCCAGACAGATCAAGGCGCCCTGGCGGAAGCGGGCGAGCGGCGTCACCAGCAAGCGCTCCATGCCGAGCGCCGACCAGTCGCGCTGGGCATCCTCGATCAGCTTGTCGGACTTGCTGATCCACACCGCCCGTCGGCGGCCTTTTAGCCAGTTGTCCAAAAGGATGCCAGCGACCTGGCGGCCTTTGCCGGCGCCGGTGCCGTCGCCCAGCATCCAGCCGCGCCGGAAGCGCACGGCGTTCTCGGCGTCATCGGGCGCGGCCGAGACGACGTCGCCGGTCTCGTCCACCACCCACGATCCGGCGAGATGGCCGGCATGGGCCTCGCCGGCATAGATGACGCTCTCGAGCTGGGCATCGGACAGCAGGCCGGCGCTGCCGACATTGGCTGGAAGGTGAGGCCGATAGGTGGGCTTGGGCGGCGCGACCGAGGCCATCGCCGCCGACTGCACGAGCCGCGTCGGATGCGGCCGTGCGTCGGCGATCCGAATCGACTGCAGGTCGTAGGCTTCGTACAGCGCCTCGGTGAGGCTGCCGCCCTCGGCCGGCTTCCAGTCGACGGTCTCGTAAGCGAGTTCGGTGCCCGCTCGTTCGAGCGAACTGCCCGCAACGGCGAGCGGCTGTCGTGCGGGCCTGCGGCTCGGTCTGGCCGCGACGGGATGGACGTGCACCGGAAGCGCGATTGGCCCGTCAACAGGCAAGCGCGCCGGAACACAGGTGGTCACCCACTCAAGCAGCGTGGCGACGTCGGGCGCCATGCCTGGTGATGCCGGAAAGCAACTCGGATCGTCGGCGGGCACGCGATCGATGACCGTCAGCCGAGTGTCGACCGTGGTGCCGTGGCGGGCATAAACGCGCCCATCGACGGCAGCGCTAAACACGACACGGCCGCGTTCCTGGAGGCGGACGAAAGCCTCGCGCCATGACGGATGGTCCGGCGAGAGACTGGCGCCGGTGATCGCGACCAGCCGTCCGCCCTCGGCGACGCGGGCCAATGCAGAGGCGACATGGCGTAGGGCGGCGTCGGCGACAGTGCCATCGACATGCGCCGCAGCCGAGAACGGCGGATTCATCAGCACGACGCTCGGACGCACGGCATCGTCGAGATGATCGTGAATGTGAGCGGCGTCGTAGCGAGTCGTCGCCGCCCTGGGAAAGAGTTGCCCGAGCAAAGCTGCGCGCGGCTCCGCCAGCTCGTTTAGGGCCAGCCCGCTGCCCGCGAGCTCGGCGAAGATGGCGAGCAGGCCCGTGCCGGCCGAGGGTTCGAGCACGAGATCGACCCGGGTAATCACAGCGGCCGTGGCGGCGACAAAGGCCAGATCGACCGGCGTCGAGAACTGCTGCAGCGTCTGGCTCTCTTCGGAGCGTCGCGTATGTGTCGGAAGAAGCGCCGCGATCTTGCCGAGCATGGACAGTTCGGCAGTCGGCGACCCAGCCCGCGCGCGAATGACCGGGCCGAACTTGCGCATGAACAGCACGGTCGCCGCCTCGCAGGCGTCATAGGCGGTCTTCCAGTCCCAGGCGCCGGCGGCATCGGAGCCGCCGAAGGCGTGCTCCATGGCGGCACGCAGGGCGACCGCATCGATGCGGCGACCACGCTCGAGGTGAGGGAGAAGAAGGTGTGCTGCCGCGGCAATACCGGCGGACGGATCGGCCGAAGCGGAGGCGGGCGTGCGTTGCGGCGCAGGCACGGCCGCCGAGATGGAAACATTCGACATGGAGGAGACCTCGGAGAGCGGGAACGGTCCGAACCAGGGGACGCTCTCTCGACCCCGCCGGCTCAAACCCGTCCCGGCCGTCCTCTCCCTCTCCCTTGGGGATCGGTCATGGTGGATCTCTCAATGGAAAAAGCCCGGCACCGCGGCCGGGCTTATTCAACGATTGGCGGCGAGAACGCGGGGCGGTCGAAGCCGCCCCGCGGAGTCCGCTCTATTCGGCGGCGATGGGATGCGCCTCCGACTCGTCCGAGGCGGCATCCCGTCCTTCGCCGTCGGTGAGGAAGGCGGGAAGTTCCTCGACCGTGTCGGTCGACGTGGCCGACACGTCTACGCTGTCGACGAGCCGCAATGGTTCGGGCAACCAGCCCGTGCCGTCGAGCAGCCGCTCGGCCTCCTTCGCCATCTCGGCCTTCTTGAGGTGATCGATGAGCTGCGCCGCCTGCTCACCCTTGGCCTCCCGCACCGCTTCAAGGATGCGGGGCTTGGTGATGCGGCCGAGATAGTTGTCGACCGTGGGCCGCCAGCCGGTCTCGACCATGTCGAGACCGACAGCTCGGGCGAGCCGGTCGGCCTGGGCGATACGGTTCTGAACACCGTGCGCCGAGACGCCTGGCCCGCCGTAGCGGTCACCCTTCTCGTAGAGGGCATTCACGCCGAACGAGACGCAATGTGCGAGCAGCGCGGCACGGCGGGTGTCGTTGAGGGTCGTGAGCCACTCCCAAAGCGCGTCGTCGTCCTTGGGCAGCTCGGCCTTCCAGGCCTCGTGCCGCTCGGCGACCGCGCTGGCGGAGGGGCTGTCCTTCAGCTCGGGCGCCTGGACCGGGAAGAACACATGCCGCACCGAGGCTTCCAGGCATGCGCCGGGAGCGCTGTGCTGGAAGGTGTCGAGGCAAAGCTTGTGCAGCAGGGCCGTCAGGGCGACCTGCGGGTTGTTCGCTACCGCGTCGCGTAGCGCCAGGGTACGGTGGGCCGTCAGTTCACCCACGAGCCTCTCGGGCAGTGGCCTGATGGCGGCGTCGCTGCCGTCGTCGTCATCATCGCGCTCGCCCCCGCCAATGGAGATGACGGTGCGTTGCACATCGGAAGCGGCAGGTATTGTCCCGCCGGCCTCATGGGTCTCCCCTTCCACCGGCCTTTCGTCGCCGACTGGCACTGACGGCTCGTCCTCCGGCCGGACATAGCCGCGGGCGACAGCAAGGTGTCCGTCGGCGTCGATGCTGACGAACATTCCGGCGCGCGCGATCTCGGCCGGCTCATACCGCACCGGCCTGCTCTCGAAGGCCCCAAGCGCCTCCTCGATCTCGCCGAGCCGCGTATCAACCTCGTCCGGCAGTTCTTCGGCGCCTTCGTATTCGCCTTCGAGCTTGGTGTATTCGGCGGTCAGCGCATCGAAGGTCGTCTGCTCCTCCGGCGTGAGCTCGAGCGTCACGCCGTCGAGTTGCCGAAGATGGCTCGTGTGGCCGTAGCGGAAATCGACAGCCACCTCGATCCACTTCCAGCCTTCCGCGGCGAGTTTTTGCGCCTCCGCTGCCAGCTTCTCGGTGGCCAGGCGGTCGAGCAAAGCAACGTCCTGGAGCCAGCCGCCGTTGTCGTCCTCGAACAGATCGCGCAAGACCACACCGCCGGCTGACTCGTAAGTATCGAGCCCAACGAACCGCGCGCGCCGGTCGGAGGCCCTGACGGCGCTTTCGGTGAGCTGACGCCGGATCAGGTACGGCTCCTTGTTGTAGGATTGCTGAAGCGCCTCCCAGACCTGCTCCTGCCGTGCGTGGTCGGCGGTGACGGTGAAGGCCATGAGCTGCTCCAGGGTCATGCCGTCCTCGGTGTAGACGTCGAGGAGCTTCTCGGACACCGCTGCCAGGCGCAGCCTCTGCTTCACCACGGCGGGCGCGACGAAGAAGCGTGCGGCGATTTCCTCATCGCCGGCGCCCTGGTCGCACAGCGTCTTGAAGGCGCGGAACTGATCCAGCGGATGCAGGGCGACGCGCTGGACATTCTCGGCCAGCGAATCCTCTTCCGCCGACACCTCGACGCCAGGATCGCGCACGATGCAGGGGATGAGCGCCGTCTTCGACAGGCGCTTCTGCCTGACCAGGCGTTCGAGGGCCCGGTAGCGGCGGCCGCCGGCCGGGATCTCGAACTGGCCGGTCTCGGCACCATTTGCATCGACGACCGGCCGGACGTTGAGGCTCTGCAGGAGCCCGCGCCGGGCAATATCCTCGGCCAGGTCCTCGACCGAGACGCCCGCCTTCAGACGCCGGACGTTGGCCTGGCTGAGCGCCAGCTTGTTGAAGGGGATGTCGCGCGAGGCGCTGAGGGTGATCTTCTGAACGGTCTTTACCATGTGGTTACTCCGCGACGGACGGTCGGGAGACTCTCTCTCGACCTCCAATCCGTCACGAAACCGGCGCAGCCCTCTCGCTCTCGGCGCCCGGCGGAGTGCAAAGTGGAAGGGGCGCCGGTCCGCCTTCTTCTTGCGCAAGGGACGTCACCAAAGGCGCAACCCTCTGTAACCGAAGGACCGCCTCGGGAGGCCACAGCGTCTGTAGGCGGCCGACTGGCCATTGCAGGAAGTACCTGCGATCAAAGTTCGCCCAGTGATCCTTGCTCGAATGGACTGGATCGGGACAACGACGATGGACAACAGGCTGCTCAGTTTTGAGTTACCCAACTTTGCCTTCTAGCCTGATAATCGGTCCCGTACAGAATTTGGAACGCGTCTGTGCGAAGGTCCTTATGCGTCGATGATCGCGAATGTACAGTCAGCTTATTTTTCTTATCTCAAGGGGGGCAGCCCCGAGGCGAGCAAAGAGTTTCTTCCGGCAGGTGAGAACGATGATCTGGACCTTCTCGCCTGCCCGCATCAGGACGTCGAACATGCTTTCGATTCGGTCGTCATCGGAAAACGCCAAGGCATCGTCGAGGATCACAGCTGCCGGGCGGTTCTGACCGAGCAAAAGTTCTGCGAAGGCGATGCGGGAAAGGACAGCGAGCTGTTCCTGCGTGCCGCCGCTTAAGACGCCGTAGTCTTCAGTTTGCCCTTCGCGCTTCAGGCCGGCGACGCCCAGATTCTCGTCGAAGACGATGTCGCTGTCTGGCAGAATCATCTTGAGATAGGGCTGCACACGCTGCACGACAGGCGCCAAGTAGCGGTTCTTGGCCTCACGTTCGGCGTCCTCGAGGGTTTCAAGCAGCAGCTGAAGCACGGCAGCTTCCTGCTCGTAGCCAGTGACGGCTTCCCGCATCCGATCACGCTCTGCCTGCTTGGTCAGAAGCAGCTCTTCGACGCCAAGGCCTTCCTGGGCCTGAATGAGCGCTGTCAGCCGCGTGACTTCGTTGGTCAGCGTCGCCACCGCACGCTGGTGATTGGCGGCGGCGGCTTCTAGGCGTTTGATGCGCGCGTCGATCGCTTCGACGCTCTCGCCTTGCGACTTATCTTTTTCGGTGTGATCGCGTTCCTTTTCATCGGCGTCGCGCTCCAGCTTCGCTGCGTCCTCGGCCAGCGTGTCATCACTGAGGTTCGCGCGTGCGGCAGCGAGATCAGAGTTGCGGGTACCAATCGTCGCCATCAACGCGGTCGAACGATCCTCGTGCTTGCGCAGAAGCTTCTCGGCGTCTGCAAGTGCCGTTTTCGGCCCTGAAAGCGCGGCCTCCTGCGTTGCGATCTCTGAGGTCAGTCGATCGTCCTCCGCGCGCACTGTCGCGACTTCTGCGGCGAGGGCATCGTCTTGCGGAAGAATCTCAAGCGCGAGCGCCTCGAGTTCGGACTTCAGTCCGCCGCGTAACGCGCTAACGTAGGTTTTGAGTGCCTCCAGTCCCGGCGCGAGTTTCTTCTGCCTGTTACCTGGGGCCACATTGGACAATTCCTTTCGGATCTGAGCCAGAGCGCGCTCATGCTCCCTGCGCCGCGCGGCGGCTGTGCGCGCAGCAGCAAGATCGGAGACGCCGGCCGCGCTCAAGGCCGTAGCGAGCGAGTCCTCAGCATCCTGACGCCGCTTGAGCAGCGCCGAGAGATTCTTGATCTGCGGCTCCACCACGATCGATCCAATCCCCTCGATCGCGATGGCCGTCGGTTCGAGGATTGCGAGCGCGTTTTCCTCGCAGCCAAGTGGACGCTGGTCAATTTGAATGCGTCGGCGCGAATCATCGAGAACCTCGAACGAGACCGTAGTCGAGACAGCATTTGCCGCAGCCTCGGCGGCAGACATCTCAGTGATAGCGTCCTCGATGCGCCCGACCTTTTCGTCGGTGGCGGCGATCGCGGCAATCGCCTCGGTCAGCCGAATCACCTCGGATTCGAGTGCGCCGGCCTGATCGAGCACGGCTTGGTGCTGACGGACTTCTGCATCCAGTGCGACTGCACCGCGGACACGCTCGAGCCTCCGTCCCTGTGCGGCGCTGGTACGCGCCTCGGTCCGTAACGCCGCGAGTGTGCGTTCCGCCGCATCGAGTGTCGCTTTCGCTTCGTCTTTGGCGGTACGAGCGGCGGCGACGTCCTGCCCCAAGGCCTCGCGCTCCACCTCCAGCGCGGTAAGATCGGCTATGGTTTTGTTGCGATCATCGAGCGTCTTGCGTGTCGTGTCGGCGCGTTCGCGTGCAAGCTTGGCGGCGTCGCGGGCGCGCGCGATCTCAGCCGCAATGGTTGCCGCCACGACGCGCTTTTCGCGCTCGCGCTCGAGTTCGGCGCGATGCGCAACATCGTCCCAGCTCGTTTGCGCGTCCTTCAGCTCGCGGCGGTTCGAAGCGAGCGAGATCAACAATTCCGAGACGCTTTTCGCCTTGGTCTCCAGCTCCGCGATTTCGGCGTCGAGGAGAGCGAGCCGGTCCGCGGCATCCTTGAACTTGCCACGCGGTCCTCTTTGACTCTGAATCGCGTCGAGTGCCTCTCGCACGGCTTTGGGAATCTTCTGTCCACGCGCGCCGCCGGTCACCATGCCAACTTGCGCTTCAAGACATCCTTGGATCGTGCGCTGCGCGTGCTCGTTCGGCCTCACGTCGCCGAAGGATTGTCCCTGTTGCACCCAAAGCGTGCCCCAAATGCCGGGCTCGCCGCCGCTTCGCCCGCCGGTGAATCCGAGCAGCCGTTGGAGTTCAGCTTCAGCGGCATCGTCTTCAAAGACCATACCGGTCGAGCATGTCAGAATGGCCTTGCCGCCCTGCCCTGCGAAGCGCTTGTGGATGACCCAGCTCTTGTCATCGACGTCGAAGGCGAGCTTCACTTCCGGCACGGTGCCGTTCACGAAATGCCGAAACGCTTTCACATGGCTCGCAGTCGAGCGGGCCTTCTCGAAGATCACGCCATTGATGGCTTGCAGAAGCGTGGACTTGCCGAGCTCGTTGCGGCCGACCAGCACGTTGACGTTGTCGCCGATGGCGTCGACGCAGACCGTCCCCACAAATTTGCGGAAGTTGGTGAGTTCGACGGAGCGGATCTTCACGATTGGCCTCCCTGGCGCAAGTGCTCGACATAGAGCCGCTTGAGCGCGAGGCCCGCGATCTGCGCCTGCCGCGGATTCGAAGAGTCTTCGGCCATCGCCTTCAGTCGGTCGGCTGCGACGCGGACATATCCGGACCGGTCGATGTCATCGAGATCCTGCTCCGTCGGATGCAGCAAGAGGCCGCTTTCGTCGAATCGCAGCGCCCGCAGTGCCGCGCTCATGTTCTGAAGGACTTTTTCTTCGAAGGTCTTGCGGCCCTCAAGAGAGAGCGTGCCACGGGCCCGAAGATCGAGAACGATCTTGCCAAGGTCGCTGTCCAACGCGCGAATCTCTCGCTCGAGGGAGACGACTTGCACATCGTCTGTCAGGACTTTGTCGAGCTGGTGCCACTGGTAGCGGCCCGTGGCGACAGGCTGCACGGTCGGCACCATACGCGCGCTCGTGATTTCCACCAGGAGTGCGGCGCCACCATTGCAAAGCGAATTCCTGGCGTTCGGCGGGAGCTTGAAGCGGTCGGGCTCCGGGGTGCCCGAATACCAGAAACGATCGCTCACCTTCATCTGCCGGTGCCAGTCGCCCATGGCGAGATAGGAGAGACCGGCCGTCTCGCAGCGCGCGGGATTGACATAATTGTTGGCGTCGCCTTCGGAGCCAAAGCCCTGGATCGATCCATGCGCGAGTCCAATACGGATGGCGCCCTCGGGTGTAGTCGCGTCGGTCATGTAGGCGGTGAGATCGTCGGTATTCGATCGGTGCAGCAGGGGTGCTGGAAGCAAATAAACGGGCGCGCCGTCATCGTCGGCGATGGAAACAGCGCCAGGCTTGACGTGAAGATGCACATTTCGTGGCGGTTGGGTGCGGGCGATGCGATCCCACAAACCGTCTTCGCGATAGTGATCGTGATTGCCCGGCATGAGATGCCATTGCAGCCGGTCGAAAGCGCGCATGGTCTCTACAGCGCGCTGGAGCGTCGCCTGGGACATCTGCTCGCGCTCGAACACATCGCCTGCAACAAGCACGGCGGAGGCGCCCGCCGCCATGGCAGCGTCGCCCAATGCGCGAAGGGCGGTCTGACGTGCCTCCTGCAACATCGTGGCCGCCTCAGCCGAAAAGGTCCCGAACGCTTTGCCGATCTGCAGATCCGATGAATGGATGAACTTCATGGCATCTTCCCCCCTCTTTCCCATACGAGCCGGTCAGCTCGCTCGCGCCACACGCAAAAGGGCCCCAACAACCGGCATATGCACAAAAAGCTCGGTGCAAGCGCGGCCGGACGCCACCCTGACCGCCTCGCTATAGAGCGCGACCTGCGGTGCATACTGGAGTGCCTTGGCTTCCCACTGCGCGAAACGACCTGGAAAGCTTTTGTGATCGACGATGGCCCCGGCCTGCCCCGCCTCCACGAGGAGATCGATCCGCCCCTGCACCAGCTGCTGGCCAATGCGGGCGGTCACCGGCACCTCGCGCCTGAGCACGGCCCCGGGCCAGCGGGCGGCAAGCGCCGCGTGCAGACGATCAGAGGCGGTCAGAGCGTTCGGCGCGCTAAAGCCGGTCACGCGCCAGCGGTCGAGGGTCGCTTGGGCGTCGGCAAGCCTCGTGTCCATGGCGCGCGCGGGGTCGTCGTAGGCCAGGATGGCATGCAAGGCTTCCCCGAGCACAGTGATATCCGCAACACCGTCGATCGGGAGTCGCCCGCCCAGGACGATTCGCTCCGCGACGACCCAGCCGTCTCCGGCCGCCGCGCTGGGACGTAGGTATAGGGGGGAAGGCATCGCGGGTGCCGCCCTGGGTGCTCGGACGAAGGTCGAGCTGGGATGGCGCTCCGCCGGCGTGTCGTCGGGTGAGAGCAGTCGCACCTCCGCAGGGAAGGTCGTCGCGCCAACGGCTATCAGGTTGTCGTCCCGCACCGGCGGGCGCACGTGCGCGTCGCCGTCGGGTGCATCGAGCACCTTGAGCCAGTTGAGCGTCCCCTTGGCAGGCGGCGTGAAGACCAGATAGTCCCGCGCCCGTGTGACACCCACGTAGAGGAGCCGAGTGTCCTCCTGCACCGCCCGACGCCGAGCCGCCTGCCCAAGGTCGGAGGCGACTGCGGCGACGTCCAGGGCGCTACCGGATCCGGACACACCGTAGGGCCAAGGCCAATAGCGGATCCACCGGCCCTCCAAAGGCCGGGCCCAATCGAGGGCGGCGTCGGCTTCCGCAACCGGCTCGTAAAGTCGCGCCCGAGGCTCCCAGCTGAGGCCAGTCAGGACCGTCATCGGCCACTCCAAGCCCTTGGCTCCATGGTAGGTCATCACCTGGACGGCGTCGGCAGCAAGGCTCGGAGGCCGCTTAGGGTCGGCGTCTTGCAAAGCAAGCAACAGCCCCTGAAGCGTGGCGGGCGCGCCCGATGCGGTGCACTCGGCCTCATAGGCGCCTGCGAACCCCCTAAGCGCCTCCAGATCATCCACGCGGATCGGATGATCGCCCCAAGCCTCGATCCGGCCAATCACCTCAGGCAGGGTAAGCACGGCGTCAACCAGTTCGGCCGGAGTGAGATTGAGGAGCTGGCCGCGCAGGCGCTCCAGCGCCTCCGTCACCGGAACGAGGGCACGCAGGGCCGCTACGGGCTCCTCGTCCGCCGCCGCGACAAGCCAGGCGTCGGAGTCGGGATCGTCGGCAAAGAAGCGCGCCAGTTCGGCGAGCGCCAGCCGGTCGCCGGAGTCGGCGACCCACCGGCAGGCGGCCAGCACCAGCTCCACATGGGGCGTTCGCGTCAGACCCGAACGCTCCACGGCCACTGGGAGGCCCGCACGGCTAAGGGCGGTGGCAAACCGCGCCACGTCCGTGTTGCTGCGACAGAGGACGGCAATATCGCCGGCGGCGAGCGGCCTGTGCTCGCCCCCCTTGCCTTCCACTACCCAATCGGCGCCTTCCTCGAGGGTCGTACGCAGGCCAACGGCCAGCGCCTCAGCTTGTTCGGATGCCTTCCCCGCGAGCGGCCACCACGCCAGCGGATGACGATCGAAGCCCGCATCGGAACGGGCGGCGCCCGAGAAGGCGTGCTGCGCCGCCGGCAGGCCCATCCGCTCGAACGCGGGCTCGAACATGGCATTGGCGAGCTCGACGATCCCCGGCCGACTACGCCAGGAGGTGGAAAGCACGTCGTCGGGATTTTCACCCGCGCCAGCGCCTGCGAACGCCGCCTGGGTTAGCTGCGTGTCCGCGCCCCGGAAACCGTAGATCGCCTGCTTCGGGTCCCCGACCCAGGTGCTCGCGTCGACGATGTCACTCAACGCCTTGAACACGGCGACCTGCAGTGGGCTCGAATCCTGGAACTCATCGACAAAGACGCGCCCGACCCGCTCGCGCACGCGCGCCGCAAGGTCGGGATTCACCAGCACCTGCAGCGCGAGTGCCTCCTGGTCAGTGAAGTCCACGAGGCCACGTTCGGCCTTCCAAGACTGGTAGGCTTCCAGGGCGTCGGCCGCGCAAGCGAATATGGTGCGGATGAAAAGCTCCGTGTCCTCCCGCAGACGAGGGTGGCTGGCGTGCCGCCCGGCAGCCGCGATGACGTCCGACAGGGCAGACTGATAGGCCCGCCCGTCCTTGGTGGGGGCGCAGCCGACTTTTGTCAGTCTCGCCCACAGCGACCAAGGCATGGGTTCACCGCGGCTTGCGCGCTGGTGGGCCGCCCGAAGAGTAGTCAGGTCCTTCATGGCGGTGGCGCTGGGCGTGGCGGGGCGCACCGCGACCGCCGCCGCCAGGGCGTCGGCAAGCGCTTGGTCCAGCTCGGCCGCGGTTCCCGCTGACGCCGGCAGCAACGCAACATAACTCGCCGTCGAGCGCTCCGCCGACTGGGCGAGGTCCGCGGGCGTTAGGCCGTTGGCCCGGGCCAGGGTAAGGATGGAACGCACCGTCCGCCGCCAATCCGGAGCATCGGTGATAGGCGGCCGTGGATCGTTGTAGCCGAAGAGGTCGGCGAGCCTGTTTAGCACCGGCGCGTGGCCGCCGATGGCGGCGTCGGCCGAGATGGAGAAGGCCAGGGATTCGTTGGCCTCGCCGATCACTGCCGTCGAAGGGGAGCGGCCGAGATCGACCGCGAACTCGGCCACGATCTGGCCGCACACCGCATTGACGGTCCCGAAGCGTGCGCCGAGCAGCCGGGCCGCAGCCTCCACTTTGCCTTGGCGGAACAGCTCTGCGCGGGCGCGCTCAACGAGCTCGTCGGCCGCCTTGATGGTGAAGGTGGTCGCCAGCGTCTCCTCCGGCGGCCGGGCGGCCACCTCGGCGGCGATGTCGCGGACGATGCGCGTAGTCTTGCCGGCGCCCGCCGAGGCGGTGATGGCCTGGAGCTTGGCAGGCATCAGAACGTCTCCACATGGATGCGGCATAGGCCAGTGAGATCGCAGAAGCGGCAGGGCTCCTCGGCGGCCCCGAAGCCGAGGTCGTTGGGGCGTTGTTCGGCAGCGCCGTCCACCCCGGTCGCAAGCACGATCCCCTGCCGCGCGAGATCGCGCCAGAGCGCCCAGTCGGACGCCACGAGTTGGACGGTCTCCGCGTCGCCTCGACTCGCCTCGAGCGGGTCGTCGGCGAGGATGGAGCCCTCGGGCGCCAGCATGCGCCGCTGGCGGAGCAGGAAGTACCCCCCGTCGCCCGCCTGCCCGTCCGCGCTGGCGAGGCCGTGGTAGACGGCAAGCTGCACCGCCCGTCCCTCGACGATCTCGTCGCGGTAGCGACGCTCGGCCCGGGTCCATTTCAGATCGAGGACCGCCGCCTGCCTACCGCGTCGCACCAAGAGATCGAGACGGCCGTGCAGGGCGAGTTCGCCCACCTGCCCCTCTCGATCAAGCTCGGTGCCGACCACCTCCAGGGCCCGATCCTGCAGCAGCCGGACGAGCGCCTCCAGGGCCGTCGGCACGAGCTCGCGGGCGGCGGCAAGCTCGCCCGCGAACTCCGGCTGTTGCAGCGGCGCCGCCATCTGGGGCAGCAGTTCCTCAAACAGCGCGGCAGCCGTCTGGCGCACGCCGGCCAGCGGCGGGGGTGGGCCAGGCGGCAGCAACCTGCGGGCGATCTCGTGAGCGAGATTGCCGAACAACTGGTCCGGGCCCGGGATCTCGGCGAATGTGCCGGGACGAAGGCCGAGGACATCCTGCGCCAGCCAAGCCATCTGGCAGTTGATGAGGCGGCCGAGCGAGGTGGCGCTTTCGCGTCGGCCCTCGAGACGCGCCATCGCGCTCTGCGGGAGCCTCCAGGTCGCCATCCCGATGGGTGGGTCGAGCGTCTCGCGCCTCTGTCGTACCAGCGTCCTGCCAGCCAACTGAACGTCAGGCTCCCGAAGCAGGCGCTCGGCCCGGAAGAACACATCGTCGCCGGCACCGTGGAGGATCGGCCGCAGCTGATGCGCAAGCGGGTGGGCCACGGTCTGGTCTGCCCGGGAGAGCGCGGGACGAACCAGCAGTACGTGCTCGAAGGTTCGCTGAAGCACCTCGGCGTAACTTCTCGTAATACGGCCCGATGCGGCAGCCGCCGACTCCAGCCGCACGCCGGCCGCCTTAAGCGTCGCAATCTCAGCTTCGCTCCAGGGCTGCGAAGGGACCTTCTCGCCAGGGCCTACAAAGTTCCACCAGATCACTCGCGGGGCGGCGTCCCACAGCGCGCCCGGTGCACGGATCGCTCGAAGCCCGCCCGCTTCGGGTCCGTGCAGTGGGTTCTGCACGCCGTCGGCCAGGACCTGGCCGAGGATGCGCTGCAGGAGCAAGGCTGGCAGCATATCCAATTCGAGACGGTCCACGGCCTCCGAGAGAGCTCCGGCCGCGGCGGCGACGGCGAGCAACAACGGATCACTCTGCCCGGCGTCGACCTCCATGGCCCACGCCGCCACCCGGCCAGCAATCTGACGGGCCTCCGCAGCAGGCATGCCCGCAGCGCGGTCAAATTGCGCCCCCACCGTCCAGACACGCCAGCGTGCGACCTGGGCATCGGCCTTGGCAGCGGCCTGCGCGCCGGCGTCGGCATTCAGCTCCAGGGCGCGTGTGCGGATTTCTTCCCAAGCTGCGTTCCAGACCAGCCCCTCGAGGCCCGGCGCGGCCGTAAGGGCCCGAGCCAGACGGGCCGCGGCGAAGCGGGGCATGGGCGGGCGCGGCAGCATGAGGAGATTGAGCAGAGCCTCCGGATCCAGGGGGCGCCAGGCGACGGCGAAAACCAGGGGCAATACCTGTAACGCCCCGCGCCAGGGTGACGGGCTGGAGAGGCCGAGGGCGGGCAGTCCGCGGGCGCCCAGCGCCCGATCAAGCAGGGCCGTGTCTCCGTCTGGCGCCAGCACTACCGTGCCCTCGAGCAGTTCCGCAGGTGCAGCGGCCAGCCAATCCGCAACTGTTTCGGCCGCCATCAAGGCCGTATCGGACTCGACCATAACGAAGCTGCCGTCGCCGACGAGCCGCTCAGGCAAAGCCCCAGCCAACGCGGCCTGCACGCGCCGAAGGTCCGATCCTTCGTTGGCTGTGGCGCGGCCTTGATGCTCCTCGACAGCCACGCCCGCCGTCGCCAAGACGTCCACAAGCGCCGCCCACAAGGGGGGCAGACCACCCCGAGGCTCTAGGAGCAATAACCGGACGACGCGCAGCCCTGGGCGCTCGGCCACAGCCCGTAACAGGGCCACGGCGCGGTCGACGAGTCCCGGGGACATGGCGGTGCCAGCGCCCTCCGCCGCAGCGAGATCGTCGATCCGCAAGGCGCCGATCGGACCGCGCGCCCAGCCGCCCGCCACGAGCGAATCGCGCCAGGCGAGGAGGGTCGCGGCAGTGGACCAGGGATCCTTGGCGAAGGACTCCGTCCAGAAGCGATGTCCATTGCTGGCCGCGCGAAGCTTGGCCGCATAGGCTGCGATGCGCACTGCGTGAGGCGCAGTCGGCCCGGAAAGACCCAGCTGCGACTCGAGCGCCTCGACCAGCCGCGCCGGTCCCACGATGGCCGCATCGACAGCGCCGGAAGGCACAGGGGCGTCCGGATAAGTCCGCCCGTCAGCCGCGATTCCCAAGTAGAGCTCCACCGACAGCCCCTCCCCCTTATTTTGAGCGAATCTACCGCCGAGCATCGCTCGCCGATATGCAATCCACGGACGTATCCCATGAAAGATCAGTAAAACCAGGGTTGAAGCGGCGCAAGCGTTGTCCCTCAACCCCTTGTCGGGCGGACAAGTCGCGCAGCGTGAGGTCCATGACTTCGAGGCCGACTCCGCCATTCAGCCGGCGCACGATCTCCATCAGCGCGAGCGTTGCGGCGATCACCCCGACAAACGGTACGCCGACAGTTCGGGAGGCGATCTCTAGCAAGCCGCAGTCATCGAGCCCGCGTGTAGAGAGGTCCTTGTAGGCCGCCGAACCTGCGGCGGATTGGCGGTCGACGGCGCGTATGGTCTCCTCCCCACGCCAGCGTTTGCGAGCCGAGACGCTGCCAGGAAAGGTGTGCAGGCGCATGGCCAAGTATTCCTGAGGACCTGCGCCTAAGCCGGCATCCACCACCAAACCGAAACGCGAATCCTCCAGTGCTACCCGGGCAAGGGTGTTGTCCACCCCGCAAAACAGGATGCGTGGGTCGTCCTCGTCCAGGAAGAGGTCACCCGAGAACCGCCGCTCGACGAGCCGGGTCTTGAAGCCTCGCGCCTCAGCCCAGGCCGCCATCTCGCGGGTCTTCAGTCGCCCCGCGCGTTCGAGCCGCGTCAGGATCGACGTGCTATCGTTGGCCGCCGTCAAGCGGTCGAAGTCCTGAAGAGTGAGCTCGACATCAGCGGGCCGGGCGAAGGGCAGCAGTCCAAGTACCCACAGGAAGGCTTGCCCGAGATGTCCTAGTCCCAACACCCACAGCTTCGACGGTGCGACCCACTCAGCGGGCCCCGAGGCGGAGCGCCAGGGCGCGCTTGGATCCCACAGCGAGAGGCCAACTTCCCGTTCGCCGGCCATCTGGTTACCGCGAAGCCGCTGAAACACCTCGGCGACCGCCAAGGCTCCTGCCAGCACAGCCGCGGGGATATCGTGACCTCTTTCCGGAAGGCGGGCCGCCTCGCCCGCCGGAAAGACGCCGCCGCGCCAATCGCCGAAGGTGACTTGAAGGGCATCGGCAGGCGCACCCGTACCGAGCCAAACTAGCGGGCCGGAGTGCGTACGGCCTTGGCGCGGGTTAGCACCCAGCGTCGCGACAGCTTCTGCCAGCGTCATGCCGAGCCCCGGGAGTTGGACCAGGAGCGGCTCTTGCAGGTCGCCCACAACCTCGACGCCACCCAGCAGGGCCCGCCGCCCCGTGTTGACCATGGTGAGCAATGCTGACTGGATGGCCGGCGAGCGCTTAGCGCCCGGGCCGAGACCGATGGTCATGCGATAGCCCCTAAAGAGCGCGAAGGCTTCCTCGATGCTGACCGCCTCACCGCTGTCGAGGGCCATTTTCACGCCGCGATGAAGAGTGTCGGCGCGAATGTCGTTCAGCCTGTTGTTCATCAGACGAGGGTCCCTGTCTTGAGGGTCCGCCGGGCGCGCCAACCACTGAGGTCAGTCCAGCGGTGCGAGCCTTCGTAACGATAAAGTCCGAGGCGGTGACGCCAAACCGGCTTATGGGCAGAGCGCTCGACAATGATGGCGATGTGGCCTGGACGGGCCACCATGGGGTTGCAACGGTCGGCCTCGCTCTGGCGAGCGTCGCCGAGGTGCGTGTGCACGTCGGCGAGTACCTGCAGGCCTCGGCTCCGGCAGATGCTCCAGAGCTGCTCGAAGGCGTCTGCGTAAAGCACGCAGACACCCGTGCTGTAGGCCTTGGGGTCGAGGTCGTCGTAGAAAACGCAGACCGTGAAGATGCGCCGCTCACCTTCCCGCTTGCCCAGCAGAAAGGCGCCGCTCTCATGGCGGCCGGCGCCACGGCGATGGAGTTCAGCCATGAGGCCGAGCCAATCGCGGCGGCAAATCGAGAGCTTGTCAGCCACCGCGCACCCCCGTGTAGTCGGAGCCGTTCAACAGCTCATGCACTGCCTCGAGATAGAGCTGGAGACCCTTCTCGGGTCGCCAGATCTGAGACGGATGCTCAACTCGCCAGTTATCGTGGCCGGGGATGCTCTGCCGATCGCAAGGCAGGTAGAGACATCCCCCCTCGCGCCAATCCGGGCGGAAGACCGCCGGGACCCGCCGGCGCCCCGTGGGCCAGCGGCTCACCGGAAGAGGGGTGTTGGCGTCGGTGTCCCACAGACGCGCCGTGGGCGGACTCTGGGGATAGCCGGTGCAGTCGAAGCGAAAGCCATAGGTGTCGGGCGCGCCCGATCGCGGGGCGGCGGCAACCTCAACGTCGACGAGCGGCCAAGCGAAGCGGACGACCCTCAAGCGGCCGAGATGGATGGCCAGTTGGAAGGCCCCTCCGTCCATCTCGTCTTTGAAGGCCTGCTCGTCCGGGCGGCGGATGAGAGGCGCGCTCATGCCCTCAGCCCTCGACGCGCTTGATCGGCACGAGGGTGAAGCCGATGTCGCACTTGGCCCGAACCAAGGCGCCGATCTGGACGTCGGGGTCAGGGCGGTCGGTCGTGCCGGTGATCTGCAGTACGTGCTCGGTAGCGTCGACGTCGGACATCTTCAGCTTGTCGACGTACCAGCGCTTGACCTGGTTCACTGTGGTCGAGGGGGCAAAGTTGTGGTGCATCTCCAGCTCGTCCGCGTAGTTCAGCGTGACGCGGATCTTCCTGCAGCGGTGGACATGCACCCGGGCCTTGTCTTGGACGCCCTGCGTGCGCAGCGGCTTGTCGGGCTGCAACGCGCTCTCGTCCTCACCAGCAAAGACGAGCGCCTCACCGGTCTCGGCGCCCAGGGCGGCCGCCGCAGCGATCACGGCGCCGGGCGTCGCGTTGTCGGGGACTTGGATCAGTTCGATCGGGCGGTGCCCCTCGAACTGTAGAAACAGCTTCATCTGCGACATAGGAAGAACACCTCTTGCTCAAAGGGCGGAACTCACCGCCGCAAGAGGTTCAAGACAGTCGCAGACCGAACCGGAAATCACGGGCCGCAGAACCGATCATGATGTGAGGCCGTCAGCAGGGCAGATGAAGAAGAAGGGACAGGTGGGACAGGTGCGCGCATTGCGCTTCGGATCAAACCGACCGGCGGAGATGCCAGCGAGCGCGGTTGAGGCTTCGTCCTTGGCCTTGGCCAGCTTGTCCGCGGCCAAAGTCCCGTCGCGTTCGCGTCCGTCCACGAGAGAGATATGAGTGAAGGTTGCCGCTTTCCCCTCGTCCTGCGCCACCATGGCTTGCAGAAGAGCGTAGCGCGCCTTTGGAGTCTCGCCGGTGCGGGCGAGCCGCCCAGCCTTGAGCCGTTGGATGACGATGCCGGCGCCGCCGGCCTGGATGTGGTCGGCGCGCGCTGTCACTGTGACGCCTTCGATCACGATCTGCCGCTCCGTCGACAGCGGGCGGCCGGACATCGCCGCCCCAGCCTTGGCCAGCATGCGCTCCGCGGCCCCTCGGTAGTGCACCGCCGCCGGATGATCGGCAGGTCCCCTGGCGAGCCAAGTTTCAGAGAGGTGGGCGGCGAACCCTCCTCTCCCCTGCCCGGCCGGACTCCGTAGCCAAGCGACACCCGTGCGGATCACATCGTGAAACCGAAGGTAAGGAGTATCGGCGAGCCTTCGCGACAGGCCCAGCGCCTCACCATAATAGTAGCGGCGGGGACAAGTCAGATAGTCCTCGATAGCTGTCACGCCGAGCATCTCACCGAGCGGCTGCGCTGCCGATTGAGTGCCAAAGGCTCGCGGGGCTGGCCCGGGATCGATCCATTGGGGCTCGGGCCCGCCGCCGGGCGCCAGGATCGGCACGATCGGCTTCAGTAGGTCGGAAGCGCGTGGCCGGGACGAGCCGCCGTAGCGCTTGGCGCGGGAGACGGTAAGCTTGTCGCGCGCCCGGGAAAGGCCGACAAACATCAGGCTCTGCTCTTCTGCGTCGGCGCTCATCAGCGGATCCGGGTCCACAAGGCCGGGCGGGAGCGGACAAAGGTCGGCCCGGGCGTTGGGCGGGAAATAGGATGGACTGACCGACGGAATATAGACTGTGGGGTACTCGAGCCCCTTCGCCGCGTGCACGGTCATGAGCCGGACGGCGTCTACGCCCGCGGCCCCTGCCGGTAGGCGCCGCAGTTCCTTCTCCTCGTCCAGCACTTCGAGACGCCGGACATGCTCCAAAAACGCACGCTTCGGATCGCGGCCGCTCGGCGGCCGGTGCCCGAACGCCAACGTCAACAGCTGATAGGCGGCGAGACGCCGCTGCTGGGCGCCCACGTCCGTGCCGGCAAAAGGCGGGGCATAGACCGCCCCGGCTCGGCCGAAGAGATAGGCCGTCAGGACCGCGTGCGGCGGCGTCATGAAGCTCACGTCGGCAAGGTCATCTGCCAGCCGACCAAGGCCCGTCCTTCCCTCGTCGGAGAGTTTGATCTCATTTACCCGCCGCAGCGCCGCCAGGAGGGACGTGGCGGTCTCATGCCGGAAGCGGAACACCTCAAGGACATCGCTAACCGGCACGGCGTACCGAGGCAGTTGAGCGACTCTGAGCAACCCCACGCCGTCGCGCTCGCCAGTGATCGACAGCAGGGAAAGTAGGTCACGCACTTCCGAGCGCTCGAAGAAGTCGCCGAAGTAAAGGGCCGGCAGGCCAACGCGCTCGAAGTGGGAGGCTATGGTGCTTAGAACGCCATGAGTGCGGGCAAGCACCGCGTGCGCGCGGAAGTCACCTGACGCTCGGATGTGGGCGAGGATGTCGCGAGCGATCCCCTCGGCCTCCGCCTCCCGGGTGTCGGCTATACGATAAAAAACCTCACCCGTGTCTCGGCCGCGATTCGGTTCGAGCTCCTCGGCCGAAGCATACGGCGCTGCAGTCATGGCGCGTCCGTAGGTGTCGAACAGCTTCACGATGCGTCCACCTGAACGGTAATTGACCTTGAGATCCACCCGTGCAGCGCCAGGGAAGACCTTTTCAAACCGGCTCATGTTCAAAGGCGAGGCGCCGCGGAAGCGGTAAATCGACTGACGTACGTCGCCCACGACCCATGGTCCGGCGTTCGGATCTGCCACGAGCTTCAGAAGGGCTGCGCTCGCCGTATTCATGTCCTGGTACTCATCGACGAGGACGTGGCGAAAGGTGGAGCGCACCTCGGCACCCACCTTGGGGTGGTCACTCAGCAGATCGACGCTGCGCATGATGAGATCGCCGAAATCGACCCAGCCCCTTCGGCGCAGCGCCGCGTCATAGACCTTGTAGACGTCGGCCGCCTCCAGCGCCCGGTCGCGCGCCTCGCCAGCGGGCATGGCGCAGGCCAACTCCCAATAGCGATCGGGGCTGCATAGCTCGTCCTTGGCCCGTGAGATGGAGTCGAGCACCGATTTGAGCCCACGCAGCGGCTCCTGAAGATCGAAGTAATGGTCGAGCTTCAGTCGGTCGTACTCGGCCTCCAGAAGAAAAAGGCCGTCCACGCGGTCCACAAGCTTGGGGGCGGCGGGAAGGCCAAGCCGCTCGCCATAGAGCCTGAGGAGTTCCTGTCCGAATGCGTGGAAAGTGCCGCACCATACCGCGGTGGCGTCGGTACCGAGCTCTACACGCAGTCGGCGCGCCAGGTCATCGGCCGAGCCATTGGAATAGGTGAGCACTAGGATCGAGGACGGTTCGGCGTCCTTCTCGCGAATGAGCCAGGCTGCGCGGCCGACGAGCGTTCGCGTCTTGCCCGTGCCGGGTCCCGCGCGCACTTGCAGCGAGCCCGGGGCTGCCTCGATGGCGCCGCGTTGGCTATCGTCAGGGGAGTGCGTCTCCTCAGCTGCCTCGGGCGCCGGGTCGTCGGGGAGAAGAAGGGCGTCAGCAAGCTGTTGTTGGACGAGGCTTAGCGGCAGCCCCAGGCACGTCGCCAGATCTTCCGCCGAGGGCCGCTCGGGTAAAGCCGTAGCGCGCAGCCTGTCGCGCGGCAGAAGCAGCTCCCGTCCGAAGACGTTCGCCTGTGCCTCGCGGCGTTGCTTCGGACTATAGGCATCACTTTCGCCGATGGCGGAACTCTCGGGCTCGGCTGCCGCAAAGGGATCGAAATCGCTGGGCTGACAGTCATTTTTCGAATGGTGCAGCCGATGATGACCAAACTCGTGCGCGACATGGAATGCCTGATCTTCGGGACTGAGGGCTTCCGAGACGAGGATGCGACCGCCGTCCGGATCGTAGGAAGCCTCCGCATTATCCAGGAGTACGTCGCCGGCCGGCCGAAGTAGGATTCGTACGCCGCTGGCGCGGCTGGCGGCCTCCAAGATGTCGGTAGCGCGCATGAGGCCAGGCCCGGGATTGAGCTCGGAGTGCCAAGCCCTCGCCTGGGCGCGAAGCTCGGACCAAGCGCTCATGCTGTCGGCTCGCCCTCATCGGCGAGAAGCGACAACCAGTAGGCTTTGAGGTCTTCCGACAATGAGGATGCGCGGATCGCCTCCTCAAAGCTCTCGGCGTCGACCTGGATCTGACCCCGAGCCTTGCGAAGATTGCCGCGCGAGGAGGCGATTGGCGGACCAGTCGCAGCCGCGATCACATGGGCTGGCGGCACCTCCAGCTCGGCGCCAAGTCTTTCGAACAACTTCATGGGCCGTGGACGGCGGATCCGGCGCAGGTCGAGTTTCATCACGAGGCCTTCGTCGAGGTCCACGCGCGCGGCTAGTGACGCCTCGTCCAAGCCGCGTTGACGCGCGAGTCCGGACAGGCGAGCAGGCGGCGAGGCCTGATGCTCGACCTGCTGTTGCGACCGGCGATGGCGCAGCCCCATTACGCGGCTGACGCCGATGTTGGCAAAACGTTCCATAGCGCAGCCGTCGGACACCGTCTCCGGCCCAAGCTGCAATTGCACGCCTAGCGTGGCGAAGAAGTCCACCAAGGCGTCGCGGTGCTGCGGATAGGCAGCAATCGCGGCCACCAGATTCTCGTGGGTCGGTGCGACACCCTCGACAAGTAGGTCGAGGATCACGTCGTCTGCCGTGGGTCGTTCAATGTGGGTCATGATTCTGCTCCGTGCGCGGCACGCATCTGGTCGATGGCGATTTTGATCCAGTTTCGGATCTGCCGGTCGCTCACCTTGAATCTTGAGCAAAGGGTGGGCACTCCCGGCGGTGCGTCCTTGACCGGCCAATCGTAGAATTCGCGGAGGATGAAAGCCTCTCGATGCCGTGGATCAGTGATGGCATGGAGCAACCGCAAGGGTCCTCCAGCCTTCGCCTCAGTCTTTGCAAGAAGATGCTCCAGCGGATCGAGGCCACCGTCGGCCAAGCGCTCGACGGTGGACGTGTGGAAGCCCTCCTCGTCTCTATCGGCAGACTGAAAGGCATTCGCCTTCGGGCGATCCTTGCCCTTCGCCCGCAGGGTGATCTGTTTGATCACGGTTGCGGCGTCCACTTCGAGGTACTCCGAGGTTCGCGTCGGAATGGGCTGCATTAGAAGGTCACCGAGGCGATTGCTTACCTCGATCTGGATCTCCTCGCTGTCAGCTGTCCCGTATCCCCGCGACCAGCGATCGACGATCGGCTTGACGCGCTCCAGGAAGGCATGAGTCAGACGGCCCAATACCTCCGGATCATTGTCGTGCGACCGAAGTCGTATGAGATGGGCCAGGGTTTCGAGACGCCACTCGCGGCTAGGCCACTGATTGTGGGGCAGGCACCGGGCCACGGAAATTTCGGCCTCGACGCTCTGGTGCCGGCAGTAGGGCTCGCCCGCCTTGGTGCGACAGGTGAGCGCCGCCGCTGTAGGCGGCGGCTCATCCTGTGTCGGACCCGACGGGAGCTTGTTCATGCGGGGCTCAAGACGACCTTCGGGCCCACCGGAAATCGGCCGAGAGAATTTTTTTTGCCGCCCTACGGCTAATATCAGTCATCGCCCGCCGTCCAAGAGAGTTCAAGTGCTTAGCTGGCGGGGGATAGTCATCGTTCCGCACGCAAAGTCCAAAGTGGCACTTCGCCGCTAGGTTGAGTCCTATTTCGCCACCACAGCCAATGACGAGTCAAGAGAAGGAATTGAATCGCCACCAGAGCGCCCACCACCTCCCTATAGTTCGGGCTCAGCTTGGCCGAGCAGCCGTTGCGCTAAGGGAGGCACTGCCTCGGGTCGCATCCGGTCCGAAGCGAAGCCCACCGCCAGCAGCTCACGAGGCAGGTAAGGGTCGTACTTCTCGTGAATGAGGTTTCCGACGGTCAACGCCAGATAGACAGCATCGGGCGCCGGCGCCTGCTCGAAGCTGCGCAGTGCCGCGACGACCTTATCTGCCGGCGTGCGGTCAGCTTCTAGCACCACCCCGCGCGTTGAGATGACGAGCCCGCTGCCTTTGAGGGCCAGCGCCAAGGTACCGAGCGCCACCGAGCCGGCCCACGGAAAGAGAAAGGTATCGCCGTCGATCTCGACGATGTTTGACCGGCGCAGGCCAAGTCGATCAAATTCACCTCTGGCCTCGCCAAGGAGGCGTGCGGCAGTTTCGTCGAGAAAAGACGGCACGTCAGTGCTGAGGTAGACCTCTCGCATCTCCGCCGCGACGACGTCATGCATGTCGCCGCCCTCTCCCCCGAACATGGGCGGCACACCCAACCGAGAGGGGCTTACCACCACGACCTTCTCGCGATCCCTGACCTCAATCACCTGCCAGCGCCGCCCTGAGAAGATGATGGTCATATCGGGGACTAAGACCGTGAGTATGGGCAGTGTCCCCAGTTCCCTTTCTTCGCAAACGACACGAAACTCGTCGGGGCTCTGAAACACGGCATAAAAGTCGTAGTGATCGACAATGCGCTCCCCGACTTCGCCCAACAGCAGGGTGCCGTCGGGGGCTTGTTCGATGAGTCGATTCTGCTCGTCGCCGAGCGCGCGCAAGATGCCCGCAAACACGTCGGGTGAAACTGCCGCAAAGGCCCCACGTTTGGCCAAAAGCTCATAGGCCCGGGCGGCGGTGATCCCGCCATATTGCGCGATTACGGCCAAAACTTGCTGCGCCAGGGTCGATAAGTGAAGGGCATCAACACGTGGCGGCTCGCACCACCGCCTTGCTAGCAGTTGCACCATGGCGATGGTCTGAACAAGCTGACAGCGCAGCCTGTCAGCCGGATGAAGGTCATCTGAAAGCTGTCGCTCGGGCACATAGAGCCTGATCACCGCCGGCTTATCGCCGCGCCGCCCCGACCGCCCAAGGCGCTGGCGAAGCGATGCGACAGTCCAGGGTGCCCCGATCTGGGCCACGTTCTCGACGGCGCCGATGTCGATGCCGAGTTCGAGCGTCGAAGTACATACCGCGCTGGTCGGCAGCTTGCCCTCTTTCAGCCGCTCCTCAACGAACTCCCGATGTGTGCGACTAAGATTGGCATGATGGGCAAAGAATTCCTCCGGCACGCCCAACTTTTCTGACGCTTGGCGCAGCAAGTCGGCATAGGCTTCGACGTTGGCCCGCGACCCGGCGAACACCAGCCCGTTTTTGCCCCTGAGGGTTTCGAAGACGTGGCCCGCGATCTGCCGCATGTAGAACAGGTCATCTTCTTCATCAGCGTTGGCGTCATTATCAGATCCCGGAGCCTCATTCTTCTTTTCATAGCCACGCACTTGCAAATGCACGGTCGCTCCACCGGACGCGCTCTCCAAGATCACGACATCCTCGCCCCCGCCCGGTCGCAAGAACTCGGCCGCCAGGCCCATGTCGCCCAGTGTGGCCGACAGCCCCACCCGACGCACCAGCCGGCCGGTCGCGGCTTCAAGCCGGTGAAGCAACGACTGCAGCTGCTTGCCCCGTTCTTGGCCGATAAAGGCATGCAGTTCGTCGATGACAACGAACTCAAGAGTTGAGAAGAGCGCCGCAACCTCGGCGCCACGGCGAACGAACAAGGCCTCCAGAGACTCGGGTGTGATGAGCACTATCCCATCGGGCTGCTTGCGCGCCCGCGCCTTGCTCGATGCCGAGACGTCGCCATGCCACCGATAGACCGGCAGTTCAGCCAATTCGCAGAGCTCATCGAGACGCCTGAACTGGTCGTTGATCAGTGCCTTCAACGGGCTGATGTAAATCGCCTTGAATCCATGCCCAGGCGCATCGGCAACACGAGAGATGATGGGCAGAAAAGCCGCCTCGGTCTTACCGCCCGCTGTCGCGGCTGCGATAATAATGTCGGCCTCGGTATCCAGAATCGCCGGTATGGCCTGTTCCTGAATGTCGCGCAGCTCGCGCCAGTCCTTTTGCCAGATCCACCGCCTGACCGGCTCGCTGAGGCGGTCGAAGGCGGTAGACGACTGGTCAGAGCTTGAAGGCGGTGAGCTGGTCGCCACTGGTTGCCCCCTGCCCAGCCGCGGACGCTACGGTCGCCGCCAGCTCGGCCTCGTCAGGCGTTGCCGTCGTGATCTCAACGCCGTCTAGCAATGTCTGCCACTGCGTGCCGGGGTTCTGCTCAAGCACCGACAGCAGATTGACGAACGCCGTCACCGTGTTGCGAGGTGTGCGAAAGTACGCATCGCCGATCTTCAGCGAGCAGTGCGTCATGAATGCTTTCAGGGCATCGTCGGGAAGCAGATACCGCGTCGGGTCACCGCCGGCAAAAACATTGCGAACATTGGTCAGCAATATGTAGAGATCTTCAGGGGTCAGATTCTGCAGGCGCAATACCGGCCCTGACAGGTCAACCAGCCCGCCTTGGGCGAAGCGGTTCTCGGCGAGGCGCGATTGCAGGGCCGAATAGCTATAAAGGCCTCGCCTGGTATCCATGAGAAATTCGGGCGTGCCGCCCATGAGAAAGCCAATGCCCGAAGCACCGCCTTGGAGCACATCGTTCAGTATTCGAAGAATCTGCTCGTAGTTCGAGTTTCGCGCCTGGGCATTGGTCAGCTTATAGAGGTTGACCATCTCGTCGAGCAGCACGACCAGACCGCCATAGCCAGCCAGACGCACAAAGGCACCATAGAGCTTCAGGTAGTCATAGAATCGATCGTCATCGATGATCTCTCTGACGCCCAGGGCCGTCCGTGCCTCAGTGCGCGTGCCGTACTCGGCCCTCAGCCAACGCAATGCCGCCGTCTTGCCCGCTTCGTCGCCCTCGTCGTACGCCTTGGTATAACGAGCCAAAACAGTGGCAAAGTCGAAGCCAGAGACAAGATCGCGCAGCGGCGCAAGCTTTTGCTGAATGGCCTCCTCGATATCCGTGCCACCCTTCTTGGCCTCTTGAAGGGTATCGCCAACGAATCTTTCGACAATGCTGGTCAGCGCGCCGCCTTCTGGCTTGGTCCTGGTCGAAACGTTTCGCGCGAGTTCGTTGAACAGAGAGCGCGCCTGGCCATCCGTGGCATGCAGCCGTCGCGATGGCGCCAGATCGGCATTCATCACGACCAGTTTTCGTTCAAGCGCGATCAGCCGGATCAGGTTCAAGAAGAACGTCTTGCCGGCACCATAGTCACCAATGATAAACCTTATCGTTGCACCATCGGTTGCAATCCTGTCGACATCCTTGATGAGCTCTTCGACTTCTCGGGCACGTCCGACTTGAATGTGACGCAAGCCGAGCTTGGGCACGACACCGGCGCGCAAGGCTTGCACGATGACATCGCGTTCACGGGGCTTTATCGGGCTGGGCTTAGACATGTTCTACCGTCTCAGGCTGGCCAATCACATGACGTTGAATGGTAGCGGGGTCGCCATCCTCTACCAGGGCGTCGCCATGGCGGTCGAAAGCCCACTCATTTATGGCCTCTAGGGCACCGTCCGTCATCAGCTCATGCGCACGCGCGAGCATGTCGAGCTCTGGCCTGGGCCATTCGGGGCGCGTCAATAGCTCGGTAAGAAAGCCCTTGTAGCGAGCATCGAGGCCAGCGAAACCCGTAGTCTGCACACCATCGACGGCGATTGCTGCGGGTTCTTCGATAACCATTGCCGTCGCGGACCTCTCGGCCGCTGCTTCGGCTTCCTCCTCGGTAAAGACCTTAGAGAGCATTTCGTTGACGCGCCGTGTGCTCTCTCCGATTTGTTTCAGGCGGTCGACGTCAAGATGGATCTCGCCTGGTTTGGTCTGCGCGTCGGGGCTCTTGGGGATCGCAAAGCCAGGTGCGGTCGCAGGAGCAATCTGCATAGCCGCCAGTCCAGTTGGGACAGTCATGGCCGAATGCAGATCCGAAAGCACACCGTCTTCATTCAGGCCCAGCATCTTGTAGATACGCTGCAGTGCCTTGATCTCCGCGGGATGAACCGAGACGTCCGCCGACGCCACAGACAACGCGACCAACCCAAGCTGATGGCGGTCTTCAGCAGAGAAGGCGCTCAATCGCGAGCGTAAGGCGGCAGGCTCTGCCGGCACTGCCTGCAACCACCTAAGATGCGCTCCGAGATCGAGACGTCCTCGATCGCTCAGCCCTGGCGCGGTCTGAACCATGTCGACAAGGCGCTTACTCTCTTCTGGGGAGAGAGCCGAATCGGCGTGGGCGACGAAGGCCGCAAAGGTCAGCGCCAAACTGGCGAGTCTGAATGGCGCAATCTCGCTATCGGGTATCTCTTCGCTGCCACACCGATATAGTACGAAAGGTTGACCGATCTTCGGCAGCTGAAGCGAAACCCTTGGGTTCGGCATCAACGCGACGTGAAAACTCTGAAGTGCGTCCGCAGATGACCGAACTGCTGCCTTGCCGTAGTTCGCGTCGATCGCAAGGCGCGTCATCAACTCGCCGCTTTCGACCAACGCAGGGCCATTTGCGAGCAGCGTATCCAACCACTCCCGAAGCTTCTTTACCTCACCGCCGTCTGCTTTCTGCACCAGCTCAGCCGGCAGCATTGACAACGCCTGCAGACTGCCGCGGCCGTTCGGCCGACGGCCCAGGAAGCGGCTATAGGCCTCGAGCTCTTCGGCACACCCATCGAGAATCTCACGCATTTTGTTGGTCGGCCCCGTCAAACTCGCGACGTCTGGCAAGTCGCCGAGTTGAGGCTGAAGGTCAACATGGAAGCTCCCCGATGCTGCCCGATAGCTCCATCTAAGACGAGCCTTCGGCGTGTTAAGCTTGAATCCGTCGGGGTACTTCTTCCCAAAGCGCAGACGAAAAAGCTCTGCTACTTCTTTCTCTGCCCGAGTGTGCACTGTTCGAAGATTGGTCTGCGGGTCGTTCAAGACCCATGCGTACATCCAGTTCCACGGGATCGGCTTGCCATCTGCCAGAAGTTGACCGACCGCAAGCCTGATAGAAAATGGCAACTCGTAGTCATGACGGCCGACAGGCGCATCGTCTTCGTAAGACCGTCGCGAAGGCCGTAGCAGCCTGGCGGAATCGAGGAGCAACCCTGCATAACGGCTAACAGAGTAGTTCTTTTGATAGACGCGACGCAGCCGCTCAACTTCCGCAACAAGCAAACCGTGTTCATCGGCGACCTGATCGAGCAGTAGGCGCCGCTCCAACCCATAGAAGTACAAGAATACATGGCCGATGTTCGCCTCAGGGCTGCTTCGTCCTGACGCCAGCCATTGCAAGTATCCACCACGGGCATGAGGCTCTAGCGCGCTGTAGGATGGGTAGTAGGGAACACTGGGTGCCAGCCCTCTTGGATCGCTGACCGAGAGGGTGGGGTTGATGAGACAATTGTCGACCCCGCCCCCGTCTTGGCGATCAAGTTCCTTGCCAACATAAAGCAGGCCGCCTTGAAGTTCATAGCCAGCAATCGTTAGCGACCTACCGGCTCTAACCCAGCAACGCTCGCTTTGCTCTTTCAGAGTACTTGCTGCGGGACTAGAAAAGGTGGGTGGTGGTCGACGTGGCGACACGGGGTCGCTTGTGACAACAATTCTGAAGCCGCCACTCGGCGCGTTGGCATGGCTCTGCGGCTGGCTGACAGTTTGCTGCGGCGCCTTGTTGCGCCGACGCCAAAGCACCACGCCAGCGACGAGGAGCGCCAGCAGGAAAATCCACGCACTCCCATTGCTACCGTTGTCTCGGGCTGGCGGCGGCGTAGCCGGGGCTCGCTGCGTGGTACCGGCTGGGGTTTGCGGGCTCGGCGCTGATGGGTACTGATAGGGGGGAGCTGGCTGAGCCTGAGGTCGGACAGCAGGCGTTTCGAGGCGAGGAGCTGGCGATACTTCAGTGACGGTTAGCGCCCGCAAAGTGGGTGCGTCAGCGATTCCCGTTACTACCAATCCGCTCTTCCGCTGAAATTCTTCGAGTGCCGCCTTGGTGCGAGGCCCCATGATGCCGTCAATTGAACCGACATCGTAGCCTTTCACCTGCAAGGCACGTTGTACCGCCCGGAGCTCCTCCTGCGAATCTTGCGCCTTGGCGGCCGTCAATGCAGCGGAGATCAGCGCCACATGAAGCAGCGCCATGGCGCCCCACAACAAGGGCCGCCACCTCAATCTGTGCATTAGCCAGAAAGCTGTCCCCCCAGTCACGCCCGCCCCCGGCACCTCTCGGTTGCAGGCATGCTACATCAATCGCATCGGACCATCTATTCGCGTGGGCGCCTTCGGGAGTGGCCGCGGATGCAGCACCAGAAGCGCGGAGCTGAAAGTTCTTCGGGGGACATCGATCACCCGTACGAGCGATAGGCGCCTCGGCATTACCCGACGTGCCGACCTTCATCGAAAGCGGCATTCGAAGGCAACAGCTGGCTGGCAATCATGAGCTCGCCCGGCATCCCGACCAGTGTCGCGGCGAAGCTCACCGCGCTGCGCGAGCCCGAGACTCAGGAACGCATGGCTAAGCTCGGTTTGGTCATGGTGGACCCGCCGCAAAGCGGGCTCATCGACGTGCTGCAACGCAGAGGTGCCCAACTGTGGCGAGGCCGTCAAAGACTCGGGCGCGGTCGCCGAGTAGCGCGGCCCGCAGTTGTCGATCCGTGGTACCCGATGGAATCCGGATGAAGGCCAACAAAGGCCTCAATTGATATGATTCCTTGGCATCTTGCAGAAATGAACGAGGGATTGTATCGCAATAGGGAGACGTGATATGTTTCCTCGGATGTAACACGAGAATCTACTAGCATTCCTATCATAGGATCCAATGAAATCGAACTCACCAGGCCAACGAGAGCGCCTCCTCGCTACCCTCTCACAGCGCGGCATGGCTCGTCTTTCAGAACTCACGCGCAGTGGAATCACGGCAGCGACTGTGTCTCGCCTGGAGCGAGAAGGCGCAGTCGTACGCCTCGGCCGCGGCCTTTATCAGCTCCCAGATGCCCCTCTCGAGGCCAATCACGCACTTGCCGAGGCCACGAAGCGCGTTCCCAAGGGCGTAATCTGCCTCGTCTCGGCCGCCGCCTTTCACGATCTGACCGACAGGATTCCATCAGAGGTCTGGATGGCGATCGGACAAAAGGACTGGCGTCCGCGGCTCGACACGCCGCGTATCCACTTTGTCCGGTTCGGCGCAAAGGCACTCAACGCCGGCATCGAAGAACATGTCATTGAGGGAGTGCCGGTCCGGATCTATGACCCCGCGAAGACCGTCGTTGACCTGTTCCGCTATCGTCGTCGCGTCGGTCCCAATATCGCGATCGAGAGCCTCAAGGAGGCGCTTCGACAGCGTAAGGCCATGCCAGCCAAGATCGGACAATACGCCGACCAGGCAGGCGTCTGGGAGACGGTCCGCCCCTATCTCGAAGCGCTGACAGTCGATGGCTAGGCCCATCCGCAACATGGGCGCATCTGTTCGGGCGCGCCTTCTCACAATCGCCAAGGAACGGGATCAGCCGTTTCAGCTCCTTCTCACCCGATATGTCCTGGAGCGCCTGCTCCATCGGCTCGTACAGACGCCGCATCACAAACGGTTTGCCCTGAAGGGCGCGATGCTGGTGACGACCTGGTTCGACAATCCGCATCGACCCACCCGCGACATGGACTTCCTGGGCTTCGGCGATCCCGATCCGGAAGCGATACTCACGATCTTTCGGGAGGTCTGCGGCGTTGCCGCCGACGATGGCGTCGAATTCGATCCTACTGAGCTCCGCGTAGACCAAATCCGCGAGGAGCTGGAATACGGCGGCCTGCGTCTGCGAACAGTTGCGACTGTCGCCGGCGCCCGCGTCAACGTCGTCATCGACATCGGGTTCGGTGATGCCATCGAACCCGGTCTCCAGGAGGTGGAACTACCGGTGCTCCTCGATCAGCCCGCGCCGCGTCTCCAGGCCTATGCTCGCGAGACCGTCATTGCTGAGAAGTTTCAAGCGATGGTGATGCTCGGCCGTGCCAACAGCCGCCTGAAGGATTTTTACGACATCTGGACCCTCAGTAGGTCCTACGATTTCCAAGGCAGCCGGCTCGCCCGCGCGCTAGCGGCAACGTTTGAGCGCCGGAAGACAGCGCTTCCGACAGACCTTCCCGACGCACTGACGAGTACGTTTGCGCAAGACCCGATGAAGCGGCAACAATGGGAGGCTCTTCTCCGCGACATAGCCGGACAAGGCGCGTCTCTCGAAGACGTTGTTCGCGATCTCGCGGCGTTTCTCATGCCGCACGTCGAGCGGGCGCGAGGATAGGAACGATGAGATATCCTTTGTTCGTGATCGATACCGAAGAACGCAAGTCTTCGCGCGACGCAGGGACGCTCTTTGACGCGCCAGCATGCGCTATTGCGCGCTCGAATGACCTAGCCGGCGCAAGCGATACACCTTCGAATCGAATTGCTCGAAACAGGCGCAAAGCTGAAGGTGAGGCCCTGACTGCTGGTCTTGGCCACATGCGATGGTATCATGCGAAAGCCGGTTGGACGCCAGGCAGAGGAACTCACTCGGTTTCACGAGACGGGCTTGACCCCGCGGTCAAGGGCCGGCGACGACCCAGATCCGCTTCTCGTGGAACTGGTGCGCATCCTGGCGAGACAGGCGGCGCGGCAATGGTTCGCGCGGCAGCACCAGGCACAGAGGCAAGCGAAGGAGGCCGACTCGCCTCCGTCCTGAATACAGAGGAGGCGATTACATGAAGGTCGCGCTCTACGCCCGCTACTCCTCCGACAACCAGCGCGAGGCCTCGATCACCGATCAGTTTCGCATCTGTCGGGCCTACGCTGAAAAGCAAGGCTGGAGCATTGTCGAGGAGTATTCGGACCAGGCGATTTCTGGCGCCTCCCTTCTGCGGCCAGGCATTCAATCGTTGATCGGCGATGCGCTCCGAGGCCGCTTCGATATCGTGTTGGCCGAAGCGATGGATCGTCTGTCGCGCGATCAAGAGGACATTGCCGGCCTCTTCAAACGCTTCGTCTTCGCCAACGTGAAGATGGTCACCCTATCCGAAGGCGACGTGACGCACCTGCATGTTGGTCTAAAGGGCACCATGAATGCCCTCTTTCTCAAGGACCTCGCCGACAAGGTCCGCCGTGGTTTGCGTGGAAGGGTGGAGGACGGCAAGTCCGGTGGCGGCAATTCGTATGGATACGACGTGGTAAAGAGCTTTGATGCGAAGGGTGAGCCCGTCCGAGGCAACCGCACCATCAATCATGCGGAGGCCGACGTTGTGCGCCGCGTGTTTCGCGAGTATGCCGCGGGAGCATCGCCAAAGCGCATCGCGATCAGGCTCAATCGAGAGGGTATTTCCGGACCGGCCGGTCGCGAATGGGGCTTCACGACGATCTATGGCAGCCCGAAGCGCGGCAACGGCATCCTGAACAACGAGATGTATGTCGGCCGGATCGTCTGGAACCGGCAACGCTTCGTAAAGGATCCGGATACCGGCAAGCGGGTCTCCCGCCTCAATCCTCGCGAGGAATGGGTAATCCAGGACGTTCCCGAGTTGCGCATCATCGACCAGGATCTTTGGGATGCTGTGAAGACGCGACAGCAGGCGGTCAAGCAGAACACAGAGACCGGCGGAGAGAACGGAATCTGGGAGCGTCGCAGGGCACGTTATCTGCTTTCAGGTCTGACACGTTGCGGCGTTTGTGGCGGCGGCTATTCGACGATCTCTGCCACTCACCTCGGATGCTCGACAGCGCGCAACAAGGGGACTTGCAAAAATCGTATGGCGATCAAGAGGACTGACCTTGAAGAGCGGGTTCTTAGCTCCCTCAAAGGCAAGCTCATGGATCCGGCGCTGTTCTGGGAGTTCTGCGACGAGTTCACGCGCGAGATGAACCGCTTGCGGATGGAAGGAGGCGCCACGCTGACCGCTGCCCGGGCCGAGGTGAAACGTATCGATCGTGAACTCGACACGCTGTTGAACCTAATCCTGAAAGGTGGGCATGCCGAGCGGATCAACGCGAAGATGGTTCAGCTCGAGGCTCGTAAGGCCGAGCTGGAGCGTGCGCTCGCCGACTCGGAGGAACCGCCACCGCTGCTTCACCCCGAGATGGCGACTTTCTACCGTGAGCAGGTAGCGGCACTGCACGTAGCCCTTGGCGACGAGGACGGTGAGGGCCGCGCCGCAGCGGCCGAACGGCTCCGAACCCTCGTCGACAAAATCATCCTGACGCCAGTCGACGGCAAACTGGCGATCGACGTACACGGCGATCTAGCCGGCATCCTCGCGATCGCACACGAAAAAGCTTCACGAGCCGAGAAAGAAGACGCCTCGCAAGGCCCCGCCGTTCTTGAGACGCGCAGCCGATTCAATTCGCCCAAAAACAAAGGCCGCCCCCTTCCGGGGACGGCCTTTGCTGCTGAACTTGCGAAGCAAGTAAAGCTGGTTGCGGGGGCCCGCAACCACCGAGACCGACATTCATTGGTCGTCGCCATTTGACCGAAGATAGGCGATTCTGGGCGCGTTTCCCGATTGAGCGACCGCCCATTTCTTCGCCAGAGCCACTTAACTCCGCAGAAGCCCTTCGTGACCCTCCTGCTGGGCATACTGCGCAAGAACTACATCAGGACTCGGAGAGCACCGCGACCGCTGCCAGCTTCGTCGCGTTTGTCCCCACTGGGAGTGGCGAGTGGGGCCCATGTGGTTGCTCCCCGTGCTTCTGCTGAGCAGCGGGATGCTGCGATCTCTACTGTCGGGGGATGCAGCCATTCCTAGGGGATGTGACCACCCACTCACAAAGCGTGGGAGAAAAAAGGAGTTGCATATCTGTCAAATGACGCTATATATGGCATCAATTGACAAAGGAACGAAAGAGATGCCGCTAGCAAAAGCTGCGACCGCCTCAGCCTATCGAGGTGTTCCGTCCTTCCCACAGACCTTCGCGGCTGAGAGCGATCGCGAGCGACTAAGCCCGACTGCGATCCGTGCCATGAAACGGGTGGCAGATCAGTGGAACCTAAAGGGACATGAAGCGGCTTCACTCCTGGGCGTTTCACCTAGCACTTGGGATCGGATGAGCGCTGGGAAATGGGACAGTTCGCTATCCCAAGATCAGCTTACGCGTGTCTCCGCCATCGTAGGTGTCTTCAAAGGGCTCCATCTGTTGTTTGCTGACAGCATGGCAGACAGATGGGTACGGTTGCGCAACAAGGGACCTCTCTTTGAGAACCAGTCGCCAATCGAAGTTATGATCGAGGGTGGAATACCTATGCTGCTCGACGTGCGGCGCCACGTCGATGCTCTACGGGGCGGATTATAGACCTGTGGAGATCGCCTCACTCGTCACGCATATTGCACAGGATCGCACAGTACGGCTGGTTTCAAGCGCGAGACTGCGAGATCCGGTGCTCAACAAACTGGTCGCTGAAGACGAATTAGACGCGCTCGCGGAAGTTGAGGGAGCCACCAGCGGTCGACTGCGGGCACAAGAGGTCGGAGCGGATCACCTCGATCGTCGAGAGCTCGTGTTCGGAATTTCTCACGGGCGCTTCATCAATGCCTCTTTTTCGTACTGGCTGCCGCGAACCCTGAACCGCTTCAACGGACCTGGCCGAGGCGCTTGGTACGCGGCCCTTGCCGTCGAAACATGTATCGCCGAAGTGGCGTTTCATATGGAGCGTGAACTCGCCAACGTCAGCGACTTCAATGCGGTCGTCGAATATGCCGAGATGTTCGCGAGCTTTGCTGGAGACTTCGTCGACGTTCGCACTGTCACCCCACCGCCGGACTACCTGGACCCCGACCCCGCCAGAAGTTATCCCGCCGGTAATCGGCTTGCAGACGCCGTACGAGCGGCTGGCTTTTACGGAATTGTGTACCCCTCAGTTCGGGCACCTGGCGGAACATGCTTTGTCGCGCTCATTCCCCATGCTGTGCAGTCAGTAGCGCAGGGGAAGGTGATTCGTCTTTCGTGGAAGGGAACCCCTGGCCCTGAGATCGAAGAGGTTGCCGCTTGAGCGGGCTGCGCCAGGGATCACGAGTGCCTGAGCCAAATCGACTCTCACAACTCGAGGGATGGTTCCGCCACGGCTGTCATGCGGGCGCATCCGGCGCCGCTTCATCTGCCTTCTCTTCAGCCAACTTGCTACTAGCCGATTGTACAGTCTCCAAGTCGGTAACAACCAACACCAGCGCGCCATTCCTAGCGGTCTGAGGCAACGTGCTCGGATTGCGAGCGATCAAGCCGATGACCCCTTCTTTTATCTGGTCACCGTCTTCCGGCACCGTTGCCTTGATCGTCGCGAAGCTGGTCTGATCGCTCTTGGGAACGGGCATGCCCTGTTGCAGCATGGTGCCGAAGGACTTGGCCTTCTGCAATCGTGCCAACGCGTCACGAGCTCGTTCGTGCACTTCAGCGGCGGTGATTGACTCAACAGCGGTAAGCAGCTCGTCTATCGCCCCCTCCGTCATCACAAGCTTGGTTTGCTCGTTGCCGTCCTTGTCTCGGCCCACATAGCAGACACCTCCTTCCCGAGCTGTCACCGGCAACGACAGTTCTCTCAAGCTGGCAGGACCATGAGAGTAGGCTGTAACTCTAACGGGGAATGTGCCGGGCATCTGCGCGATCAAGCCAATGCGGCCCATCTCGGCCAACAGGCGCTGCTGAAGCTCGAGCGCATGCCCCTCGCGAAGGCGAAGGTGAATTCGGTAATGTCCCGAGAGCAGCTCGGCGATCTCGGCTGGCGTCAGCGCCAGGAGATCCTTTGCGTCCCACCGCAGCCAGACCCGTCGCTCGCCGGGCAACGACATGATTGGCGTCTTGAAAGTCGTCTGACCGTACGTCCACGACTTGGCCGACATCTCGCTTATTCTGCCGCTCACCAGCAGAATGCGCTTTGCACCGTCTTCGCGCACTAGGTCGCACGCCGGAGTCATGACGACATATGCGTGCGCGGCTCCTGCTGGAGCAGGCGCGCCTTCGATCAACTCTTTTCGTACGAGCACGTCACCGAAACCGACCGGCATCTCCGCTATGGTGCTTTTCACCTTCAGCCTCTTCGGATTCTGCCAAATCGTTCGGAAGACGAGGTCCTGCAGATCGGGGCTGCCGGCGATGTGCGGCGCCGGATATCGCGCAGGATCAATGCGGTTGAGATCCTCTGCTGCTTGCACGGTTTCTTCATCGCCTTCGATCTCGTGCGCCAGAACTCGATCGAACACGTCGAGCAAGTAGCTTCCCAGTGGCTGGCCCTCAAAAGCAAGAAGGACATCTCGAATCTGGGCGTAGTCAGAAAGGTCGAGCCGCCGAATGCCTTTCAGGAACCTCTCTGAAGCAAGGTTCAGCCCGGTCTTCCAGCCATGAACAAACCGGGCGACACGCATAGCGTCGGGCCGGTGAAGCACGAGGCGCTCAAGGGTTCGCTCCAAATTCTCGCCCTGCAACAACTCAGCCTTCGAATAGACGCGGAACATCGATCCCAACAGCTCCGCCCCTTCTCGGAATTGCTCCTTCTTGTCGCGGAGGAGCTCGCTCCGAGACATGAGAACCACGCATGGTGGCTCCTTCTCCCGCCCGTTGAGCAGCGGCTGGAGGGTCTCAAGCGAACGCTTGATGTCGGGATCCTGTTGTGCGGCACCGAGGAAAAGGTCAACGAAGATCAGATTGGCCTCGTGCGCGCCGGGCGGCGGCGCTCGACCGGATTGAACGACCTGCAGCCCTGTTGCCGCCAGCCTGGCTTCCAGATTGTCGAGAAACGCCTTATCGGTCGCAAAAGACTGCTGATAAACCTCAAAGAAGGGATCCCAAAGTTCCGATGGAATCTTGGCCCTCCCGTTCCACAACGCGGCAACGAACCGGTCTGACGACTGAAGCTGTTCCGGCAGGAACTCGGCATACTGAGGAAATATGTCTGTCAGGATCTGCTCGTGCCCCCTTGAATCCGCGAAGAAGTTCGACCAGATTTCTGTATCGTCGAGGTCGCTGGCGCGTGGAACAGCGTCATACCCGTCGTCGATCACGAGCGCAGATGCAATGCCGCAATCGCTGAGAACTTGGTTGAGCGTCATTTTACTAGCGCGCCTTCCGGCAGTTCGAGGATGAAGCGATGCAAGCGACCCGTCTCGGGATCCGGCTTGCTGGAAAGAGTCAGCGCCCCGCCCAGATGGTTCGCGTGATCACGCGCCACGAACAGCCCAAGCCCCCGCCGCTTGCTACGCTCCTTGAGCGACCAGAAGGGCCGAAACACACGTTCTATGTTCTCGGGAGCGACACCTGTCCCGTTGTCGGTGACCGTCAGGACAAGGGGTTCATCTTGAAGGGTGATCGTCAGCTCAGGGACATATCCCGTCTGTTGCTTCGCTCTGATGTCCATCCAATAAAGCGAATTCGTCACGAGATTCTGAATGATCTGCACGACCATGCCCTTGACCAGGCGCACGCGCACTGGAGTCTTGGGGTGCCTGAAGACGAGTTTGACCGAATGCCTCCGGAACTTCGCCTCGTGGCCCTCCATAATCTGGTCAATCACGTCGACGAGATCGAACGTTTCTGACCTTTGCCGCCCCGAGACGCTCAGTTCATCCAGGACCCGCAGCCGCTTGGTCACCGTTTTCATCTCGGCTCGCAAGGTGTCGAGTTTGGCACGTACGTCTGTTGGGAACTCCTGCCCCTTCAATCCTTCCAGCGCCTGCAAGGCACTCTCAGCGGCGCGTGCCAGCTCGTGCGCGACCGCCTCGACCATGAGACCAACGCCTGCCATGTCGATCATCTGACGGCTATCGGCTTCGACCTGTTCGATCTTTAGCTGGGCCCGGCTCGAGAGATCCTGGAATTCGTTGAAGGCGTGTTGCAGGTCGTCGAAGGATTCGCGTTCTTCCTTGGGCACGAGCCGGCGAACCTTGTTGAGCGCCGTCCGGGCCCGCGCCTCAAGCGTCTCGATGTCGGCCTTAAGATCGCCCAGCTCGACCGGCGCCTTCTTGTACTTCCGGTCCATTTCCCGGAAGAAATCCCACAGCATGTCGCGCACGACATGTTGGAGGATTCCGACAAGGGCGCGCTCTTCGGGCGTCCGTCTCAGACCCTCTCGGTTCGTCTGGTCGACCAGCCCAGGGTTCTTCGAACGAGAGATTCTGACGTGGCCGACGAACTGTGCCTTGTTAAGGACGTAGCCCGGCCGGCTGAGCGCGCGCCTGTCGAGGCCAAGCCAGTCGTCCTCTTCGTTCCCATAGGGAAAGACACGGAAATCGTCACGAAAAAGCATGATGCCGGACCACTTCCGTTGGAGCTCCCGCACTTCTCTCTGATTTCCAATCTCCTCTATGCCTGCGAGATGACGCCTATTGTACCAGAACGCCTCAAGCTCAAAGGGTCCAAGCCGAGCGACCGCAGCGGGCGCGAGTTGCCCCGACGTACCATCGAGAAGCGCTTCAAGTTCCGGCGTTGAACGTGACACATCGTCGACTTCCCGCGGATGATCGTAGCCAAGGTTGATCGCCTCCATATGCACGCGCAGCACACCGTCGGTGCCAAAGTTTCCCCGGAACGTTGCGTGCGCGTTTTCGGCTAGGGTGCGATTCATGAAAGGGATAGCAATACGGGAACCGTTCCAGAAGAGCGCAATTCGCGGACGTCTCCGAGCATCGAGAAAAGGATCGGTCAGCCGGGCGAAATCGTAGTCGGCCATTTCTCTTAGCCTGCTCTCGCTCCAATCTTCCGTAAGATCGCCGATCTCGAGTTCGGTGCCACTTTCCTTGGCAGCCTTCTTCGGGCTGCCAACAGTGGGATCGACTTCGATGTCCTCGACCTTGGCTTCAATGTCGGCGAACTTCCGCCAATCGAGGTCAAGGATGTTGTATCTCTTGTCTTCGACCCGAGCGGTCGTGACCTTCAGCGTGTTTCCAAGTCGCATCGCGGAGAGGCGCCCAATTCCTTTTTCGCCAAGGTAGGGGGACGACTCGCTGCCGGCAGCCAGCGCCCTGTCGACTTCGCGCTTTCGAGACGAGGTCCCGATTGTCAGGAAGTTGGCTGACAGATCGTTCGCGGACATACCGACGCCGGTGTCGGAGATCGAAATGGTGTTCAGGGATGCATATGCCTCGTCGAAGGACGAGATGAACTCGCGGACCGTCGAGGCTGAAGCGATGTTGGCATTGAATTGTCGAATCCGGGCACTGTCGGCTGTCGGATCGATTGAGCGCGCCACCGTGGCTTTGAGTTCCTGCAGCAGTTCGACATTTCGCCTCGTGCTTCTGCCTGCTTCCGCGAGACCGTCGGTCGCCCTGTTTCGGACGCGTAGGTAGGCGTTCCTTCGGAGTGGGATACGGAAACGGATATCGGCGCCGCTGGTCGACTTGGCGTCGAACGCATTCTTCACGAGCTCGTAGAAGGCGATGATGTCGGAGCTGATGAGCTCCGAGCCTAGTTCGAGCACCGTCCTGGCGTTGACACGAAACACCAATCCCACTCTCCCTCAAAGCCCGATGCGGCGGACAAGACTTTCGAATGCAGTCATCATCATCCGAGCACATGCCTGCGACGCAACATTTCGCCAGTACTCTCCCTTCGATAGCTGTCGGGAAAGAAGTACTGATGCCACGCGAGCAGAATCTCCCACATTTCCGACGAGGAGTAGGGAGCCACGCCACCGGCCGACGCGATCAGAGCCGCCACTTCGTCTGGTCCGACGCCCCTATCTGCTTGGCGATCGATGGACTGCACAAGCGGCAGCTGATGAAAGAGGCCACCGACCCGCTTATAGAACTGAGTTTCCATCAAGCCTTCCTGGATTCTAAGCGCGTCGAGGTCCCTGCGAGCCGCCTCAAATGCTGACGCAACCATTCTGCGGCGTGCCGCTTCCGGATCAGAATAGACGTCCCATAGCCGTTCTGGCGTCGGACATCGAGGAAGCCACGATGGTGGAAGCTCGTCAGTCTCCGGTGCCGAAAGCGCGGATGCTGGGAAACCGCTCTCGAGGAGCCGTGACACTTGCTCCTTGATTTTGTCCCGATAGCGAGCGTCCGCCACCATGGAACTGGATAGGAGTCTGGTCTCAAACTCTTGGAGCTCGTCGTTCAACTCTGCAGCGGCATGCAGGAGCTCCACGTTGGCCGGTCCCCGCCATCCAAGTGCCTTTCCGGTTAGGTTGGCGGAGCCAAAAATGTACGTGCTGTCGAATCTGTATAGTTTTGCGTGCAGCAAGTCGTTGAGGTGGAGGCGAGCACGCGCGCGGCGGTGAACGACGTCGAATACCTCAAGGTCGCAGACGCCAGCCGCGATTTCAGCCGGTATCCATCGGGTGACTACCGAGACTTCGACATCGTCTGACAACTCCGCAAAGAGCCGCTCGATCGCAGGCACCTTGATGAAGGGGGCAACGAGGCATGCGCGGATGCGGGTCTGCCGCGCGGCTTCCAGCAGCTTTTCCCCCAGCGCCACTCTAATCCTCCCGCTCGTCGGTGAGGAAGTCGCGTGCCATCCGTCCCCAATCCTGACGCATCCTCCTGATGCGTTCTCGACCCGGTAGATCCTCGATCTCCTGCCTAGCCCAGGCCGCAAACAACATCTTGATCGTGTCGGATGCGTTCTGGATTCTGCCGACCAGATCCCGTTCCGTTGCGCCCAAAGTCTCCGCATCGAGCGTCTTGATCAAAAGGTCGTAGGCCGGATGGGAGCGATTGAAGACGATTTCAGTCACGCCGCCCGGCTTGGACTCGACCGAGAAGAAGGCGTCCATGTCGCTGGTCGCCTCGACAAAGATCACTTTGCGCCGGCGCAGGAGCACAGCGGCGGCAATCTCCTTAGCGACCTCTTCGTCGTATTGCTTCTGATCCACGAGGTCCTTTACCAATGCGTCTTGCGCATTGGGAGTGAATACCTCGCTGTCACTTGGGGTGGCGTGCCCGGACTTTGCCCGCTCCTTGAACTTGGTGGAAGCGCGGTCCTCGACATTTGTATCGTCATGCCGCTTACCAGGTCCGCGGCGGCTCTTGCCTTGATCTTCGATGGCGCGTCGCATCTCGCGCAAAGTCTTGTCGATGTATTCGACAATCCCGATGAGAGGGACGCGATGATCGCCCTCTTCCGTCAACCGTCGCTTGAAGTCGACATAGCTTTCACCGCGCTCGGCTTCGGTCCTCCAGTCGAAGCTGACCATGTGCGAGAACGTCGTTGCCGCCTGCTTGTTGTTCGTGACGCCAAAGATCTCGTCGAGCTCGGGCGGAAACTCCACCTCCATTCCCCACCAGCGTTCTCGAGGGTCGTAGCTGATCGTCCAGGACGGATCGAGGTCGAGTTCGCGACCTGCGCGCACGATTGAAACACCGATATTTTTTGCGGCGTGCTTGCCGTAGTCTTTGCTGCCGCGATCGATGCCGTCGGTTGGCCAGGTCGAAGGCAGCGCCCACGATGCCCGAACAACGACGCGAAGAGTCTTTCCCTTGAAGACGATATCAAACGACTCGTCAGCCTCACCCCATCTCTGGAACATCGGCGACTCGTCGTAAGGGGCCGGCGTGGCGGAGGGCGTCATGAGATAGAGAGGATCGTTGACGCGAACGTCTTGTTCGTGCGTGGCAATGCCGTCTTCGGCCGAGCAAAGGCGTATGCGAAGCGTTCCGGCCGCGATGAACTTCCGATACATCCTGCCGACAAGCATGGCGGTGTTGGCGAGCGTCGCCTTTGCGCCTTTCCAGGTCAGGCGTTCTTCGTCGAAAGCGGTCCACACGACGAGCGTCCCGCTGGTACCAAAGCCTATGCCTAACGCGAGCCATTCGGCGGGCACCGGGTCTGCCATAGGCTCCGGGATAAGCCGCAGCTTGCCGGCCTCGATTTCATCCACGTCGAGGTAGCACCGGACGGCATTGGCGGGGCCGCTTTGCCACGTCCAGACATCCACTCTCCTGCCCTGCGAGATTGAAGCGTTGGGCAGTCCAATGCCGAAGCGGCCTATCCCGGAGCGATCGTTCAGGTGAGTACCGTAGCCGAACTGCAATGCGTGTCGGAGAAGGTCTGGCGACATGCCTTCGCCATCGTCGAGCACGCCAATACTCTTCAACCGCCGTCGCTTGCGGTCGGACAGCTGCACCATCTCCTCGACGCAGATAAGTTCCACGAGCGAGGCCTTGGCCTGAACCGAGTTGTCGATTAATTCAGCAAGCGCATACGCGGTGTTCCGGTAGCCGCTGTCGCGCATGGCCTTGATGGCGAGCTCGGCTGGAATGATGTAACTATCGCTAGGAAGGCCCTTCTCTTCCATTGCCATCGCCCCAAACATCCTCCCAATTCACGAACGCGTCGGCGACACTTCCGAATCCCGGCAGCTGGGTATCGACGATCGTCACGATTTCGGCTTCTGCATTTCCCCCGGCAGCGGGCCCTCGGATCGCCCGACCTACCATCTGGCTGTATAGCACGAGGGATCGCGTCGGCCTGCAGATGACAGCAGCGCTGGTATTGGGTGCATCGAATCCGGTCGTCAGAACGCCATAGTTGCAGATCACTTGCGGTTCGGTTCCGACGCCTTTGAATCGCCTGAGTATTCGCTCCCGAACGAGTCGATCCGTGGAGGCCGTGACGACGTGAGATTGCGTGCCTCTGAGTGTCAGGACTGAGGAGATCAGGTGGGCATTGTGGACGCTGGCGGCGAAAACGATGATGCGGCGATGGCGCGCCGCCAGCTCCTCGATGGCCTGGATGATCTCGACATTGCGCTGAGCATCTCCCCCGAGACATTCCAGCACGGGCGCTGACACGTCGCCGCTCTCGTCGCTGAGGCCTGTGGTGTCGGACGCGGCTGCCCCTGACGATACTTCGAGGACCCGGAATGACGGTCGGGCAAGGAATCCACGGTCGATCAGGAAATCGACCGCGTTGTCATATCCTTCGACCTCAATCGTAACCTTGCGATTCTCAAAGTACGCAGACAGTTCCGCATCCTTGGCGATGTTGGACCAGGTCCGTCCCGGCGTCGCGCTGAGACCCAGGAGCGCGTTACCCGGCTTCTTTCCAACGATGAAGGACGTGAGTGAACCGAAGGTCGGCGCGATGGCCTGGTGCGCCTCGTCTACGACGGTTAGCGAAGCACGGTCTCCGATGCGCATTATCATGTTCGCGTCGCGCCGGTAGAGCGCGTGCAGCTTCGCGAAGCCGGCAACCAGAAGGCCGGTACGCGCTTCCGAAAGATCGGGCTCGTGCGTGCCCCAGTAACGATAGACATTGGTCGCGGTACGGCCACGCGATGACCATGCCCGTTCGAACTCCGCCGCCGCTTGCTCTAGGAGCTCGGAGCTCTGCGCCAGCCAGACGATAAGACGATCACTTGCGCGATTGTGCCAGTCACACACCAGGTCCATGGCGGTCCGCGTCTTGCCGGCGCCGGTGGGCATGTGGACGAGGACTTTGTGGGGATGCTCGGACAGTGCCGACGCCGCCCTGTTGGCGACCGAAAGCTGATGCGCAAAGAGCGGGTATGCGGGAGCCACGCTGCGCTCGGTAGCCTCTCCTCCACCTGATGCGCGCTCTGGCGCGGCGACACCGAAGAACTCAAAGAGCGGTGCTTCCCTGCCACGGTCAGCGAAGAGGGCAAAAAGCCGTTCGAAGACCCGGTTGTCCGGTTGCGATACCCCGATCTTGGAAGCAAGCTCCTCAGCCTTGGACAGGGGAAGCAGCGACAGCAGTCGATTTCTCGTCGGAGCGTGTCTCAACATCTCCCACGGCTCTGCGGACTCAAGGGCAACCCTCGCGAGATGATCGTGCGTGAGCAGCCCTGGATTCATGATCGCGATGACGGAGATCGTCGCCGCGCCAATGATTTCTCGCAGGGCAGCGTCAGGCGCCTTCTCGAGCAGCTCCTTGATCGAGATCCCGGGGGCGGAGCTCATCTCGGCCGTCGGTGCTATTTGTGGCACACGACGCAGGATTCCGCATCGCCATACAGTTCCTCGAAGTCGGGTGACGTAGGGCGAAGTGGGTTGGCCTGGCGCGACTTGCGCTGTCTCTCCAGGCGCTTCTCGTGGTCTGCCTGGATCGCTGCGACGCGTTCCGGCTTGATGAGGTCCTCAAGCGATTCACCGGCGCTCCAAGTGAAAGGAGATCCACTCTCCATCGCGGTCTTCTCGTAAGCTTGAGCTTCGCGAAATGCGTCGGGGTGCTCCTCCATCAGGCGAACCCATTCGATCTTCTGCTGAAAGAAGCAGAAAGTGCAGCCGCTCCGCGACCTCCACTCGTAGTAGCGTGGCAAACCGAGGCCAGAACTTTCGAGGATTTCGATGACCTGCCTCTTGTCGATGCCCGCCTCTTTGAAGGGCAGCCGGACAATAAGATTGTCATTCGTTGACGTGTAGCCCTCACGGTGGTTCTCGTCGGCCCTGATGGCCACATAGCTGACCACGCGCTCGCCGGCTTCAAGCATGGGCTTTACCCAGGCTTCGAATGGCCTGATCTTGAGCATACGCGTGCACCAACGCGTCTGCGCCGATGGCAGGAAATTCTTGTAGCGCTTCAGCCAGAAGTCGAAATCGCGATCGGGGTTGAGCCGGCGAACCGGCTTTCCCAAGACCCCTTCTAATCGCCCAAGGAAGTCGTAGACTTCCGGCAGCTCCTTCCCAGTATCCGTGAAGAAGTAGGACATTTCGATCTCGGGATGGAATTGCCGCATGTAGACGGCAAGGGCTGCGCTATCGCGCCCTCCCGACAGGCCCAGGACATGTCGTTCCGTCATGCCTTTGCTCCCATCTTCGCACCGACCGCGGCATGGCCAGTACCGTCCCCCATGTACTTCGCGCTGATCTCGGCAAGCGCGGCGAGAATCACGTTCTTCCGCTGTGTCGTCGCGGAAGCCATGGCTTGCTCTACAACGGCAATCACTCCCTGCACGGCCTCAAGGTCGTGATCCGACACTGCGAACTCATGAGACTTCGCGTCCTTGCGTCCGGCGATGCCGACAACCACCGCCATCGCGTGTCGCTTGGGCTTGCGGCCGCTGACCATCGCAAGCGCTTCGACACGGATGAACTGCTGGGCGAAGGCCCCGATCTCCAATCGGGCCTGGTCAAGGTCGGCGTCCGTCCACTCGCGCGGCGGCTTGTTGACCGCGAGAGCAGCAATTCCTTCCATATCGGCGTCTTCTCCGGTTAGCTGCATCAGGCGGCCGATAAAGGCGTTAAGACGAAAGTCTCCCGAGATCTGCTGAACATTCTTAGCGCGCTCGCGAAGCACGTCGAGGTAGTCAGGATTCCCCTCCATGTCGAGTTCGCGCAGCATCACGGTCCGGAGGTCGCGAAGCATGGTGGCATAACATGCTCTCAGTTCGGTGAGGGCCATGCTTACGCGGGCGATCGCCTGGTCGACCACACCTGCGGCCATCGATCCCCGTTGTCCGAGCAGCGATGCCGGCAGCTCGTCGAACAAGAGGGTGTTTGGATCGGAAGCATGCCGAAGGATGTTACGCACCGCCAACGTCTCGGGGCTGAGACGCGCCGTCCTCTTGGTCCACGGCTCAAGCGCATCAAAGATGGCCACGAGCGCTCTTGCCACTTCGAGCGGCGAGCCGGCTTCCGTTTCCGGCGCTCCCTCGAACTGTGACACGACGTCTAGAATCCCGCCCAGAAGCCGGCTCGTCGTCGCCGACAATTCGAGCCAGCGCAGCTGCAGATCCTTCGAATCGTTGATGAGATAGTCGGCGTCGAGGTCGGTCAAAGCCGGCTGGAAGACTTCGGCCCGATAGTAGGCGACTCGATTACGTCGAGACAGCGCATAGGCCAAGCCCAGCACCTCATGCACGCCGTCCTTGACGCCAAATGGCTCGGCCCGCCAGAGCGCGAACATCTCGCTCAGGGGAACGGCGCGGTGGCATTCGCGGCGGAGGAAGTCGTCAGTTGCTCGCCAAAGCGGTGCTAGGCCCGCCGGATCGACGCCGTTCGTTCCGGGGACCTGAAACTTCCATCCACTACGACCGCGTCGATAAAGCCCGGTGTTGGCGATCAAGGACATGAAGAGACCGGCTTGTGCCGGGAAGCCCTCGATTCCGAAGCGCTCTTCGCCTTGCTTGGCGACCATCGCCTTCAACAAAAGGTTCTTTGCGGAATTCGCATTGGTCGAAGGGGACACCCGGTTGAGCAGTTCGTTGAAAAGTTTAGGCGCTTGAGGGTAGCGGGCATCGGCTAGGTTGGAGGCAAGTGCACTCAGATCGGCAGCAGAGTAGGACTTTTCCGGCGCTCCCTTGCGCACCCACGTTGCCGTATCGAGCACGAGCCGTAGTGCATTTTCCAGTTGGCTCTGCGCCGAGGAAAGGCGAGCCGTTACCTCCCGCCGCGCGACTCGATCTCCCGAGAGTTCAGGACGCTCATCCAAGATCTGCTCCAGCGCCAGCGCCTCCTTCGCGGCCTCCATGACTTTCCGCGCGTGAGCCGAGACGCCTACGAGGACGTCGCGGTCCGTGACGGCGAGCGCTTCTCGCGCGGCGGACAGCATGTGTTCGGGCGTTTCGTCCGGCGTTGGAATCGGGAGCAAAAGCAGCCCCATGGCGCCCTTGCTGGGCTTGAAATGGGCCACGCGGCTTTTGAGCTCAGTCGCAGGGGCGACATCAAGGTCGAACCATCGCAGCGAACCGGTCGAATGATAGTGTCGCTTGGCGACAACCGGCTGAAATGCAGCTAGCGACCGCAGAGAGTTGAAGTCGGGCTGGATGTCGGCAGACATCGTTCGGTCCAGCGCGGCCTCGATATCAAAGTCGCTTCCAGCATACACACCGTAAGCGTTCAGGTGCTTTCTGAAGACCACAAGCGAGCGCGCCGCAAGATCGTCGAGTGCAGAGCGCACGTCCGCTTCAGAAACGCCCGGAACCGAGTGAGCGAGAAGCGTCTTTGTAGGCGAAAGGCCCGATCGCTCGCGAAAGAGTTCGATGATGGCAATCGTCTTCAAGAGGTCGACATGCAAGCGCTCACCTTGTGCTGCCTCGCATCGTTCGACGACCTCGACGGCCGAAGACCAGCGATGACCGTCCGGTGAGGCCAGGATTGAGGGTTCGAGATTCGTCCTCAGATAGCTCCAAAGCCGAGGAGCGTCGTACGTCTCACTCTCACTGGCCTGCCTGAGGAAATCCTGGAAGCCGTATGGTTCTGCCGAATTGAGAAAACCAAAGACACTTCGCTGATTCTGCCCAAACCGTCGACGCGAGATCGGCCCGAGCAGTGCGGCCACGACGGGATGCAGCGGAAGGCATCGGCTAAGGACCGCGGCGATCTTGGCCGGGTCGCTCCGGCGCACCGTCCCGATCGCCTCGGCAACCCCCGTCGTCACTTTCGATCTTTCTGGTCGTGGCCCTTCGAATTGAATCGCCCGCGCAAGGAGCTCGAGTTGCTCCTCATTCACGGTGTCGACCAGCAGATCGATGTATCTTCCCTGCACTTTGGACCACTCATCGCGTTGATCGCGGGCGAGCCGTTGCGCGTACTCATCGAAGGCCTGATGCAGGATGCCAATCACCACAAGTCGGCCGCTGCTACGGGATGCCAGCTCGGCAATCTGTTGAAAGAAGAAGATGTCCGTGCCGTCGGCTGCCGCGCCTTCCAGAAACTTTCCCATCTCGTCGATGACCAGGATCAATCCGCCGCGCGACCCTGGCTGCGCAGACGCCACTTCCTCGAGTGCGTTTAGGACCATCTGTTCGGACCACGTGCCGCGCGGACGTTTGCAGAGGCGCGAATCGGCGAGGGAATCGCCGATTACTGCGGCCGGGGATGCGCGGCGTCCGATCACTGGCAGCATCTGCCAGCCTTTGCTCTGAGGCGGCAACATCCGCCACAGAGCTGCCGAGGCCTTCTTGCCAACGATTTCGGCCGCACGAGCGCGGAGTCGAGCGTCTCCGGCAAGAATGCCATGCAACGCCAGGACAAGGCTCGACTTGCCGCTGCCGTAGGGACCCGTCCACGTAAAAGCCGAATGACCGGTCTCCGAGACGTGTCGCCCCATCGTCAGCAAGGTTTCAGTCGCCGATTGGGGACAAAGGAACCCTTCGAGCGCTTGGGGATCGTGAAGGTCGGTATCGATTCTAATCGCTCGTTGAAAGCGAGGCGCAACGTGCACGCGTTCAATAAGGGTCATGACTAGGTATCGCGGCTATACGAGGAGGCGATCAGGGAGCGGAGTTCACGCTTTTCTGGTGACCTTCCGCGTACCACTTGGCGAAGGCCTGCTGTCTCTGACCATCTGAAAAGGCCGTTCGTTTGGTCTTCCAAGTCGACCAGCCTGTCAGCGAGACCTGCTTCGTCGAGCAGGAAGACCCTACCGGGAGAACCTGGTTCGTGCGCGACCATCTCGAACGACAGGGTCCTTGTCGTTCCAACATTTTCCCAGAAACAGTGAAGCGCATAGGCAAAGACACCGGCCGGCAGCGTGGGTTTGCCATCCCGGGCAAATTGATAGTCATCCCGTCGGCCAATGGTCCTGATAAGGCCGAGCTCTGCGAGTGGCGATTCCAACGCGTCCTCCGGAGCGCCGCTGGACGTGGTGACGGGGCGCGCGTAGGTTCGAAGGAAGCATTCCACGTCACGCCGCACAGTTGTCTCCGAAGCCCTTTGCCATCCGCGCGAAGCGGCGAGCTTGAGCAATCCCTGGACGAGGTTATCGCGCTTGAATGTTTGGGCACCGAAGTGGTTGAAGGCCCAAAACCACGTCGTTTTGGACGGCTGTCCACATAACTTCCAATGAAGCAGCCACATGGTGGCATGGTGCTCCATGTAGGGATCATGTCCCCGCGGCCCGAACAGGTTTTTGCCCAAGGACGCCGGCTGTATCCTGTCGCCGTCAGCCGATTCCTCGATCACACCGGTCGCCGTCGCCCAATGCCTGATCGAAGCCACCATGTTCTTACCGACACCGAACTTCGCGATCGCATCATCTGCCAAGAAGATTGTGCGCTTGCTGTCTTGTGCGTCTCCGGCCGCGGTAGTCGCGTCATACGCCTTCTTCAACCAGCCGTATCGAAGCGGGAAGGTTTCGTGCCCAGAGAACTGCGGTTTGTACTCGTCGTCGAGTAGGGGACTCTTCACAAGCTGCTCCTGGACGATGTCTCCAGGTGGACACTACGGGTGCAGCCGGCTAGGGTCAACGCGACCTGGATGAAGTCACCAGATCGCAATGGAAACAGGACCGCCGATCTATCTCGACCACATGGCGTCAACGCCCGTGGACCCACGGGTCGCTTGCGCCATGGCGCCGTATTGGTCCGAAGCTTACGGCAATCCGCACTCGATCGACCATTCCTTTGGCTGGCGGGCTCGACAAGCTGTGGAAAAGGCAGCGGATGAAGTCGCCCGCTTGATCGGCGCGGACTCCGACGAAATTGTGTTCACCTCGGGGGCCACCGAAGCCATCAACCTTGCGATCCTTGGATTGGCGCACCGTGCTCCTGCAGGACGCAAAAGGATCCTCGTGTCCGCCGTTGAGCATAAGTGCGCATTGGCGTCGGCCCGCGCCGCGGCGGTCCGTTACGGCACGACTTGCGAGGTGATACCGGTCGACCCGCACGGCCGGATCGATCCGTTGCGACTCGCCAAAATGATGTCCGAAGACGTGCTCTGCGTTGTGGCAATGGCGGTTAACAATGAAGTCGGCACGGTTCAGAACACGGCCGCCATCGGTACCCTATGCGCGAAGGTCGGCGCAGTGCTCGTCTGCGACGCGGTTCAGGCGCCCTTGGCGATGGATATCGACGTTTTACGAGATGGAATCGGTCTCTTAAGCCTCTCGTCTCACAAGATCTACGGCCCCAAGGGAATTGGCGCGCTGTATATCAGGCGCGACATCCAAAACGCAATTGAACCGCAAATCTACGGAGGTAATCAGCAGAGAGGGCTGAGGTCCGGAACCCTTCCCACCCCGCTCTGCGTGGGCTTTGGTGAGGCTGCCACTCTTCTGTCAAGCGCCGAAGCAGCCGAGGAAAGAACGAGGGTCGAGAGCCTCCGAGGTATGTTCGAAGCGGGAATCCAAGCCCTTGGGGCGCCTGTCGCCTTCAACGGTGGCGCAGCGAAGCGCCATCCTGGTAGTTCCAATATTCGGTTCATCGGAAGAGATGGCCGCCAACTCCTTGCGATACTTCAGCCGCTGGTGGCCGCCTCTTCCGGCTCGGCGTGCGCGTCGGGAATACCGGAGCCGTCGCACGTCCTACGAGCCCTAGGCCTCTCGGCCGACGCCGCCGAGTCGTCTATCCGTTTCAGTCTCGGACGCTATACGACCGAGGAGCATGTAACGCGGGCGATCGGGGTGATTTCTCAATGTCTCGCGGCCGAGGCCGCCAGCTGATAGCAGGGAAGAGGACGGTGCTGTTGAGAGCAACCGTGCGCGCCCCGATGTAAGTGCTATGCTCCGAAGGCAGAGGTCGTGAGTTCGAATCTCGTCGGGTCCGCCATTTTCTCCTAGATTTCGAGGCACTTACAAAGAGCGCACTTTGTTCTTGCGGCACTCGGATTGGTCGCAGAAGCACTCCGGAAGCACTCGGACGCTTGTTGTAGCGTCGCGAGGGGAACTACGCCCCATCATGCTCAAGGCTCGCACATAACTAAGTCGTTGCAGAGTTGCTCCTCAACGATCTGCCCGAACGCGCGATCGTGCTTGCCGACCGCGCCTACGACGCCGACGGGATCCGCGAGGTTATTTAGGATCAGGACTGCACGGGCTACATTCCCCACGAGACCAAGCGTGCCGACGACTTCCCCTATAGCCGTCGGCAATATCCGAGAGCGTCGCAGGCCATTGCCCTTGGTAATGCCTAACGAAGCTGGACCAAATCTAGGAGGATTTGGTCATGGTGAAATGCCCGCTCTGTGGTGGCAGTAGGAACTGGCGGCTGGGCGATGGCCGTCGCAAGTGCCGGGCTTGCGGCCGCCGCTTCCGGCGCCGGACGGGCTGGCAAGCGGTTCGGCTGACGAGTCGGGTGAAGACGGAGCTGCTGCAGCGCTTCGTGTGGGGTGTGCCGGTCTATCGGCAGCGGTTTGCCGGGGTTGCAAGCCGGCCCTCGACGGAACGGTTCTACCGTCTGCTACGGGCGTGCCTGGCACATGCCGAGCATCTGCGCGCGCCGTTCGACGGCGCTCTGGAGTGCGATGCAACGACGTTCGGCGGAGCTCGCAAGGGCCGTCGGGGGTGGGGCGCGGCAGGCAAGGTGCTGGTGTTCGGGATCGTCAAGCGCAACGGCCTGGTCTAGGCGCAGCCGATCCCGCAGCACGATCGCGCCTCGGCCATGCGGCTAATCGAGGCGCACAGTCGTGAAGGATCGCTCTACTACACCGACGAGTGGCAGGCTTACGCCACCTTGCGTCTGCGCGGTCGGCATGTCGTCATCCGCAAGGAGAAGGGCCGGCCGGTCGGCCGACACCACATCAACGGCATCGAAGGCTTCTGGTCGTATGCCAAGAACTGGCTTTATCCCTATCGGGGCGTACCGACCAACAGCTTCCATCTCTATCTTGGCGAGATCTGCTATCGCTCAACCATCGAGACGAGGACATAAAGCCCTTGCTCCTCAAGATGTTGAAGACCATCGATGCCGAAGAACTCAGGGCCATTCTGGTCCAGAATCGTTAGGCATTACCTTGCGCTTTAGGCCTCAACCTGCCCTGACTTGCCAGTGATGTTTGAGCTTCACACCAGGCTCTGCACAGCCCGCGGACTCGCCAGAGCCTCGATCACTCTGCAGTTCATCACGCGGCCTTTCCGGCATCCGCGAATCATTCTTTTCAGCTGGTCGCGAAGCGCATTGAGGCGGCTCATGCGACTCTCAACATCGGCGAGTCGATCCGCAGCAATCTTTGCCGCCGCCGCACACGACATGTCAGGTGTTTGTTGCAGAGTGAGGAGTTGCCGCACCGACTGCAGATCGAAGCCCAGCTCGCGCCCCTGGCGGATGAAGGAGAGACGGGCAGCGTCCTCGTGGTCGTAGATCCGGCGCCCATTGCCGGAGCGGCGGGCTTTCGGGAGCACGCCAGAGCGCTCGTAGTAGCGGATGGTCTCGATGTGGACACCGCTGCGACGTGAAAGCTCCCCGATGGTCATCATGCAATCACCCCTTGTTTCTGTAGCGACTACAGGATGTAGGATTTCCATCCATCGTGACAAGGACCGGCAATGACTACCACGACCGACGAGGCGCCCGTTCGCTACCGGGTGACGGGCATGGACTGTTCTTCCTGTGCCGCGAAAATCGAAGGTGCTGTCCGCAACCTGGCGGGCATAGAAGCTATCAGGGTGTCCATAGCTTCTCAGGAAATGACCCTTCGCCTGCGTGGGGACGTAGACCCCCTGCCTGCCCTCGAACAGACCGTAACAGACTTGGGCTATCGCATCGCTCGGCTCGATCCTGAGCAAGATGGCAAGCCGAGCCCAACACATGTGACCTCCTCGTACCGGCGCGCGCTTTGGATGGTGATCCTGCTCAACCTGGGATATGGCGCGATCGAGATCGTCGGCGGAACAGTGGCGGGTTCACAGTCGCTCAAGGCGGATGCCCTCGACTTCCTGGGCGATGGCTTGATATCACTCCTCGGCCTGATTGCGATTGGTTGGGGTGTGAAAGAGCGTGCCCGCGCTGCATTGCTGCAGGGCCTCTTCCTGGGTGCGCTCGGGTTCGGGGTCCTTGCCTATACTTTCTATCGGGTGTTCGTGCTTCACCAACCGAACGCTGAGCTTATGGGCCTGTTCGGCGTCATTGCTCTCGCAGTGAACGTCGCTGCCGCCCTTGTGCTCATTCCCCATCGCAAAGGTGACGCGAACGTCCGTGCGGTCTGGCTGTTCTCGCGAAACGACGCGATCGGTAATGCCGCTGTGGTGACAGCTGCAGGGCTCGTTTACTGGACCGGTACACCTTGGCCTGATCTCATCGTGGCCTTGGCTATTGCAGCACTGTTCTTGCATTCGGCGTGGTCGATCATCTCAGACGCCCGCACCGACCTTGCTCAATAGACGGGAGGCGGAGCCGGGCAAGGGCCCGCTCCACCTCTACGGCCTAGAACTTCACCTGTCCCGATTTCCCGGCGGCGTTCTTCAGCACCAGCGTCACCTGCGCGCCGGCGGCGGGAGCGGCCTTGGCCTCGCCCTTCAGCGAATTGTCGCCTGCGACGGCGAGTTGCACGGTCTCGCGGGCACCGCCCGACACGATCAGCACCGAGCCCGAGAAGCCCTTGGCCGAGGTCGGCTTGTTGCTCTCGTCCAGTACGTTGATGGTGATGACGTTGCCCGAAATCACGAGCTCGGCATGGACACCCACGACGTCCTGCATCGGGCCGCCGTTCGGCCCCTTCATGCTGCCGTGACTGTGCTGCGCCACGGCGAGGCTGGCCCATAGGGTCAGGGCGACGGCGATCAGGATCTTCTTCATGTGCTCTCTCCTTGTTGAACTTTTCTGTCGCGATGAAACAGCGCATAGAGCGCCGGCAGAACCACGAGCGTGAGGATCGTGGACGAGATGATGCCGCCGATGACGACGGTGGCGAGCGGACGCTGCACCTCGGCGCCAGCGCCCGTCGCGATCGCCATCGGCACGAAGCCGAGCGAGGCGACCAGCGCGGTCATGAGCACCGGCCGCAGCCGCTTCATCGCACCCTCGCGGACTGCATCGTGCACCGACATGCCGTCGGCGCGCAGGCGCTGGATGAACGAGATGATCACGAGGCCGTTCAGCACGGCGACGCCCGACAGCGCGATGAAGCCCACGCCGGCGCTGATCGACAGCGGGATGTCGCGCAGGACCAGCGCCGCCACGCCGCCGGTCAGCGCCAGCGGGACGCCGGTGAACACCAGCAGGGCGTCGCCCACCGAGTTGAGGCTCATGCAGAGCAGAACGAAGATCAGCAGCAGGGCCACGGGAACGACGATCGCCAGACGCTGCGAGGCGCCGACGAGCTGCTCGAACTGGCCGCCCCAGCCGATCCAGTAGCCGGCCGGCAGCTTCACTTCGGCCGCAACCCTGCGCTGGACCTCGCTCACGAACGAGCCGAGATCGCGGTCGCGCACGTTGGCGGTGACCACGATACGGCGCTTGCCGTTCTCGCGGCTGATCTGGTTGGGGCCGGGCGAGATCTCGATCGTCGCCACCGCCGACAGCGGCACGTAAGGTGCGGCCGTACCGATGCCGGTCTGCACGATGGCGCCCCGTCCGCTCTCCTTCGCGACGGACGCCGGCACCGGGATCGGCAGCGAGGAAAGAGCATCGACATCGACGCGCAGATGCTCGGGCAACCGGACCACGATCTCGAAGCGACGGTCGCCCTCGAAGACCAGTCCGGCATCCTTTCCGCCGACGGCGATCTCGACCACTTCCTGCAGCTCGGCAAGGCCGATGCCGTAGCGTGCCAGCGCCGCGCGGTTGGGCTTCACCGTCAGCATGGGAAGGCCGCTCACCTGCTCGGTCTTGACGTCGGCCGCGCCGGGCACCGACTGCACCACCGACTGGACCTTGTTGGCGACCGACAGGAGCGTGTCGAGATCGTCGCCGAAGATCTTGACGCCGAGATCGCTGCGGACGCCCGAGATCAGCTCGTTGAAGCGCATCTGGATCGGCTGCGTGAACTCGTAGTTGTTGCCCGGGATTTCGGCGACCCGCTTCTCGATCGCCGCCACCAGGTCGGCCTTGGGCCGCTCGGGGTCCGGCCACTCGGCGCGCGGCTTCAGCAGGATGAAGTTGTCGGCGACATTGGGCGGCATCGGGTCGGTGGCGACCTCGGCCGTTCCGATCTTGGCGGCGACTTCCTTCACCTCCGGGAATTCGAGGATGGCCTTCTCCAGCGCTTCCTGCATCTGAACGGCCTGGGTCAGGCTGGTGCCGGGAATGCGCATGGCGTGCATGGCGATGTCGCCCTCGTCCAGCGAGGGGATGAACTCGCCGCCCATGCGCGAGGCGGCGACGCCGCTCACCGCCACCAGCAGGCCGGCAAGACCGACCACGACCCAGCGCAAACGGATCGCGCCCTCCAATGCCGGCGCATAGGTACGGAGCGCGCCGCGCATGAAGAAGTTCTCCTTCTCCGCGACCTTGCCGGTGACCAGCAGCGCGACCGCGGCCGGCACCAGGGTCATGGAGAGGATCGCCGCCGCGCCCAAGGCCATCAGCACCGTGACGGCCATCGGTGTGAACATCTTCCCCTCGACGCCGGTGAGGGTGAGGATCGGCAAGTAGACGACTCCGATGATCAGCGTGCCGAAGAGGCTGGGCCGGATGACCTCCTGGGCGCCGGCCAGGATCGTGCCGAAGCGCTCGGTCCGCGTGAGCACGCGACCACGGCGATGCTGCTCTTCCGCGAGGAGGCGCAGGCAGTTTTCGACCACGATGACGGCGCCGTCGACGATGATGCCGAAGTCGATGGCGCCGAGGCTCATCAGGTTGGCGCTGATGCGGTTCTCCACCATGCCGGTGATGGTGAAAAGCATGGAGAGCGGGATCACGCAGGCCGTCACGAAGGCTGCTCGGAAGTTGCCGAGGATCAGGAACAGCACGACCACGACCAGAAGCGCGCCTTCGAGCAGGTTCTTCTCGACGGTCCAGATCGTCGCCTCGACGAGCTTCGTGCGGTCGTAGAAGGCGCGCGCCACGACGCCCTCGGGCAGCGAACGCGCCACCTCGTCGAGCTTGGCCGCCACGCGCTGGGCCGCCGTGCGGCTGTTCTCGCCGATCAGCAGCATGGTCGTGCCGATGACCGTCTCCTTGCCGTCCAGCGTCGCCGCGCCGGTGCGCAGGTCCGTGCCTTGCCTGACGTCGGCCACGTCGCCGACGCGGATCGGCACGCCGCCCCGCGTGCCGACCACGATGTCGCGGATGTCGGCGAGGTCGTTCACCTGGCCCGGCGTGCGCACGAGGTACTGCTCGCCGTTGCGCTCGATGTAGCCCGCGCCGACGTTGGCGTTGTGCGTCGCCAGCGCCGACATGACGTCGCGGAACGTCAGCCGGTAGGCCATCAGCTTCGCCGGATCCGGCAGGACGTGGAACTGCTTCTCGTAGCCGCCGATCGTGTTGACCTCGACGATACCCGGCACGGTGCGGAGTTGCGGCTTGATGATCCAGTCCTGGATGGTGCGCAGGTCGGTCGCCGAGTAGGGCTCGCCGTCGGGCTTTTTCGCGCCGGGCTTCGCCTCGACCGCGTACATGTAGATCTCGCCGAGGCCGGTCGAGACCGGGCCCATCGACGTCTTGATTCCGGGTGGCAGGTCGTCCTTGGCCTGCTGGATGCGCTCGTTCACGAGTTGGCGGGCGAAGTAGATGTCGGTGCCGTCCTTGAAGACGACGGTCACCTGGCTGAGGCCGTAGCGCGACAGCGAGCGCGTGTATTCGAGCTTCGGGAGGCCGCCCATCGCGGTTTCCAGCGGGAAGGTGATGCGCTGCTCGACCTCGAGCGGCGAATAGCCCGGCGCCACCGTGTTGACCTGGACCTGAACGTTGGTGATGTCGGGCACCGCGTCGATCGGCAGGCGCGTGAAGTTCCAGGCGCCCAGCGCGCCGACGGCGATGGCCGCGACGATCACCAGCCAGCGGTTCTGGATCGAGAAGGCGAGGATGCGGTCGATCATCGGTCAGTGCTCATGGGCCGCGCCGGCCTTGCCGATCTCGGCTTTGATCACGAAGCTGTTCTTCGCCGCATAGACGTCGCCCGCCAGGACACCGAACAGGACTTCGATCCAGTCGGCGTCTCGGCCCCCCAGCTCGACCTCGCGGGCGGAGAAGGTGTCGCCCTCGCGGACGAACACGACGGTCTTGCCCTCCAGAGTCTGCAGCGCGCTGGCCTTGACCGCGACATCGACCGGACGTGCCGACAGCACGACCCTTCCGTCGACGAAAAGGCCCGGCCGCAGGCGACCGTCGTTCGCCACGACGGCGCGCGCGATGGCGGATTGCGTGTCGCTGGCGCCGATCGGCGACACGTAGTCGATCTTCGCCTCGATGGGCGACCCGCCGTCGCCGACGTCGATGGTCACGGGGTCGCCGATGCGCACCTTGGCGAAGTCGCGACGGAAGACCGCGAAGTCGATCCACATGGTCGAGAGATCGGCGACGGTGAACACGGGCTTCGCCTCCGAGGCGAACTCGCCCAGCGTCCCGTCGCGGTCGATGACCGTGCCGTCGATCGGTGCCTTTAGCTCGTACGTCGTGAGGCTCTGGTTGCTCTCGACCGTGGCCAGGACCTCGTCCTTCCTGACCTTGTCGCCCAGCCTCTTGCGCATGCTGCGGATGACGCCGGGGAAGCGCGGCGTCACCTTGACCAGCGCTTCCTGGTTGGGCTGGATGATCCCGTTCAGCCGCAAGATGTCGCGCAGTTCCTGCGGCGCAGCAGTGAGCAATTCGATTCCGGCAGCGGCGATCTGGGCATCGGTGAGCTTCACGCCCTCGTCGTGGTGGTCACCTTCTTTCTCCTTGCCATGCCCATGGCCGCCCTTGCTTTCGGCCATTCTGGCGGCGTTGCCGAAGCGCGGATCGAAGACGTAGTAGGCCGCCGCCGCGACGGCCGCACCGCACACGAGGACGATCGCAAGATAGCGCAGGCCTCTCAGAAAGAACTTCATCAGCGTGCCCTCACGAGCTGAAGGGGGCTGCCGATCAGGCCCTCGATGGTGGCGACGGCGATGTGGAAGCTCGCCAGCGCCTCGTGCTCCATCAACTCGGCGTCGGCGACGGTGCGGTAGGCGTCCAGAATCTCCAGCAGCGTGAAGCGGCCCTGGCCGTAGCCCTCCTCGATCGTCTTCAGGCTGGCACGCGCGGCCGGCAGGATGGTCCTGCGCAGCAGGTCGACCTGGGTCAGGGCGGCATTCGCCGTGTCGTGCGCCTTACCGACAATGGCAATCAGAGTGAGCCTGTTGATGGCCTTCTCGGCTTCGACCTTTCGCGCGTTCTCCTGGGCCTCGCGGATGGCGCCGGTGTTGCGATCGAGCACGGCAATCGGGACGGAGACGCCCAGCCGCAACGCGTTCTGGCCTGTGTCGGCATAGTTGCGCCAGGCGACGCTCGCGGTGATGTCGGGCAGCGGCTTCAACCGTGCGGACAGAAGCTCGCCGTCGCGTTGCGCGCGGATGGCCGTCCAGCGCATCAACTGCGGGTTCTCCTCGATGGTCTTGATCGCCGCATCCAGCGGCATCGGCCGGGCGATGCGTCCGAAATCGCCGGCAATCGCACCGAAGCTCGGCTGGTCGAGCCCCATGAGGGCGGCGAGCTCGCGGCGGGCAACGGCGAGCGACAGGCGCGCACGCTCGCGTTCCAGCCGGACCAGCCCGACCGCAGCCTGGGTACGCGAGACTTCGGCGGGCGACGAGGCGCCCGCCTCGACCCGGCGCTGCATCTGCGGCACCAGCTTCTCCAGGGCTGCAGCCTGACGCTCCAGGATCTGGATGCGGCGTTGCACCGACATGGCCTCGACGAAGGCGATGGCGGTCTCCGAGAGCAGCTCGAGCTTCGTCGCCTCGCGCTCCCAGCGCATGCTGTCGAGATCGCCGAGAGCCGCCTGGACGCGGGCGCCGCGCTTGCCCCCCAGCTCGATGAGCTGGCTGATCTGCATGGTGAATTCGGCGCCGCCGACGAGGCCGTTCTGGCCGTAGGCAAAGTTGTCGACCTCGACGCCGACGGTCGGATTGGGCAGGGCGTTGGCTTGCTCGCGCCGCCCATCGGCCATGTTCACCGTGCGGTCGGCCGCCGTCAGCCGCGGATTGGAGGCCACGGCGCGCTGCAAGGCCTGCCCCATCGTGAGCGAACCGTTGGCCCGTTGCGCGGGCTGCTGCGCATGCAGCGGGCCTGCCTGCACGACGAGCACCGCCGCGCAGAGCGCACCCATGGCACGAATTGACATCATAATACCCTGAAACCGACCCGAACGGCTGCAGCGGCGATGCCGGCGCAGCGACCAAACGCGACGGGTCTAGGTTCTGGGAGGCGGCCCCGTCGCGCTCAGGCGGAAGGATTCGAGACGGTCGAGACGGCCTTCGGGAATGTCGGCATCGAAAAGATCGACCACCGACGCGCCGTCCATAACGATGCATTGAACCACGGAGCAGTCATGGCATCGCTCGGCGGCGGCCGCGTCGTCGCCCTTAGTCGTGGCGTCGTCGCACGCCACGATCGCCGTCCCGGCCGCATGAGACGCGCGAACATCCAGGGCGACATGGGTCACGCTCGCCATTGCGACGGACAGCACGCAGACGAACCTCATCAGGTTCGTCCCGCGGCGCAGCCCAGCCCACATCAGTTCGAGGAAAATGGCGAACGACACACGATGTTCTTGCCGTGATTCCCGGAGGTTACACTATCACCAGAGACAGCGACATCCTGTCCGCCGTCGATGCGCTCCGTTGACAGAGGGGACGCCCGCCGCCAGCTTCGTGCGGTCGGAGGTTCGCATGAAGAGAACGATCCTGTTGGCCGCGTTGCTCGCCCTCGGCGGCTGCGGCACGCCCATCGCCTTCGACGGCCAGACCGCGGATGGCGAACGGTTCACCGGGACGCTCACGGCGGAGGGTCGCGAACGCGGCCCGCTCGAGATGCGCAATGCCGACGGCGTAACCTGCACGGGGAGCTGGCAGCTCGATACCGATCATCGCGGTGCCGCCTTCCTGATCTGCAGCGACGGTCGCACCGGCACCGCGGAACTGTCTTCTTTGGAGAGCCCCGGCAGGATGACGGGCATGCTCGGCGGAAAGCCGTTCAAGGGAACATACGAGCGCTCACCATTCTAGACACCCGCGCGGCAAGACGGACTAGCATGCGGCCGTCTTGCTCAATCGCGCGGCCGTGATCAAGTCGGTATTGGCAATACCGGCCCGTCGATACATCATGGGACGATGATGGGCTTCCGCCTCTTCGCTGCCCTCTTGGGCTGCCTCGCCGTTCTGGCGGCGGGCCTCACGCCCGTGGCGGCGGCCACATCGCCCGGGAACGTGTCGGTGGCGGTGGACAGCGCCATGGGTGAGGCGCCTTGCCGCCATTGCGATGAGTGCGAGGGCGCGCCGTGTCCGGCGCCGAGCGCGACCTGCATGCAGGTCTGCATAAGCGTGACGCCGTCGCTTGCCGTAACGAGCGCGTCGCTGCCGATGCCGGGCGCCATCGGCAAGGCGTTCCGTCCCGCCCGCCCGGCCGGCCTGAGCGGCCTGTCGCCGCCGCCCGACCCTTTCCCTCCGCGCGCCTGATCCTTTGTCGATCGGTTTGAGCCGCCGCGCGCCAAAAGCGCGGCGGTTACGCCGCGCGACGCGCGCGGCATCGTGGAGGTTCGTCATGGTTTCAGTCGCCAAGCTGCGGCCCGGTATCGCTGGCGCCGTCTTCGTTGCCGTTCTTACCCTTTCGGCCGTGCCCGAGGGGCGCGCCGGCGATTCCGCCTGCCCCGGCGGCAAAGTGAAGTTCTATCGCAATCCAATGGGTACGCCCGAGACCTCGCCGGTCCCGAAGAAGGATTCGATGAACATGGACTTCATCCCGGTCTGCGAGGATGAGATGGGCGAGCGGCCAGGCGACGGGCCGGGCGCGGTGAGGATCGGGCTCGACAAGGTGCAGCGGCTGGGCGTGCGCAGCGAGGAGGTGCGCGAGCGCGAGCTGGCGCGCACCGTGCGCGCGTTCGCCACCGTGCAGTTCGACGAGCGGCGCCAGTTCGTGGTGGCACCGAAGTTCGGCGGCTGGATCGAGCGGCTCGCCGTCAACGCCGTCGGCGACAAGGTCGCCCGCGGCGAGATCCTGTTCGAGGTCTACAGCCCCGAGCTGAACGTGCTGCAGCAGGAGTGGGCGCTGGCCGGACGCACCGCCTATGCCACCGACAAGCTGCGCTATCTCGACTATCCCAAGGCCGAGATCGAGAAGCTGCGCCGCGGCGAGCGCCCGCGCACCGTCGCCTTCCCCTCGCCCTACGCCGGCACGGTGATCGACAAGGTCGCGGTGGAGGGGGTGCGCTTCCGCGCCGGCGAGGCCCTGTTCCGCATCGTCGACACCTCCCGGATGTGGGTGATGGCCGAGGTCTACGAGCAGGACCTCGCCTTCGTGAAGGAAGGCGACGCCGCGCGCGTCACCGTGAACGCCTGGCCGGACCGCCCCGTCGAGGGCCGCGTCACCTTCATCTATCCCTCGGTCGGCAAGGAGAGCCGCACGGCGCGGCTCAGGATCGAAGTGGCCAATCCCGACGGGCGGCTGCGCGCCGACATGGCTGCCACCGCCGAGATCGCCGCGCCGCTCGAGGGCAGCCGGCTCGCCGTGCCGCAGTCCGCCGTCATCGACAGCGGCAAGCGCCAGGTCGTGCTGGTCGAGCGCGGTGAGGGCCGCTACGAGCCGCGGCCGGTCGCGCTGGGGGCCCGCGCCGACGGCTGGGTGCAGGTGCGCGACGGGCTGCAGGCCGGTGAGCGCGTCGTGACGCAGGCGACGTTCCTGATCGACGCCGAGAGCAACATCCGTGCGGCGCTGGCGGCCTTCACCGCGGGAGAGGGCAAGTGATCGCCGCCGTCATCCGCTGGTCGGCGCGCAACGTCCTGCTGGTGCTGATCGGCGCGACCGCCGCGGCGGCCGGCGGCCTGTTCGCGGTCGGCCGGCTGTCGCTCGACGCCATTCCCGACCTCTCCGACACCCAGGTGATCGTCTACACCGAGATGCCGGGACAGGCGCCGCAGGTGGTCGAGGACCAGGTCACCTATCCGCTTACCACGGCATTGCTCGCCGTGCCGAAAAGCCGGGCGGTGCGCGGCTTCTCGATGTTCGGCGTGTCGTTCGTCTACGTGATCTTCGAGGACGGCACCGACATCTACTGGGCGCGCAGCCGCGTCCTCGAATACCTGAACTCCGGCGCGCAGCGGCTGCCGGCCGGTGTGCGGCCCACGCTGGGGCCCGACGCCACCGGGGTCGGCTGGGTCTACCAGTACGTCGTGGTCGGCGCGAACCGCAGCCTGGCCGAGCTGCGCTCGCTGCAGGACTGGTACGTGCGCTTCGGGCTCGCTAAGTCGCCGGGCGTCGCCGAGGTCGCGAGCGTCGGCGGCTTCGTGCGGCAGTACAACGTCGTCGTCGATCCGGCGAAGCTGCGCGCCTTCGCCGTGCCGCTGTCGCGCGTGATCGAGGCGATCCGCGCCTCCAACCGAGAGACCGGCGGTCGTGTCGTGGAGCTGGCCGAGGCCGAGTTCATGGTGCGCGGGCGCGGCTATCTCTCGGGAACCGCCGACCTCGAACAGATCGTGCTCAAGGCCGACGGCGCCACGCCGGTGCTGCTGCGCGACGTGGCGCGCATCGAACTCGGCCCCGACGAACGGCGCGGCCTCGGCGAGCTGGACGGCGAGGGCGAGACGGTGGGGGGCATCGCCCTGCAGCGCTTCGGCCAGAACGCGCTCGACGTGATCGAGGGCGTCAAGGCCCGCGTGCGCGAGATCGCCGCCGGCCTGCCCGAGGGCGTGACGATCGAGCCGGTCTACGACAGGTCGGCGCTGATCCAGCGGGCCATCGCCACGCTCACGACCACGCTGATCGAGGAGAGCCTGGTGGTCGCCGCGGTCTGCCTGCTGTTCCTGCTGCACGTGCGCTCGGCGCTGGTCGCCATCGTCACCCTGCCGGTCGGCGTGTTGATCGCCTTCATCGCCATGCAGGCGCTGGGGATCGGCTCCAACATCATGAGCCTGGGCGGCATCGCCATCGCCATCGGCGCCATGGTCGACGCCGCCATCGTCATGATCGAGAACGCGCACAAGCACCTCGAGCGCCTCGAGCCCGGCCGCTCGCGGGCCGAGGCGATCGTCGCCGCCGCCGTCGAGGTCGGACCGGCATTGTTCTTCAGCCTGCTGATCGTCACCGTGTCGTTCCTGCCGATCTTCGCCCTCGAGGACCAGGAGGGGCGCCTGTTCAAGCCGCTGGCCTGGACCAAGAGCCTGGCGATGGCCGCGGCGGCGCTGCTGTCGATCACCCTGGTGCCGGCGCTGATGATGCTGTTCGTGCGCGGCCGCATCCTGCCGGAACATCGCAACCCGCTGAACCGGGCGATGATCCGGCTCTACCGGCCGATGATCCGGCTGGTCCTGCGGGCGCGCGTACTCACCGTCGGCCTGGCCCTCGCCGGCCTCGCCGCGACGGCCTGGCCGGCGATGCGGCTCGGGGCCGAGTTCATGCCCACCATGGACGAGGGCACGCTCTTCTACATGCCCGTCACCCTGCCCGGCCTCTCGGTCACCAAGTCGGCCGAGCTGCTGCAGACCCAGAACAAGATCATCAAGTCGTTCCCCGAGGTCGCCTCGGTGTTCGGGAAGGCCGGCCGCGCGGCCACGGCGACCGATCCCGCGCCGCTCGAGATGTTCGAGACGGTGATCAACCTCAAGCCCCGGGCCGAGTGGCGTTCCGGCATGACCGTCGACGCCCTGGTCGCCGAGATGGATCGCGCCCTGCAGTTCCCCGGAGTCGCCAACGCCTGGACGATGCCGATCAAGGCGCGCATCGACATGCTGGCGACGGGCATCCGCACCCCGGTCGGCGTGAAGCTGCTGGGCCGCGACTACGACGAGCTGGAGAAGGTCGCCCGCGACGTCGAGGTGGCGATCCGCGGGGTTCCCGGCACGACGTCGGCCTTCGCCGAGCGCGTGACCGGCGGCTACTTCCTCGAGATCGTGCCCGACCGCGCCAAGCTCGCCCAGTACGGCGTCATGATCGACGAGGTGCAGCAGGCGGTGGCCAGCGCCCTGGGCGGCGAAGCCGTCGCGACGACCGTCGAAGGCCGCGAGCGCTACTCGGTGAACGTACGTTATCCGCGCGACCTGCGGTCCGATCCCCGGGCGATCGCCGCCGACTTGCTGGTGCCGACGATGCGCGGCGGCATGCTGCCGCTCGGCCAGCTCGCCGAGGTCCGCCCGACCCAGGGCCCGACCACGATCCGCACCGAGAACGCGCTGCTCGCCGTCTACGTCTTCGTCGACTTCCGCGACCGCGACCTCGCGGGCTACGTCGCCGACGCCCGCCGCGCCGTGCAGGAGAAGGTCGCCTTTCCGGCCGGCACCTACGCCGTCTGGAGCGGACAGTTCGAGTATCTCGAACGGGCCGAGGCGCGGCTGCGGCTGGTGGTCCCGGCGACGCTGCTGCTTATCTTCGTGCTGCTCTACGTCAATTTCGGCCGCCTGGCCGAGACGCTGATCGTCATGCTCTCGCTGCCCTTCGCGCTGGTCGGCGGCTTCTGGCTGGTCTGGTGGATGGGCTTCAACATGAGCGTCGCCGTCGTCGTGGGCTTCATCGCGCTGGCCGGCGTCGCCGCCGAGACCGGCGTGGTGATGCTGATCTACCTCGACCAGGCGATGGCGGCCCGGCGCGCACGGTGCGCCGCCGAAGGACGGGCCTTCACGCCCGCCGACCTTCGCGCCGCGATCATGGACGGCGCCGTCGAGCGCGTGCGGCCGAAGATGATGACGGTGACCGCCATCACCGCCGGCCTTCTGCCGATCCTGTGGAACGACGGCACCGGCTCGGAGGTCATGCAACGCATCGCCGTGCCCATGATCGGCGGCATGGCCACCTCGACGCTGCTCACCCTGCTGGTCATTCCCGCGGTTTACGGCCTATTGAAGGGATGGCCGTTGGATGCATCCAGCGCGGCAACTTCCGGGCATGAGAACGGCATATAGCGCTCGGGGCCAAGAGTCGCATGAAGCAACAATCCTATCGGCTTGGTGTGCTCGCGTTGATCCTGGCCTGGCGAGCCCGAATGTCCGGCGGCCACGTACTCTTGATGTAGGCGAGAATGGCGGCGATTTCCGAGTCGGAAAGCCTTCCCTCGAAGCCCGGCATATCCGTCGGACGCCCGCCATTGTAGGCTGCCGAGCCGAACTTGGTGACGCGAAACAACATCTCATCGGGATGGTGCCACGTATGCCCGCTTGCGTCGTGAGGCGGAGCAGGTAATCGCCCGTTCGGCAATCGCCTCTGCCAATTGGCTTGCCCTTCCAAAGACGCCCCGTGACAGCTTGCACAGTAAACCGCGTAGAGTTTACTGCCTTTCTGGACTTGTTGCCCATCTGTCGGATCGATCCGGGGCAATTGGTCCGCGAAGTAGAAGTAGCCAACGCCCATCAACCCAAATGCGATGCCGACGGTCAGCATGGTCAATGTCGCGGGACGCCGTGTGAAAAGGCCCGATCGGGACTTCTTTTGACTTATCTTGCAGGTTTGAGGCGTCGATCTGGCCCGTTCCGGGCGAAGCATGGGCCTACTCCTCTTCATTGCGAAGTTTGGCCTGCACCTGGCAAGCACCCTTGATGCAGATGACGCTTATGGTGCGAGAAGTACCTCTACATGTAACCTCGTGCACGACGACGTCGTCTGTCAGCTCAGTCACCTTGATCTGCGAAGGAAAGCAGTTCTGCCTCGACAAGATGGCCTGCAGCTCGCGGTCGTCGGCGAGCGCCGGCGACCGCGAAAGCAGGTTGGCAAAGGTCGCGATCCCCACTGCAAGAAGTAAGCGGACCATGGTACCGGGCTCGGTCTCAGTGGCCTTTGCCGATCTTGGTCACCGTGATGGCGCCGTTGACGCGGGCCGCCTCGAACTCGATCCGGTCACCCGCCTTCATTTTGTCGAGCATAGCGGGATCGGCGACACGAAAGACCATCGTCATCGAGTCCATATCGAGATTCTTGATCGGCCCGTGCTTGAGCGTCACTTTGCCGGCAGGCTTGTCGACCTTCACAACCTCCGCCTTGACCATGTTGCCGTCCGCGAGCGAAGGCGCTGCAAGAAATGCCGACGCGACCAAGCCCAACATCATTCTTCTGATCATTCTGTCCTCCTGCGATGAATAGCCGATGTCACTCGACGACGATGGTTCCGAACATCCCGGCCTCGCGATGCCCGGGGATGAGACAGGAAAAGTCGAACGTACCGGCCTTAGTGAACTGCCAGACGATCTCGCCCGTTGCCTTGGGCTTGAGGCGCTTGGCGTTGGGGTCGTCGTGCTCCATGTCGGGGTTCTTCTCCATGTCCTTCATGTGCTTCAGGTTCTCCTCCACCGTGCCCACCACGAATTCGTGGTCGATCGCGCCGTTGTTGCGGAGCTGGAAACGCACCTGCTCGCCCCTCTTGAACTTCAGCTTGTCGGGCAGGAACAGCATCTTCCCATCATTCTCGCGGAAGACGATCTGCACGATTCGCGACGGCTTTTTCGGGTCGCCCGGCTTGCCGTAGGCCGTCTCGTCGGCATGGCTGTGGCTTTCGCCCGGCTTGTGTCCGGGACCGGCCAGCGCCGGAGCGGCGGCCAGTGCGACCGCGAGCGAGACGAACACGATTGATCTCAACCTCATCGTTACCTCCTGTTGATCGACTACTTGTGAGAGCCGTGCCCTGTAGGTTTGACGACCTGTGCGGGCGTGCCGGCCTTCGTACCCGGCGTGGGAGTGCCCGCCTTTGCCGCCGCCCGCGTCGTCGCTGGCTTTGGCCCCTTCCATTCCCAGGCCACCGTGCCCGGCGGATTCTGGTACCAGCCGGGATCCTTGTAGTCCCCCGATGCCAGTCCCTCGCGCACTTTGACGACCGAGAACATGCCACCCATTTCGACGGCGCCGAACTGCGCGAAGCCGGTCATCATGGGCAGCGTGTTCTCGGGAAGCTGCATCTCCATCTCGCCCATGTCGGCCATACCGGCGCTGCCCATCGGCATGTAGTCGGGCACGATGCGCTTCATCTGTCGGGCGAATTGCCTCTTGTCGACGCCGATGAAGGTGCGGACGTCGTGGCCCATCGGATTCATCGTGTGGTGCGACTTGTGACAGTGGATCGCCCAGTCGCCAGGATAGATCGCGTCGAATTCGTAGGCGCGCATAGCGCCTACGGGAATATCTATCGTGACCTCGGGCCAGCGCGCCTCCGGCCGCACCCATCCGCCGTCCGTGCAGGTCACTTCGAAATCGTAGCCGTGCATATGGATGGGATGATTGGTCATCGTGAGATTGCCGACGCGCACCCGCACCTTGTCGTTCTTCGACACGACCAGCGGATCGATGCCGGGGAACACGCGGCTGTTCCATGTCCACAAGTTGAAGGCGGTCATCTCCGCGACCTTGGGTACGTAGTTGCCCGGATCGATGTCATAGGCCGAGAGGAGAAAGACGAAGTCGCGATCGACGCGGTGGAGCTTGGGATCGCGCGGATGGACGACGAAGAAGCCCATCATGCCCATCGCCATCTGGACCATCTCGTCGGCGTGCGGGTGGTACATGAACGTACCGCTCTTCATGAGCTGGTATTCGTAGACGAAGGTCTGGCCAGGCTTGATGTGCGGCTGGTTGAGGCCGCCGACGCCGTCCATGCCGGACGGCAGGAGCTGGCCGTGCCAATGGATCGTCGTATGTTCGGGCAGGCGATTGGTGACGAAGATGCGGACCTTGTCGCCTTCGACCGCCTCGATCGTGGGACCGGGGCTCTGCCCATTGTAGCCCCAAAGCCGGGCGATCATGCCGGGCGCCATTTCGCGCTCGACCGGCTCGGCGACGAGATGGAACTCCTTCCAGTCGCCGTTCTGCCGCCACGGCAGCGTCCAGCCGTTGAGTGTCACGACCGGCTGGTAGTCCGGCCCGCTCGTCGGATGAAGCGGCGGCTGCATTGTGTTCGTGGTCGTGCTCGGCGCTTCGGGGATCGATTGCGCCTGCACTCTACCGCTGACCGCGGCGGCGCCGAGAAGTGCGAGCCCGGAGGCTCCGACGAGATCGCGTCGAGAGATACTCATGAAGTTCTCCTTTCCTAGAATCCAAGTCCGAGAGGTATGACCTCCGGCGGAGGTACGGTGTTGATCACGCCCGACGGCGGCACAGTGCCGCCGACGATCAGCGCGGCCTGAAGGTCGGCCGCCGCGAGATGGTGGTCGCGAAGGGCGTCGACAGAGGCGACATTGGCTTGGATACGTTCACGCTCTTCGATCAGAAGCTCGAAGACATCGATCAGCATGCCGTTGTAGCGCAACAGTGCCTCCGCAGAGATTTGGCGTCGCAACGGCAGGATCCGGCTCTGGTAGTAGCGGGCGATGTCGTAGTTGGCGCGGTACGTCGCGTAGGCGACGCGCGCTTCAGATCTGGCATTGACGGATCGTTCGACGAGCCTGTTAACGGCGCGCATGTACGTCTCGCGAGCCCCCGTCAATCGGGCCTCGCCGGTGTCGAAGATGGGAATGACGATCTGGAGGTCGAGGCCGTAGCGATTCTTGGACGATTGCTCGCCGGCATCGTTAGTTTCGACCTCATTTCTGAATCCGGCGCCCAGTTGCAGGAACGTCAGATAGCGTGTCGCATTCACGAAGCCGATCGACTTCGCCAGGGTTACGATCTCGTAACGCAGGATGATCAGGTCGACGCGCCGGCGCATGGCCTCCACCTCGACGTCGGCGAGCGCGTCCGGGGTGGACGGCAGGGCGGGGAGTTTCGATGGCAAACGGTAGGTCAGATCGGATCCCCAGAGACCGAGGATGCGGTTGAGCGTTTCGCGCGTCGTCACCACGCTCAGCCGGGCCTGCGCCACCTGAGCGCTGAGGTCGGCGTAGAAGACCGAGACACGCGCCTGATCGAGTTTATGCGCCGCGCCGGTCTCGCCCAGTTGCTTCATCAACTTGGCCGAGGCATCCGCCGTCTGACGCGCGTCTTCCAGCAATGCCAAGCGCTGTTGTGCGGCAATCGCTTTGATGTAGGCGCGCCGAACGTCGATCGCGAAGCTCAGCGTCGTGGCGATCGTGCGATAGCGAGCCTCCTCGAATTCTCGCTTGGCAATCTCGGTTTTTCTGGGAAGAACGGCAAAAGCCAACAGGTTCCCGACGAGACCAAACGCAGCTTCGACGAAATTCCCCGTGCCGAACAGACGCCCCACAGACAGTCCGGGATTGGGCGGAAGCGTCGCCTGCACATACTCGGCCTCCGCAATGCCAAGGTCGTTGTAGGCGGCCTGAAGACCGCGATTGTTGAGGAGCGCAACCTGTACGGCCGTATCTTCGGTCAGGGGCTCCGACAGCAACGCCTGTACGCGCTCGCGTGCGCGACGCACATCTTCGGGTGACGAAAGCTTGACCACGTCGCGGCCGATTTCCCGGCGAACGGAATCGGTGACCGGCGCCATGCCGCCGTCTTCGGTGAACTTCGCGCAGCCCGCGGCCAGCAGGCCTACAAAGACAACGGCGGCCGTCCTCGCGACGATGCTCATCGCGACCGTCCCGCGCCGGGAGCGACGCGATCGTTCAGTTCCCGCCACGGCTTCAGGCCAACGGGAACGTGGGCTTCGGTGCCGGACATCACCGGCACGTAAGGCACAGCGACGGTTGGCACATCCGGGTTGCTCGCATCGGTAGGCGACAACTCCGGCAGGGGAGCAGAACTGCACGCTGCAAGCCCAAAGGCCAGCATCACTGAGGACAGGGATTTCATGACAAGGCATCCGAACAGCATTGATCTCGTCGAGGAGGTGGCGCTCTCGCCATCGGCGAGGCAGCCAAGTCCACACGGATCAGGTGTTCAGGGTGGTCGAATCCGTGGATTCGACGACTAGAAACACGCCATCGGCGTGGACCTAGTCGACGGGCCTCGGCGGTCGCTCGGCACGATCGACCGATCGCCCGGTCAACACGTCGGTCAACGACACTACACGCGAGTCACGGAGCTCAAGTTCACCGCTCGCGTCACCACTGGGCATCGGGATCGCTGCGTGGCAAGTGACCGTGCAGCAGCCGGACTTAGAATGGCCCGACTTCTGATGGTCCGAGCATGGACCCTCGCAATCCCTGCCGCATTGGCTGGCCAGAACGACTTCCATCGGACCCATAGCCGGCGGGCCGGCGTGGCTGCGGTCCAAGCCCGCATCGGCCGTTGCGCTTTTGGCCGTGGCCATTTCGTTACTGCTTACGGAATGCGCGCTCGCGCCACCGATCGAAAGCACGAATCCCAGCAGCGCGAGCATTACTGCCAGCGACAACTTCTTCCAGGATACGAGCTTCGTCATGAGTAGAAAATGACTTTCGATACTGAGGCTGTCAATCCGGCAAAAGCATTGGCGTCTTGTGTGGCACAAATTGGGCCAAGTCTTTCAGGCTCGCCGACTTCCAAGAACCACCAGGATCTCGTCGATCTTGTCTTTGTTGTCTCTTCCAGTACCGGCATCGAACGCATGCGCAACGCAATGTTGCAAATGCTCTCTCAGGATCTCTTCTTCTACACGCGCTAACGCTGCCCGTACCGCGCGAATCTGCGTCAGCACGTCGATGCAGTAGCGATCCTCCTCGATCATGCGCGCGATGCCGCGCACCTGGCCCTCGATGCGGCCGAGGCGCGCGAGCCGGGATTTCTTGAGCTTCTCGTCCATCTCTTGAACTATACCCCCGTAGGGTATATATGGCAAACCATGACCAAGGATTGCTGCAGCGGCGGACACGTCCACCACCGCGCTCATCACGCTGCCCTCGAGACGGCGACAGATCCCGTTTGCGGAATGAACGTGACGATCGCAACCGCGAAGCACACGATCGTCCACGAGGGGCACTTACATTATTTCTGTAACCCGAAGTGCTTGCAGAAGTTCACGGCCGAGCCCCAGCGCTACCTGAAGCCCGCCGAGGCGGCACCGACCGCGCCCGTCGCCCCCGGCACCATCTTCACCTGCCCCATGCACCCGGAGATCCGCCAAGTCGGTCCCGGGAGCTGTCCGATCTGCGGCATGGCGCTGGAGCCCGCCGAGGTCTCGCGCGATGAGGGGCCGAACCACGAGCTGGTCGACATGTCGCGGCGCATGTGGATCGGCCTGGTGCTCAGCATGCCGGTCGTGGCGCTGGAGATGGGCGGCCATCTCACGACGCTGCACATGCTGCTCGGCCAGAAGACCTCGAACTGGGTGCAGTTCCTGTTCGCCACGCCGGTCGTGCTGTGGGCCGGCTGGCCGTTCTTCGTGCGCGGCTGGCAGTCGCTCGAGACCCGCCACCTCAACATGTTCACGCTGATCGCCATGGGCACCGGCGTCGCCTGGCTCTACAGCGTCGTGGCCGTCGCGATGCCCGAGTTGTTCCCCGACGCATTCCGCGGGCCCGACGGCTCGGTCGCCGTCTATTTCGAGGCGGCGGCGGTGATCACCGTTCTGGTCCTGCTGGGCCAAGTGCTCGAACTGCGGGCGCGGGCGCAGACGTCGGGCGCCATCAGGGCGTTGCTCGACCTCGCCCCCAAGACCGCCCGGCGCCTGAACGACGGCGGCACGGACGACGAGGTGTCGCTCGATGCGGTCTCGGTCGGCGACCGGCTGCGTGTCCGGCCAGGCGAGAAGGTGCCGGTGGACGGCGAGGTCCTGACCGGCCGCTCGTCGATCGATGAGTCAATGGTGACCGGCGAATCGATGCCGGTCACGAAGGAGGTTGGCGCGAAGCTGATCGCCGGTACACTCAACACGACCGGCGCCCTTGTCATGCGGGCCGAGAAGGTCGGCCGCGACACCATGCTCGCCCGCATCGTGCAGATGGTGGCCGAGGCGCAGCGTAGCCGCGCGCCGATCCAGCGACTGGCGGACCAAGTATCGGGCTACTTCGTTCCCGTGGTGATCGCCGTCGCGGTCGCAGCCTTCGCGGCCTGGGCTATCTTCGGTCCCGAGCCCAGACTTAGCTTCGGGCTGGTTGCCGCGGTGACCGTCCTAATCATCGCTTGTCCCTGCGCGTTGGGCCTCGCAACGCCGATGTCGATCATGGTCGGCGTCGGACGCGGCGCGCAGGCCGGCGTCCTCATCAAGAACGCCGAGGCGCTTGAGCGTATGGAGCGCATCGACACGCTGCTCGTGGACAAAACCGGCACGCTGACAGAAGGCAAGCCCAGGCTCGTCGCCATCGTGCCGGCAGCCGGCTTTTCCGACGATCAGGTGCTGGCCCTTGCGGCTAGTGCCGAGAAGGCCAGCGAACATCCGTTGGCGCGGGCCATCGTCGATGCCGCCGCCGGGCGCAAGCTCGTCCTGGCCGACGCGTCCGACTTCGATTCGCCTACCGGCAAGGGTGTCGTGGGAACGGTGGACGGCCAGAGGGTCGTGTTGGGCAGCACGAAGTTCTTGCGGGAAAGCGGCGTCGACCCAGGTCTCCTCGAAGTCGACGCCGAGCGACTGCGACTCGAGGGCGCGACGGCCATCTTCCTTGGCGTCAACGGCCGCATCGCCGCAACCTTCGGCATCGCCGATCCCATCAAGGAGACGACTCCGGAAGCGCTACGCGCGCTTGCCGCAGAGAACGTCCGGGTCGTCATGCTGACCGGCGACAACCGTACGACAGCCGAAGCCGTGGCCAGGCGCCTCGGCATCGCCGAGGTCGAGGCCGAGGTCCTGCCCGAACAGAAGAGCGCCGTGGTCGAAAGACTACGGCGCGAGGGACGCGTGGTAGCCATGGCAGGCGATGGCGTCAACGACGCGCCGGCTCTTGCCGCCGCGGAGGTCGGCATCGCGATGGGCACGGGCACCGACGTGGCGATCGAAAGCGCCGGCGTTACGCTGCTGAAGGGCGACCTGATGGGGATCGTCCGCGCGCGGCGCCTTTCGGAGGCGACCATGCGCAACATCCGGCAGAACCTGTTCTTCGCCTTCTTCTACAACGCCGCCGGCGTGCCGATCGCAGCAGGGGTGCTCTATCCTGCCTTCGGCATCCTACTGTCGCCGATCATCGCCGCCGCGGCAATGGCGCTGAGCTCGGTCAGCGTAATCGGGAATGCGCTCCGACTGAGGCGCTTCCGCATTTAGTCGCTTACGCCCCGGTTCTTCCCAATCGACCCGCACAACCAGGCCAACGACCATCCATGTTCGGTCTCGCCACATATGAAGCCGGCCTTACGAGCGAGGAGCGTCGTTGGCGCCGAGAGAGACGGTCAGCCTGGTTGCGAGTACTGGCATTTTGGGTGCTGGTCTTCAATCTACAGGCTGGATCGCATGGCGAGAGCATCCTCGTCCACGCTCACGTCGTAGTTGGGTATGGTTTGGCCACCTTGCTGGCGTTGGGCCTTGCTCTCGCGCGCCGCGGGCCCGCCTCGATGGCCGTAGTGTTCGTCATCATTGACGCACTGCTCGTGGTAGCGCTGTTCCATGAACATCTGTTCGCCGCGAACAATACGTTCGATCACACTCTGACGGCCCCTTCACTGGCGGTGGGCTTCTTGTTGCTTACGCACGTTGCTTTGCGGCTGAAGAGCTGGCTGGTTCTCGTTTTCTCCTGCCTCGTCGTCTTCGGGTGGCTCGCTCTTCTGGCACTGACGGTCGTTGTGCATGCGCACGACGCGCCAACTGTGAACCACGGCTGGTCGATTTTCGCGATCGAGGGAGCCCTCGCGGCCGCTTTCATCTTTGCCGCCTTCGTCTGCTATCTGCTCATCGAGGACCACAGTGCGCTGCTGAAAGGAGCAGTGACGAGCGAGAGGCGGCGGCAAAATCTTGCACGCTTCTTCTCTCCCAAGGTCGTTGCTGAATTGCAGAGCAAAGGCACGGCGCTCAATCTGGCCCGCCGCCGTACCGTCGTTATGTTTGTCGATCTCCGCTCCTTCACGCGTCTAAGTGAAACGGTCGAGCCGGAAGATGTCGCCGACCTCCTATCGGAGTATCGACAGTTGGTCACCGAGGCTGTGTTCGCGCACGGCGGAACGGTCGACAAGTTCATTGGCGATGGAGTCATGGCAGTGTTCGGCCACCCGCAGGCGGCACCTGACGATGCGGCCCGCGCAGTGGCGTGCAGCCTCGTGATGGCTGCCGCGCTTGCCCAGTGGAAGCAGAGCCGGCAGCGAAACGGGGAGCCGGCCACGGATGCCGGCATCGGACTGCATGTCGGCCCGGTGATCGGAGGCGTCCTCGAAAGCGGCTCGCATGCCGAATTCACGGTGTTCGGCGATGCAGTGAACGTCGCCGAGCGACTGGAGGGGCTATCGCGCGAACTTGATGCCTGCTTGGTCGTCTCCGAGGACGTCTTCCAGGAGGCTCCTGCCTTTCGGGCGAAGGCCAAGTGGACGTGGAGGGAAGCGGTCGCGCTTGATGGCAGAATCAGGACGCTACGGGTTGCCTATCTCGCCCGCGGCGACGTGGCGATGCCAACCCAATGATGGGCCGCCGGAAGGCGAGCGCCAAGCAGAGGTGCACTCTCGGCAAGGAGTCTCCAATTGGACTCTTTGGTTCTCCCACACCCGCGTAGATTCCGATGAAGCGATCCGAAGCGCTGCTGAAGTCGGATCGCCTCGGTCAGCTATCGAGGGGTTTGCGATGAGAGTAATGAGGTATGCCGTGGTCGCGGTATTGAGCAGTGCTGCGGCGGCGTGCGCGACCGGTTCTGTTTCCGATCTCCAAGTCGCTGACTGGAAGGGACATCCCCAGTCGGAACTCATCCGCGCTTGGGGAACGCCACACCGCGATCAGACCAGGGCAGATGGCACTAGAACGATCAGCTACCTGTTCGTTAATTCAGCTATGGTCGCCCCCAAGCAGCAGACCCTCTCTAGATCACGACAATGCACGGTCAGCTTCTCAGTCGGGCTCGACGGTGTCATCGACGACGTGACCACTAGCGGAGAGAACTGCCGGATCGGGCCGCACGGCGACTTACACCCACCTGTCAGGACATCGTGAATCTTTCACTCGACGATGTCGCCACCAAGACTGCTACCCTGGGATCGGCAGCCGACAGCCTGCCGACCATACATCACATAATGTGTGGGGCTTCGGTCGTGTTCAGGAGCCGGTGAGATTCTGTTGGACGCGAGACGACGGCCGCAGCCGGGTCTGACGGACTGAACCTGCATCGACACTCGCGATCAGCGTTGAAGGCCGTTGCTCTTGTTCGCATCGAGGAGCGAGGTGCAGATTCGAATTTCACCTTTCCGAAGACCACGTCCATAGTCGATCAAGCCGAGGCTGCGAAACTTGTTCAGGAAATGATTGATCCGCGGTCTCGTCGTGCCGACCAGCGCCGCCAGCATCTCTTGTCGGGCATTGGAAACGACAGCGATATGCGAGTCATCCCTGCTAGGATGACTGAGGTCAAGCAAGGCCCGCGTGAGACGTTGCTCGACCGTTCCGAGAAGTTGATCGATCAGCGCCACTTCGGTCTTGAGTTTTCCCGACAGCAGGAACGTCGTGAACACGGAGGAGAACAGCGGGACATCTTGCAGCAGCCGGACGACCGCTGCTTTGTTGAGACGGATCACCTGCGTATCCTGGACGGTGACTGCTGAGGTTGCATGACGCGACTGTGCCATCAGTGCTTCCTCCCCGCAGAAATCTCCGGCACCGAGGATGGCGACAAGGCGTTCGGTACCGTTCGGAGCCATGATCAGACGATGGACCGCACCAGAGACGATATAGAAGACTGCATCGGCGACATCGCCTTGGGCGAACAGGGTGTGTTTTGGCAGCAACGTTACAACTGGGTACTGGACGCAGAGCGCAGAGAGCAGGTCTCCGGAGGTAGTCTCGACATTGACCCTTGGATAGGCTGAGTGCTGGGCTTTGCAGCTAGCCGACGCCGCCTTGCTGGCCAGATCGATACGGCTCAGGGTTGCTGCGTGGACGTGCCCGTTGGGTTTGGATCGTCTCCGACCAGACGCCGACGATGCGCATTCTCGAATTACGGGCGACTGGCCGCGTAACGTGGCCGGCGAGATCTCGATGCAAGCGCAGTTGGACTTGACGATAGTGGCATTACGGTGATGTGCCATGAGGATATCCGGGGAAGGGAAGTGGAAAGCCGACACCACATTGGCGGCGGCAGTGCTCATGCCGAGCCCCGAAATTCGTATGCTGACGATCAACCCTCCCCTACCGATACAGGGGCCGCGCCGTCGTCGCCACGAACAGGGCCGCTACTCGCGTCGCGGAGGATGATCGCTAGGCTTGACGGTGGCGCCACGAAAGGCGGCCACCTGAAGCGTATAGACTGGGGCTCGCGATAGGCGCGGCGAGCTGACCGCAAGGATTGCGGGGGTTGCACTGTTGCAAGGAACGCCACAGCAATCAGCACCGGCTTCGTCTGCCGGCTCGCCTGCCATCCCAGTCTTGATGTACGCTTGGCCTTCCTGCGGAACTACATCGCACCTCTCGACGGGCGCCACGATGCTCGCCGAGGCTCGCGTGAGCGAACTAGAAGCTCCGACCTTAAGCGGCTCGGCGGAAGGGTGAGCAATCGGCGAGCCCGCCGCGCCATGGGCTTGTGCATTACCGACGACAAACAGCACGCTGATCGCAAGAACCAGCAGCCTGCCTAGAAGAATCGTGGCTATTGATCGCATTTCTTCGGGCTGTGCCGTTCAGCAATCATTCTACGTCTAGTGCAACTTTACCATGGATGCACTCTAGCGCGAATGACGGGTCCGTGCTTGATGCAGATCAAGCAAATGAGCTTCCATTGCCTGGCTGACGACGGCTGGAGGGCAATTGCTCGTAGCAGGGGCTACTGCTCAATGGTCATAAAGTCCGGATTGCGTTCGACGTAGTCTGAGGCATAAGCCAACTCCCCAGGCGTCGCGGCATGAAGCACAACGAGTGGCTGGCCCGCGACGACCCGGTCGCCGACCCGGACCTCCATCCTCAACCCAGCCTCCTTGGCGTCCGGCGCCCCGGCAAGTTTGGCCAACCGGGCAATTTTGCGGTTGTCGATGTGCGTGATACAACCTTCGCAAGGTGCTTCGATCGGACGCTGCTGCGCGGCCTGCGGAGGCTTCCGCAGGCCGCCTTGGGCGGCACAGATGCGTTGGAACTTGGACCACGCCCGGCCATCGGCAAGGACCCGGCTCGCCAATGCGAACCCTTCGCCGGCCCCGACCACCTCCCCCATCTCCAAAGCCGCTCCGGCCAAGGCACAGGCTTGGCGGCGCAGGTCGTTTGGCGCATCAGGTTGGTTCTGCAGAACGGCCAGAACGTCGAGTGCCTCAAGCGCTGGCCCTACGCCCAACCCCACCGGCTGAGTTCCGTCGCTCGGCATGCAGACGATCTTGAGGCCGAAACCCGCCGCCACACGGCACAGTCGCTCACTTAACGCTAGGCCGGCAGCGACACTGCGAATTTTCGCCGTTGGGCCAATGGGCATGTCGACGACGACGTGCGTCGATCCGGCGGCGATCTTTTTGGACAGCACGGATGCGACGAGCTGTCCTTCGGTGTCGACATCCAGGACGCGCTCGATGCGGATAAACACGTCGTCCGCGGGGCTAAGCCGCATGGCGCCCCCCCAGGCTAGGCAGCCGCCCTCGGCCTCGACTACACGTTTCAAGGTCGGCAGGTCGAGGTCGACGCGCGTCAGCGTCTCCATCGTGTCGGCGGTGCCGGCCGGGCAAGTTATGGCACGAGAGGAAGTCTTGGGTATGGTCAGACCGAGCGCGGCAATGATCGCCACAACAATCGGTGTCGTCCGGTTGCCCGGCAGGCCGCCGATGGAGTGCTTGTCGAGAACTAAGGGAGCTTTCCAGTTGAGTCGCTCGCCGGCCGCAACCATCGCCTCCGTGAGCGCCGCCGTCTCCATGTCATCGAGCGGCAGCGCCGAACTTGCCGTCAAGAACGCGGAGAGATGCACGTCGGTGTAGCGGCCGGCCACGACGTCCCGAACGATCGCATTGAGCGCTGCGCCGTCGAGGCGCCCTCCATGGATCCGCCGGCGGACCCCGGCCAGTGAACCAAGTTCCGGTGGGTGGCTAACCTGCACGACATCGCCGTCGTCAACTCCAAGAAGCGCCCATGCGGCTTCGGATAAGGCGATCTCACGATCGCGCAGGATGTCGCCCTCGATTTGCAGCAGCGTCGCATGAACGTGCCGGTCGCCGGCTGTGACGAGGACTTGCGATCGCGCGGTGAGACCTTCGGCGCGGCATTCTGACTTCGGAGGCCCCGTCGACGAGAGCACGCCCTCGGGTTCCAATGGCTTGAAAGCCGGAGAAGAGGATCGTGTTTCTGGAATCAGGCCCGAACGCCTTGATGTGATGCAACACCCGGCCGCCCGTCGCCATGCCGCTTGCGGAGATGATTACTTTCGACATCGGACTTGCGGTCACCGACTTGGACCCCTCGACGTCACGGACATAGGTCGCGACGCCGCAGATCGCCCGGCAGATCGAGGCCTCCATACGATGATCATCCATGTGGGCGCAGAGAATTTCGCTGACGTCGATAGCCATCGGGCTGTCGAGAAAGATTGGCAGCATCTTGAAGTGACTACTGTGTTTCAGCTTCCACAGATAGTACAGCAGCGCCTGGGCCCGACCGACTGCAAAGGCTGGAATGACGACGGTCCCGCCGCGGCGAACGGTGCGATCAACTACCTCGCCCAGCGCCTCCGTGGGATCGCGCCTATCATGTCTTCGATCACCGTAAGTCGACTCGACCACAAGATAGTCCGCCTCCAGTACCGGTTGCGGGTCAGGCATGAGCGGATCGTCGAAGCGTCCGAGATCGCCCGAAAAAACCACCCGCCGACCACCCCAACCAAGCTCGACGGTAGCGGCCCCCAAGATATGGCCGGCACGCCTCAGAGTTAATTCGACCCCGTCTTGTAACTTGGACGGAACACCGATCGGCCCGGGCTGGAAAGTGCGGATCGCTCGCTCCGCGTCGTCGCGGTCGTAGAGGGGCAATGCGGGCTTGTGCCGCGAGTACCCTTTGCGATTTGCATACTCGGCTTCCCTTTCTAGGAGATGTGCGCTGTCCCTGAGGATGCATTCGGCGACCGCCCTGGTTGCCGATGTCGACCGGACATGCCCCTGGTATCCGTCATGGACGAGCTTAGGCAGGTAGCCGCAGTGATCGAGGTGAGCGTGTGTAAGAACAACATCGTCGATAGACGAAGGTGCGGGGGCGAACCTGGCCCAGTTCAAGTCGCGAAGCGCCCGTGGGCCCTGGAAGAGGCCACAATCTACGAGAAGCCGGCGATCCCGACTTTCCAGTAGTTGCTTCGATCCGGTAACCGTCCCGGCGCCCCCCAGGAAGCTCAGCCTCAACACTCTCCGCACCTCGCGATGGCATCCCAATAGTTGTCGCTGGGTGTCGCCCGAAGAACTCCGCGACTATTCATGCCGCTCTGCCAGTCTCAACGAAAGAGCTTCGGCGAGTGCTGCTCCGACCGAAATCCCATTTGTCGGGTGGAATATGGTGTCGGTCGACACGATCCGTTCGGTCAACTCGGCCAGCTCCTCCCAGGCCCCCGCGGCGAACACGGCATGCACTACGACACAGATTGCCCGCGGGAGTTTCTGGCGGCGAAGTCCGAGCGCCGCCTCGGCAAGCGTTCGGCCGGACGACGCTATGTCGTCGACGAGCACGGGGCGGCGGTCGCGAAACCGGGACAAGTCTGGAAGGATGACCTCGACATCGCGATCGCCCCTGCGATGTTTCGTTGATACGACGTAGGGCGCTCTTGCCAGAGCGGCCACGGCCGACACCCACTGCGTGCTCTCTTCATCCGGCCCCACGATCAGAGGTCGAGGGACATGTACGGCAATCCAGGCGGCCAGAGCATCGGCAGTATGGACGACATGTGTCGGCAGCGGGTACAGGGCGGCCAGTGACCGGTGCTGGTGCAGATGGGGATCGACGCAAATGAGGCGATCAATGCTGGTCGACAAAAGACGGGCAAAAGTCTTCGACGTGATGGCCTCTCCCTCTCTGAAGCGCCGGTCCTGCCGCATGTAGGCAAGGTATGGCGCCACCAGATTGACTTCCGTCGCGCCGAGTTCCCGTGCCGTGTCGGCGGCAAACATTAGGTTGAGGAACTTCGCGTCCGGCCGATCGAGCGAACATAGGAGATCGACCGGACGTCCCCGCACGTCGGTGGCGAGACGAACATTGCTTTCTTGGTCCGGAAAGAGGTGCACTTCCACGCGGCCGATTTCCCAACCGCCAAATCTTGCCACGCTATCAGCAAGCCGCTCATTGCCCGGTAGAGGCAATATCAGTCGTGGCGCCATCGCTCTACTCCAGGCTGCCGCGACCGTCGCCGTCGACATTGCTTGCCAGACATGCCGGTCGGCACCGTAAAGGCAGGCGTGGTGCACTCAGTTCGTCCACCTCCTGCCGCCGCTCAGCGCGGTGGCAGATCGATCCGCATGTCGCGCAGGTGACGTTCCAGGACCGGAATAGCGCCTGCGGTGTCGCCACGCTGGCAGCCTTCCATAGCCTTGGTGATTTCAAGGCTGATGGGCTGATTGCCGCGCATCAGGACCTGCCCATGGGCCTGCTTGTACGAGTTGACGAGGGCGTTGCAGTACCTTTGGTCGGCCTCCTTGGTCTGGGAGAAAACCGGCGTTGTCAGCGACAGGCCGACGATCATGGACATCAGATAGGCAAGCTTGTTCTTCATCGTCTGCTCCTTGTTTGCTGCGAGCGGTCGACAGTTACTCCACACACAAGCACATGGAGAGTCCCGGACGTGACAGTCGCCGTGGACCAGCCGTGGATCGTTAGTGTCCAAAAGGAGACTGTCCTTTGGCGGTGGCCGGGCCTATCGATTCACCGATGAGAGCAGCCGTGTCCGGTGAACCCCGCGCGCGCCGCGTGTGGAAGCTTGGCGTCGTGTTTGCGGCTTTTGCCACGGCGATCCTGCCGATCGGCTGCGGCATGCTTCTCGTTGCCGCGCAACCTGCCGCGGACCCACATGCGCCGCATCATTCGGGAGGATCGCAGGCTGCGCCGGCTGCTCCACCGGCCATGCCGGCTCCATTGCCTCCAGTCGGGGCGCCGGGCTCGCCCGCCGGTACGACGCACATGATGGAGGGGATGGGGCCGATGATGCAGGGCATGGCCGGCATGATGGGACGCCCGCCCCCAGGACAGCTCTACCCGACGCTGATGGAGATACCGACGCTCGGGCCGGATGATCGTCGACGGGTGGAGCACGAAGCGAGGACGCGACTGGAGCGCGGGGCGGCATTGCAGGCGCAGGCCCAGACCGCGCTCCAGCACGCCCTGACCACGGGAGACGCCGCAGCCACTGCTCGCGCCGTGGAGTGGCTGCGCGAGGGCCTGGCGCTGATCGAAAGCGGGTCGACGGTCTTGCGAGCTCTCGCCCAAGACCAACCGCCGCAGCAGATTGCAATGGCCTGGTATCGCCAACAGCTCGGTCTCGCGCCGGGCATCGACGTTCCATCGCATGCCACCAATAATGCCGGGCCTTTCGGACTTTCCTGGTTCCACCTCAGCGTCATGACGGGACTGTCGGCGATTGCTATGGCGGCCATCGCCATTGGCCTGGCGCACAGGCGGCGAACCCTAGCGTTGCTCGCGAGGTTGACCGCGGCACCCGCTGCCCGGCCTTCGCCGGCTCCGTCCGTACCGTCCGATCGCCCGCCAGCCACGTCGTCGACGACACCAGATCACGCGCCTTCGCCTGCTCCCGCCGCGAGGCCAGGATCATGGTCGGGGATTCTGCGGGTGGCCGCCATCCACCGCGAGACGCCTTATGTGAAGACGTTTCGCTTGGTCGATCCCGGCGGCGGCGCAATTCACTTCGACTTCGTGCCGGGCCAGTTCCTCACCTTCTCGGCGGAGATTGGCGGCAAGATGGTGCGGCGGTCATACTCCATTGCTTCTCCCCCGACCCGTCGCGCCTATGTCGAGATCACGGTGAAGCGCGAGGACGGCGGTGTGTTCTCTGACCACCTTCATGATGTCGTCGCAGTCGGCGACCAGCTGACCGCAAACGGCCCCGCCGGGATGTTCACCTTCGACGGTGGCGGCGCGGAGAGTATCGTTTTGATCGCGGGCGGCGTCGGCATCACGCCGTTGATGTGCGTCGTTCGCTACCTCACGGACTTGGCGTGGCCGGGCGACATCTACCTCCTTTGCGCCGTCCGCAACACAGGTGAGTTCATTTTTCGAGAGGAGCTCGAGTATCTCCAGCGCCGCTGCCCGAACCTGCACGTGACCGCCGCGATGATGGAACGGTCCGAGGGCACGTCGTGGATGGGCCCAGAGGGCTATCTGACGAGGAGCATCATCGAGGCAGCGGTTCCTGAAATTGTTCGTCGCCGCGTCCATCTTTGTGGGCCGCCCACGATGATGGATGCCATCCGCCGCATCCTGGCGGAGATCGGCGTACCGACGTCCCAGATCAAGACCGAAGCATTCGGGCCGGCGACCGGCGCCATGCCGCCACCGGATGCCACCGTCATCACGCCTCCGCAGCACCTCGTCGCCCTCATGCACGACGTCGAACGCAAAGCGAACGCGGCTGCGGAGGCGGAGCAGGTGGTCGGCCCCGCAACGGCGTTCGTGCGATTTGCCCGGTCCGGCAAGAGCGCGCCCCTGCCACCCGACAGGACGATCCTGGAAGTAGCCGAAGCGATCGGCGTGCCGATCGACTACTCATGCCGCGTCGGAACATGCGGCATCTGCAAAGTTAGGCTGACCGACGGCCAAGTGACCATGGAAGCCGCCGAGGCTCTGACGCCTGAGGACAAATCTCAGGGCATCGTGCTTGCCTGCCAGGCGAAGTCAGTCGGAAATCTCACGGTGGATGCCTGACCATGAGTGACAAAGAGAAGCCGCTAGCGGGGGCACTGGTCACGCTGCTGCTCTTCGTGGCGCCGGGCTACCTACTGCACGTGTCGCCGCGATTCCCGGGCAGTCTGGTGGGAAGCATGGTCGGTATCGTCGGCGCCGTCTTGCTGATCCTTCTCCTCGCCTATCCGGCGGTGAAGTACGTCAAGTGGATCAACGTACGGGTGACGCAGCGCATTCCGTTGCGCTTACTGCTGACTTTCCACGTCTACGCAGGAATTCTCGGCGCGATGCTCGGCATCGTGCATTCGGGGCATAAATACGACAGTCCCCTCGGTATCTCGCTGGTGGCGACGACCATCGTCGTCGTGCTGAGCGGATTCGTCGGACGATACTATCTTGCCTACCTGACGGCCGGACTGCGCCAACAGGAGGGGACCCTCGCCCAGCTTCGAAATGCCTACAACAAGCTTGCCGCCGACCTCGCCTGGCGAGAGTCACCGCCGTCGGCCGTCCCGGTCGTGCCTCTGGTCGGAGCGATTGCCGATCTCGAGTACGAGATCAGTGCCCGCGAGACGGCGAAGCGGCTGCTCGCACGGTGGATGTTCATCCACGTCATGGCATCTGTCGCGCTCTACTTCCTCCTCGGCCTTCACATCTGGAGCGGCATCTACTTCGGAATGCGGTGGTTGCCGTGAGCTGGCGCCCTTGGTTTTATGCGCTTTCGGCCGTCTTCGCGCTGACCGGCGGCGGCTTGTTGATGGAGGCGGTCTATCGGTCAGGCGCCGGCTCGGTTCCGCCGTGGGCCACCGCCGTGTTGCCGGGCAGCCTCTCTCCGAAACACGCCTTCCTTTCGGACCGGTGCGAGGCCTGTCATACGCCCAACCGCGGGGTCCGGGCGGAGTCCTGCATTTTGTGTCATGCCGACAACGCGGCGATCCTCGCCGGCCAATCGACCGCCTTTCACGGCATGATTCAGTCTTGCAGCGGCTGTCATGCGGAGCACCAGGCCGGAATGCGTCCGATCCAGATGGATCACGGTGTACTGGCCGCCATCGGGCGCAACGCCTCGTCCGACCGGACGGGGGCGTCGGCGTTCGTGTCGGTGTTCGCGAGGACGTCGGCGAAAAAACCGGAGGAGACCCTGTTTTGCGCGCAGTGCCACAGCAATCGCAGCCCACACCGCGATCTCTTCGGCAGCCAGTGTGCCGAGTGCCATACTACGACGAGCTGGAAGATCGTGGGCTACAGGCATCCGTCGCCGATCTCTACCGACTGCGCCCAATGCCATCAGGCGCCACCCAGCCACTACATGATGCATTTTGAAATGGTGTCGAAGTCAGTCGCCCGCCAGGAACATGCCCGTGTCGAGGAGTGCCAGCTCTGCCACCAGACGGACTCCTGGAACAGCATCCGCGGCGTTGGCTGGTACAAGCACCACTGATCGCCCGCGGCGGCGGCCGGACGCGCCTGCGGTGCGGACCGCCGCATCACGTTCTTCTTTGGACTTCGGCGGATCGACGTACCGCGCTAACGCATGCCCATCATGCCCATGGGCATCGAGGCGAGATCGTCGGCACGTTTGTTCTGCTCGGAGGTCAGGACGGCTTGAAGGGCGACCACTGCAGGCCTGATCATCTTCACGACCTCGAGCTGTGCGGTCAGCGTCTTTTCGCGATGCGCCAGACTACCAGCCCAACCCTCCGGCATCGTGTCGGCCGCGGAGATGGTTTCCCGGTATTTCTTCATCGTCGAGCGGACCGTGTCGGCGAACATGGTCCAGGCATGCGCCTGCGCCTCGGTGATCTGTAGTTCGGCCCGAAGGAAGGCGAGGGCTCCCTCCGTGCGATAGACCATAAGGCCATGCAGGCCGGCCATGGCCGTCATGCCGCTCCCCATCATCTGGCGCATCATGGACATCATGCCGTCCATCCCACGCCGGTCGCCACCCCCCATCGCCATGCCCTGAGGGGCGGCCGGAGACCCGGGTGCCGTATGGGAACTGCCCGAGCCCTGGGGCGCGGGATCCTTCTGACCCATGCCCATTCCCATGCCACCCATCGAGTGGCCACCGCCAGGAGGGTGCCCTGACGTCTGGGCGAGGGCGGTGCCTGCGATCGCAATGATGGCCGCACACGTGGCAATGCCGACCAGTGTTGGCGTCCGGCGGACGGCGTTCGTCATCTCGTTCTCCGTGGTTGATGAAGAGTGTTGGGCTGTATCGATTGCGTCAACCTAACCTAGTTGTCTGCGCCGCCCTGTCTCAAACAGGACAGTTGTGACCGGAGAAAAGATAAAGATTCGTTTCAGTTGAAGGCGAACACGCCTCGTCGCATAACCCGCAACATGGAAAGTTGGATGCAAGCGATCCGATGAATATCGCGGTCCTGACATTCTCTTTGCGAACCGGCATCCTCGGGGTTGCCTAGCCTGATTTGTGTGGGCATCAGGCCGCATAGGATCACCCCCGTCGCCACGCCTTTCGATCCCAAGTCAGTGATTGCCCAGCGACGTCCAGCCCGCTAATTCACTCACACAGTTGCCGCGACGAGCGCGAGGTACCGTGCGATCTTGCCGATGCCGACCAGCAGCAGGAACGTCGGCAGCGGTAAGCGCAGCAGGCCCGCAACTACCGTTAGCGGATCGCCCACCACCGGCAGCCAAGCCAGCAGGAGCGACCAGGTTCCCCAGCGCCGAAAACAGTCGCGCGGTCCGCGACGCGCCGTCGACGCTGCCCAGCCGGCGCATGCCGCGGCCGACGCCCCAATTGACGACCGATCCAAGGATGTTGCCGACGCTCGCGACAGAAAGAACGAGCCATGGCGAGTAGCCGGCCAACAGCAGCCCGACCAACACCGCTTCGGACTGCATCGGCAGCAGCGTCGCCGCAATCAATGCCGCGAGAAACAGGCCGGCATAGGGCGCGATCGACGATGCAATCCCACCGAGATCGCCTGACAGCACCAAAGACGGAAGGCGCTGCGCCTTCGCCTACAATCAACCACTCTATGCGCCCTCGTCCCGCGTGTCCCACTGGTCCACAACCTGTTCCATGCGTCCATCACGACCAATTAAGATGGCGGCCTTGGCGGACTTGGTGCCGGCAGGCCGGTCCCGGAGATAGTGCCACGTCACCACGGTGAAGCCGCGCGGCGAGCGGGTGACGTGCATTGGCTGGCCCAGCAGCGCGACCGCTTGGTCGATCGTGCCGACGCCCGGCGAAAGGCTGTCGATGCGATCGGATCGAAACTCGCCCCCGCCTTGCGCGCACAACTGCCACCAGCGCGAAAGCCGCCGGCAGGGACCGCGCGAGAGCGGTCCGTCTAGGTGATGCCGGCCATTCGAACATCGGGGTGGGCGACCTCAAAGGTTTGTGTCCAGGCAAGAAGCTGCGCCAGGACCCGAAGGTTCCGGATCTTGACCACGACGTCGCCGCGCACGCCGATGATCATCTCCTACACGCGCATGTCGATCGGCTGCGTGAAGCAATAGGAGATGCCCGGCAGCTTATCCAGCACCGCGCGAAGCTCCTTCTCCATCCACTCCTTGTCGTTGGGTTCGCGCCATTCGCCGGGCGGCTTTGTGATCAGGTAGGTGTCAGTCTGATTCAGCCCCATCGGATCGAGGCCGAGCTCGTCGGAGCCAGCGCGCGCCACGATGCCGGTGACCTCCGGGATCGCTTTCATGATGCCTTGTGGATCATGAGGTCGACGACCGCACTGTCCTCGAGGCTCGCCGAGGGGATCTTCTTGATGTCCACGATGATGGTGCCTTCGTCCATTTCTGGCATGAAGGTCCTGCCGGTGAAAACGTATGTGGCGCCTGCGGTGGCGAGCATCGCCAGAGCGGCAGCGAGCACGATGCGCTCGTGGCCCAGGGCCCAGCGCAGGGCCGGCATGTAGACAGCGATGGCCTTCCGGGTCAGCCAGGTATCGCCGTGCCCATGCAGCTTGAGCAGAAAGGACGAGGCGACGGGGATCGCCGTCAACGAGAGCAGAAGAGAGCAGCTCAGCAAACACTATGGCGAGCGCCATCGGGATGAACAGCTTGCCCTCCAGCCCCTGCAGGGTCAGCAAGGCAAGAACACAATGACGATGATGGCGATGCCCGAGGTAACGGGGACGGCGACCTCTCGCGTGCTGCGATAAATGATGTTGAGCAGCGGCACGTGCTTCGATGCATGGTCGCGGTTGATCTGGGCGACGACGTTCTCGACCACCACGACGGCCGCGTCGATCAGCATGCCGATGGTGATCGCCAAGCTGCCGAGGCTCATGAGGTTGGCGGACATGTTGAACATCCGCATCAGGATGAGCGTGCTGAGCGCCGCCAGTGGCAGGGTCAGTACTACGACCAGGGCCGCGCGCCAGTCGCCCAGGCACAGCACAAGCAGGATCACTACCAGCACACCTGAACAGCGTTATCGAGATGATGGAGAATGCACGCTCTTGCCTTGACATCTCCCAGAAGCTCCACGCCGTGGAGAAAGCGACCGGACAAGCCAAGAAGACCCTGATCCAGGACCATCTTGATCACTGCCTCGACGAATCGATCGACCTCCCGACGAAAGAGCGGCGACGCTCGATCCAGGAGTTCAAGGAGATCACCAAATACCTCTAGCGCAGCCGCCCCGCGCCGGCGGCCGCCATGCCGAGCCCAACGGGCCAAGACCAGCGCCGAGGTCGCGAGCTCGAGCCATCGCACCGCCCGCACGAGCCGCCGCATCCGGGGCCGGAGGCGGTCATGTCGTCGCGGCGCAGCGACATGCTGAGCAAGCCGAAGCAGCCGATGGTAGTCGCGGCGCAGATGCTGATCGCGGCGGCCAGTACCAGCCCTGCCGCAGTTGCGCCACGGGCGACGGCGAGCAGGGCGCGCGGTCCCACCTCGGTGTGCCGATACTGTTCCATCGTCTGCCCCTGCCGCAGGTCGCGGATCGACTGGACGACGTAGAGCGCGCCGATTGCGGCCGGGAGCGCACTAGCCGCCCCCTACGCACCGGCTCCGGTCGGCCGCCCGAGCGAAGGTCAGCACACGGCCGGTGGCGAGCACCAGAACAACGGCGATGGTGCCACGCGTCCGGGCCGCGAGGCCGGCGACGCGAACCCCCGAAGCAATGCCGCCCGACTGGCCGAGCAAGGCGAGAAGATCACAGCCTTGCCGTAACCCGGCGTCAGCGCGTGCGCCAGGCCGAGCCCCGCCGCGAACGTGACGCCCCCGCAACGCCTCCGGCGAGCCGAAGAAATCGACCAACTGCCGCGACAGCAATCCCTCCAACCGGAGCTGAAGGCTGAATGCACCTGTCCTCGACATTGCGGAGATGTGAGGCGTTCGCAATCTCCATGCAAGTCTTCGCAACCTATGAACGGCTCAAAGTGGCGGCGCTTATGCCAATGCCGCTTAACGGGTATCGATTTGTGGTGGACCGCAAGATGACCCTCGACCTGACGTCGCTGCGCTGTGTGATGGCTGCCGCCGAGCATGGTAGCTTTCGCCAAGCAGGGGTGGCCCTCAATCTAAAGCAGTCGGCACTCAGTCGCCGGATTCGCCATCTTGAGGCACAACTTGGCGTGTCCATCTTCGAGCGTTCGAGCGGCGGCGTACGGCTGACACCCGCAGGCACTAACCTGCAACATGCGGCTCGACGCTTGTTCGGGGAGATCGACGGCATAGTGAGGAGTGCACAGCTCGCCAGCCGCGGTGAGGCAGGCATGCTGAAGGCTGGCTTCAGTACGTCGGTATCGCCCAACAGGCTGCATGCCACCCTGGCAGGATACATCAGGTTGTTTCCAGAAATCGGCTTGCAAGTCGTTGAGCGATCACTTTCTCAACTGATTGAAGCGCTAAGCGTCCGTAACCTGGATATCGCTATTGTCGCCGGCCAAGCCCGGCAGCATGGCAGCGCTTCGATGTCTCTCTGGTCGGAGCGCCTCATAGTTGCGCTGTCCGCAAAACACCCCTTGAGCAATAACGAAGTCGTCGAATGGAGCGACCTCAAAGACGAAACCTTTCTTCTGAGCCGGTGCGATCCGGGCTTGGACTTGCGCGATATCATCGTGAAGAAGCTTGCGGCACCGGGTGATACGCCCCGCATCGAGACTTGGGACGTGAGTAACGAGAATATCCTGGCAATGCTTGAAGCCGGTCTCCACGTCAGCGTCCAGTGCGAGTCGTGGGCCGCGGCCAACTATCAGGGTGTACGCTTTCGCGAGCTTCACGATGCAACGGGTCCGAGCCACATCACATTTACAGCCTGTTGGCATCGCGAAAACACCAATCCAGTACTGAGGCGCTTCCTTGAGCATCTTTGCAAGACGCATTATCCCACAAGAGTCATTTAACGCCGCGGTCTGTGCCCTGAGTACGGTCGCTGCGATCTGTATTGCGCCGCGCTTTGGCGAAGCCCCGATCGGTCGCCATGAAGCGCTCCAACATTGGTCCTACGAGCTTGGTGGGATCGACTGACTGGCCGATTTCGCGGCCGAGCGCCTCGGCATATGCGACAAGGTTACGATGAACCAAAGCGGGGATTTCGATTCTGAGCTTCATCGGCTTGTCGTCGTGGATCGCGCCGAGCTTCAGCTTGGCCATGGATTGCCTCTATCCGCTATGGGGACGCAGAATCAGGTCGCGGGTGACGACGACGCGGACCGGATAGCCAGGCCGGATCGTCAACGTCGGCTGGACGTTCAGATTGCGCCGCACGATCTGCTGACCGGCCTGGTTCAGCGTGTCGCCGGTCCCCCGGCGCAGGGCGCGGACGATGTCCCTGTCACTCTGATCGGAGCCCAGCTCCGTGCCGACGGCGAGAATGGTCGAGAGCAAGGCGGCCTTGAACAGAGATCCCCAATGGTGATCAACCCCGTCTTCGAGCCCCGCTTGACCGGAGACATCGGCACCGGGCTGGCGCTCGAGCACGATCGAATAGCCGTTCGGCAGGATCAGCCGCGTCCAGACCAGCAGGAGTCGCGACTGCCCGAAGGAAACCTGGCTGTCGTAGACGCCGATCAGCCGAGCACCCTGGGGAATGAGCAGCGCCGCGCCGGTTGGAGTGTCGTAGACGTTTTCTGTCACCTGTGCGGTGATCTGGCCTGGCAGATCGGACCGAAGACCGGTGATCAGCGCCGCAGGGATGACAGTGCCGGCTTGCAGCACATAGGGCGAGGCGGGGCGTGACAGGCGATCGAGACTCGCCGTGCGACGATCGACCGGTGCGTTCATGAAGGCGAGCTTGCGGTCCTGTCCATTCTGGATCGAGGCTTCGTCGACTGACGGCGCAATCGCCGAGGTCGATGGCTGAGTTGGAGTTGCACCCGCGGCACCAGGCTGCGCATGGCGATTGCTGGGAGCAAACAGGTGGCTGACGCGGGCCGCTTCCGTCTCCTGCGCGCGGCGCTGCTGCTCCGGATCAGGCGCCGATGATGCAGGCTGGCCCTGGGCAGCCACGATGGGCCGCCCCAGATCACCAGGCAGCGGCGGGCCGAGCGGCGGCACGTCACGACGAACGCCGGTGTAGTCACGCGGCAATGCCGCGAGGCCGTCGGCGACGCTGCGCCGGTCCGTCGTATAGAGCTCTTGGGGAGCCGCCCGGCGCAACCGATCGCCCTCCAAAGCCCACAGCACGGCGCCAAAGACCAGGACTAAGGCGACCGCCGCACCGCCGATCAGCACATTGCGCGACAGGCGGGTGACGCGCGGTCCCTCTGATCGCAACCTGAAGGCCCCAGCGCCGCCGGCTCCGAGAGCGGATTGGGATTGATCCGTCATCGCGACCTGCCATCCGTGCGGACGATCCGGACCTTCTGCTGGTTTTCGCCACCCAGCCGCAGCTCGGCTACGGCGAACAGCCGGTCGACGATCAGAATGTTTCCATAGGCACGATAGTTGACGATCTCCGGCTTGCCATCCGATCCGATGATGAACAGCGGCGGCAGCTCGCCCTGGACGATGCCGCGGGAGAACTCGATATAGACCTTGCGGCCGTCATCGTAGGCATTGAGCGGACGCCACGGGGGCGAGTCGCCGCCGATCGCATACCGGTAGCGCCGCTGAGCCATCTCCGGCAGGACGGGTGCGGCCAGAGCAGCGCGCGCGCTCGTGGTTCTACTCTCCGGATAGAACCATGCCACCGAGGGCATGTAGGGCTGCTCATTGGCACGCAGCTCGATGAGATAGGTGCGGCGGTCCGTGTTGACCACGAGGTTGGTCTCGATCGCGGGTCGGGTCGGCTTGACCAGGATATGTACGCGCCGTGTTTCGCCGTTGCCGCTTTCGGTGTCGCCGATGATCCAGCGCACCGTGTCGCCAGCGGCGACCGGCCCCGGCCCCGTAAGCTGCTCACCAGGCTCGAGGGCAATGTCGGTTACCTGTCCCGGCGCCACGTAAACCTGGTAGAGAGCGCCGGGACTGTAGGGAAACACCTGCACGGCATTGAAGTAGCCGTCCCGGCGTGGCTCGATGCGCGCGGCACCGTTGGCCGCCTGCACCCGCGCGATCGGATCCTTTGCCTCCGGCACGCCGCCGCCCCTTGCCGGCGTCCAGGCCGGCGGAACGTGCAAGGGCCGCGGCCGCGCTTCAGCAGGCACCGCCGACACGGGAAGAACCGGCACGTTCTCGTCGTAGCTGATCTGCGGCGGCTTGCCCGACGCACACCCGCCAATCGCAAATAGCGAGGCGAGCACGACGGGACGCAGGGACGTGGCGAAACGCTTCATTGTGCAAGCTCCTTCGACCAGTTGATGGCGTTGACGAACACGCCCAGCGGGTTCTTGCGCAGGCGATCGGCATCGCGCGGCGGCTCGATCACGATGGTCAGGATGGCCGTCCACCGCTCGGTGGCAGCGAGCTGGCCGTTCTCGTAGCGACGCTCGGTCCAGGCCACGCGGAAGCTGTCCGGCGATGCCCGGATGACGCTCGAAACCTCGACCGCGATCTGCATCTTGCCGAGCTGGGCGAATGGATCGTTACGGCGCGCGTAGTCGTTCAACGCCGCGGCGCCGCGATCGGTGGTGAACTCGTAGGCGCGCAGCCAGCCCTGACGCAGCACGACAGCATCGGCCGGCAGGCCGCGTACGTCCTCGATAAAGCGCGCGAGATGGAATGCGATCTGCGGGTCCGTCGGCTGATAGGAGGCAATCGCGGGCGCGACGGCCTGGGCCTGGCCGAGCTTGTCGACCTGCACGACCCAGGGCGTGATCCTGCCCCGGCCGGCCTGCCAGACGAGAGCCGCTGCCAGGCCCGCCGACAGCAAGAGGCAGCCGAATGCCATCAAGCGCCAGTTCCTGGCCTGCACGCGGGCCGAGCCAATGCGGTCATCCCACACCTGGGCAGCTTTCTGGTAGGGCGTCTCCGGCGCGGGAGTGCGGCCGTAGCGAACGGACGAACGCTTGAACATCAACGGCCTCCTTCAGTGAGATCGACAGACGATCCGCCGCCGCCGTGATCGGCGGAACGGACGGCGTGAATGGCAGCGGAAGCGCCATGACTGGCGGCCTGGCTTCGCCGCATGCGCCGCGCCCAGGCGGGCGGCGCATCGTGCGGTTCAGGCGCTCCCCCGCCTCCGACATCGCCAGTGGCAGCGCGGCCGCCGGCTTCGAAGCTGTTTGTAAGGCTGTCCGCCGCCCGGCGGAGCGGGCGGGCCGCAGCGGATGCACCGGTTACCGTCACGCCGGACAAGCCGCCGGCGCGGTAGGCGGTTGCAGCCCCGCCCCCCAGCGCCGCAGAGCCCCGGGCGGCCGCACCCGTTGCGCCGGCCAGCGCGCTCGCGCCGCCGGTCGCCAGGGCCCCTCCTGCGACCGCAATCCCGCCAGCGGCCAAGCCGGTTCCTGCTGCCGCCCCGGCACCGAGCTGGGGTCCGCCCGAGACGATGCCGTTGGCGATGCCGGGCCCGAAGATGCCGAGACCCAGCAGTGCCAGCGAGGCCAGAACCAGCGCCATGGCGTCCTCGATGGAGGGCTGCGCCCCGCCCGATCCCGAGGTGAACTGCGAGAACAGCGTCGAGCCGATGCCGACGATGACGGCCAGCACCAGGACCTTCACGCCTGAGGACACGACGTTGCCCAGGACGCGCTCGGCGAGGAACGCGGTCTTGCTGAAGAGTCCGAACGGGATCAGCACGAACCCCGCCAGAGTCGTCAGCTTGAACTCGATCAGGGTGATGAAGAGCTGGACCGCCAGGATGAAGAAGGCGAGCAGCACGACGATCCAGGCGAAGAACAAGACCGCGATCTGGATGAAGTTCTCGAAGAAGCTGATGTAGCCCATCAGGCCGGAGATCGAGTCGAGGAGCGGCCGGCCGGCATCGAGGCCGACCTGGGCGACCCGTCCCGGCCGCAGGAAATCCGCTGCCGACAGGCCGGTGCCGGACGCCTTCAGGCCCAGCCCAGCAAAACTCTCGAACACGATGCGCGCCAGGCTGTTCCAGTTGCCGATGAGATAGGCGAAGACACCGATGAACAGGGTCTTCTTGACGAGCCGCGCGACGACATCCTCATCCCGGCCCCACGCCCAGAACAGCGCGGCGATGGTCAGATCGATCGCCGCGAGCGTAGCGGCCAGGAAGCCGACCTCGCTGCCCAGCAGTCCGAAACCGCTGTCGATGTAGCTGGTAAAGACCCCGAGGAACCGATCGATGACGCCCGTGCCGCCCATCGGCTTTCACTCCGCGGCTCTTGCCCACGTGGTCGCGGGCTCATTCATGGAACATGCGGACGGTTGAGGGCTGATACCCGATACTGGGAGCGAGGAAGCGGCGAAGCTGCTCCCTCGCCTGATCCTGCGCCGCGACCCGTGCGGCCGCTTCGAGGCTCTGGGCCCGGCCCTGCGAGGCGACGGTCGCCGTCAGGTCGGCGAGCTGCTGTGCCTGAAGGGCAATGAGCTGGTTGCCGGCCTGCGCCGCCGCCAGCGCCCCTGCCGCCCCCTGGCTCGCATCGACGAGGGCGGACATTTCTGAGCGATGGGTGTCGAGATTGCCAACCACTGTCGCCTGGATGCGCAGCGCATCTTGCAGGCCCGCGACGGAGTTCTGCCAACGCGTCCGCGCATTGGCGATGAGCGCGTAGTCCGACTGGTTCGCCGACGCCGGCGCATAGGTCATCGAGAAGGCCTGGTCGATCTGCTGGACGTCGTAGGCGATGTTCTGTGCTTGGCCCAGGAGTTGCCGGGTTCGTCCGATCGACTGCTGCAGCTGCTGCAGAGACGAGTATGGCAGGCTCGTGAGATGGCGCGCCTGGTTGATCAGCATCTGCGCCTCGTTCTGGAGGGACAGGATCTGGTTGTTGACCTGCTGCAGGGTGCGCGCGGCCGTCAGCAGGTTCTGCGAATAGTTGCTGGGATCGAAAACGGTCGTCTGCGCGGATGCCGGCAAGACGCTGCCCGAGAGGGCCAGGACGACGGCAAACGCGACGCCGTAACGACGGATAGAGGTCATGACGATTCTCCTGTGCTGACGTCGGGAATGAGATCGGCAGCCCACGGCACGCCGCGCGCCTGTAGCCAGCCGGCAAGGAAAGCCTTGCGCCCATGCTCGCCCAGAACGCGTTCGATCAGGGCCTGGTCGGCCTTCGACGATGCCGCGGTGAGGACAAGCGTCACGGCGCCGAGGCCGAGCTCGAACAGGCGGTTGCCGCGGCGGGATTGGCAGTAGTAGTCGCGCTTGGGCGTCGCCCGAGCCAAAATCTCGATCTGGCGGTCGTTGAGCCCGAAGCGTCGATAGATGGCGGTGATCTGCGGCTCGATCGCCCGCTCGTTCGGCAGGAAGAGACGGGTCGGACAGCTCTCGATGATGGCTGGAGCGATCGGGGAGCCGTCGATGTCGGAAAGCGACTGCGTGGCGAAGACAACCGACGCATTCTTCTTGCGCAGCGTCTTCAGCCATTCGCGCAACTGGCCGGCGAAGCCTTGGTCATCCAGGGCGAGCCAGCCTTCGTCGACGATCAGCAGGGTCGGACGGCCGTCGAGCCGCGCCTCGATGCGGTGGAAGAGATAGGCGAGTACCGCGGCCGCCGCGCCGGTACCGATCAGCCCCTCGGTCTCGAAGACCTGCACCGACGTGCTGCCAAGCCGTTCGGCCTCTGCATCCAGCAGACGGCCATAGGCACCTCCCAGGCAATAGGGCTGGAGGGCCCGCTTGAGGGTGGCCGACTGCAACAGCACCGACAGCCCTGTCAGGGTGCGCTCTTCGACGGGAGCCGATCCCAGCGACCCGAGAGCCGACCACACATGGTCCTTCACCTCGGGCGTAAGGGCGATCTTCTCGCGGGCCAGGAGCGCGCCAATCCAGTCTGCCGCCCAGCCCCGCTCCGCGACATCGTCGATGGACGCCAGCGGTTGGAGCGCAACGGGTTCCCTCTCCTCTTCGCCGAGCGCGCTGCCGAGGTCGTGCCAATCGCCATCCATCGCGAGTGCCGCGGCTCGGATGGAGCCGCCGAAGTCGAAGGCGAACACCTGGGCCTTGTCATAGCGCCGGAACTGCAAGGCCATGAGAGCGAGCAGCACGGACTTGCCGGAGCCTGTCGGTCCGACAACGAGCGTATGGCCGACATCGCCGACATGAAGGGAGAAGCGGAACGGCGTCGCCCCCTCCGTCCTGCCGAAGAAGAGCGGCGGTGCATCGAAGTGCTCATCCGTTGCTGGACCCGCCCAGACCGCCGATAGAGGGATCATGTGCGCTAGGTTGAGCGTCGAGACCGGCGGCTGACGCACGTTGGCGTAGGCATGCCCGGGAAGGGAGCCGAGCCACGCGTCGACGGCATTGACCCTCTCCACCATGCAGGTGAAGTCGCGGCCCTGGATCACTTTCTCGACGAGACGCAGCCGTTCGTCGGCGATGCGGGGGTCGTCATCCCATACCGTTATGGTCACCGTGCAGTAGGCGGCGCCGACCGTGTCCGCGCCGAGCTCCTGCAGCGCTGCATCGGCGTCGATCGCCTTGTTATGCGCATCCGTGTCGACGAGCGTCGAGGCCTCGCTGGTCATGACCTCCTTGAGGATGGCCGCTATGGACTTCCTCTTGGCAAACCACTGGCGGCGGATACGCGTCAGCAGCCTGGTGGCGTCGGTCTTGTCGAGCATGATCGCCCGGGTCGACCAGCGATAGGCGAAGGCCAGGCGATTGAGCTCGTCGAGAATCCCCGGCGTGGTCGTTCCAGGGAAACCAACGATCGTGAGAACGCGCAGATGGCAGTCGCCGAGCTTGGGCTCCAGGCCGCCCGTCAAAGGCTGATCGGCAAGCAGCGCGTCGAGATACATGGGCACCTCCGGCACACGCACGCGCTGGCGCCGGGTCGAGATGCAGGAATGCAGATAGGTCAAGGTCTCAGCGTCTTCGAGCCAACGGCACTCGGGCATGAAGCCCTCGAGAAGCTGCAGGACGCGGTTCGTCCGGTCGATGAAGCCCGCCAGGATCTCATGGGCGTCCGCCCCCGCGGAGCGGTTGCGTCCTTCGTAGAGGAAGCGCTCGGCGCCGGCTGACTCCCAGGCCGGCGGCAGATAGAGAAAGGTCAGGAAGTAGGCCGATTCATAGTGCGCGCCCTCCTCTTCGAAGGCCGCCTTGCGCTCGGCGTCGACCAGCGCCGAGGCCGCGTCTGGGAACCTGCTCTCGGGATAGGTGCTGGCAGGCTGCCGCTGGGCCTCGACGAAGATGGCCCATCCCGATCCAAGACGACGCAGGACGTTGTTCAGCCGTCCCGCGACACCGACGAGCTCCGCCGGCACAGCCGAATCGAGGTCGGGACCGCGGAAACGCGCCGTCCGCTGGAACGAGCCGTCCTTGTTCAGGACCACCCCTGAAGCAACGAGCGCCGCCCACGGCAGAAAATCTGCGAGACGTGTCGCCGAGCTGCGGTATTCCGCAAGGTTCATCATGCCACGGTCCTCACACGCCGAGCCGACCGGGGATGCGCAGGTGCCGGCGCACCACGTCGACAAAGAGCGGATCGCGCTTGGCCGCCCAGACCGCCAGGCCGTGACCGATCAGCCAGAGCAGGAGACCGGCGACCCACAGGCGCAGCCCCAGGCTGATCGCAGCCGCCAGCGTCCCGTTGAGGATCGCGATCGAGCGCGGCGCGCCGCCCAGCAGGATGGGCTCGGTCAAAGCGCGGTGCAGCGGCACCACGAAGCCGGGAACGGGCTCGGTCGTCACACCAGGACCCCACCGCCGAAGGAGAAGAACGACAGGAAGAAGCTCGAGGCAGCGAAGGCGATCGAAATGCCGAACACGATCTGGATCAGGCGCCGGAACCCGCCGGAGGTGTCGCCGAAGGCCAAGGTGAGACCGGTGACGATGATGATGATCACCGCAACGATCTTGGCCACTGGGCCCTCGACAGATTGCAGGACCTGCTGCAGGGGCTGCTCCCACGGCATGCTGGAACCCGCCGCGAACGCCACCGACGAGAAAGCCATCATGCTCGATGACAAGATCGCGGCCGCCGTGACGGCGCGCCGTATCGCGAAGCGCTTCATTGACGTTCTCCTGCAGGTGAGAGGGCGTAATCCGAGCCGGCGCCGAGACCGTCGACGCGGGCGAGTTCCGTCAGCCGGCGCGCGCTGCCGCGACCGGCGAGTACGGCGATGACATCGATCGTCTCGGCGATGAGCGCGCGGGGCACCGTGACGACGGCTTCCTGGATGAGCTGCTCGAGGCGGCGCAAAGCGCCGATCGCCGTGCCGGCGTGGATGGTGCCGATCCCGCCGGGGTGGCCGGTACCCCAGGCCTTCAGCAAATCGAGGGCTTCGGCGCCGCGCACCTCACCGATCGGGATGCGGTCGGGCCGCAGCCGCAGGGATGAGCGGACCAGCTCAGACAATGACGCCACGCCATCCTTCGTGCGCAAGGCCACCAGGTTGGCAGCGCGGCATTGCAGCTCGCGCGTATCCTCGATCAGCACCACTCGGTCGGCGGTCTTTGCCACCTCAGCCAGGAGTGCATTGGCAAGCGTCGTCTTGCCGGTCGAGGTGCCGCCGGCCACGAGGATGTTGCGGCGGTCGGCGACGGCTTGCCGAAGCGCCTCGGCCTCGCTCATGGTCATGATGCCGGCTGCGGCATAGTTCTCCAGGGTGAAGACGGCGACCGCCGGCTTGCGGATCGCGAAGGTGGGAGCCGCGACGACGGGCGGCAGCAGCCCCTCGAACCGCTCTCCCGTCTCGGGCAGCTCGGCTGACACCCGTGGGCTGGCCGGATGGACCTCGGCCCCGACATGATGGGCGACCAGCCGCACAATGCGTTCGCCTTCGACGGGCGCCAGCCTCTCCTGCGTCTCGACCAGTCCGCTCGACAGCCGGTCGATCCAGAGCCGTCCGTCCGGGTTGAGCATCACCTCGATGACCGAGGGGTCTTCGAGCCAGGTCGCGATGGCGGGCCCGAGCGCGGTGCGCAGCATGCGCGCGCCGCGTGAAGTCACTTCAGCCTGGAAGGAATGGACCGTCATCGTCACCCCGATTGCAGGACCGCGAGCAGCAGTCTTGGAACGGGGTCGATTAGAAAGAGGAGGAAACAGGTCGACGCAACAAGGTCGAGGAGGGCGTAGTACCCTGGCGTGCAAAGGCAGGCGAATGGCGGTCTGGCCTAGGCCCGATCGCCTTGCTCGTCCGGCGCTCGAGATTCCGGCTCGACTTGCTGAGAGATCTCGTCAGTCAAGGTGCGGCCCTTCGCCAGGCGTCGACCCAGAGCATCGACAAAACCTTCGTACCGCTCACGGCCCTTGGCCTGTGCGGCCTGTTGTGCTCCGTCAGGCAAAGACGGCGTGGTGGTGAGCCAGAAGCGCACGAAGAGCGCCAGCGCCTCATTCGAGATGGTGACGCCGCGCTCCAGCCTTTCGACCTGTCGGACGAGCCTGTCCAGCCGGCGGCCGAGTGCGCCTTCCAGCCGCTCGGAGCTATCCGGAGACAGAAACGAGGCCAGCGCCGCCTCGACGATCTGTGCCTGCGGCACGCGCTTGCGGCGCGCATAGTCCGCCAGCGAAAGCGCCAGCCCGGGAGGAAGCCGGAATGTATGCTTGGTCCGCATCTTCCCCTCAGAGGTCGATGCCATCGCCAGGATCCATCGCGGCCTGGCGCGCCAGACCGCGGGCGGTAGCGCGCAGCGTGCGGGCGCGCACGGCGTCCTCGTCGGGGTCGTCTTCGCCAAACTCGAACTCAGGCGGAGGCTTGGCCGGATCAGGTGCGATGTCCTCGTGCTCGGCAAGCTCCGGCTCACGCCGGATACCGCCATTGGCGGGATCCTCGATGGGAGGCACTGCACGTGGTCCCGCTGTCGTCTCGCTCTGGCCTGGTTTCGTCAGAACGGGCGCGTCCCTCCAATCATGCGGCGCTGTGCTTGCGGGCTTCGCATTCTCAGGCCCTGGTGGTGGAAACAGTCGCTCCGCCAGCCGCGGGTCCTCGTAGTAGCGTGCCTTCGTGGCCCGGATCGGCGGGCAGCCCGAGACCAGCACCAACTCCTCGATGGCCGGCAGCTGCATCACCTCACCGGGCGTCAGCAACGGTCGCGCCGTCTCCTGGCGCGAAACCATCAGGTGGCCGAGCCAGGGGCTCAGCCTGTGACCGGCATAGTTCCTCGCATCGCGAATCTCGGTCGCGGTGCCGAGAGCATCCGAGACGCGCTTGGCGGTACGCTCGTCGTTGGTGGCGAAACACACGCGCACATGGCAGTTGTCGAGGATGGCATTGTTCGGCCCATAGGCCTTCTCGATCTGGTTGAGCGACTGGGCGATAAGAAAGCTCTTCAGCCCATAGCCTGCCATGAAGGCGAGTGCCGATTCGAAGAAGTCGAGGCGGCCGAGCGCTGGAAACTCGTCGAGCATGAGCAGCAGCCTGTGGCGTCGACCCTTGGCATGGAGCTCCTCGGTCAGCCGGCGGCCGATCTGGTTCAACACGAGCCGCACCAGCGGCTTGGTCCGGCTGATGTCTGATGGCGGCACCACAAGGTAAAGAGTCGTCGGTCGCTCGTTCTCGACGAGATCGCGGATACGCCAATCACAGCGACGCGTCACCTGGGCCACCACGGGATCCCGGTACAGGCCGAGGAAGGACATGGCGGTCGAGAGCACGCCCGAGCGCTCGTTCTCGCTTTTGTTGAGCAATTCTCGCGCGGCGGAGGCGATGACCGGATGGACACCGGCCTCGCCGAGATGCGGCGTGGTCATCATCGCCCGAAGCGTCGTCTCGATCGGCCGCCTCGGATCGGAGAGGAAGGCCGCGACCCCCGCCAGGGTCTTGTCCGGCTCGGCATAGAGGACATGCAGGATCGCGCCGACCAGCAGGGCGTGACTGGTCTTCTCCCAATGATTGCGCCGCTCCAGCGCACCTTCCGGGTCTACCAGGACGTCGGCGATGTTCTGGACGTCACGCACTTCCCACTCGCCGCGGCGGACCTCGAGCAACGGATTGTAGGCTGCCGATTCGGCATTGGTCGGATCGAACAGCAGCACGCGGCCGTGCCGAGAGCGAAAGCCAGACGTCAGCTCCCAGTTCTCGCCCTTGATGTCGTGGACGATCGAACTGCCCGGCCAGGTGAGCAAGGTCGGTACGACCAGGCCGACGCCCTTGCCGCTGCGTGTCGGCGCAAAGCACAAGACATGCTCCGGCCCGTCATGCCGCAAGTAGCTGTCCCCTAGCTTGCCCAGCACCACTCCGTCCGGACCAATCAGGCCCGCGTGCCTTGCCTCGCGCACCGTCGCCCATCGCGCCGAACCGTAGGTCGCCACATTCTTTGCCTCGCGGGCGCGCCAGACCGACATGCCGATCGCAACGGCAATCGAGATAAATCCACCGGATGCTGCGATGCAGGCGCCTTCCACGAAGATCGACGGGGCATAGGCGTCATAGGCGTACCACCACCAGAAGAAGGCCGGCGGAAAGTAAATCGGCGTGCCGGCGAGTTCGAGCCAAGGTGGCCCGAGTTGCGCCTGGTAGCCCAGCCGCCAGGCCGTCCATTGCGTCGCTCCCCACAGGGTGACGAGCACGATGGCGAAAACGATGGTCAGTTGCCCCCAAAGGATCTTGGTCGCGGACATGGTGCCGTAAGATCAGGCCGCTTTCCGTCGTCAGTACAAGAGAAGGGCCATGCTCAGCGCCTCGCCGGCGGCTTTGGCGTGCAGTTCGGAAACTGCATCGGACCGCATGATCGGCATAGTGGGTGGCGTATTGAAGGGTTGCCGTCGAGCCGGGAGACGGTTTTCGGTTGCTCGCTAACTGGTCAGAGCCCTATCCCTCGGCTCCGTCCAAACGACCAGTTCACGTCGCCGCCGGACAACACGACACCCGAGACGACACGGCCGACACGCTGCTCGAGCGCTGACCGCCAAGGCACCAGGCTGAAACCCAGCCCATCGTCGATCATGGCGAACCGGCCGCTGGAAAGCTGCGCAGCACCGACCAACTGGCCGCTGACGTCGTTGCCGGCAATGGCGGGCCGCCATTGCCGGCCCCGCTCGGCGGCGAGCGCCCTGCCGGCGCGCTCGATGTCACGGGCCTCCAGCCGTTGCACCAGATCCCTTGGCGTACGAATGCGGCCATTGCCGAGATCGGCAGCATAGCCCTTGCCGGCCAGCCACCGGCGCCGCCGGTCCAACGCCACGGTCACCTCACGGCCGAAGCCGTGGTCCGCAAGGACCGTACGCTGGCGCGACACTAGCTCGCGGTCGAGCCAGGTCGCACCGTCATGGCCGATCTGCTGCTCAAGGCCCGTAGGCGAGAGAACGGTGATCCGGCCCATCGTCCGGTCGCGCGCGAGATCGTACGCCTGCCCGCGTTCGGAAAGGTCTGCCGGAACGCGCCACTGGTCGGCGTCGATCCGCTCGACATGGCCGGCCCGGCGCAACGCCTCCAGGCGCCGAACATGAGAACGGACGTAGGCCGCGGGATCGCCGCCTAGACGCTCGACGATGCCGACGGCCTGCTCCAGATGCCTCGCCGGCCGATAGATGCCCTCCTCGCCGGCAATCGCCAGGATGTTGCGGTCCGAGGCGCGCGGTCCGGCTTGAGCGGAACCTACCGCTACGATCACGCCCCGCTGGACATCGTTGGCGCGAGCCTGGTCGATCTCGAGGTGATGGACACGCCCGTCCACCCCGTCGATCACCAGCCGCACCCGATCCGCCAGTTCGTCGCCGCCCAGCCCCTTGTCGAGCACCCGACCGACGATCGGCTCGGTCATCTTCTCCCGGTGAAGGACAAAGCCCGCAATGGAGCGGGCGCCGGCCAACCCTTCCCGATCCAGTGCCCGATGCATGGTCTTGATGATGTCACCGCGTTCGCCCAACTCCCGCAAGGCTGGCTCAGCCCTGGGCGACACCGTCCAGCGCCCGGGCTCCACCTCGGTGGCCAAGCCCATGCGCTCCAGCTTGCGCGCACGCTGGATCAGCAGCGCCCGGTTCTGCCGTACGCTTTCGAGCGTGTCCCGGTCAGGCCGCAAGTCGGCGAACTCATTGCGGCTCCCCTGCTCGGCAATCAGCATGCGGTCCAGCCGGGTGAACCGGTCGGCATCGACCTCCCGCTCCAGGCTGCGAGACACCTCCTGCTCGGTCTGGCGTCCTAGTTCCCGGGTTACCACCTCACTCGCCCGCTCACGGATTCCATAGGCGATATAGTCGCCGGCGATGTTGAGGGTCTTGCCGTCATCGGTGACGCTGCGGACGACGATGTGGGTGTGGGGATGGCCCGTGTTGTAGTGATCGATCGCGATCCAGTCGAGCTGGGTGCCAAGGTCGGCCTCCATCTGCTTCATGACATCGCGCGTGGTCGCCCGGGGATCGGCGAGTTCCACCGCGTCCTCGGCCGACACGATGAAGCGAAACTGGTGGCGGTCTGCACGTCCGCGCTCGATGAACGCACGACCGTCTTCGAGATCTCGGCTGGCCGAATAGACCTGGCCTTTCTCCCCGTCCTTCGTGACGCCGTCTCGCTGGAGATAGCGCACGTGAGCATCGACGGCCTTGGCGCTGACGAATTGACGTCCTCGGACGGCGCCGTGCTGGGGATTGAGCTTCGCGATCCGGGCTTTGACTGCGACCCGACGCGCCCGCGTGCGGCGCCCACCGCTCCGACTCCAGGGGCTTCGGCCTTTCAGCACGGCCGCCACAGCAGCACCACGCCCGCGGGCATTGAACCGGCCGCTTCCCTTGCCGGTCCTGATCAACCGGGACGGATTGCCGCCAGCGCGCCGCATGGCTTGCTGAGTCTGTCCGGCGAAGCTGGTCGGGCGGGCGCGCACGCCGCCGACGCGGCGTCCGCCGATCCGTGCAACGCCACGATCCCGGATTGTGCCAGGCCTGAGCCGGAAATCGTCTTCATCGCGTGCCATGGCATGACGATTGGAAGACAGACGAAGGCGCACAAGGCACCTCTGCCGCGCGTTGGGCCATGGCGCAGAAAAGGTCGTTCCAGCGTAGCGATGGGTTGCTTACCGCTCAAGCGACGGCGGTCGGGGCATTGAAAACAAAGAGATAAGCGCTTCAAGCGCCATACGCGATATTCGAAGAGCCGGCGCCCCGCCTTCAAAAAACAACGTGCAGACAAACCCTTAGGAGCGCAGCGACGGCAGCGGGGCCACCCGCTTTATCTTGCCGTCCGTGGATTGGAGGCTCCCGACGTCCCCATCCCACTGGCATGGGTGCAGACTTGGCTGGGCGGGTACTGCTGGCGAGACGTCCAATCATTGCAACGGCCTTGCACTCGCTCGGCTGACGAACAGTCCGTCAGGCCGGGGCTGCAATGCAAACTGACCGGCAGCGGACTGACCGTCTGAGCCGCGATCCGATAACGCAAGCGGCGACAACCCGGCCAGCACGCCATGTGGATCACGCGCGGTGAATAGCGCTGACTCCTGCCAAGGAGTCTCACGCCTCGCGATGGCTACTGTGCCGCCAACCTGCGGCGCCCCAGCCATCGGCGCGAGGATGGCAACGTAGAGCTGCGTCTCCAGCGGCAACTCCCGCCCCGTCGCCAGGTATTCCTCATAGCGCTTAGGGCCTGCGTTGTAGGCCGCGAGAAACCCAGGCGACCCGTAGCGATCGTGCATCTCCCGCAAGTAGGCGGTACCAGCGAGAATGTTGTCGCGCGGGTCGAACGGATCGACGCCCAAACCATGGCGGGAACGCAAGTCCTGCCAGGTATCAGGCATGATCTGCATCAAGCCCATCGCGCCTTGCCGAGAAACGGCCCGCACATCGCCGCCACTCTCCCGCGCCATAACAGCGTTGATCGAAAGCGCGGGCACACCGAAGCGCTGTGCAGCCTCAGCAACAAAATCTGCAAAGAGGCCTGCGCCTGGTTCGCGCGTCGAATGTTCGGCGACCGGAGGTTCGGCTTGGGCCCAGCAAGCACCTGCGCTAGTCAGCGAGAACAGCAGAACCGCAGCCACTCCCGCAGCCGCCCGACCGATGCATTGCCGGATGTGGACCGGAAAGAGGGAAAGGTCGGGAGCTTTGTCGAGCGAAGACATGCCGGTCCGATGACGCGATTGGTGCATGGTCAGTCCCTGTCTGTCCAAAGGGGATATGCGCGAGCGAGCACGGCAGAAGACGGAGTCAGTCCGAAGTATCGACCGTCCAGTGAATCGGCCGATTGCCAGTTCATGAGAAAGAGTTCGCCGGCTCCAATAAGGCGACAGCCTTGCCAGGCGGGAAGCAGCCGACCACGGCTGTCACGCACATGCGCCCGCCCCATCGCAATGTCGTTGACGAAGACCGTGAGCCCATTTCTGCAGACAATTTGTCCAGGAAGTGCCAGAACATGCTTTAGCATGGCGACGCCGCGCGGCAGATAGCTGCCGTCGGCGAGGAACGTCGCGAGAGGCTCGGGTGGCACGACGGCAACAAGTTCGCCGACGTACCGTGTGTTGGATGGGTGAAGGCTGTAGAGGCCAAGCGGAACGCTCGCTGAGGCATTCCACATGTAAAGCGGGGTCCGGGCAGCGCCGAGGGCAAGCGCAAGCGCGGCAACGCTGCCCAGCATGATGACGAGCATCGAGTTGCACGTGGTCACGGCTCGAGCCGCTGGCGTCGGAGCCAGGCCTGATGGCGCGAGCGGGTGTACCATCTCGGCGTCTCGCCGGCCGACAAGCGGTTATGGACGTGACGCCAATAGTCCGGCGCTGCATCGGCGGGGTCGACGCCTACACCTTCGACGGTATCGATCATTTGCAGCACCTGCTGGACCTTTGCCCAGCCGGCTATCCGCAGGAGGATGTCGGCTCCTGGGCGAACGTAGGGGACGGTCGCGCACGGCGCACCGACAGGTACCGAGCGCAGGATGTCGATGCGGGAGACGATGGTGCCGAAGTCGTTGGCGGCCCAGCGGACGAAGGCAAAGATGCTGCCAGGTGTGAAGGACAAGACGCGCCGGCGGCGATCGAGGATCTGTTCGGCCACCGGTCGGCCGAAGCGAATCCAGTGCTCGATGTGCTTCTCGAGCCACAGGAGCTCCACGTGGGTGAGACTGCTCATGCCGCGCACCCGACGCCAGGCGGACGGACCAGCTGCTTCCGTCCCGGCCCACCGGCTATCCACAGCTTTGGATGAATGTGGCCCGTTAGACAGATTCCGAAGGAATCTGAGTTAGGGAAGTTACGGGCGGTCCAAGTCGCTGAGGACCAGGGAGAAATCGCTGAATCGGGTCCCCGATAGCACGAGGATCGGGTCCCCGATGGCACGATAGTCCGGGTCCCCGATGGCACGACGCAAGTCACAGCTTGTCCCCAGACGGATCCACCCGTCGATGGACGAACGGTTCGGGCGGGATCGCAACGAATTCGAGGCGCTCGCTGCCGCGCAAGCCGCGTTCAATGCAAAGCCGATAGCCCGGAAGTGCCTGACGGCGGACGATCTCGCGTACATCGTAGGCGAAGTGCTTGAGCGGCGAGAGGCTGCCCGACTTGGCGTGGAGATGCGAAAAATCGAAGCTCCAGCCGCCGACCTGACGGCCGCCATGCTTGCGGACGATGCGGTAAAGCCAGCGCTCCAAACCGCCCGTCAGATCGAAGTACGCACGGTCGATCGTGAGTACAAGCGCGTCGTCCAGAACGCCGGCATAGAACCAGTCCGGGAGGATGAGCTCGAGGCCGAGCGGGCGACCGTGTGTGTCAGCCGTCTCCTTCCATTCGTTGATCCAGGAGAAGCGATGGCGCCGCCGCTCTGCAGGTTGGCGGATGGATGTCAGCACCGTGGTGGACTGGAGACGGTCGAAGGCCGCCTTCAGGCGATCGTAGTCCCGGGCGCCGGTGCCGCGGCCGACGAACGTCAAAATCTCGTAAGGTGTGGCAGCCATCAGACGCGAGGTTTTCAAGCCGGCATCTCTCGCCTCGACGATCTGCGAGGCGGCCCAGATCAGCACATCGGCATCCCAGATGGTCGCCATTCCGTGATCCGGCACGGCCTCCACACGTATGGCAACCGTGCGGCTGCGGTAGTCGATTGGTCGGATACGCTTCGATTTGGCGAGCGAAAAGAAGGGATAGGCCATGAGGTCCTGGGCGTCACGCGGTGCGAGGTCACCGGGCAGCGCCCTGAACAGGTCGAGTTGGTCTCGCTCGCTGACGCGCTTTTGCTTGAAGGTCACGTTTAGCCTCCAATCAGCGCCGAGCACGATCGGCATTGGCGAGAGAGTTCATGTGCGGCTTTGCAGGCAGCACGGTCCCGGTGCCAGGATCAGAGGTCGATGTCTTGGCCCCGCGGTCAGCCCAGGCCTTGAGATCGTCGACGGCGTATACGACGCGGCCGCCGATCTTCCGATAGATGGGACCTGTCCCGTAGGTTCGGTGCTTCTCGAGGGTACGTCCGGACAGGCTGAGAAAACGCGCGGCTTCCGACGTTCGTAAAAAGCGCGGCGGCAAGCCGGCGGCAGGATCGGGCATGCGGATGGCTCCGTGGTTCGGGCCAGAGCCGTCGAGGGTAGACGGCGTAACGACGGTCACGGTGGCGGAGATTCGGGGCCCGGGCGGATGATGAACTGGCCTCTCAGATTGGCGACACCCCCTGCTGGTGGCGCCGAATGCGGTCAGCGGCTGGCGCGCAGCAGCTTTCGATAGCCCCCGTCCATCATGGCCACGGCATCGGCGACCAATCGGATCGTCTGACCCCGGACGGATGAGGTCTTCCAAGGGAATCGCGCAATCGCTTCCGCGCCATAGAGCGCCAATGCCACCTCGCGATAGGTTGCTCCCTCCAGGTGACCGTCCAACGCACGGACCATGTCGAGAAGCCGCTTGCGGAGACGCGCCGTGACTTGCCATGCGGACGGAAGCGGGCCTGCTGGGCGGCCGTCAAGGCGGCGCTTGAGGCGCACCAGACCCGCAAGGCGAAGGAGAACGGTTTCATCCAGGGGGACGAGCGCCGCCATCGGTAATGCCGTGCGGTCGCCCTTGAGCCACAAGGAATGTGGCTCAAGGGCGTCATTCACGATGCAATGCTGCTCACCGCCGCGCTGTAGGTTCACCGACAACGACAGCCGGCGAAGTGCTTCAAAGCGATAGGCGCTTTCGAAGCCCCTGGGTCCAGGAACCAGCATGACGGCGTGAGGAAGCAGCTCAGGCCGCCACGAAACCCGCGCGGCGGACACATCGAGTGAGGGGTCGCAGGCGAAAGGAAAGCCCCCAGTTCCTTCCCACCGTCTCCGGGCTCGATTCCGAGTCCGCCGGATCCTCTTCAATCCGGTCGTAGTCATCTCGGTACGCCGGATTGCGTCGCAGGAATTCCCAGGCAAATCCGGCGCGATCGAGGTTCTTCAGCGCATCGACATACTCGGGTGACCTCCAATCGGGTCTCTTGGTCATCAAAGACTCCGTTACGCGAACTCGGGGCTGACGAGACGGAGCCTTTCATACGACCAAAGGTTGTTGAAGAACCCGAACGCCGAACGCGCGATGTCATACGAAGACGCCCCGGAGGGGCTATCTGAAAACACGTCGCCGAGGTTCGGCCATCAGTTGCGCGATGCGCGCAACAGACAACGGAAGCCCTTCTCGGTCATCCACTCAGCCCGGGCCAGATGGGTGTCGTGGACCGAGCGCGCGCGATCTGGGTCCAAGTCAGGATCGAGCTCAAACACAACGCGTACGACTTCTCGCCAGTCCGCGACCTCGGCTGCGGCGTCCAGCAAGCGAAGGTAGGTCACCAAATGCCGCTCGTCATACGGCGTAACCACATCGCTTTCAGGAGGGCAGTCGTCAAAAGGAGGTGTCGTCATCTCAGGAATCACAGCGAGAACTCCAACCACCGCATAGTCACAGTCCATCGGCCAGTGGCGATGCAAGACACGCATCACATCCATCAACTTCCATGCTCACCAAGCGCACCGTGAAAGCCATCGACGCCTGATCTGCATAAAAGCATAGAGACATCGTCACGCCAGCATATTGGCCGCGTATTATAGTACGTAGCGCCAAAATACGCGACTGTCTCCTATCCTGCGGATGGACATTCGGAAGGTGTTCGGCGCCAACGTACGTGTCTATCGACGGGCCGCGGGCCTCAGCCAGGAGGCGGTCGCCGTTCGCATGGGGGTGGACCGGGCCTATGTTAGTGCGATTGAGCGAGGGCTGCAGAACGTCACTCTCCTGACGATCTGGCAACTGGCGGAGTCTTTGGGCGTGCGGCCGGTCGACCTGCTCGTGGAGCCGATTCAGAGATCGAGGTCGTGACCGCAAGGGATCGTAACCGTCAGGCGAAGACGCCCTTCCCTCGCTTCAACCGAAGGGCGGCTTCGTGCGGCCGTTACCCCTTCCAATCGGCCGCATAGAGCCCGGTCCGGCCACGCCGGATGCACCCAATCCGCTCGATGCTCGAAGTTCGTGCGAACGATAGATCTATGCTGCCAGGCAAACTCATAGCGGTATTCAGCTACTCATGAAGGCGCGTCCGCCTCAAGCAAAGAAAAGCCCCGCCCGGTTTCCCGGGCGGGACTCCTGGGGGCGTCGGCTTACTCGCCGCTCTTCTTACGGCTGCTGCGAGACCAGATCAGGGTGTAGCCCTCGCCGTCAGCGTCATCGAACAAGTTGGCGAAGATGGGCGCGGTGAAGCTCGGATCGTCGAGCTTGAGCGAGAGGTAATCTCGGCCCTCATTCGACTGCTTCGACCAGGCAGCCCCGATCTCGGCACGACCGACGAAGACCCGGTGGCTCGGGGCATTGTCGTTGGACCGGTTGGGCTCGGGGACGATGCGGACACCCTTGGCCTGGACGCTGAGCGTCACGATCTCGCCCTGGTACTCGTTGCCGGACTTCTTGAAGGAACCGATGTTAGCCATGTGACTTCTCCTTTGCTGTTCGAACCCGCGACCATCGCGGCCTCGATGGCGATCTGCAGGCCGGAGGCGATCGACGACGCACCCGCTCGCGGGCCGGAGCAGAGCGGAGGATGGCGGCGCTGAGACTTTCTTGACTCGCGAGGAATGGGCGAAGCCCAGGGGAAGAAAGTCTCAGCGACGCCGTTGCGGCTCAGGCGATCGAGGCGCAGCCGTCCTCTGGCCAGATCAGCCAAAGAGAGGCCGAGGGTCCGCGCCGAACAGCATCCTCGGGAGAAGTCGTGGCTGACCCGGAAGGTCCTGCGCAAGACGGCCAGCGGACCGGGCGAAGAGAGAGAAACCGTAGCGTAGGAGAAGGCTGCTTCGTTCCGATCCTTTCGCGTCCGACGATGCCCCCGAGCCACCGGGTCTTCGTCGGTCGCGCCGAGATCGGGGTCGGCTGGTCGAAGCAGTCGAACGAGGGCCGGGGTTACCTCTCGCTCAAGCTCGATGATCCGAGCTTCACCGCGCCTATCTTCGCCAACCTGTTCGAGGACGCCGACGACCAGGGCTAGACCTTCGTCTGCTCGCGTTGCTGCGAAAAGAGCGGCGAACAAGTGGATGCCCCCCAGTCTCGCCCAGCTGCCGGCGGGGTAACCAGCGCCACACGCGAGAAGGCCGTGATGCCGATCAGAATGGCACCGCCGAGAGCAAACGCCTCACGCCACCCGTCACCTGTCATGCCGAGCTTCGTCAACCCAAGGGACAGGTGATAGCCGGCGAGGGTTGCCGGGACAGCATAGAACAGCCCGATCAAGACGCGAATCCACGGGACACGCGTGGCGGTGAAAGCCATGCGCCCAAGGGCCAGCGCGATACCGGCAGAAGTGGCGCCAACGGCGAATGCAACGATGATGCCTGCGCCGCCATGCAGGGCGGCAAGGGCGATCGTCATGCCGACACAGAACGGAAGCGCATAGACCGCCAGTGAGAACATCGACCAGCAGACGGCGCCGAGGCCAAAGATGCTGAAGGCAAGGCCGATGATAGCCATGGTGGATCTCCGTGGACGCAGGTCGAACGGTCGCGCCTTCCACCACCACCTTGGCGCACTTGAATCATAGTCGAATGGTAACGTGGCAGAAAGGCGGCGCTCACGCGCCGCCCGTGCCCAGGCGCCAGACCGGTATGCCGAGCTTCCGGGCTTTGTCGGCGAGGTTCTCCTGGATGCCCGAACCGGGACAGACGACGACACCGATCGGCAAGACCTCGAGGACCTGGTCGTTGCGCTTGAACGGTGCGGCCTTGGCGTGACGCGTCCAGTCCGGCTTGAACGGGATGTGCGTCACCTTGCGAGTGTCGGCCCAGCGCGCGGCGATGCGCTCGGCACCCGTCGGCGAGCCGCCATGCAGCAGGACCATGTCCGGATGCTTGGCATGGACCTTGTCGAGCGTGCTCCAGATCAGGCGATGGTCGTTGAAGTCGGCGCCACCGGTGAAGGCGACCTTCGGCCCGGCGGGGACCAGCAGTTCGGTCTCGGCCCGGCGCCGTGCCGCAAGGAACTCGCGACTGTCGATCATCGCGGCGGTGAGCGCCCGGTGATTGACCATCGACCCGGTGCGTGGCCGCCAGGCAGAGCCGGTGTGAGTCTCGAAGCGATCGGCGGCCTGGTCGCGGAAGAGCTCCATGGCGTTGCGGCGTTCGATGAGCGTCAGTCCCTGAGCGATGAGCCGTTCGAGCTCGACCGAGCGGACCTCCGAGCCGTTCTGCTCCCGCTGGCTGCGATGCTGCGCCCGCTCGTTGTCGTCGAGCTCGCGTTCGATGCGTTCGACGCTGCGATGGAAGAGGTTGACGGTCGACCAAAGCAGGTCCTCGAGGTCAGGTTCGAGGCGGGTGTCAGCGAGCGTCGCGGCGAGTGCGTCGAAGATGTCGACGACGGCGCCGGAGATCGTGCTGGCTTCCGGCAGCGGCCTGGGGTCGGGCTCGTCCTGGAAGGGACGATGGCCATGGAGCTGGAGCTCGGTGAGGACGTGATCGGTCGGGGATGAAGCGTGCACAGGCTCGAAGTCGGGATCGTCGTTGGTCGCCATGGTGATGTCCTTTGTCGGATCGGCCGCGCCCATCGCGGCCTTCGTGGCGATCACCCAGACGGCAGGCAGAACGGTCCTGCACCGCTTGCGGCCGGAGCGCAGCGGAGGACGGCCGGCCGAGGCTTTCTTGCCTCGCGAGGAATGCCGGCACAGCCGGCAGGGGAAGAAAGCCGCAGGCCCGCCGTTGCAGGACCGTTCTGCCTGCCGTCCGATCGCCGTCTAGAAGGCCGGGGCGCTCTCTGTTCCGATTGGAAGGACGTCAACGCGACCGACCACCCAGCGATACGCCGTGCCCGTCGTCATCCCGCTACGACCGTCGCCAAGGACACAAAGCGCTCCACGTCTTGCGGGACGAGCTGCTGGCATACAGATGCCCGGAACTCTTCGATGCCGAGCTGGCGAAGATCCTCGTTCAGATCGTCGAACCTGGGCGACAGGCCGAGCATGTCGATCCTTGCGGCCTTGGCGCGACGGCCCAAGGTGGCCATCGCGGCATCGCCAGCGGGATCGCGATCGAGTGCTACGTACAGACGGCGCAACGTCGGCGGAAAGAGCAGCGCCGCCAGATGGTTGGCCGAGAGAGCCGCGACCATTGGCAAGGTCGGCAGGATCGTGCGCAGAGACAGCATGGTCTCGATGCCCTCGCCCGCGGCCATCACGTCGTTGGCGACGCCAAAGCGGACACCATGCCCGAGGAGATGACCCATGGCGCGTCGTGGCGAAGCGATGGGCGCCTTGTCCTGACCAGAGCGGTCGAGCCAAGTACGGTGCGCGCCAGTGATCTGCCCGCCCAGGTCGGTGACCGCAGCAACCAGGGCCGGCCAGGTCTCGGTCGGGCTGTCCTCGTCAGGGCGGTAGTAGCAGCGCGGATGGAAGCGCAACGGCTCGCGTGCGGACAAGGCTACGATGCCACGACCGCACAGGTACGTTTCGGCAAGCGTGCCCGCGATCGGCATCGACATGGCATAGAGACGCCGCGCCGACTCGGGCGAGCCACGCGGCGCGGGAAGCCGGCCCCGGCGTGGAAGCGGATCGGGCGGCAAGGCCAGGAACGCGCGTGCCTCCTCGAGGGTATCGCGCAGCCGGTCGAGACCGCGGCTGAGCGCGATGAGGTCCAAGAGGTCACCATGCTCGCCGGTGGCGGCGTCGGTCCACTTGCCGGCGGCGCCCTTGCCATGGTCCGGACCGCTCAAGCGGACGAACAGGCTGCGACCTCGGGTGTTGGCGACATCGCCAACCAGCCAGTAGCGTCCCTGCCGGTGGCCGTTGGACAGATAGTGACGGCACACCGCCTCTGCATTGCGTGCGAGGCGGCGCGCCAGGTCTGCGGCGTGCGACGGCATGGCTGCCTCCTCACGCCGCGCGGTCGGCAACTCGGACGACCGGGTACCGCTCCATCAATTCGGCGAGGATGGCAGGACCCGCGGCACTGGTCGGAACGAAGAGACGAAGCTTCCAGGTGATGATCTCGGAGATCAGCCCCATTGCCTTGAGGCGATCGACCATGCCCTCGGTGAAGCCGCTCAGCTCGACCCGAAACAGGCCCATCACCTTGGCGCGCCGCAAGCTCAGCCCATCCTGCAGCTCGAGGATCGTCCGGCCGTCGAGAACGGCCGACCAGGCATCCGCCGGCGCGATGCTCACGCCCTCGGCGCCGACAGCCTGTGCCACCCAGGCCGGCGAGACCAATCGGCCGATGACGCGTTCACCGGTGTCGGTCTGCAGGCGATAGACCCGCATGGAGTCGTCCGGCAACCGCCGCCAGATCGGCAACAACAGGCCGGTGACGACGTGAAGGTCGCTGTCCGTGAAGGGAGGGATCTCCGCGAGCTCGCGTTCCCACGCCTCGGCAAAGGTGGCTCGCTCGGCGGGTTGCCAGTGTGTCTGTGCCAGCGCTGCCAAGGACAGTGCTGTCCGCTCCATGGGGCGCAGAAGACGGACGCGCCGCTCGACCTCGCCGTCGTCGAGCATGACGCTTGGTGCCGGAACCTGCACGGCGGCGCGTCCGGACTGGGCATTGAGCAGCAAGACCGCTCGCGGATCACCTGCGCGATCCATGGCTTCGGCCAGCGTGAACGGCCGATTGAGCTCGCGTCGGCGGATGGTGAAGACCTGGGTTTCCGCGCCGGTCTGGGGATGGACATAGAGCGCACGCCGATCGGTCACCAACAGGCTCTCGGCGGTCAGCGTCTCGACGCCGACGTCATAGATCCCGGAGGCGCGTGCGCCCTCGATCTTCGCCTGGAGGAGGCCCTCGAAGATACTGAACAGCGTGTTCTGCAAATCGATCGTGAGAGCCAGCAGCCGATTGAGGAACGTCGTGATCGGCGGCAATTCCTCGCGCAGGCTGCCGTCCTGATCGGTCAGATGCAGTCCGGTGGCCGCCTGGAAGGTCTCCAGCGAGCAGCCCTCGACCTTGCCGGCAAACAGCAAGAGATAGAGCTGGCGCAGCGCTGCCCGACCGTAGGGAGATTCGAGATTGTCGTCGGCGCGGAATAGCCCCTGGCCGCCAGTCTGGCGCTGCCCCTTGGTGATGGCGCCCAGCGTGTCGAGCCGGCGGGCGATGGTCGAGAGGAAGCGCTTCTCGGCCTTCACGTCGGTGGCGATCGGGCGGAACAAGGGCGGCTGGGCCTGATTGGTCCGGTTGCTGCGCCCGAGACCCTGTATGGCCGCATCCGCCTTCCAGCCCGCCTCCAGCAGGTAGTGGACGCGCAGGCGCTTGTTCCGGGCTAGTAGGTCGGCGTGATAGGAGCGGCCCGTGCCGCCGGCGTCACTGAAGACGAGGATGCGCTTGTCGTCGTCCATGAAGGCCTGCGCCTCGGCGAGATTTGCGGAGCCTGGGCGATTCTCGACGCAGAGCCGGTCCCCCTTGCGCACGATTCGTCGCGAACGACCCGTCACCTCGGCGACCATGTCCGTACCGAACCGCTGCACGATTTGGTCAAGTGCGCCCTGGACAGGAGCGAGTGAGGCGAGCCGCTCGATCAGGCGGTCACGACGCTCGACAGCGTCACGGCACTGCACGGGTTGGCCGTCGCGATAGACTGGCCGCGAGGAGAGGTTGCCCTCCCCATCCGTGAAAGGCTCGAAGAGCTGGGTCGGGAAGCTGTGCGCCAGGTAGTCGAGCACGTACTCGCGCGGCGTGATGTCGACCTGGACGTCACCCCACTCCTCGCTCGGGATGTCGGAAAGCCGCCGCTCCATAAGCGCCTCGCCAGTGGACACGATCTGCACGACGGCGGCGTGGCCGGCCTCAAGATCGCGCTCGATCGCTGCGATCAGTGTCGGCGTCTTCATCGAGGTGATCAGGTGAGAGAAGAACCGCTGCTTTGCCGACTCGAAGGCCGAGCGGGCGGCGGACTTGGCCTGTGCATTGAGCGTGCCGCGCTCCCCCGTGACATTGGCGGCCTGCAGGGCGGCGTCGAGATTGTTGTGGATGATCTGGAAGGCGCCGGCGTAGGTATCGTAGATGCGGATCTGCTCGGGCGTGAGCGCATGCTCCACCAGCTCGTACTCGACCCCCTCGTAGGACAGGGATCGAGCGGTATAGAGGCCGAGCGACTTGAGATCGCGGGCCAGCACCTCCATGGCAGCGACGCCACCGGCCTCTATAGCCTGCACGAACTCGGCCCGGGTGGCGAAGGGGAAATCCTCCCCGCCCCAGAGGCCCAGCCGCTGGGCATAGGCGAGATTGTGCACGGTCGTGGCGCCCGTCGCAGAAACGTAGACGACGCGCGCATTGGGCAGCGCCTGCTGCAGGCGCAGGCCGGCGCGGCCCTGCTGGGAAGGCGCCTGGTCGCCCCGCTCCCCCTTGCCGCCGGCCGCATTGGCCATGGCATGGCTTTCGTCAAACACAATCACTCCGTCGAAGTCCGATCCCAGCCAATCGACGATCTGCCGGACCCGCGAAACCCTTTGCTCGCGCGTGTCGGTCCGTAGCGTGGCGTAGGTCGCAAAAAGGATGCCTTGCTCCAGGCGGATCGGCGTGCCCTGCCGAAAGCGGGCGAGCGGCGTGATCAGCAGGCGCTCCATGCCCAATGCCGACCAGTCGCGCTGGGCATCCTCAATCAGCTTGTCGGACTTGGAGATCCACACCGCACGGCGGCGGCCTTTTAGCCAGTTGTCGAGCAGGATGCCGGCGACCTGGCGGCCCTTGCCGGCGCCGGTGCCGTCACCCAGCATCCAGCCACGCCGGAAGCGCACGGCGTTCACAGCACCTTCGGGCGCCGCCGAGACGACATCGAAGGTCTCGTCGACCGCCCACGACCCCGCGAGATGATCGCCATGGGCCTCCCCGGCATAGATGACGCTCTCGAGCTGGGCATCCGAAAGGAGACCTCCGGTGACGACCCTTGACGGCAGGCGCGGCCGATAGCTGGGCTTGGGTGGCGCCACAGACGCCATCGCCGCGGACTGCACGAGCCGGGTCGGATGCGGGCAGGCCCCGTTGATGCGAAGTGACTGTAGGCCATAGGGCTCGTACAGCGCCTCGGTGATGCCGCCACCCTGGGCCGGCTTCCAGTCGACGGTCTCATAGGCCAGCTCGTCGCCAACGGGTTCGAACGCCGGCGCCGTGACCAAAGGCAGCCGAGGCGCGGGCACAGGCTTGGCGCGGGTGGCCGTAGGACGAGGCGCGCCCTGCACGGAGGCGACATGGGCGACCGGCAAGCGCTGTGGAACGTGCTGCAAAACCCAGGAAAGCAGCGTGGCCAGATCGGGCGCCATGCCGGGTGACGCCGGAAACGCTTCGGGATCGTCGGCGAGCACGCGATCGATGACCGTCAGGCGGGTCTCGACCGTCGTGCCGTGGCGGGCATAGACGCATCCCTCGATCGCGGCGGAGAAGACCACACGCCCACGTTCCTGGAGGCGGACGAAAGCGTCGCGCCAGGAGGGATGATCGGAAGAGAGGCTCGCGCCCGTGATCGTGACCAGGCGTCCGCCGTCGGCAAGCCTGGAGAGCGCCGATGCAACATGGCGCAGCGCGGCGTCCGCGACGGTGCCGTCGACATGCGCCGCGATCGAGAACGGCGGATTCATCAGCAGCACGCTTGGCCGCAGCGCGCCATCGAGATGGTCGTGGATGTGCGCGGCGTCGTGCTGCGTGATGGGGAGACCGGGAAAGAGCTTGCTCAGGAGCCCGGCACGGGTGTCCGCCAGCTCGTTCAAGGCCAGCCTCGCGCCGGCGAGCTCGGCGAAGATGGCGAGCAGGCCGGTTCCAGCCGATGGCTCGAGCACGACATCCGCTGGCGTGATCGCAGCCGCGGTGGCAGCAACAAAGGCCAGATCGACGGGCGTGGAGAACTGTTGCAGCGCCTGGCTCTCCTGTGAACGGCGCGTATGCGTCGGCAGAAGAGCTGCGACCTTGCCCAGCATCTGCAGCTCGCGCACGGATGACGCGGCTTGCGTGCGGATGCGCGGACCGAACTTGCGTAGAAACAGGACGGTCGCCGCCTCGCAGGTGTCGTAAGCCATCTTCCAGTCCCAGGCGCCGACCGCATCGGAGCCTCCGGAGGCAGCCTCCAGGGCGACACGCAGCACGCCAGCGTCTATGCGCCGGCCGCGTTCGAGGTCGGGGAGAAGAAGCTGTGCTGCATCGGCGATGACCTGGCCAGAATCGCGATTGGAGACAACCGGGAGGGATGCAGCCTCATAGTCGGTCGCGGTGTTGACGAGAACGGTCATTGGGAAGACCTCGTGAGAGCCGGGACAGGACGAGCCGTGGCCCGCTCTCTTGACGGCCATCGGCTCACCTGCCTCCCGGCCTCCCTCTCGCTCTCGATCCTCCGGCAGTGGCCGCTCGCCAAAAGATAACCCGGCACGAAGGCCGGGCTCTTTGCAGCGCCGAAGGGAAACGGCGTTGCCCTCGGTCAAAGCAATCCGAGAGATCTGAACGACGCGTGCTTGCCATGACCGATCACGACGTGGTCGTGCAGTTCAACCTCGAGGGCATTTGCCGCCGCCTTCAATTGACGCGTCATCTCGATGTCATCGCGCGACGGCTTGGGATCGCCGGACGGATGATTGTGCACAACGATGAGAGCGGAGGCGTTGAGGACCAAGGCGCGCTTCATCACCTCACGCGGGTATACGGGCGTGTGGTTGACTGTGCCGCGCTGCTGCACCTCGTCGGCGATAAGACTGTTCTTGCTATCAAGGAATAGAATTCGAAATTGCTCGATCTGCTGGTAGGCCATTGCCGTCTGCAAGTACTCGATCAGCGCCTGCCAGTTGCTGAGGACGGGCCGGCTGCGCACCTCGGCTCTGGCCATGCGGCACGCGATCTCGCGGACAAGACGCAAGAGGGAGATCTCGCGTCTGCTCAATCCGAATGCGCGAAGCTGCGACGCTTCGGCCGTGATGACATGCCCAATGCTCGGAAAGTGTTGCAGGAGGGCAGACCCACACGTCATGCCTTGCGCAAATGCCACCAGGCCTGCAAGCAAGTCCTGCTCTGTGGTCTCTTCCGTCGGTAAGACCGCGTCGGCGATGCACTGAGCGGGATTGCGAGCGGAGACCAGAGAAATAGATGCAGTCGCACGGGCGGCCGCGGCGGTGACGACAGCTGTCATTGGAAGGGACCTCGAGAGGGCTGGGACGGATGAGCCGGACAGCGCTCTCTCTCGACCGTGCCAGCTCAGCCCTTCCCGGCCGGGCTCTCCCTCTCAACGCGGCCGAAAATCTCCGCCTTTCGAACAACAGGCTGATGGCCAAGTCAGAAACGTCGCGAGCCTGTCGGACGTTGACTGCGCGGCAATGCGACGGCAGCTATGACTGCGGATCTCGATCCAAGAGAATGGGCGGGGTGACAGTTGCGCCCCGCCCGCTTTCTCATTCAGCCGCGATCTTGACCGGCTTGGGATCGCCGTCATCGGAGGTGACGTTCCTGCCTTCGTCGTCGTTCAGGAATTCCGGCAGGGTCTCTGCCTCCGGGCTCGGTCCGTCTTCCTCCGGGGGCTGCGCATCGACAGGCTGCATTCTCAGCGGCTCGGGCAGCCAGCCCGTCCCGTCGAGAAGCCGCTCGGCCTCCCTGGCCATCTCGGCCTTCTTGAGATGGTCGATGAGTTGCACAGCCTGCTCGCCTTTGGCCTCCCTCACCGCCTCGAGGATGCGCGGCTTGGTGACACGGCCGAGGTAGTTGTCGACTGTCGGTCGCCACCCGGCCTCGACCATGTCGAGGTTGACGGCACGGGCGAGACGGTCGGCCTGCGCGATGCGCTGCTGAACACCATGTGCCGAGATGCCTGGGCCACCGTAGCGGTTGGCCTTCTCGTAAAGGGCGTTCACCCCGAACGACACGCAATGTGCCAGCAGGGCAGCGCGCCGGCTCGCTTCGAGAGTGTGGAGCCAGTCCCAAAGCGCGTGGTCCTCCTTGGGCAGCTCCGCGTTCCAGGCCTCGTGACGCTCGGCGATCGCCTTGGCCGAGCCGCTGTCCTTGAGGTCAGTCGCCTGGACGGGGAAGAACACATGCCGCACCGATGCTTCCAGGCATGCGCCGGGCGCGCTGTGCTGGAAGGTGTCGAGGCAGAGCTTGTGTAGCAGCGCCGTCATGGCGACTTTCGGGCTGTTCGCCACTGCGTTCCGCAGTGCCAAGGTACGGTGGGCCGTCAGTTCGCCGACGAGCCGCTCCGGCAGCGGCTTGATCGAGTCGTCATCGCCGTCGTCATCCGGCTGTTCCCCGCCGATGGTGATGACGGTGCGCTGCGTGGTGGGACTGGCAGGTGCCATGCCATCGGGCTCACCGACGTCACTTTCCGCCGGATGTTCGTCACGGACGGGACTCGATGCCTCGTCCTCCGGTCGGACATAGCCTCGATCGACCGAAAGGTGCCCATCGGCGTCAATGCTGACGAACACGCCGGCTTGCGCGATCTCGGCCGCTTCGTACCTAACGGGACGATCCTCGAAGGCCGCCAGCTCCGTCTCGATCTCGGCGAGCCGAGCATCGATCTCGTCCGGTAGCTCGTCGGCGCCTTCGTATTCGCCCTCGAGCTTCGCCTGCTCGGCGGTCAGTTCGTCGAACAGGGCGTGCTCGGCTATTGTGAGTTCGATCTGCACGCCATCGAGGCGCCGGAGGTGTTGCGTGTGTCCGTAGCGGAAATCGAGGGCCACCTCGATCCACTTCCAGCCTTCGCCGGCGATCTTCTCGGCCTCGACAGTCAGCTTCTCGGTCGCCAGGCGATCGAGTAAGGGCACATCCTGGAGCCAGCCGCCGCCGTCGTCCTCGAACAGGTCGCGCAGGAGAACGCCGCCTGCCGCTCCGTAGCTCTCCAGGCCCACGAATCGAGCCCGACGGTCCGAAGCGCGCACCGCGTTCTCGGTGAGCTGGCGGCGGATCAGGTACGGCTCCTTGTTGTAGGAGTGCTGAAGCGCGTCCCATACCTGCTCCTGGCGAGCGTGGTCGGCGGTGACGGTGAACGCCATGAGCTGCTCTAGGGTCATGCCGTCCTCGGCGTAGATGTCGAGCAGCTTCTCCGACACGGCGGCGAGACGCAGCCGCTGCTTCACGACGGCAGGCGCGACAAAGAAGCGACCAGCAATTTCCTCGTCGCCAGCCCCCTGGTCGCGCAGCGCCTTGAAGGCACGGAACTGATCCAGCGGATGCAAGGCGACGCGATGGACGTTCTCAGCGAGCGAATCCTCCTCCGCCGAGATGTCGACCGTACGATCGCGAACGACACAGGGAATCAGCGTCGCCCTTGAAAGGCGCTTCGCCTTGACCAATCGCTCGAGCGCTCGATAGCGGCGACCGCCAGCCGGAATCTCAAAGATTCCCGTCTCGGCGCCGTCAGCGTCAACGACGGGCCGGACGTTGAGGCTCTGCAGGAGCCCGCGGCGGGCAATGTCCTCAGCGAGATCCTCGATCGAGACACCGGCCTTCGTACGCCGGACGTTTGATTGGCTGAGAACCAACTTGTTGAAGGGGATCTCGCGTGAGGAACCGAGGACGATCTTCTGAAAGGCTTTCGCCATGTTATGTACTCCGCGACGGACAGCCGGGAGACTCTCTCTCGACTTGAAAATCCGTCACGAGCACCGCGCGGCCCGCCTCTTACTCTCCTCAGCTCGCCTGCGCCGTTGATCTCGTAGCTCAGGCCACCCGCCCATTTGCTCGCCACGGGCGCCGAATCCCGCACGACTGCGCAGCCGGCCTTTTCCGAGGTGAAACCATCGGCTCTCATCTGGATAACCTGAAATTGGCGAAAGCATGTGGCATGGCGTCGAAGCGAGAGAAGGTGAGGCTGCAAGTACCCCCGTCAGTGCATGGGGCGTCGGAAGCCAAGGCCTCTGGCAACGAGGCAATCTTGCGGCTCGCTCGCCTTATCGGTCGCCAGATGGCGCGAGAGGCGTTTGAGGCGGAAGCGCAGAGTTCGGGGCGAGACGACCGGCCTGCCTAGCCTTTGCAACCTGGAGGCCATTGACCTGACTGCAAAAGCACGCAAGCTAGCCATGATCAGCTGATGCGAGACCGTCAATGTTCCGCGTAGCCCTATACGCTCGATATTCGTCCGACAACCAGCGTGAAGCCTCGATCGAGGACCAGTTTCGCATTTGTCGCGAACATGCCAAGCGCGAGAATTGGACAGTCGTCGCCGCGTACAAAGACGCCGGCGTTTCAGGCGCAAGCATGATCTTGCGACCGGGTATTCAGACACTCCTGCAGGATTCTCAACGCAGGCAGTTCGACTTCGTGCTGGCGGAAGCGCTCGACCGGATCAGTCGCGACCAGGCAGACGTGGCGACTTTGTTCAAGCACTTGCAGTTCGCTGGCGTTCCCATCGTCACCTTGGCAGAAGGCGAAATCAGCGAGTTGCACGTTGGACTCAAGGGGACGATGAATGCCCTACTGCTCAAGGACCTGGCCGCAAAGACTCATCGTGGGCTGCGCGGTCGTGTCGAGCTCGGCAAGGCCGGTGGCGGCATCTCGTTCGGATATCGGGTAGCAAAGAAGCTTGATGCCCGCGGAGAGCCATTGCGCGGGGACCGAGAGATCGACGAGGCGCAGGCGATTGTCGTGCGGCGAATCTTCGAGCAGTTCGCGTCAGGTGCAGGACCGCGGACAATTGCAAAAGAGTTGAACGCCGAGGGAATTCCAGGGCCCGACGGAAGCCTGTGGATCGAAACGGCGGTTCGGGGCCACGCGAAGCGCGGCACGGGCATCATAAACAATGAGCTCTATATCGGCCGTCTCGTCTGGAACCGGCAACGGTATATGAAGGATCCGAGAACCGGGCGCCGGGTCTCACGTCTCAATCCGGAATCGGAATGGATCGTAACCCAAGTTCCAGAACTGAGGATCGTCAGCGACGAGCTCTGGGAGGCAGCCAAGAAGCGCCAGCGTGACATTGCCGTTCAGTTCGCCAATGCAATTGACGCAGTGAGGCGGGCCCACGCGAACCGACTAAATGGCGTGCACCGGCCCAAAGCGCTTTTGTCCGGTCTGGTTTTCTGTGGTGTATGCGGAAGTCCCTATTCGATACGCGGTCAGAACCGCTACGCCTGCTCGGCCCACGTCGGCAATGGCTCATGCACGAATAGCCGGTCGATCGACCGGACAAAGCTCGAGGAACGAACTCTCGCTGGCCTGAAGGATCGCCTGATGGCTCCTGAAGTGGCCGAGGAAGCTATGCGCGCATACGCAGAGGAGACGAATCGTTTCAACCGTGAGCGCCGCGCGAACAGCGAGAACTGGCGCACGGAATTGGTGAAAGTCGAAAAGGCTATCGCCGCCATGATCTCCGCCATCGAAGAGGGCTTGTATCAGCCATCAATGAAAGCTCGGATGGAAGAACTTGAGCGTCAGAAGGCCGATTTGATGGATCGGCTGGCCGAGGTGCTGGTCGACGTTCCAGACATCCTTCCGAATGTGTCCGCGGTGTACCGGAAGAAAGTCCAGCGGCTGGCGGACGCACTCAACGATCCAAGGGAGCAAGCCGAGGCTGCCGAGGCAATTCGCGGCTTGATCGAGAGGATCACCCTGCGGCCAGGGCCCAATCGCGGAGAAGTCGACGCCACCCTACACGGCGAGCTGGCGACGATTATGCGATGGGTCGGCGCCCAACCCATTGGCACAAACAAGAAAACCGACATTCCCGTAGCGGAAGCCGCGGGAATGTCGGTCTCGGTGGTTGCGGGGGCAGGATTTGAACCTACGACCTTCAGGTTATGAGCCTGACGAGC
>CAYQAY010000002.1:0-165967 GCA_964415585.1 uncultured Reyranella sp.
TCGTAGACCAGCCGGCCTTCCGGCAGGGTGAAGGGGCTGTGCAGGAGGGTTTCCTTCAGCACGCCGATTCGGCGAGTGTAGAAACGCGAGAAGCGGCGGACAGCCTCGATGCGGGACGCGAGCGATGACACTGCCATGGCAACCTCCTGAGAAGGTTGCCATGGTCAATCAATCAGTTGACCTGGTCAACTATTGGTCAGAACGCAGAATCGAGGTACCGGCGTAGCGCGCCTGGGTACCGAGCTGCTCCTCGATACGCAGGAGCTGGTTGTACTTGGCCAGCCGATCGGAGCGCGACAACGAGCCGGTCTTGATCTGGCCGCAGTTGGTGGCGACCGCGAGGTCGGCGATGGTCGAGTCCTCGGTCTCGCCCGAGCGGTGGGACATCACCGCGCCGTAACTCGCATGGCGCGCCATCGATACGGCTTCCATGGTCTCGGTCAGCGTGCCGATCTGGTTGACCTTGACCAGGATCGCATTGGCCAGGCCGTCCTTGATGCCCTGCGCGAGGCGTGCAGGGTTGGTGACGAACAGATCGTCGCCCACGAGCTGGATCTTCTTGCCGAGCTTGTCGGTGATCGCTTTCCAGCCCTTCATGTCGTCCTCGGCCATGCCGTCCTCGATCGACACGATAGGGTAGCGCTTCACGAGATCGGCGTAGTAGTCGACCATACCGGCGGCGTCGAACGACTTGCCCTCGCCTTCCATCTCGTACTTGCCCTTCTTGAAGAATTCGGTCGAAGCCGGATCGAGCGCCAGCACGACGTCCTCGCCGGGCTGATAGCCCGCCTTCTCGATCGCCTTCATGACGAAGGACAGCGCCTCGTCGGCCGTCGCCAGGTTGGGCGCGAAACCGCCCTCGTCGCCCACGTTGGTGTTGTGGCCGGCATCGTGGAGCTGGCCGCGCAGCGCGTGAAATACCTCCGCACCCATGCGCAGCGCATCGGCGAAGCGGTCGGCTTTCACCGGCATGATCATGAATTCCTGGATGTCGATCGGATTGTCGGCATGCGCGCCGCCGTTGATGATGTTCATCAGCGGTACCGGCAGCACCGACGCCTGGCTGCCGCCGACATAGCGGTAGAGCGGCAGGCCGCTTTCCATCGCTGCCGCTTTGGCGACGGCAAGAGAGACGCCCAGGATCGCGTTGGCGCCCAGGCGCCCCTTGTTCGGCGTGCCGTCGAGTTCGATCAGGGCGCGATCGATCTTGATCTGCTCCAGCGCGTCGAGGCCCGACAGGAGGTCCATGATTTCGCCGTTCACCGCGCTGACGGCCTTCCGCACGCCCTTGCCGCCATAGCGCTTCTTGTCGCCGTCACGCAGTTCGACGGCCTCGTGCGCGCCCGTCGACGCGCCCGACGGCACGGCGGCGCGGCCCAAGGCGCCGCTGTCGAGCTCGACCTCGACCTCGACGGTGGGATTGCCCCGGCTGTCTAGGATCTCGCGACCGCGTACTTCAGCAATGGCGCTCATAGGGAAACTCCGAGTTTTGCGCGGTTTCTCTAGCCGCGCGCTTCCCGAGGAGCAAGTGACCGATATGCGGAGCGGTTATCGCCAGGCGCTCTTCAGAGCCTGCTCGGTCTTCCACTTCTCGACGGCCGCGACATCGTCGCAGGAGAAAGTCTGTGTGTTCTTGCGCGGGCTGCCTTCGATCCAGGCGAACATCAGGCACTGCGAGTAGGTGTTCGTGCCCTGCTTAGTCTCGAATTTCACCTCAGCCGTGGTCGCCGCCCCGGCCTTGGCATCGCCATAATCGTCGATCACCGGCGCGATCTCGCCGATCGTGCGGCCTGCGGCCTTGCCGTCGGCGTACCATTTGGCGAAAGCCGCGAATTGCTCGCCGGCGACGCCCTTGCCGTCCGACGCCACGTAGGCCTTGAGGTCGCGGATCAACGCCTGCGCCGCAGCATTCGCCTTGGGCTCGGCGGCCTTGCGGCGTTCGGCCAGACGGGCCTGGAGGGCCTTCAGTATGTCGGCATTCGAAGGCGCCACCGGTGTCGCCGCGGCCTGTGCCGTCGGGTCGATGCGCCGGATCGGCGCGCGCGCGGCCTCGGCATTGAGCTGGGTTGCCTCCTGCGGCGTGAGCTTGCCGACCACCGGGGTGTTGCGCCCCTTCTGCCAGTCGCCGATCGCCTTCATGGTGGCTTCGGACTGCAGGTTGCCGTCGATCGGCCCGTTGTACTTGTCGAGCGTGCGTAACGATTCCTGGATCCTTTTGCGATCGGGCTCGGGGCTGTTCAGCACCGTCGTGTAATCGGGCGCGGGCGCCGGACGAGCGGCCATCGGAGCCGGTACGCTACCTCCTCCACCACCGCTGCTCGTGCAGGCTGCGGGATTCTGGAAGCAGCGCTCGACTTCGCCGGCGCTCTGCGCCAGGGCGACGGCCGGCGCCAAAAGCGCGACAATGAGGATCGGCGCCGCAATCCGCATGTCAGATGCCGCCATAGGTGTTGGTGGCGAGCTGGGCCGGCAGGCCGATCACCATGACGACCGGCTGGCCGCGCCCCGTCTGGCCGCGCGCGATGATATGGTCGTTGGGCGCGCCGGGCTTGCTCTCGTAGCTGCCGCGGCCGGCGAATTTGCCGCCGAAGCAGGAAAGCGAGAACTGGCCGCTCGAGGGATTCTCGTTGGTCATGGTACCGTCGCAGACCTGCTCGCCTCGCGGGTTCTCGATGGTGAAGGTGACCGAACGGTCACGTCCGATCAGAGCGCCGTAGCGTGTGACGCCGTTCAGCCGTGCGACATTGCCGCGGTCGTCGCGGTAAAAGATCGACACCGGCCCGTACGCATCATCGGGCATCGAGCTCTTCGGCACGACATAGGTCTCGTTGCTGATCACCACCTGGCAGCGGCAGTCGATGCCGTAGTTCTCGCCGAGCGGCCCGAGCTCGGCGAGCCTGCGGTTGCAGTTGGAGAGCGCCGTCTCCTGCACCTCGCGTTCGCTCATCTGGCCGCGCGCATAGGAGTCGGAATAGAGGAAGGAGCACTGCTTGGGCATCGGGATCGCTACGACCTTGTGGCTGGCCGCGTTCGTCTCGGTGTTGACCCAGTAGCGATTCGCCATCTCGCTGAATCGCAGGAAGATCGGGTCGCGGCGCTCCGCCTTGCCGTAGGGCGACTGGGCCGACGCCTGCGCCCAGGCATTCGAGGTGAGCATCAGCAGGGCAGTCAGAGAGGCGGCGAGAATGCGGATCATGGGGGACGGATTCTGCCGAGAAACATGACCGAAATACGACCCGGACGCGCCCCCGGAGCGACCGTGCCGCCTAGACGAGGCGGCTCTGCGTCTTGGCCGCGCCGATGAACGATGTGAAGAGCGGGTGCGCTGCAAACGGCCTCGACTTCAGTTCGGGATGGTACTGAACACCGATGAACCAGGGGTGGTCAGGAATCTCGACGATCTCCGGCAGAATGCCGTCGGGCGACATGCCGGAGAAACGCAGGCCCACCTGCTCCAGCCGGTCCTTGTAGTTGACGTTGACCTCGTAGCGATGGCGATGGCGCTCGCTGATCACGTCTTGCCCGTAGATCTCGTGCACCTTGGTGCCGCGCCGCAGGTGCGCCTCGTAGGCGCCCAGTCGCATGGTGCCCCCGAGATCGCCGTCGGCAGCGCGCTTCTCGAGCTGGTTGCCCTTCACCCATTCGGTCATCAGCCCGACGACGGCGTGGTCGCAGGGGCCGAATTCGGTCGATGAGGCGCCTTCCAGCCCGAGCAGGTTGCGGGCTGCCTCGATCACCGCCATCTGCATGCCGAAGCAGATGCCGAAGAATGGCACGTCGCGCTGGCGTGCGAACTTCACCGCGTGGATCTTGCCCTCGGTTCCGCGCTCCCCGAAACCGCCCGGCACTAGGATGCCGTGCACATTCTCGAGATGGGAGACCGCATCGTCGCGCTCGAAGATCTCGGAGTCCATCCACTCCAGGCCGACCTTCACGTTGTTGGCGAAGCCGCCGTGGGTCAGCGCCTCGGAGAGCGACTTGTAGGCGTCCAGCAGCACCGTGTATTTGCCGACCACGGCGATAGTCACCTTGCCCTCTGGCTCACGGACTGAGCGCACGACGCCGCGCCAGCGATCGAGGTTCGGCTCGGGGTCGGCCTCGAGGCCGAAGTAACGGCAGACCTCGGCATCGAAGCCTTGGTCATGATAGGCGATCGGCACCTGGTAAATCGTGTCGACGTCACGAGCCTCGATGACGCGCTGCGGCTTGACGTTGCAAAAAAGTGCGATCTTGCGTCGCTCGTTCTCGGGGATCTCCTTGTCGCCGGAACGGCAGACCAGCAGGTCGGGCTGGATACCGACGCTCAGCAGCTCCTTCACCGAATGCTGGGTCGGCTTGGTCTTGAGTTCACCCGCCGTCGGCACCCACGGAAGCAGAGTGAGATGGACGTACATCGTGCGCTCGTGGCCGAGCTCGTTGCCGACCTGGCGGATGGCCTCGAGGAACGGCAGGCTTTCGATGTCGCCCACCGTGCCGCCGACTTCCACGAGAACGAAGTCCTCCCTGTCCGTATCGGCGACGACGAATTCCTTGATGGCGTCGGTGATGTGGGGGATCACCTGCACCGTGGCGCCGAGATACTCGCCGCGCCGCTCTTTGGCGATGACGGTCGAGTAGATGCGGCCCGTGGTGATGTTGTCGCTCTGCCGTGCATCGACGCCGGTGAAGCGCTCGTAGTGCCCGAGGTCGAGGTCGGTCTCCGCCCCGTCGTCGGTCACGAAGACCTCGCCGTGCTGGTAAGGGCTCATCGTCCCTGGATCGACATTGAGATAGGGGTCGAGCTTGCGCAGCCGGACCCTGTACCCGCGGGCCTGCAGCAGCGCCCCCAGCGCCGCCGACGAAAGACCCTTACCAAGCGAGGAAACCACGCCGCCCGTTATGAAGATAAAGCGCGTCATGGGCTTACAGCATACTAAAGCTTGTGGGAGGCAGCCATGGGGATATCGCCCCGCCGGGAGGTCTTCGGCGGCGGGAACGGCTGGCTGCCATGTCGTTTCTAGCGGGTCGGAGCTGCGGGTTGTGCCGGTGCGGCGGGCACGGACGGCGTCGGCGCCAGGCCGCCCGGCGCTGCCGGCGCGCCCTGCCCGGCCGGCAGACGATCCATGATCGACTTACTACCCCGGTTAGGGTCGGTCATGCTCCACGCCATCAGCAGGCTAAGGAAGAAGAAGATGCCTGCGAAGATCGCGGTCATCCGCGACAGCACGTTGGCTTGGCCGCGCACGGAAAACAGCGCGTCGGTCCGGCCCATGCCGAGACCGCCACCTTCACTGCGCTGAAGGAGGATCACGACGATCATTGCGGCTGTCACGCCGACATGGATGACGAGCAGCACAAGCCGCCACTCGTGAAGGAAATGTCTTACCGTGTCCATTTTTGTCCAGCGCTAAGGAGTCGCCGCCAAGCGGGCGCTTCTAGCCGTTTCAGGCGGCCTTGGCGATAGCCAAAAATTCCGCAGCGTTGAGGCTGGCACCGCCCACAAGAGCGCCATCGACATCGCCAGCACCGAGCAGCTCGGCGGCATTGCTGCCCTTCACCGAGCCTCCATAAAGAAGTCTCACCGCGGCGGCATCGTTCGTCAGGCCGCCGAGTACGTTGCGAATGTGCGCATGGGCTGAGGCCACTTCAGGTACGGTCGGCGTCTTGCCGGTCCCGATCGCCCACACCGGCTCATAGGCGATGACGAGCTTCGCCGCGGTGGACCCGGCGGGCACGCTGCCCTCGAGCTGGCCCTTGAGCACCGCCAAGGTCTTGCCGGCCTCGCGCTCGGTCAGGGTCTCGCCGATGCAGACGATCGGCAGGAGGCCAGCACGCCAGGCGGCCTCGGCCTTGGCCCGTACGACCGCGTCGGTTTCGCCGCAGTCCGCGCGGCGCTCGGAATGGCCGATGATGACATGGGTGGCGCCCGCGTCCTTCAGCATCTCGGCCGAAACTTCGCCGGTATGGGCGCCATTCATCTTGGGATGGCAGTTCTGGCCGCCGACCAGAAGACCGCTGCCCTTCGCTGCCTCGGCAACGGCAGCGACGAGCGTCGGCGGCGGACAAACCAGCACCTCGCGATCAGTCCACCTCGCTTCCTTGACACCGGCCGCCACGGCCTTCGCCAAGGCGAGGGCATCGGCCTTGAGGCCGTTCATCTTCCAGTTACCGGCAATCAGCGGTCGCCGCGTGCGCGCCATGCTTTCCTCGTCTTTCGGTTCGCGGCGTGTCTAGCCGCGCAAATGATTGTGGTCAAAGGCCGCTTGGTTGCCTGTGTCGGGGGCCGGTGGTAGGCATGGCGCCCCGCCAACAGCCCCCGTCCAGCCGTGAATCAGTTCCGTAAGTACGCCCGTTACATTGTCCTTTTCGTCCTGTTCGGCATGCTGATCATCAGCTTCGCCCTATGGGGTGTGGGTGACATGCTGCGTATGGGCGGTCGTAGCGCGGAAGTGGCCCATGTTGGCGGCTACCGCCTGCCGGTCTACGGCTGGGTCGGCGGCGCCCCTATCTACGCGACGGAGGTGCGCGAGCAGTTCAACCGTCAGCTCGAAGCCATCCAGAGGCAGACCGGCCAGCGGCCCGAGCCCGACCAGGCTCTGCGCTTCGGCCTGCACGTCCGCGCTCTCGAGGAGGTCATCCAGCGGGCCGTCCTCGATTACTCCATCAAGGAGTTCGGCCTGACTGTCAGCGACGAGGAAGTGCGCGCTGCCATCGCCCGCAACCCGGCTTTCCAAGGCACCGGCGGCTCGTTCGACCCCCTGCTCTATCGCAACCGCCTCCAGCAGGCGCGCATCAGCGAACCGCAATTCGTCAACGACATGCGCCGCGAGATCGCGGCCAGCCAGCTCTTCGGTGTGGTGCGTGCCGACGGGCTCGTGCCGAAGTCGCTGCGCGACGACCTCTTCAAGATGGAAAGCGAGAAGCGCGTGGCCGAGACCATCTACGTGCCCGACGCCATCGTCGTCGATGTCCCGAAGCCGACGTCCGAGCAGCTCGGCACTTACTTCGAGGCGAACAAGGCGAAGTTCCAGATCCCCGAGTTCCGGGCATTCTCTTACGTTATGATGACGATCGACGACGTGCAGAGCCAGGTCGCCGTCACCGCCGACGCCGTGAAACAGGAGTACGAAGCCCGCTCCGCAGAATTCGAGACGCCCGAGAAGCGGGATGTCGACCAGGCGATGACCGACAGCGAGGACAAGGCCAAGGCGATCATCGCCGCGGCCCAGGGCGGCAAGTCGCTCGAGGACGCCGCAAGGGAAGTGACCGGGAACGCCGATGGCGTCATCAAGCTCGGCTCGGTCACCAAGAAGGACCTGCCGCCCGGTCCACTCGCCGACGGTGTCTTCGCGCTGTCCGAGGGCATCGCGCCGGCGCCGATACAATCGCCGCTCGGCTGGCACATCATCCGCATCAACAAGATCGAGGCCGGCAAGGCCGTCTCCTTCGACGAGGTGAAGGAGAATCTCGAGAAGGAGCTGAAGGCGCAACAGGCGCCGGACCTCCTGATCAAGATGGTCACCGACTTCGAGCGCATGCTGGGCAAAACCCAGTCGATGAAGGCGGCCGCCGAGGATCTCGGCCTCAAGATCCGAACCTACGAGAACGTCGATGCGCGCGGCCAGGACGCTTCGGGTAAGCAAGTCGTGATCGGCCCGGCCGCCGCCGAGCTCGTGCAGGCAGCCTTCGCGACCCGAGAGAGCGCGGAGAGCGAGCTGCTGGAAACCCAGCGCGGCGAATACTTCATCGTCCGCACCGACCGCATCACCCTTGCCCGCACCCCCACGCTTGCCGAGGTCGAGAGCAAGGTGGTGGCCTCCTGGGAGGCCGACGAGCGCCGCAAGCTCGCCGACGAGAGGGTCAAGGCGGCCGTCGAGAAAGCCAACAGCGGGACCAGCTTCGAGGCGCTGGCCAAAGAACTCGGACTCGAGGCTCGCGCGCCCAAGGCCGTCACGCGCTTCGAGGCCGACGCCGGCAACTACCTCAATCAGGCCGCCGTGCAGGAGCTGTTCAAGCTCGCGCCCGAGAAGACCCAAGCCGTCCGGACGGCCGAGGGCAACGTGCTTGTCCGCCTCAAGGCGATCGAAGCGCCCGACCTCTCCAAAGACAAGGAGCAACTCGATCGTTTCGGCAAGCAGCTCGACACGATGATCGCCAACGACCTGATCCTGCAGCTCGTAGGCGCGTTGCGTGCCAAGTACGGCGTAACGGTCGACGAGGCGGCTTTCCAGGCGACCTTCCAGCCGCAGCAGTAGCGGCCCGAGAACTCCCATGTCGATCTCGCCCGACTTCGACGCCTTCAAGGCGCGCTACGACTCAGGCACGCCGCAGGTCGTCTCCACCAAACTGGTGGCCGACCTGGAGACGCCCGTGTCGGCCTATCTCAAGCTCGCTGACGGACGCGCCAATTCGTTCCTTCTCGAATCGGTCGAGGGCGGGTCGGTGCGCGGGCGCTACTCGATCATCGGATTCAAGCCGGATGTCGTCTGGCGCTGCATCAAGGGGCAGGCCGAGATCAACCGCCGCGCGCGAACCGACGCCCACGCCTTCGACAAACTCGACGGTCGGCCGCTCGAAACGCTGCGGGCACTCATCAAGGAATGCCAGATGGAACTGCCGCCCGGTCTGCCGCCGATGGCGTCGGGCCTGTTCGGCTTCCTGGGTTACGACATGGTCCGCGACATGGAGCGGCTGCCGGACACCAATCCCGATCCGATCGGCCTGCCCGATGCGATCATGACGCGGCCTACCCTGATCTGCATCTTCGACCGCCTCGAGGACAACGTGACCCTGGTCACGCCGGCCTGGCCGCAGCCCGGCACGTCGGCACGCGCCGCCTACGAAGCCGCGCAGGAACGTCTCGGCGACGCCGTGTCGGACTTCGAACGCACCCTGCCCCTCCGCCGCGACAGCCCCGACGACCTTGACGCCCTGCCCGCGCCGCAGGCCAACATGTCGAAGGAAGACTTCAAGCGCATGGTCGAGACCTGCAAGGAATACATCCGCGCAGGCGACGCCTTCCAGATCGTGCCGTCGCAGCGCTTCTCGCTGCCCTTCAAGCTGCCGCCGCTGTCGCTCTACCGGTCGCTGCGCCGCATCAACCCCTCGCCGTTCCTTATCTTCTTCGACTACGGCGACTTCCAGATCGTGGGTTCGAGCCCCGAGATCCTGGTCCGCCTGCGCGACGACGTCGTCACCATCCGGCCGCTCGCCGGCACGATCCGGCGCGGCGCCACGCCCGAGGAGGACAAGCAGCTCGCCGACAAGCTGCTGGCCGACCCCAAGGAGCATGCGGAGCACCTGATGCTGCTCGATCTGGCGCGCAACGACGTCGGGCGCGTCGCCAGGATCGGCTCGGTGCGCGTGGTCGAGCAGTTCACCATCGAGAAGTACAGCCGTCTCCAGCACATCTCCAGCCACGTCGAGGGCAGGATCGAGGAAGGTCTCGATGCGATCGACGTGCTCAAGGCCGGGTTCCCCGCCGGCACGCTCTCCGGAGCGCCGAAGGTGCGTGCCATGCAGATCATCGACGAGGTCGAGCCGGTGCGACGCGGCATCTATGCCGGCTGCGCCGGCTATTTTGCGGCCAACGGCTCGATGGACACCTGCATCCTGCTGCGCACGGCGCTGGTCAAGGACGGCACCATGTACGTCCAGGCCGGCGTCGGTGTCGTCGCCGATTCCGATCTTGAGGCGGAATACCAGGAGAGCGTGCTGAAGGCGCGCGCCCTGGTCGACGCGGCGGAAGAGTCCGTACGCTTCGAGAGCCGGCGCAACGTCGGCAATACAAGGCGCTGACCTTGCGCTAGGTTCCTCCCGACGGAGGAGAGCGCATGTCCGACTGGCAAAATCGTTATCAGCGTCTGTTGTTCGACCGCCCGCACCCCAAGGTGCTGCGGGTCACGATGAACCGGCCCGAGAAGTACAACGCCACCGACGCGATCATGCATCGCGAACTGGTCGACGTGTGGCGCGACATCGACGGCGACGACACGGTGAACTGCGTCATCCTTCAGGGCGCCGGCGGCAAGGTGTTCTCGGCCGGCGGCGATTTCGACATCATCGAAAAGAACATGACGGACTACAACGCGCTGCTGCGCACCTGGAAGGAAGCGCGCGACATCGTCTACAACGTCATCAACTGCTCCAAGCCTATCGTCAGCACCATCCGCGGCCCGGCCGTCGGCGCGGGCCTGGTCGCCGGCATCCTGGCCGACGTGTCCATCGCCTCCAAGAAAGCGAAGATCATCGACGGCCACACCCGCTTGGGCGTCGCCGCCGGCGATCATGCCGTCATCGTGTGGCCGCTGCTCTGCGGCATGGCGAAGGCCAAGTACTACCTGCTGCTCTGCGAGGCGGTCGACGGCGAGGAAGCCGAGCGCATCGGCCTGGTCTCGCTCTGCGTCGAGGACGACCAGCTCGAAGCCAAGGGCATCGAGGTCGCGGCCAAGCTCGCCGAAGGCGCGCAGACCTCGATCCGCTTCACCAAGTACGCGCTCAACAACTGGCTGCGCCAGATGGGGCCGTCGTTCGACGCCTCGCTGGCCCTCGAGATGCTGGGCTTCGTCGGGCCGGAGGTGAAGGAAGGCCTCGCCTCGCATCTCGAGAAACGCAAGCCGAAGTTCGATCCCTACTCGCCGATCTGAGGAGCCAGCGATGCGCGGACTGGAAGGCAAGAGCGTCATCGTCACGGGCGGCGCCGGCGCGATCGGTACGGCGATCTGCCGGCGCTTCGCGGGCTACGGCGCCAAAGTCGGCGTGTTCGACAGGAACCTCGACGGCGCGAGGAAGGTGGCCGCCGAAATCGGCGGCGTCGCCTCGGGCGTCGACATCGCCGACTACGAGGCCGTCGGCCGTGCGATCGCCGACTTCGAGGCGCAGGCCGGCCCGACCGGCATCCTGGTCAACAATGCGGGCTGGGACCGCTTCGCCAACTTCGTCGACACCACGCCCGACCTCTGGGACCAGCTCATCGCCATCAACCTCAGGGGCCCGCTCAACATGAGCCACTTCGTGCTGAAGGGCATGGTGGCGCGCGGCGCGGGCCGCATCGTCAATATCGCCTCCGACGCGGGCCGCGTCGGATCCTCGCAGGAGGCGGTCTACTCGGCCTGCAAGGGCGGCATCATCGCCTTCACCAAGACGGTCGCCCGCGAGGTGGCGCGCAAGGGCATCACGCTGAACGCGGTCTGCCCCGGCCCGACCGACACGCCGCTGCTGGCCGCCGTCGCCGGCGACGACGAGCGCGGCCAGAAGGTGCGTGCCGCCCTGGTCGGTGCCATCCCGATGAAGCGCGTCGGCCAGCCCGAGGACATTCCCGGCGCAGTCTGCTTCCTCGCCAGCGACGACGCCGCCTTCATCACCGGCCAGACGATCAGCGTGTCCGGCGGGTTGACCATGCACGGCTGAGCAGCGGCACGCGAAACGTGCCGCTCCCGGTGCCCAGCCGTGCCGCTGCCTGTGCCGCGCCGCGCGATTTCGCCCGCCGGGCCAACGGCTTGCACGACAGGCCCGGCACAGCGCCGCGCGAGCGCCGGTCTGCCGCCGGAACGCGGCGGTGTGCCGCTGCGCTTGACGCTCCGGTCGACTCCCTCAACAGTCGCCGCATGCCCGAATTCCAGTGGCCCGAGTTCCAGTGGTTGGCCACCGCCTTCCCCAATTTCGTGCGCTACGTCGTCGTGGGCTTCGCCCTGATGGGCGTGTTCCTGGCGGTCTATGCCCAGATCACGCCGTGGCGGGAGTTCACGCTGATCCGCGCCGGCAACTCGGCCGCCGCCACCGTCCTGGTGGGCGCGCTGCTGGGTTTCAGCCTGCCGCTCGCCAACACGATCGCCAATTCGATCAGCCTGACCGACGTCGTGCTGTGGGCGTTGGTGGCGCTCGCCGTCCAGGTGATCGTGCACGTCGCCATGCGCCTGTTGCTGCCCCAGCTCAAGGCGGCGATCGAAGCCGACCAGGCCGCGGCGGGCATCACAGCCGGCGGCTTCGCCGTCTGCTTCGGCCTGATCAACGCCGCCTGCCTGACCACCTGAACGCCATGCCCTCGCCCCAAGGTCCCCGCCCCTCCGGTCCGCGCGCTTCTGCAGGCGTGAAGCTCGTGCTGATGGGCGTGGCGGGCGCGGCGCTGCTCTACTCCTGCGCACCCGGCGTCGGCGCCGGTCTCGGCGCCCTGCCCTACCTCTGGTTCCTGCCCAATCCCTTCTTCCGAGGCCCGGCGATCTCCGGCCCGCAGACGCCCGGCAGCAGCGCAACCACGACGACCACGCGCCCCGGCGGCACCGCAACCACGCCCGGCGCCACGACACCCGATGCGCCCAAGGCGACGCCGTCGCCGACCCAGAGCCAGCGCGGCGGCTTCGGCAGTACGGGAACGAGCGGCGGTTCCGGCGGATCGAGCTGAACGATGCGACGTGAGAGCGTGACGCCTCGGGCCGGCTGGCAGCAGAAGCTCGAGAAACTGGGCTTCGACTTCTACCTGCTCGACGGCAAGACCTACTGGACCGAGACCGCCTGCTACGCCTTCACGGCCGACCAGATCGACGAACTCGAGGCCTCGACCGAGGAACTGCACGGCCTCGCGCTCGAGGCGGTCGAGCATGTCGTCGCCAACCGCCTGTGGGAGCGCATGCGCATCCCGCCGGCCTGGGGCGAGTACATCGAGACCGTGTGGCGCCGGTCGGACCCCACGATCTGCGGCCGCTTCGATCTCGCCTACGACGGCAGCGGGCCGCCCAAGCTGCTGGAATACAACGCCGACACGCCGACGGCGCTCTACGAGGCCGCCGTCGTGCAATGGTACTGGCTGAAGGACGCGAAACCCGACGCCGACCAGTTCAACTCGATCCACGAGAAGCTGATCGAGGCCTGGCGCGGCATCCTCGCCCGCCTGCCGCCGGAAGGCATGGTCCACTTCGCCCGCTTCGAGGATCATCCCGAGGATCTCGCGACCTCGGAATATCTGCGCGACACCGCCCTGCAGGCCGGCCTCGCCGGCAAGCCGCTCGCGGTGCCGCAGATCGGCTGGAACGGACGGCGCTTCACCGATCCCGACGAGATGCCCATCCAGGTGATGAGCAAGCTCTATCCCTGGGAATGGATGGCCCGCGAGGAGTTCGGCGCCCATGTCCTCGGCGACACGACCGCCTTCCTCGAGCCCGCCTGGAAGATGATCCTCAGCAACAAGATGCTGCTGCCGCTCCTCTGGGAGGGCTTCCCCGGCCATCGCAACCTGCTGCCGGCCTTCGACAGCGAGCACGCCGATCTCGGGGGCGCGTTCGTGAAGAAGCCGATCTTCGGTCGCGAGGGCCACAACGTCACGATCGCCGGCCCCGGCGTCTTCGACACGGCGGGCGGCAGCTACGGCGCCGAGGGCTTCGTCTGGCAGGCCTACCAGCCGCTGCCCGTGTTCGACGGCAATCATGCCGTCGTGGGCTCCTGGGTGGTCGAGGACAAGGCGGCCGGCGTCGGCATGCGCGAGGACGACCGCCGCATCACCCACAACGACAGCCGCTTCGTGCCGCACTATTTCGAGCCGGCCGCGTAAGCCGCGCTACGGCGGCACCGCCGTCCCGACGCGTGTGCGACAGGCCTTCGATGCAGCATTTGCGCGGTCAGTCTGATTTTCGGGTGCTACACCGCGACGTACCGCTTCGTAGCAGTTGTCGCAGCTCGCACGTCGGGCCGACGTAAGGCTCGTCGGTCGTTTCGTCTTTCATTCAACGAGGGAGCGCGGCGCGCTCCGGGGACATCTCCAGCCTCGGAAGGTCAGGAGACTCGTGCGGTCGGTTGGCTCCGCCGCTTGGTGGTTGGCGCCCGGTCAGGACCGGGTCCACAATAGTCTTTTTCCTACTAGAAACCTGCTGAACCTGCAACCCCCAGCCGATCACGTTTCCGGGAGCGGGTGCTGGCAGTGCCAGCACCACGCGATGCCGGTACGATGGGGCGATGAGCGAACCCTGGATCCAGCCGACCGGCGCGGCACTCGCCGCCGACGTCCATGGCGTGGACCTCTCCCGGCCGATCGGCGACGCCGCCTTCTCCAGGATCGCCGACGCCTGGGCCGAGCATCTCGTGCTGCGCTTCTCCGGTCAGCGGCTCGACGATCACATGCTGATGGCCTTCAGCGCCCGCTTCGGCGAGCTGGATCGCGTGCCGGTGTCGGCAGCGGGTCTCGACCGCGCCGATTCCGGCCTGCCTGACACGGCGCGCGAGTGGGTGGCCGTGATGTCCAACATCAGGAAGGACGGCAAGGCGGTCGGCAGTCTCGGTAGCTACGAACTCGTCTGGCACACCGACATGTCCTACAATCCGCTGCCGCCGCGCGCGTCTCTCCTCTATGCGCTGGAGGCGCCGCCGCAGGGCGCCGACACCGGCTTCCTCAACATGTATGCCGCCTACGAGACGCTGCCCGCCGATCTCAAGCGCGCCGTGGAGGGCCGATCCTGCACCCACGATTCGAGCCGCAATTCGGCCGGCGAACTGCGCAAGGGCTTCCAGCGCACCCCGGACGTCCGCCGGACGCCCGGCGCCGTGCATCCCCTCGTCCGCCTGCATCCGGTGACGAAGCGCAAGGCGCTGTTTCTCGGTCGCCGTCCGGGGGCCTATGTCCACGGCCTGCCGGTCGAGGAGAGCGAGGCGCTGCTCGACGCCGTGTGGGCGCACGCGACGCAGCAAAAGTTCGCCTGGTACCAGAAGTGGCGCGTCGGCGACCTCGTGCTGTGGGACAATCGCTGCGTCATGCACCGGCGCGAGGCCTTCGACGACAGCGTGCGCCGCCTGATGCACCGGACCCAGATCGTGGGCGAGCCGGTGATCGCCGGGTGAGCGCACGCACGCCGCTCGACCGTCTCGCGAGAGTCGAGGTAACCAGTCGCCCGCAGTGGCGCGCCTGGCTCGGCCGGCATCACGGCCAGACGGAGAGTGTCTGGGTGGTGACCTGGAAAAAGGGGCGCGGCCCTCACGTGCCCTACGGCGACATCCGCGACGAGGCCCTGTGCTTCGGCTGGATCGACAGCCGGCCGGCAAGGCTGGACGAGAATCGGTCCATGATCCTGCTGAGCCCCCGCAAGCCCGGCAGCGGCTGGTCCGGCGTCAACAAGGCGCGCGTGGCCGTGTTGGAAGCCGAAGGGCGGATGGCGGCGCCCGGCCGCGCCAGGGTCGAGGCCGCGAGGCGCGATGGAAGCTGGGTCGCGCTGGACACCGCCAGCGCCCTTACGATTCCCTCGGATCTCGCCGGCGCATTGGGCGAGCACCCGCCTGCCGCCGAGCGCTTCGCGGCGTTCCCGCCGTCCGCGCGACGCGGCATCCTCGAATGGATCGCCGCCGCCAAGCGGCCGGAGACGAGAGACAGACGCATCGCAAAGACGGCGTCTCTCGCCGCACGGGGAATTCGTGCCAACCATCCGGCCCGCAAGACGCGCTGAGCGGCGACAGGATATTCACCCGATCGTCGGCATAGGATTGTCTGTGGTCTTCCCGCTTCAGACTGGAACATGAGCGTCGTGCTTCCCTTCCCCTTCGTGGCGTCCACGAAGGGGAAGTGCCCTCGTCATACGAGGGCGATGGGGTCTCGACCCCTCCGCCGGCGCAAGGCGCCGGCACCTCCCCTGACGACAGGGGAGGAAAATGATTCCATTCCGGACGAAAGGCCCTGGTCAGTTCACCCCGGCATCTTCACAGCCGAGTTGCGGCGCTCCGGCATCGGGTCCTCGAAGGCGCGAGGATACTTGTTCGGTTGGGCCGAGACCTTGTTCAGTTTCTCCAGCGCGTCGGCCGGCAGGCGCCAGGCGCCCGCCTTCAGCGTCTCGCCGAGCTGCTCGACGTTGCGGGCGCCGACGATCGCCGAGGTCATGAACGGCTGGTCCATCACCCAGCGCAGCGCCACTTCGGCCGGCGGCTTGCCGAGTTCCTTGGCGACGTCGAGCAGCGTCTGCAGGATCTCGCCGTGGTTGGCCGCGAAGAAGCGGCTCTGGAAGCCCCAGCCCTCGGCCGAGCGCGAGCCCTGCACCTCGAGGCTGCCCGGCGTGTACTTGCCGGTGAGATAGCCGCTGCCGAGCGGCGACCAGGCCACGCAGCCCAGCCCCTTGAGCTGCAGCGCCGGCACGATCTCCTCGTCGATGTCGCGGACCACCAGGCTGTATTGCGGTTGGTAGCAGGCGAAGCGCTCCCAGCCCTTGGTGTCGCTGATCCACAGCGCCTCCATCAGGCGCCAGGCCTCGAAGTTCGAGCAGGCCGTGTAGAGGATCTTGCCGTCGCGCACGAGATCGTCGAGGGCGCGCAACGTCTCCTCGAGCGGCGTCTGATGGTCGACGTGATGGATGTAGTAGATGTCGATGTAGTCGGTCTGCAGCCGCTTCAGCGAGCCCTCGATCTGCTGCTTGATGTGCAGCCGCGAGGTCCCTGAATCGTTGGGCCGATGTCCCATGGGATTGAAGAACTTGGAGCCGATGACGGCCTCCTGCCGCCTGCCCTTGAGCGCCACGCCCAGCATGGTCTCCGACGTGCCGCCGACATAGGAGTTGGCGGTATCGAAATGCGTCACGCCGGCCTCGAGCGCGGCGTTCACCATCCTGGTCGCGCTGTCCTGGTCGGCGCCGTTGCCGAAGGTCATGGTGCCGAGGCAGATCTCGGAGACTTTCAGGCCGGCGCGGCCGAGATTTCGGTAGTGCATGGGCTTCGGTCCCTCACGTGACAGGAGGCTGCTGGTACTCGGCTGCGCCCGGCACGGCGGGCCGCTCAGAACTTCGGCTTTCGCTTCTCGAGGAAGGCCGCCGTCCCTTCATGATAGTCCGGTCCGAAATAGACTTCACGCCGCAGCCCGTGCAGGTACTCGAAAGTGGTCGGGTTGATGGGGACCGACTCGCTCAGGATGCGGATCGATTCCTTCGAGGCGGCGATGGCCGCCGCTGACCGCGTGGTGAGGGTCCGCGCCATGCCGTAGACCACGCCTTCGAGTTCCGCCGCAGGCACGATCCTGTTGACGATCCCTACGCGTTCGGCCCGCTCGGCGGAGAGCGGCTCGGCGGAGAAGAACATCTCCTTCACTACGTTGAGCGGAAGGCGGCTGATGAAATTCAGGAAGCCGGCGATGTTGTAGGGCAGCCCGAGCTTGGCCGGCGTTATGGCGAAGGCGCAGGTCTCGTCGCCATAAACCAGGTCGCACGCCATCACGAGGTCGCAGGCACCGCCCCAGGCCGAGCCCTGCACCATGGCGATGACCGGCGCCGGAAATGCCTTCACGGCACGCAGAAGCCGTTCCAGCGGGTCGCTGTACGGCAAGGGATCGAGGTCGGCTTTGGGAAGCTCGTCGACATCGTGGCCGGCGGACCAGACCTTGCCGGACGTGGCGCTGCGCAGCACGAGGCAGCGGGCGCCCCTGGCCTTGAAGTCCTCGAACGCCGTCAGCGTCTCTTCGATCAAGCCGGCGCTCAACGCGTTGCGCTTGGCGTCGCGGTCGAAGGCGACAGTGCCGACGGAGTCCGCGAACGTGGTCCTGATGAGAGCCATGGCCCGGTCCCTAGATCAGGGTGACCTTCCGGGCGGCGGCCGTCAGCTCGCCGCGGAAGTCGGGATGGGCGATGCCGATCAGGGCGTCGGCGCGCTCCTTGGTCGACTTGCCCCGGAGGTTGACGGCGCCGTGTTCCGTGACGACCCATTCGACATCCATGCGGATGTCGGTGACCATCGACACCTTGGGAACGATGCTGGAGACGGTGCCCTTCCGGGCGGTCGACTGTATGGCGATGATCGACTTGCCGCGCCTGGCCAGCGAGGCGCCCTTGACGAAATCGTACTGCCCGCCGGAGCCGCTGTATTCGTGTTCGCCGATGAACTCGGCATTGACCTGCCCGTAGAGGTCGATCTCGATTGCCGTGTTGATCGACACGAAGTCGTCGTGCTGCGCGATGATCCGGACATCGTTGACGTACGACGAGGGATGGCTCTCGAAGGCACTGTTGTCGTTCATGAACGCGTAGGATTCCCTGGTCCCGAACGCAACGGTGAAGACGTGCTTGCGCGGATTGAGGCTCTTGCGCGCTCCGGTGATCACGCCCTGCTGGATCAGATCTGCCATCGCCGGCGAGAACAGCTCGCTGTGGATTCCGAGGTCGGAATGCCGGCGCAGCGACTGGGCCACGCCTGAAGGAATCCTGCCTATGCCGAGCTGGATGGTCGCGCCATCGGGGACCATGGGCGCTACCAGGCTGCCGATGGCACGGCCCTCGGCCGACGGCTCGGCAGCGCCCGCTTCGATCAAAGGGACGTCGTTCTCCACGATCGCCGCCACTTCGCTCACGTGGATCTGCGACTGCCCGAACACCCGCGGCATGTTGCGGTTGACTTCGACGATCAGCCGCTTGGCGCGGCGCGCGGCAACCGAAGAAAAATCGTTGTTGGTGCCGAGCGAGAAGTAGCCGCCGGAATCCATCGGCGACACCGTGACGACGAAGGTATCGAGGGCGATGAACTCCTCGAACAGGCGCGGCAACTGGCTGAAATGGACCGGCACGAAGCTCAGCAGCTTGCGGCCGAGCTTCGCCTGCCGCTTGATGATCTCGCGATCGGGCGCGCCGATGAAGAAGCTGTGAGCGTCGACCTTTTCGACCACGTCCTCGGCCAGGAGCGACTTCGCCAGAGGCTCCATGGCGATCTTGTAGTAGAGGCGGATCTTCTCGAGATCTCCGGCGCGCAGCCGGGCGGCGATGGCCGCCAGCAGTGCCGGCGGCTGGCCGATCGCCATGCCCGGCGCGATCGTCTCGCCGTCGGCGATGGCCGCCACGGCCCTTTCGGGAGTCGTGAGCTTGGCCGCGTAGAGCGTCTGGATGTCGCGACCGTCCATGTTCTGCTCCCTGATCGGACTGGCGGGTCCTCCGTCCAGATACATAGCATGGCGACGGCAGTTATCCCGCAGGCGGATCGGTGCCCGGTTGACCCGGCCCTTGGGGCTGGCTCCATAAGGTCGCGGTCAACATGAAGAGGTGACCGATGATTTTCCTGAACGCTTCCGAGGCCGCGCAACGGCTCGGCATCTCCGCCAAGGCGCTGCGGCTCTACGAGCAGCGCGGCCTTCTCACGCCGACCCGCAGCGAGGCCGGCTGGCGCGCCTACGGGCCCGACCACATGAAACGTGCCGCCGACATCGCGGGCCTGCGCGGGCTGGGCTTCAGCCTGGCCCAGGTGGCACGCCTGCTGAACGGCGATCCGCAAGGCCTCGAGCCTGCGCTGGCCGCCCATCAGGCGACGCTGGAAGCGCGGCTGCAGGAGATCCGCAGCACCGCGGAGAAGGTCCATGAACTCAGGAGCGACCTCGCCCGCGGCAAGGCGCCGACCGCCGGCACGCTCGCGAAGCTGCTGTCGCCGACGCCCGGTCCTCACATCGCCTTCGATCTGCCCTGGCCGTGGGGCGGCGAGCGCTTCGAGCTGCGCGACATCCGTCCTCTCACCTACATCACCGGGCCGTTGGGCAGCGGCAAGACGCGGCTCGCCGAGCGCATCGCCCAGGAACTCGGCGGCGTCTTCCTCGCGCTCGATCGTCAGCCCGATCCGTCACGTCGGCGGCAGATCGAGCCGGCCCTCGCCTCGCTCGTCGGAGACGGCGCGGCCGAATCGGAAGCGCTGATCGCGCTGCTGTGCGGGCTTGCGGTCCCGGAGCATCTGCCGATCGTCGTCGATCTCGTCGAGCAAGGGCTCGACCGCGCGACGCAGGAAGCGTTGATCGCTCGTCTGCGCCGGCGCGGGCCAGGGGCGCCGCCGCTTTTCGCGATGACGCGGTCCTGCTCGATCCTCGACCTCGATGCGGTCGGTCCCGACGAGGCGATCCTCTTCTGCCCCGCCAACCACAGCCCGCCGATGCGCATCGCCCCCTATCCCGGTGCGCCGGGCTACGAGGCGCTGGCCTCGTGCCTGGCAACGCCCGAGGTCCGGGCACGCACGGAGGGAGTCATTGCCGCGCGGCCAGGAGTTGTGAACGCATAGACCTCATCCTGAGGAGGCGCGTAGCGCCATCTCGAAGGATGGGCTGCAGGCACGGTGCTCGATCTCATCCTTCGAGACGCATCGCTGCGCGATGCTCCTCAGGATGAGGTAATGCGCCTAAAGTCCGAGCATCGCCTTCGCGAGCACGTTGCGCTGCACTTCGGACGAGCCGCCGTAGATCGTGGTCTTGCGCTGGTTGAAGTAGCGCGGCGAGACGTCATCGACGTAATCGCCGCCCACCGGGACCACGTTGCTGTCGTAGTTGCGCAGCTCGGTGAAGGGCGTGCCGTACCAGCCGACCGCCTCGACCGCGAGCTCGGTCAGCTTCTGGCCGACCTCGGTGCCGCGCATCTTCACGACCGAGCCCATGTTGCCCGGCGCGTCGCCGGTCTTGAGGCTCGAGTAGAACATCAGCTCGTTCATCTCGACGGCGTCGATCTCCATCTCGAGCGCCGCAACCTTCTCGCGCCACTGCGGGTCGGCCGACAGCGGCTCGCCCTCGCTCATCTGAGTCTTCGACAGCGTCTGCAGGTGGCGGAACGCCTTGCGCAGCCGCGGCCCGAACGCCTGGCCGCCGCGCTCGAACTCGAGCAGGTACTTGGCGTAGGTCCAGCCCTTGTTCTCCTCGCCCACCAGGTTCTCGACCGGCACCTTCACGTCGGTGAAGAAGACCTGATTGACCTCGTGGCGCATCGGCGTGCGCGTGCCGTCGACGAGATAGATCGGATCGAGCGTGATGCCCGGCGACTTCATGTCGATCAGCAGGAACGAGATGCCCTCCTGGCGCTTGCCCTCGTTGGAGGTCCGCACCAGGCAGAAGATCCAGTCGGCGAAGTGCGCGTTGGTCGTCCAGATCTTCTGGCCGTTCACGACATAGTGGTCGCCCTGCCTCTCTGCCCTGGTGCGCAGGCTCGCGAGGTCGGAGCCCGAGCCCGGCTCGGAATAGCCCTGGCACCACAGTTCCTCGGCCGCGGCGATTTTCGGGAGAAAGCGCTTCTTCTGCGCTTCGCTGCCGAACTTCATCAGGACCGGCGCCACCATCTTGATGCTGAACGACGAGAGATAGGGCGAGTCGGCCCGCGCCATCTCCATCTCGAAGATGAACTTCTGCGTCGAGTTCCAGCCCGGCCCGCCATATTCCTTCGGCCAGTTGGGGCAGAGCCAGCCCTTGCCCGCGAGCTTCTTCTGCCACTGCACCAGCCGTTCCTTCGAGACGTGGCTGGAGCGGCTGCGGCGGCTCTCCTCCGCGACCTCGGGCGGCATGTTGGCCGAGATCCAGTCGCGCACTTCCTTCTGGAAGGCCAGTTCCTGTTCGCTGAATGCCAGACGCATTTGACCCCTCCGCCCCTTCGGGGCACCTCCCCTGTGTGACAGGGGAGGAGCAAGACATTCTTGCCTTCCCCCGTCGGCGGGGGAAGGTGGCGCGGAGCGCCGGAAGGGGGTCAGAGCCCCAGCATCACCTTCGACATGATCCCGCGCTGCACTTCGGACGAACCGCCGTAAATCGTCATCTTGCGGCCGTTGAAGTAACGCGGCGCCAGCACGTCGACGCCTTCCGGCCCGATCGGCTCGACGTTGGCGTTCCAGGCGCGCTGCTCGGGGAACGGGATCGAGTAGTAGCCTGCCGCCTCGACGGCAAACTCCTGGACCTGCTGCATCACCTCGGTGCCGCGCAGCTTGATCATCGACGACAGCGGACCCGGGTTCTGGCCCGAGGCGAGCTTGGAATAGAACTCCATCTCGAACATCTCGAGGCCGGAAATCTCGATATCCATGCGGGCGAGCTTCTCGCGCCAAGCCGCATCGGCCAGGATCGAGTCCTCGCCCTCCGGCATCGCCTGCGCCAGCCGCTTCAGCTTCTCGTAGCCGGACCGCAGGCGCGGGCTGTAGGGATTGCCGCCGCGCTCGAACTCGAGCAGGTATTTGGCGTAGGTCCAGCCCTTGTTCTCCTCGCCGACCCGGTTCTCGACCGGCACCTTCACGTCGGTGAAGAAGACCGAGTTCACCTCCTGCGTGCCGGCGCGGTTGCCGTCGGCGGTGATGATCGGTTCGACCGAGATGCCGGGCGTCTTCATGTCGATCAGCAGGAAGGAGATGCCTTCCTGCGGCTTGCCCTCGTTCGAGGTGCGCACCAGGCAGAAGATCCAGTCGGCGGTCTGGGCGAGCGTCGTCCAGGTCTTCTGGCCGTTCACGATGTAGAAGTCGCCTTCGCGCACCGCCTTGGTGCGCAGGCTCGCAAGGTCCGAGCCCGAGCCCGGCTCGGAGTAGCCCTGGCACCAGATCAGGTCGGAGTTCAGCATCGGCGGCAGGTGGCGCTTCTTCTGCTCGTCCGAACCGTACTTCATGATCACCGGCGCGCACATCTTGGGGCCGAACGGCGAGGTGCCGGGCGCGCCGGCCTTGGCCATCTCCATCTCGAAGATGTACTTCTGCGTCGTGGTGAAGCCCGGACCGCCGAATTCCTTGGGCCAGCCGGTGCAGAGCCAGCCTTTCCTGGCCAGGCGCTTCTGCCAGTCGATCAGGCGCTCCTTCGGCATATAGGCGTTCCGGGCGACCTTGATCTCGCCCACGATCTCGGGCGTCAGGTTCTCCTTCAGCCAGTCGCGCACTTCCTTCTGGAAGGCCAGCTCTTCCTTGCCGAATGTCAGGTCCATTCCGGAACTCCCTTTCGCGGTGAAATTACCGCGCCGGCTTCCATGGCGTAAAGCGTGGGCTAGAGTGGGTTTTGCCCCACGTTCGTCAGGAAGAACCGATGTCTCCCCCGCTTCAGCCCGTGATCAGCGACACCAAGCTGCCCGAAGCGGCCGACGTCGTCGTGATCGGCGCCGGTATCGCCGGCACGTCGGCAGCCTATGCGCTGGCGAAGAAGGGCTACAAGATCGCACTGCTCGACAAGGGCGTGGTCGGCGGCGAGCAGAGCAGCCGGAACTGGGGCTGGTGCCGGCAGCAGCACCGCGACCTGCGCGAGCTGCCGCTCGCCATGAAGAGCCTCGAGATCTGGAAGGGCCTCAACGTCGAGCTGGGGACGGAAACCGGCTTCCGTCACACCGGCCTGCTCTACGTAACGACCCGCCGAGAGGACTTCGCGCAGTGGGAGGAATGGACGCTGCGCGCCCGCGAATACCAGATGCACAGCCGCATCCTCAGCGCCGCCGAAGCCAAGGCGATGACGCCGGGCAGCGCGCCCGACTGGATCGGCGGCGTGCATAGCCCCAGCGATGGTCGTGGCGAGCCGTCCCTCGCCTCGCCCGCGATCGCCGAGGCGGCCCGCAAGCTCGGCACGACGATCCACCAGAACTGCGCGGCGCGCGGACTCGACATCGAGGGTGGCAAGGTGGCCGGCGTGATCACCGAGCAAGGCCGCGTCCGCACGCAGGCCGTCCTTTGCGCCGGCGGTGCGTGGAGCTCGCTCTTCTGTCGCCGCCATGGTCTGCGCCTGCCGCAGGCCGGCGTGCGCTCGACCTCGTTCGCGACCACGGAGGCGCCGCAGGTGACCGAGGGCGGCCTGTCGTTGCCCGACGTCACGATCCGCCGCCGTCTCGATGGCGGCTATACGGTCGGTCTCGGCGGCCGCGGCACGGTCGATCTCTCGCTGCAGGGTCTGCTCTATGCGCGACAGTTTCTGCCGACGGCGGTAAAGCGCTACAAGGGACTGACCTTCGCGCTGAAACCGTCGTTCTTCAGTGGTGCGGAAGGCCTCGCGAACTGGTCGTTCGATCGCGTGTCGCCGTTCGAGCGGCAGCGGACCTACGACCCACCCGCCGATCCGCGCCTCGTACAGGAAGGGCTGACGACGCTCGGCAAGCACTATCCGGAATTGAAGGGCCTGAAGATCGCCCATGCCTGGGGCGGCCTGATCGATTCCACTCCGGACGGCATCCCGGTGATCTCGGCCGTCGATCCGGTACCCGGCCTCTATCTCTCGACCGGCTACACCGGCCACGGCTTCGGCATCGGTCCCGGCGCCGGACGGTTGGCCGCCGACATCGTGGCCGGCGACCCGCCGATCGTCGACCCGCACCCGTTCCGCTACAGCCGCATGATCGACGGCACCGATCTCGGCGCGCCGGGGATGATGTAGGCGGGCGCGCCGTGCGTCAGCTTTGCAGTGGCCTTATGCGCACCCGGCCTGGCTCTATCACGACGAGGTTGCCGGGAAGCCTGCCCGCGTGGGCTGCAATCACCTCGGCTACCCGTGCCGCGGCCGCTGCATTGGACAGCCGTACCAATTCGAGCAGGATAACGCCACGGACGGCCAATCGTCGGCGAACAACCATCTCGCCGAAGTCGCGATCTTCAGTGATGAGAAGCCTGCTCTGCTCGCCTGCCATCTCGACGACAGCATCGTCTGAAGCGCCTGGGCTCGCCTCCAGGACCGATGCGACGTCCAGCTCCGCTGATCGGAGCTCTTCAACGATCTGCCGTGCAACGTTCTCATCCGCCCGAAAGCGCATCACTCGGCAGCGAGGACCGTTTCATGCTCGAGGTAGTCGGCGGCAAAGGCAAGCGCCGCCCGCAGATCCGATTCCTTGAGCTGCGGATAGGCAACGATCAATTCCGCGAAGGACTGTCCAGCTCCCAGCTTCCGCAAGATCAGCTCGACCGTGATGCGTGTCCCCTTGATGCAAGGCTTGCCCATCATGATCGTGGGATCAGCGACGATTTGCGGATGTGACATGTGTAGCCCGCGAACCTGTTGTTGCGTTGGTATGGACGAATAGTAGCCCATAGTGCTGACAAACGAGATGTGTTTCCGCTCGATTTGGCAGCGATACCGGAGAACATGCGATGGCAAAGCGCATCAACCGCGCGATCGAACTCCTGGAGGCGGACCAGACGATCTACTACGACGGGCCGCATACCGGACATGTCCTGACCTACGGGCAGGGCCGTGAGGATGCTCGCACTTGGGCCGACTATATCAATGTCGGCATGGAGCACGGCGCCTTCGATATGGCGGGCCTCGCCGAGTACATGCGCGGCCTCGTCGAGGGCGGCCCGACCGCCTCGGGCCATCGCACGCCGGCCGTAATCGTCGAGGCGCCGGTCAACGGCACCGACGGTGCCAACGTCCGTTTCAACGCCTGGCAGTTCCGCCAGATCCTGGGCCGCGGCGTCCACGGAATACTGCTCTGCCAGGCCGAGAGCGCCGACGCCGTCCGAGCGTTCGTGGCGGCCTGCCGCTTTCCGCACAACAAACTGGGCAGCGACAAGCTGGGCCTCGGCACGCGCGGTCGTGGCTCGGAGCCGACCGCTGCACCGATCTGGGGCATTGATACCGCTGAGTATTTGAGTCGCTGCGATCCCTGGCCGCTCAACCCGGCCGGCGAGCTTCTGCTCGGTGTCAAGATCGAGAGTCCCGCCGGTGTCGCCGGTTGCGAGGAAATCCTGTCGATGCCTGGATTGGGATTTGCGGAGCTCGGCCCGGGCGATCTGAGCCTTGCGCTGGGCTACACGACCCCGCCGAAGCGCCCCTACCCGCCCGAAATGGAACAGGCCCGCGCCAGGGTGTTCGCGGCGGCCCGCAAGAACGGGCTGGCCTTCCTGGAAGGCGCCACGCCCGCCAGCATCGCCGCCAGCCTCGACGAGGGCGTACGCATCATCGCCGGTCACGACCCCGAGGCCGCCCGGGTGGGCCGCGCTCACCAGAAGCGGACAATGCCGGTATAGAGGATGCCATGAAGCCGGACTCATCCCTGGGCGATGTCATCGCAGCGCTGAAAAGCGGCCGGGTCAGCGCCAGCACCCTCATCAGGGCCTGCCTCGCGCGGATCAAGGCCTATGATCGCAGCGGCCCCAGGCTCAACTCCGTGCGTGAGGTCAATCCTGATGCGCTGATGATTGCGCGCAGCCTCGACGGACTGAAGCCTTCGGCGGCGCGGCCGCTCGCGGGCGTGCCCATCCTGCTCAAGGACAACATCGCGACCGGCGACAAGCAGCACACGACCGCCGGCTCGCTCGCGTTGCGGGACGCGCGTGCCCGCGACGACGCCACCCTGGTGAAACAGCTGCGCGCGGCCGGTGCGGTGATCCTGGGCAAGGCGAACCTCACCGAGTTCGCCAACATCCTCACCGTCGACATGCCGTCGGGCTACAGTTCCGTCGGAGGTCAGGTGAAGAATGCCTACGTGCCCGACCTGCTCGACGAGCGCGGAATCCCGGTCGTGCTGCCGGGCGGGTCGAGTGCCGGCTCGGGCGTGGCGGTCGCGGCGGGCTTTTGCGCGGCGGCGATCGGGACGGAGACATCGGGCTCCCTTCTCAGCCCCGCGACCCAGAGCGGTCTCGTCACGGTGAAGCCGACCGTGGGCCTGATCAGCCGCGCCGGCGTGCTGCCGATCTCGCACAGCCAGGACACGGCGGGTCCGCTCACGCGCACCGTGCGCGATGCCGCGATCCTGCTGAACGTTCTGGCCGCGCGCGATCCGCTCGACACGGCGACACGTGGGCTGAAGCGGCCTGCCGACTACACCGCCGGCCTCGACAAGGATGCGCTGAAGGGTGCCCGCATCGGCCTGCCCAGCGATCCCGGCGATCCCCTCAACGACGTCTACTTCGGCAAGCTGCCGGCCAAGGCAAAGGCGGTGATGGCGCGCGCCTTCGAGACGCTGCAGGATCTCGGCGCCACCCTGGTGCGCGCCAATATCCCGACCGCCGGCTGGATCGGCGGGCCGGGCACCACCATGAACGTGCTCAACACCAATCCGCTCAGTCCGCGCAAAGGCCAGCTCGCGACGCCGCCGATCGTTTTCCTTTACGAGTTCAAGCACGGCCTGAACCTCTACCTGCGCGACTGGGCGACCGGCACGAGGATGAAGAGTCTCGCGGACATCGTCGCCTTCAACAGGGCGCACGCCAAGAAGGCGCTGCGTTTCAGCCAGGACCTGGCGCTGGCCGCCGAGGCGACAAGAGGCGACCTGTCGGAGCTCGAGTACCGCTCGGCGCGCGCAATGGACCTGCACGCCGCCAAGACGCGCGGCCTCGATCCCTATTTTCGCCAGCACAAGCTCGATGCGGTGATCTTTCCGGCGGCCCTCGGTGCGGCGATCGCGGCCAAGCCCGGCTATCCCAGCGTGCAGGTACCGGCGGGCTTCGTCTCTGAGGTCGAAGGCCGGCCGACACCGCGCTATCCGATCGGCCTCACCTTCACGGGGCCCGCCTGGAGCGAACACAAGCTTCTGCGCTTCGCCTACGCCTACGAGCAGGCGTCCAACATGCGCCGTCCGCCGAAGCTTTAGACCGCAATCACCACGCCGTCGTGGCCGGGGTCGGCGCCGCCATCGAGCCCGTCCTCGTGGATGCGGATGGCGTGGACGGCGGCGAAGCCGAAGCCATAGGGGCTGCGGACCACGGGATAGCCCTTGCCCTGCAACTCGCGCTCCACCCGTCCCTGGATGCGGTTCGAGACGTCGATCGTGTCCGAGGTCGCCGAGAAGCGCGGCGCGCTCACCGCCTCGACCATGGTCATGTCGAAATCGAGTGCGTTCAGGATCACGTGCAACACGCCCATGGCGATCTGCGTCGCGCCCGGCGCGCCGATGATCAGGTGCGGCTTGCCGTCCTTGAAGAGGATCGAGGGCACGACCGAGCTGAAGCGCGCCTTGCCTGGCGCGATCGAGCCCGCCCGGCCCGGCCGCGGGTCGAACACGCCCATGCAGCCGTTGTACATGAAGCCCAGCCCCGGCGTGACGACGCCCGAGGGCATGCCGAGCGAATGGGTCATCGAGAAGCAGTTTCCGTCCCGGTCGAGGACGGAGATGTGCGTCGTGTCCTTGGAGACGGCACCGGAGTTGAAGCGCGGCACCTTGGCCATGATGCCTGCCTGGATCTCGTCGGCCATCTCCTTGGCGTAGGCCTTCGAGGTCAGGCGATCGACCGGCACCGTCACGAACTTGGGATCGCCGACATGAGCGTCCTTGTCGATGGTGGCGCGCTTCATGGCCTCGCTGACCACGCGCAGATACTCGGTCGAGCCGTGCTCCATGCCGCGGAGGTCGAAGTTCTCCAGAATGTTCAGCATCTCGAGCAGCATCACGCCGCCGCCCGGCGGCTGGTTGGTCGAGACCTTGTAGCCGCGATAGTCGCCCCACAGCGGCGGATTGCGGACCGGCTTCCAGGCCTCGAGGTCCTCGGCGGTCAGCAGCGCGTCGTTCTTCTTCATGTCCTCGGCGATCGCCGCGGCGATTTCGCCCGAATAGAAGACGTCCGCGCCGCCCTTCGCGATGGCGCGCAGCGTCTGGCCGTAGTCGCGGTTCACCACGCGGTCGCCCACGCGCTTGGGCGTACCGTCGTCGCGGCAATAGAGGTCGCGGGCGGCCTTCGTGAAGTTGGTGCGCTCATGGTTGGGGGCGCGGCCGAAGGCGCCATCGTCGCTCCACCAGTAGTGGACGTGCGGCCGTACCGTCCAGCCGCCCTCGGCCCAGGCGATCGCGGGCTCGACGATGCGCGACCACGGGAGCTTCCCGTGCTCCTTGTGCGCCTCCCAGTACATCTTGAGGTTGGCGGGCGCACAGATCGACTTGTAGCCGATGTCGTTCACCCTGCCCTGCAGGATGAAGCCGTAGCCGTCGCGCGCCTCGCTCTCGATCAGGTTGGCCCACATGTCGGGCCGCGCGCCGAGCGGCGCCGGGGCGTGGGCGTCGATGTAGCCGTGAAACTTCTTGCCCGGCATGTAGATGCCGCAGGAGCCGAAGCCCGCGATGCCGCACATCAGCGGGTCGACCACGCCCTGGACCAGCGCGCAGGCGATGCCGGCATCGACGGCGTTGCCGCCCTCGCGCAACACGTCGGCACCCGCCTCGGTCGGTTCGGGCTGCGGCGCCACGATCATCGCCTGCTTCTTGTAACGCACTTGCTTCCTCCAACGCTTTCGTTGGCGACGACTCAATCCCAACCGTTCCGCTTGCGCAACACGGCCGTGGCCGGCGCGAGCGCCAGACCCTTGCCCTGCACGGTGGGCAGCCATTCCTGCAGCGCTTGTATCGTGGCCTCGTGCGGATGGCCGATCGCCACCACGAAGCCCTGGCGGCGTGCGACGGCTTCGGCCTCGGCGAGCTTGCGGCGCACCGCTTCCACGCTCTCCTCGTCGTCGAGGAAGACGTGGCGTACGATCGAGGGTACGCCGAGCTCGTGCGCGGTCTGGTCGCCGACCGACTGCGCCGTCGTGCGCGAGTCGAGGAACATGAGGCCGCGCGGCTTCATCTGTTTCAGGACCGTCTCCATGCCCGGTTTGAAGGCCGTGAAACGGCTGCCCATGTGGTTGTTGACGCCCGCGAAGCCTGCGAAACTCTCGAGGGCGGCGTTGGTGCGCTGGCGCAGCTCGGCGTCGGATAGCGACACCAGCAGCGCGCCCGGTCCCGGATCGTTGCTGCCGTTGGGCTGCATCGGCAGGTGCAGCATCAGTTCGTGCCCCCTGGCGCGCGCGGCCCTCGCTTGACCTCCAAGGTCCTTCGCATAAGGCAGGAACGACATGGTCATCGGTCCCGGCAACTCCCACGCCCGCCTGGAGCGCGGCCGGTCGAGGCCGACATCGTCGATCACGATGGCGACCAGCGGGCGGCTGTTGAGATCGCGGAACGGGACCGCGTATTTGCGCCACGCCTGCTCGGTCGCTGCAGCCGCGGCCACCTGCTGCGGCTTGGCGGGCCGCGCCCTCTCCTCGAGCGTCGCGCGCGGCTTGCCGGGTTCGGCCTCGGAGTATTTCGGGAACTCGGGCAGGTCCTCGATGCGGGCGTAGCGAGTCTCCGGCGCGCCAGGTCGAACGCTCTCGCGCGTGTCGAGCTTCTTGGCGAGCCAATAGCCGCCGACGAGGCTGGCCGCGAAGGCCACGATCGCCGCGGCGACGATCGCCAGCGGGCGGCGCGATCCGAGCCCTGTGACGACTGCGTTGAAGCGCGCTCCGAGGCGCTCGAAGAGGCCGGCGGGAGCCTTCGGACTCCTTCTGTTCGCCTTCCCGCTTCTGTTCTTCCTCGACGCCATCTGAATGATTCGCGCTAACCTATTGGCGGGTCGCCATTCTTTTGCCTCAGTTCAGAGGCGGCGACAAAACAAAAGTTACACTTGCCGCATCACACCTGGGAAAGCGACTTCACCACGCGCAGGTCGGGCTCGCCGGAACGGCCGGCCTCGCGCCGGAAGCCGAGGTGCTTTGCGAGCCCCAGCATCTTTTCGTTCTCGCGCAGCACGTGCCCGACCACCCGTTTCATGCCGCGCGACTTGCCGTAGCGCAGCACATGATGAAGCAGCAGCGCGCCGTAGCCCTTGCCCTGCGCGTCCGACGCCACGGTGAGGGCGAACTCGGCCTGTTCGAACCCCGGATCGGCCACCAGCCGGCCCACCCCCAAGAGCCTCGATCCATCGAGCAGCAGGAACGCCATCTCGCGGTCGTAGTCGATCTGGGTGAGCCGCGCCGCCATCTCGTGGCTCATCTCACGGATCGGGCCGAAGAAGCGCATCCGCACGTCCTCGGGTGTCAGGCGTTGCGTGAAGAGGCGCAGCAGGGGCTCGTCGTCCGGTCGGATGGGCCGGATGCGCAGCTTCTCGCCGCGATGCTCGATCTCGGTCTCGAGCTCCACCGGATAGGGCCTGATGGCGAAGCGGGCCGCCCGCTCCTGCCCCTTGGCGGGCTTGCGCACCACGATGCGCGCGTCGAGTGCGATCACGCCCTCCGCATCGGCCAGCAGCGGGTTGATGTCGAGCTCGGCGATCTCGTCCACGTCGGCGATGAGCTGTGACAGCCGGATCATCGCCTCGCCCACCGCCCCCCGATCAGCCGGGGCGCGATCGCGATAGCCACGCAGCAGCCGGTCGACGCGCGTGCGGGAAAGAGCATCCTCCGCCAGCACCGGATCGAGCGGCGGTAGCGCCAGCGCCTTGTCGTCGATCACCTCGGCCGCCACGCCGCCGTGGCCGACCAGCAGGATCGGCCCGAACACCGGATCCTCCGCCGCACCCAGGATCAGCTCGACCGCGTGCGGGCGACGGATCATCGGCTGCACGACGAAGCCGTCGAGGCGCGCCTTGTTGGCCTTGACCAGCACCTTGCCCGTCATCTCGCGCACCGCATCGAGGACGGCCTGCTCGGAGGCTAGGTCGAGCGCCACGCCGCCGACGTCGCTCTTGTGCGTGATGTCGCGCGACAGGATCTTCACCGCCACCGGAAAGCCGATGCGGGTGGCTGCGGCCGCCGCCTCGGCGGCGTCCAGCACCGTCTCGGTGGGCACCACGGGAATGCCGTAGGCCGCCAGCACGCGCTTGGCCTCCGGCTCGGTCAGCAGCTCGCGCTTCTGGGCTAGCGCGCCATTCACGATCGAGCGCACCAGGTGCGTGTCGGCGCGACGTTCCGGCACCGACGGCGGCGTGCGATGCAGCGCGCGCTGGCCGCGGCGGTATTCCACGATGTGCATGAAGCCGCGCACCGCCCGCAGTGGCGTGTCGTATGCCGGAAAGCCGGCCTCGTGCAGCGCGTGGCGGCCGGCCTGCGCCTCCGGTCCGCCGATCCAGCAGCCGATCACCGGCACGACCTTGGCGCCCGCCGCACCCACGATGGCGCGCGCCGCTTCGAGCGGCGAGGTCAGCGCGGTCGGCACGTTGACGGCCAGCACCGCACCGACGCCACGATCGTCGGCCAGCGCGTCGAGGGCAGCGGCATAGCGCGGCCCGTCGGCATCGCCCACTATGTCGACCGGATTGGCGCGCGACCAGCCGCGCGGCATTTTCTTGTCGAGTTGCGCCACGGTGCGCGGTTGCAGCGTAGCCATCTCCCCGCCCTCGTCCATCAGCAGGTCGGTCGCCACGATTCCCGCCCCGCCGCCGTTGGTCAGGATCGCCAGCCGCTCGCTGCGCGGCGCGATGCCGTGGCCCAGCGTCTCGGCCGCATCGAACAGCTCGCCCAGGCCCAGCACCCGCACCAGGCCGGCCCGCGCGAAGGCCGCGTCATAGACCGCCGCCGATCCCGCCATGGAGCCGGTGTGCGACGCGGTCGCCGCCGCAGCGGCGGCATGGCGGCCCCCCTTCAGAACTATCACGGGCTTGATGCGTGCCACGCCGCGCGCCGCCGACATGAACTTGCGCGCCTGGGTGACGCCCTCGACGTACATCAGCACTGCCCGCGTATCGTAGTCGCGGGCCAGCATGTCGAGCACGTCGCCGAAATCGACGTCGGCCATGTCGCCCATCGAGATCAGGTGCGAGAAGCCGATGCCCTGCGCCACGCCCCAGTCCGCGAGCCCCGCCAGCACGGCGCCCGACTGCGCGACGGCGGCGATGCGCCCGGCCTTGAGGCGCGTCGGCCCGAAGCTCGCATTCAGCCCCAGCCGGGGCGCGGCGTAGCCGATGCAGTTCGGCCCGATCAGCCGCATCAGGTGAGGCCTCGCCGCGCGCAGCAGGCGCAGCCGCCAGTGCGCATTGACCTTTGCGGCCTCGGCGCCGATGCCCGGCCCGGCGCTGATCACGACAGCGGCCCGCGTGCCCCGCTCGCCCAACGCCGCGACGATGCCGGGGATCGTCTCGGCCGGAGTCATGATTACGGCGAGGTCCGGCGGCTCGGGGAGCTGCGAGATGCGGCGGAACACGGTGCGGCCCTCGATCGTGCCGCCCTTCCTGTTCATGAGGTGGATGTCGCCCTGGAAACCGCCGGCCAGCAGGTTGCGCGTCACCGCCTCGCCGACCGAGCCCGGCCGCAGGCTTGCACCGACCGCCACCACCGAGCGCGGATTCATCAGCCTGTCGAGGTTGCGGGTGGACACGGTTCAATCCCCTCGCCGACAATGGTGGCTGAGCCATGACAGCGAACAGGGATCGAGACAAGGACGCCGCCGTCGCAGTCGAATTGCGGCTGGATCGCCTGTCGCGGCTCTACAACTCGCTCGACCCGGCCCCTTTCAGGGAGAAGGAGCTGGAGGCCGCGGCCGACACCTACATCGTCGGGTCGGCCGAGGATGCCGCGCCTCGCGCGATCCGCCTCGTGGTGATGCTGCCACCCTCCGAGCTTGCCAAGGAGGAGGCCGGCCACCTCGGCCCGTCGATCCGCCATCATTTCGAGCTGCGCCGCGACAGCGAGCATCGCAGCCTGCGCAACATGTGGTGGCGCGGCCGCGTCAGTCTGGTCGTCGGCCTGACGTTCCTCGCGATCTGCCTCGTCGTCCGCAACATCCTCCTATCCTCGCCGTCGACCCTTGCGCACATCCTCTCCGAAGGCCTGCTGATCGTTGGCTGGGTGGCGATGTGGGGGCCGCTCGACGTCTTCCTCTACGGCTGGTGGCCGATCCGCGCGCGGTGGAAGCTGCTCGACCGCCTCTCGCGCATCGACGTCGAGGTGCGGCCTCAGGTGAGTTGAGGACCGTTCATCAGCACCAGACCGATGACGATCACGGCCGCGGCGGCGATGCGACGTGCGCCGAATGGCTCGCCGAGAAGCAGCGTGCCGATCAGCGCTCCGAACAGTACCGAGGTCTCACGCAGCGCCGCCACGTGCGCCATCGGCCCCAGCACCAGCGCGTAGATGGCAATACCGTAGCCGGTGTTGGCGATCAGGCCGCCGCCGACGCCGCGATACCACGTCCGCTTCACGTGCGCCCACGCCGTCGTCGGACGCAGCCAGAAAGCAAGCACCAGCAGCCATGGCCCCTCCAGCACGCACAGCCAGGCGATGTAGGAGATGCGGTGCGCCATCGTCGGGCCCGCCGCGCGCACGCCCAACCCGTCGGCGATGATGTAGGCCGCGATCGTCACGCCGGTCAGTACGGCGAACAGCGTGGCGAGTCCGTGCCGGCTGCCGGACTTCGGCACGACGTTCTTCAGCGGCATGGCGAGCGCGATCAGGCCGAAGCTCAGCAGCAGGACGCCCACGATGTCCTGCGCACGCAGATGCTCGCCGATCATGCGCCCGGAGACGAGCGCCACCAGGAGCGGCCCGAGGCCGCGCGCGATCGGATAGGTGTGGCTGAGGTCGCCGTACGAATACGCCTTGAGCAGGAAGAAGTAGTAGAGGACGTGGATCGCCACCGACGACAGAAGGTACTTCCACGCTTCGGGGTGGATCATCGGCACGAACGGCACGATGCAGAGCCCCATCACCGTGCCGGTCGTCATTATTACGCCGAATGTCGCCAGCCGGTCCGAACTGTCGGACTTCAGTATGGCATTCCAGGTCGCGTGCATGAGGGCGGCGGCCAGCAGCAGCGCGACGATCAGGGGTTCGACGACCAGGGCCGGTTCTTTCTTCTTGTTGCCCCCAACCTACGCCCATGACCAAGATCGCGAAAGGGCGGAAGTGAAAGAGGCGTGAGATGAGTATCGAGGCGTACAAGCAGGCGCGCGAATTCCTGTTGGCGAGGCGCGGCGACTACGAGGCCGCGTACCGCGATTTCCACTGGCCGCAGATGGATCGCTTCAACTGGGCTCTCGACTGGTTCGACACCGAGCTGGCGCGCGGCCAGCTCGCCCACCGGCCCGCCCTCACCATCGTCGGCGACGGTGCGGCGAGTCTCACCTTCGCTGAGCTGTCGGAGCGCTCGAACCGCGTCGCCAACGGCCTGCGCGCGCTCGGTGTGAGGCGCGGCGACCGCATCCTGCTGATGCTGGGCAACGTGGCACCTCTCTGGGAGGTGATGCTGGCGGCCATGAAGCTCGGCGCCGTCGTGATCCCGGCCACGACACTGCTGACGCCGGTCGATCTCGCCGACCGTTTCGAGCGCGGCCGCGCCCGGCACGTCATCGCGGCATCGGGCGAAGCGGCCAAGTTCGACGGATTCGATCCGAAGCTGACGCGCATTGCCGTCGGTGACGCGCCGAAAGGCTGGCACGCCTACGGCGACCTGCTGAAAGCCGCGCCCAACTTCACGCCGGACGGCCCGACCGCTGCCGACGACCCGATGCTGCTCTACTTCACCTCGGGCACCACGGCGAAGCCCAAGCTCGTGCTGCATTCCCATCGCAGCTATCCGGTGGGCCATCTCACGACGATCTACGTGCTGGGCCTGCGCCCGGGCGACGTGCACCTCAACATCTCGTCGCCGGGCTGGGCGAAGCACGCGTGGAGCTGCTTCTTCGCGCCGTGGATCGCGGGCGCCACGATCTTCATCGCCAACCAGCCGCGCTTCAACGCGCGCTACCTGCTGGACGCGGTGGTCGCCAACAAGGTGACGACGCTCTGCGCGCCACCCACCGTGTGGCGAATGCTGATTCAGGAAGACCTCGCGAGCTGCAGGACGTCGCTGCGCGAGGTGCTGGCGGCCGGCGAGCCGCTGAACCCCGAGGTGATCGAGCAGGTCGAGAAGGCCTGGGGCCTCACCATCCGCGACTTCTACGGCCAGACCGAGACCACGACGCAGGTTGGCAACCCGCCCGGCCAGGCGATCAAGCCCGGCTCGATGGGCCGCCCCCTGCCCGGCTACCGGATCCGGCTGCTCGATGCCGACGACAAGGACGCCGAGGAAGGCGAGATCTGCATCGATCTCTCCGCCCGCCCTGCTGCCCTCATGCAGGGCTATCAGCAGGACGACGGCTCGATCGCGCCGCTCACGGGCGCCGTCTACCGCACCGGCGACGTCGCCTCGCGCGACAGCGACGGCTACCTCACCTACGTCGGCCGCGCCGACGACGTGTTCAAGGCGTCGGACTACCGCATCAGCCCGTTCGAGCTGGAGAGCGTGCTGATCGAGCATCCCGCCGTCGCCGAGGCCGCCGTCGTGCCGGCGCCCGACGCGATGCGACTCGCCGTGCCGAAGGCCTATGTAACGCTTACGGCAGCCGGCAAGCCCGACCGCGCCACGGCGCTGTCGATCTTCCAGCACATGCGCGGCCGGCTGGCGCCCTTCAAGCGAGTCCGCCGCCTCGAGTTCTCGGACCTGCCGAAGACCATCTCCGGCAAGATCCGGCGCGTCGAGCTGCGCCGCGACGAGGAGAAGCGCGCTGCCGAGAACACGCGCGGCAAGGCCGAGTTCCGGGAAGAGGATTTCCCCGAGCTGGCGAAGGGCTGACTTTTGTCGTCCTGAGATGGTGTGCTTGCGATCGAGGCGGCCATCCAGGTGGCTGCTCTCCAAGGGGAAGATACGGGGTCACCGCGAGGGTGCCCCAAACCCCATTTAGGAGGAGAGCAGCCATGGAAAGCGTAGCCGGTCTGGATGTCGGAGTGAAGCGTGGCGCATGGTGCGTGGTGAACCGAGGCGAAATCGGCCATCACGCTCCCGAGCTCGGACCCTTCCGCCCGCGAACCATCGAGCGGCTTCAGACCTCGTACAGAAGCCTGCAGCCATCGGCTCAGCCCGTTCGACAGTCTTCCTCCTGACCGCAACCACAGACGCGCAGCTAAGGACCTGATTGCGCAGCGAAAGGCATGAGATCCTTCGCTTCGCTCGGGATGACAGCATCGGCGAAGCCGCTAGAATGCCGCCATGCTCCTCCTCGTCGATAACTACGACAGCTTCACCTACAACCTCGTCCACTTCCTGGGCGATCTCGGTGCGCGCTGCATCGTGCATCGCAACGACCAGATCACGGTCGACGAGGCACTGGCGCTGAAGCCCGCCGGCATCGTGCTGTCGCCAGGCCCCTGCACGCCCAACGAAGCCGGCATCTGCATGGACCTGATCCGCGCCGCGGCGAAGGAGCAGGTGCCGCTGTTCGGCGTCTGTCTCGGCCACCAGGCGATCGGCCAGGTGTTCGGCGGCCAGGTCGTGCGGGCGCCCACGCCAATGCACGGCAAGCTGTCGGGCGTCGCCCACAGGAACCAAAGCGTGTTCGAGGACGTGCCCTCACCCTTCCAGGCGACGCGCTACCATTCGTTGATCGTCGACCGGAAGGGCTTTCCGAAGGACCTCGAGGTCACCGCCGAGACCGGCGAGATCATCATGGGCCTGCGCCACAGGACGCTGCCGATCCACGGCGTGCAGTTCCATCCCGAGAGCATCGCCTCGGAGCACGGACACAAGATTCTCGAGAATTTCCTCAAGATCGCCGGCGACCATCCGAACCAGCAGAACAAGAAGAAGGCGGCGTAGAGCCGCGGGAGCAACGCCGTGATCGACCGCCGCACGCTTGTCCTCTCGCTTGCGGCCACGGCCGCAGCACCCTCCTCTGCCTTCGCCCAGGCGTGGCCCGCCAAGCCGATCCGTATCATCGTGCCGTTCCCGGCGGGACAGGCGACCGACATCCTGGCGCGGCTGATGGCCGAGCAGCTCCCCAAGACGCTGGGCCAGCAGGTGATCGTGGAGAACCGCCCCGGGGCCGGCGGCCAGATCGGTGCCGATGTCGCGGCCAAGTCGGCGCCCGACGGCTACACGCTCCTGATGGTGACGATTTCAACGCACGGCATCGGGCCGGCGCTCTATCCCAAGCTGCCCTACGACCCGCAGAAGGACTTCGCGCCGATCGCCAACATCGGGCTGACGCCGCAGGTGCTGATGACCAGCCTGAAGAGTGGCATCACGTCGGTCGGCGATCTCGTCGCCAGGGCCAGGGCCGGCGCCGATCTCAACTACGGCTCCTCCGGCAATGGCTCGGCGAGCCACCTCGCCGTCGAGATGCTGAAGAATGCGGCCGGCATCAAGCTCACTCATGTGCCGTTCAAGGGCAATGCCGACGCCCAGCTCGCGCTGCAGAGCGGCGACATCCAGCTCCTGTCCGACGCGATCCCGGGCGCCGTGGGTCCGGTGCGCGCCGGCAAGGTGAAAGCCATCGGCATCGCCGACGAGCGCCGCTCGCCCTTCCTGCCCGACCTGCCGACGGTCGCCGAGCAGGGCGTCCAGGGCGTGGTGGCTGTGGGCTGGATCGGCCTCTCGGCGCCCGCCAGGACGCCCGAGCCGGTCCTCGACAGGATCAGCGCCGAGGTGATGCGGATCCTCAAGGATCCCGTGGTGCTGGAGAAGATGAAGGAGCTGTCCTTCGTGCCAGCCAAGGAGTCGCGCCAGGAGTTCGAGGCCTACATCGCCATCGAGAACACCAGGTGGCGCAAGATCATCCAGGACGCCGGCGTGAAGATCGAGTGAGGTGACTTCGTGTCGTCCTGAGCGTAGCGAAGGACCTCACATGGCGGTCAGGCGACTCAGCGGCAGGCGTGAGATCTTTCGCTGCGTTCTGGACGACGCATTCCTTTTTATAATCAACTGATTAGAAGAACATTCTAAAGTTAAGACGTCACCCCGAAGCCGGCGCGCTGGATCGCCTTTGTGATTGCAGCCACGTCGGCACCCGCCGGTAGGCGCATGTCGCCGGACTTGAGGTCGACGGAGAGCGGCGCCGTGCCGGCGCCGGTCGCGGCACGGGTGACGGCCTTTACGCAGCCGTCGCAATCCATGCCGGTGACCTTGAGGATGAGTTCTTGAGCCATGTGATATAGCTACGCCCCCTCCGGCCGGGCCGGCAAGGGGCAATCGAGTACGGGGTTCGGGTGAGCGGCGACATCGACGATTTTCGTGGCCTTCTGGCCAAGGTGGGCAACGGCGAGCCGCTGGGTATCGACGAGGCGGAGCGCGCCTTCGAGATCATGACCTCGGGCAACGCCACCCCGGCCCAGATGGGTGCCTTCCTGATGGGCCTCAAGGTCCGCGGCGAGACGGCCGAGGAGCTGGCGGGCGGCGCCCGTGCGCTGCGCGCCAAGGTCCTGCGCGTGAAGGCCCCGGAGGGCGCCATCGACATCGTCGGCACCGGCGGCGACCACCACGGCACCTACAACGTCTCCTCCTGCGCGGCCTTCGTCGCGGCGGGTGCCGGCGTACCGGTCGCCAAGCACGGCAACCGAGCCTTCACGTCGAAGTCCGGAGCGGCCGACGTGCTGTCAGCACTGGGCATCGGCCTCGAGGTACCGATCGAGGCGCTGGAGAAGGCGCTGGCCGAGGCCAAGGTCTGCTTCCTGATGGCGCCCCGCCACCACAGCGCCATGCGCAACGTCGCCGGCCCGCGCACCGAACTCGCGCCCTCGCGCACGATCTTCAACCTGCTGGGACCGATGTCGAACCCCGCACTGGTCAAGCGCCAGCTCGTGGGCGTGTTCGATCGCCGCTGGCTGCGTCCCGTCGCCGAGGCGTTGGGGCAGCTCGGCCTGGAGCGCGCGCTGGTCGTGCACGGTCAGGACGGCATGGACGAGCTCACGACGACGACCAGGAGCTGGGCGGCCTCGCTGGAGAACGGCAAGGTCACCGAGATCGAGATCGCACCGGAAGAGATCGGCGTGCAGCGCACCACGCTCGCCGAGCTGAAGGGCGGCGATGCCGAGCACAACGCCCAGGCGATCAACAAGCTGCTGGCCGGCGCCAAGGGGCCGTTCCGCGACATCGTCTTGCTGAACAGTGCCGCGGCGATCATGGTCGCCGGCAAAGCGAAAGACTTGAAGGAAGGCGCGGCGATGGCCGCTGCCGCCATCGACAGCGGCAAGGCGCGCGCCGCGCTCGAGACGCTGAAAAGGATCTGCGCATGAGCGACACCCTGCAGAAGATCGTCGCCGACAAGCGCGAGCACGTGGCCGCGCGCAAGGCCAGGCGCACGCTGGCCGAGGTCGAGGACGCGGCGCTGGCCGCCGGCAGGCCGCGCGGCTTTGCGGCGGCGCTGAAGCGCGCCATCAACGAGGGCCGCTACGGTCTGATCGCCGAGATCAAGAAGGCCTCGCCCAGCAAGGGCCTGATCCGACCCGACTTCGATCCGCCCTCGATCGCCCGCGCCTACGAGCGCGGCGGCGCGACCTGCCTCTCGGTACTGACCGACGAGCCCTACTTCCAGGGCAAGGACGAGTTCCTGGTCCAGGCGCGCAACGCCTGCACCCTTCCCGTCCTGCGCAAGGACTTCATGATCGATCTCTACCAGGTGGCGGAGGCACGCGCGCTCGGCGCCGACTGCATCCTGCTGATCATGGCCTGCCTCGACGACGCGCTGGCGGCAGACCTCACCAAGCTCGCTCATCGCTGGGGCATGGACGTGCTGGTCGAGGTGCACGATGCGCCGGAGCTCGAGCGCGCGCTGCGCATCGATTCCGACCTGATCGGCGTCAACAACCGCAACCTCAAGACCCTCGCCGTCGACCTTGCGACCACCGAGCAGCTCGCGCCGATGGTGCCGCGCGACCGCGTCCTAGTAGCCGAGAGCGGGCTCGGGTCGCCCGCCGACCTCGCACGCATGGCCAAGGTCGGTGCGTCGGCGTTCCTGATCGGCGAGAGCTTCATGCGCAAGCCGGATGTCGAGGCAGCGGTGCGCGAAATCCTGGTGCAGAAGGCGGCATGAAGAAGAAGGCCGCCCTCACCCACTTCGACTCGACAGGCAATGCCCGCATGGTCGATGTCGCGGACAAGGACGTAACCGAGCGCATCGCCGTCGCACGGGCCAGCGTCACCATGCAGGCCGCGACGCTGAAGCTCATCAGGGACAAGAAGGCAAGGAAGGGCGACGTGCTCGCCGTCGCCCAGCTCGCCGGCATCATGGCGGCCAAGAAGACCCCTGACCTGATCCCGCTCTGTCATCCGCTGTCGCTCTCGTCGGTCGACGTGACGCTGTCGCTCGACCCGAAACGCCGCGCGGTCGACATCGAGGCGACCTGCAAGCTGAAGGGCCGTACCGGCGTCGAGATGGAGGCGCTCACGGCCGCCTCCGTTGCCGCCCTCACCGTCTACGACATGTGCAAGGCGGTCGATCGCGGCATGACGATCTCCGAGGTGAAGCTCGTCCACAAATCCGGCGGCAAGTCGGGGACGTGGAGCGCCCGATGATATCGCGCCGGCAAGGCTGTCGGCCTGCGCGAAGCGAAGGACCTCGCATCGCGGCCAGACGACTCCTTGGCGAGCGTGAGATCCTTCGCTTCGCTCGGGATGACACTGGAGGTGTGGCGGTCTTCGGAGCAACTCCATGCTGACGGTCCGTGACGCCCATGCCCGCGTGATCGCAGCATTCGAGGCGCTGCCGGCCGAGATGGTGTCCGTGGCAGATGCAGCCGGTCGCGTGCTGGCGACGCAGCCGGTGGCCCGCCTCACGCAGCCGCCGGCCGATCTTTCGGCGATGGACGGCTACGCCGTCCGTGCCGCCGACGTGCCCGCCGCGCCGACCACTCTCAAGCTCGTCGGCCAGGCACCGGCCGGTGGCTCCTACGATCATGCGCTTCAGGCCGGCGAGACAGTGCGCATCTTCACCGGCGGCCCGCTGCCGATGGGCGCGGACTCCATCGTCATCCAGGAAGACACCAAGGCCGACGGCGACAGGATCACGATCCTCGAAGCGCCGAGGATCGGCCGGCATATCCGCAAGGCCGGCCTCGACTTCACTGCCGGGGACAAGCTGTTCACTGCGGGCAGCACACTTACCACGCGCGACGTGGCACTGGCGGCGGCGATGAACCTGCCGTGGCTCTCGGTCCACCGAAAACCGCGCGTCGCGATCCTCTCGACCGGCGACGAACTGGTGATGCCGGGCGAGCCGGTCGGCCGCAACCAGATCGTCTCGTCCTCCGGCATCGCGGTCGCGGCCCTGGTGCGAGGCTGGGGCGGCGAGCCGACCCTGTTCGACATCGCGCGCGACGATGCGAAGCTGATCGAGAGCCGCATCGTCGCCGGCGCGCAGCACGACCTCTTGATCACGCTGGGCGGCGCCTCCGTCGGCGACCATGACCTCGTCCAGGCCGCGCTCAAGGCGCAGGGCTTCGCGATGGACTTCTGGCGCATCGCCATGCGCCCCGGAAAGCCGCTGATGTTCGCCGCCAAGGACCGCGCCCGCGTGCTGGGACTGCCGGGCAACCCGGTCTCCACGATGGTCTGTGCGCTCCTGTTCCTGAAGCCCGCGATGGATCGCATGCTGGGCCAGCCGGGCGACCTGGTCGGCACGGTGCCCGCCCGCCTCGCCATCGACCTCAAGGCCAACGACCAGCGTGAGGACTACGTCCGTTCTCGACTGGTCCGCGCTGCCGATGGCGGACTCACTGTCGAGCCGCACCCGGTGCAGGACAGCTCGATGCTTTCCGTGCTCGCGGGCAGCGACGCGCTCCTCGTCCGGCCTGCCCACGATCCTGCACGCAAAGCAGGAGATACCGTGCAGATTGTCGATCTCGCGCGGGTTGCCGGAGGCTACTGATCCCCGTCTTCCCCGGGATAACTTGACCGGGGCGCGGAACTAAACTAGAACATGTGCCGGGTTTCAGGATTTGTTCCGAAATCTGGTAGGCGTTCTGGGGAGAAGACGGTGCTAACCCGCAAACAAAACGAGCTGCTGTTGTTCATCAACAAGCGCCTGAACGACGACGGCGTATCTCCTTCGTTCGACGAGATGAAAGAGGCCCTTCGCCTGAAGTCGAAGTCCGGCATCCATCGCCTCATCACCGGCCTCGAGGAGCGCGGCTTCCTGCGCCGCCTGCCGCATCGCGCGCGCGCCCTGCAGGTTCTGAAGCTGCCGGATGCCGCCGCCATGCCTGCCCCAAACGTCACCCCCCTGCTCGCCGATGCACGCCGTGGCTTCGCCGAGGCCCGTGACGGGTTCGTGCCGCAGATCGTGCGCGGCGAGCGCGTGCCGCTCGCCGGCGCCATCCAGGCGGCCAACGAGGCGCAGGCGCTCAGCCTGCCGCTCTACGGCCGGATCGCCGCCGGCACGCCGATCGAGGCGCTGCGCGACAACTCGACCACCGTCGATGTCCCTGTCTCCCTGCTGGGCTCCGGTGCGCACTATTGCCTCGAGGTCCAGGGCGACTCGATGGTCGAGGCCGGCATCCAGAACGGCGACATCGCCATCATCAGGAGTTCCGACACCGCCGAGAGCGGCGAGATCGTCGTCGCCCTGATCGACGACAGCGAGGCCACGCTCAAGCGCCTGCGCAAGAAGGGTGCCTCCATCGCGCTAGAGCCGGCGAACGCCGCCTACGAGACGCGTATTTTCGGGCCCGACCGGGTGAAGATCCAGGGCCGGCTCGCCGGGCTCTATCGACGTTACAACTGACGGCTCTGCCTGCAGTCGCCCGCGGCGATGTGATTTGCAGGTTCAGCAGGTTCTGCTATGAATTCTCTATAGGCTGGCGCTTTCCGCGCCGGCCTTTTTCGTTGCGGGACATTTGCCATCCGCGGGAATCGCGAATTTCTTCCCGCTCTGCTCCGGCGATCCGCGAAGCGGATCAAGGACTTGGTGGCGAAGAATCCTGACAAGACAGGAAGCCGAAATGGGACATTCGGCCCCCGTGCTAGGCCCTCATGCTAGGCGCCCGGTGCCTTGACCGGCGCGGCCTGGCGCGACGGGCTGTTGGGCACCCACGGACGGTCGCCACGACGCGCGTTCGCGGTCTCGCGGCGGACGCCGAGCTCGTCGAGCCACAGTGCATGGGCGCCGTCCTTCCAGGCGTCGCGCCGATCGATGACGAGGCGCGGGCCGCGGCAGCGCTGCTGGGCGTCGACCGTCGAGAGCACGATGTCGGCCGAGCCGCAGGCTTCGGCGAGTCGGCGGTCGTCGCTCACCAGGGCGACGCGCCACGGTCCCTTGCGCCAGCGGCAGAGGCCGGTGCCGCAGCCGAGCCCTGCCGCCTGCTCGTCGGCGCTCACGGTCCAGCGCCTGGCCGCGCCCTCCTGTCCGTGGCGGCGGGCCCAGGCTTCGCTGACGAAGCGGTCGGTCCGCGCCGAGGCGACGTGCACGACGCCGCGCTCGTCGCGCAGCCCCAGTACGCGGCCGTCCTCGCTCATCAGCAGGTCTGGCGCCGGCGGCGGGCCCAGCATCAGGCCGATCGCGACGACCGGCAGGCCGGCATAGCGCCAGCGGCGGCGCCACAGGCAGAGCCACAGGCCGCCGGCGGTGAGAAGCCAGAGGCTGGCGCCCGGCAGCGACGGCACGAGGGTCGCCGCCTCGGGCCAGGCGGCGACATGGCGGGCGATGGCGTTCAGCGCTTCCACGCCCCAGCCCATGGGAACGAGTGCGATCTGCTCGAAACCGAGGGGCATCAGGAGCATGGCCGCGAGCCCCCACGGCATGATCCAGAACCCGGTGAGCGGCACGCCGAGCAGGTTGGCCACCACGCCGAGCAGCGAGACCCGGTTGAAGTGGTAGGCCGCGAAGGCGCCGGTCGCGACCGAGGCGATCAGGGTCGTCAGCAGGCTGGCGCCGAGGGCCGCGCCGAGCCGCCACAGCCAGCGGCGTTCCGACAGGTCGGCGCGTTCGTGCAGGCGCCGCCGCCAGCCCGCGGCGCCTTCCCAGGCCGCGATCAGCGCGACGACGGCGGCGAACGACATCTGGAACGAGGCGCCGGTCAGCGACTCGGGCGCCACGAGAAGCACGATGACCGCCGACCAGGCGACGAGGCGCAGGGACAGCGCCGTGCGGTCGAGCAGGATGGCCAGCAGCGCGAAGCCTGCCATGGCGCAGGCACGTTGTGCCGGGACCGGTGCGCCGGCGAGCGCGGTGTAGAAAAGTGCCGCCATCAGGGCGAGGACGGCCGCCAGCTTCTTGGCGTCGATGCGCAACGCCAATGGCGGCACGAGCGCAATGCCGTAGCGCACGATGCCCATGACGAGGCCGACGACGAAAACGATGTGCAGGCCGGATATGGAGAGGATGTGCGCCAGTCCCGAATCGCGCATCGCCTGCGCCACGTCCTTGTCGACGGCGGTCTGCTCGCCCGTCAGGAGCGCGGCGACGATGCCGCCTTCGGGATTGGGCAACGCCTTCAGGATGCGTTGCGTCACGTCGGCGCGCAGGGCGTCGAGGGTGCGGATGAATCCGTCGGGTCTGCCCTTCTCGATCACGACCGCCGGCGCCAGCGCATAGCCCACCGCACCGAGCTGCTGGTACCAGGCGACACGCTGGAAATCGAAGGCGCCCGGCATGGCGGGCCCGGCCGGCGGCGACAGGTTTGCCAGAACCAGCAACCGGTCGCCGACCGTGAGAGGCGGCGCCCCGCGGCTCAGGGAGACACGCACCTTGAGCGGCATCATCTCGGCCGGCGGCACGCCGTTACCCTTGAGCCGCACCGCCTCGAGGACGACGCGCACGCCGTCGGGCAGGCGCTGGATGTCGGCGATGCGGCCCTCGACGTTGATGCTGAAAAGAGGCCGCGACAGCGTTGGTGCCGCCAGGCTCGCGGTGCGCCAGGCGATCAGGCCGAAGCCCGTCGAGCTCGCGACCGCGCCGATCGCAACCGCCCGAGCCAGGCTGCCCGGTGGCGCGAGCAGGGCCGCGCCAAGCGCCGCCGCCGCAAGCGCCGGCCCGACCCAGAGCGCGGGCTCGCTCGGCAGTTCGAAGTAGACTGCAATGCCGAGCCCGAGCGCGACCGGAAGCCACAGCATCCAGCGGCCGCGTTCGGCGTCGAGTTGTCGAAAGAGCCAAGACCGCATGTTTGACAGGGTCGGCACGCTCGCCTAGGTACGGCCCTCTTTTCCGGCCGAATTGCGGCCAAACCAACACAATGACCGTCGTAACCCGCTTCGCCCCCTCGCCGACCGGCTTCCTGCATATCGGCGGCGCCCGCACCGCCCTGTTCAACTGGCTGTTCGCGAAGCATCACGGCGGCAAGTACCTGTTGCGCATCGAGGACACCGACCGCACGCGCTCGACCGAGCCTGCGATCACCGCGATCCTCGACGGCCTCTCCTGGCTCGGCCTGCCATGGGATGGTGAGGTCACCTACCAGTTCTCGCGCGCCGCCCGTCATGCCGAGGTCGCCAAGCAGATGCTTGCCCAGGGCAACGCCTATCACTGCTACACCTCGCCCCAGGAGCTCGACGAGATGCGGGCCGCACAGAAGGCCGCCGGCAAGCCGATACGCTACGACGGTCGCTGGCGCGATCGCGACCCCAAGAAGGCGCCTGCCGGCGTGGCGCCGGTCATTCGACTGAAGGCGCCGCAGACCGGCCAGACAGTCATCAGGGATGCCGTGCAGGGCGAGGTCACGGTCGAGAATGCCCAGCTCGACGACATGATCCTGCTGCGTGCCGACGGCACGCCGACCTACATGCTGGCGGTGGTCGTCGACGACCATGACATGGGCGTGACTCACGTCATCCGCGGCGACGACCATCTGAACAACGCCTTCCGGCAGCTCCAGATCATCCGCGCCATGAGCTGGCCCGAGCCTGTCTATGCTCACATCCCGCTGATCCACGGGCCGGACGGCGCCAAGCTCAGCAAGCGCCACGGCGCGCTGGGCGTCGATGCCTATCGCGACATGGGCTTCCTGCCTGCCGCGCTGCGCAACTACCTACTGCGGCTAGGCTGGGGTCACGGCGACGACGAGATCATCTCGACGCAACAGGCGATCGAGTGGTTCGACCTCGACGGCGTGGGCCGCTCGGCCTCTCGCTTCGACATGGCCAAGCTCACCAACCTCAATGCGCATTATCTGCGCGAGACGCCGGACGCCGAGTTGCTACCGCTGGTGCTGCCGCGCATCGAGGTGAAGATCGGCGGCAAGGTCGACGACGCCGGTCGCGAACGCATCGTGCGCGGCCTGAACGGCGTGAAGCCGCGTGCGCGCACGCTGGTCGAACTCGCGGGCAATCTTGCCTTCTATGCCCGCGCCGGTGCGCCGCCGATCGCCGACGACAAGGCGCTCGGCGTGCTGACGCCCGATGCCCGTGCCGTCATGGCCAAGCTCGCGCCGGCGCTGGAGCTGCAAGCGAGTGACTGGAGTGAAAAGGCGATCGAAGAAGCCGTGCGCAAGTTCGCCGAGGCGAACGGGCTGAAGCTCGGCCAGGTCGCCCAGCCGCTCCGTGTCGCGCTGACCGGCTCGACCGCATCGCCCGGCATCTTCGAAGTGCTGGCCGTGCTCGGACCCGCCGAGAGCAAGGCGCGATTGCTGGCGGCTGCCGCTTGAACGGGAGTGGTCGAGATGGATGACAAGAAGCCGATGCCGGAGGCCACTGCGAACGAAGCGGCGCGGGATTTCATTCGCGACCTGGTCCAGTCGGATCTCGCCAGCGGAAAAGTGCCGAGCATCGTCACTCGTTTTCCACCGGAGCCGAACGGCTATCTGCATCTCGGCCACGCAAAGTCGATCTGCTTGAATTTCGGACTTGCGGCCGAATATGGCGGCCGCTGCCACCTTCGCTTCGACGACACCAACCCCGTGAAAGAAGAGCAGGAATATATCGACGCCATCAAGCGGGATGTACATTGGCTCGGCTTCGACTGGGGCGAGCATCTCCACCATGCGTCGGACTATTTCCAGACGTTGTACGAGTGGGCCGAGCACCTCATTCGCGCCGGCCTCGCCTATGTCGACGACACGCCGCCCGACGAGATGCGGGTTATGCGCGGCACGCTGACGGAACCGGGCCGCGCCTCGCCAGATCGCGACCGCTCGGTGGAAACGAATCTCGGCCTGTTTCGCGATATGCGCGCCGGCAAGTTTCCCAACGGTGCCTGCGTGCTGCGAGCGAAGATCGACCTCGCTTCCGGCAATATGAACCTGCGCGACCCTGTCCTGTATCGCATTCTGCACGCACCTCACCCGCGCACCGGGACGCAATGGTGTATATATCCGACCTATGACTTCGCTCATGGCCAGTCCGACGCCATCGAACACATCACACATTCGCTCTGCACCTTGGAGTTCGCCGACCATCGTCCGCTCTACGACTGGTTCCTCGACCACCTGCCGGTCCCGGCGCGCCCGCGCCAAACAGAGTTCGCCCGGCTCAATCTCGGCTATACGGTCCTCTCCAAGCGCTATCTGACGGATTTGGTGCGCCGCGGCATCGTGAGCGGCTGGGACGATCCGCGTATGCCGACATTGGCAGGCCTGCGCCGTCGCGGCGTACCGCCGGAGGCGATTCGCGACTTCGTTCGGCGCATCGGCATGTCCAAGGCAAACAGCGTCGTCGATCTCGCTATGTTCGATCACGCAATCCGCGACCATCTCAATCAAGCAGCACAGCGGCGCATGGCGGTCTTGCGGCCGCTCAAGCTCGTGATCGAGAACCTTCCTGAAGACCACGTCGAAGAGCTCGAGGCTGTCAACCACCCGGGGAATCCGAGCGCCGGTACGCGCACCCTTCGCTTCGGCAGGGAAATCTTCGTCGAGCGCGACGACTTCATGGAGAACCCGCCGAACAAATTCTTCCGGCTGGCGGTCGGACGAGAGGTCAGGTTGCGCTACGCTTATCTCGTGACCTGCCGCCAGGTGGTCAAGGACGCCGACGGCAACGTGGTCGAACTCCGCTGCACCTACGATCCAGCGAGCCGCGGCGGCAACGCGCCGGACGGTCGAAAGGTGAAGGCCACCCTGCACTGGGTGTCCGCCCTGGATGCTCTTCCCGCCGAAGTCCGATTGTACAGCACGCTCTTCACCCGCCCTGACCCGGGCGCTGGTGGTGATCTCGACGCCGACCTGAATCCAGGCTCGCTCGAAGTCCTGTCAGGCGCCCTGTTGGAGCCCTCACTAGCTGAGACACCTGAGGGGGAAGCCGTGCAGTTCGAACGGCAGGGCTATTTCTGCCCGGACCTCGCGAGCCGGTCGAAGGCGCTGGTGTTCAATCGCACGATCGAGCTGCGGGACACTTGGGCAAAATTGCAGGTGCAGAGTTAGAGTGGTGGTGCCGCGAGGTGCTGGTCGTCCTGGCCGGGCCGAGGCCAAGGCGAGATTGCTGGCCGCTGCCGGATAGAAGCCAGCGGATCTCGGGCGCACGGTGGGCGCGTGAGTACGCGCATCTGGATCTGGCTGGTTTCGTTGTCCGTCCTGTGGGGCGGCTCGTTCCTTTTCGCCAAGATCGCGGTGGTGGAGCTGCAGCCGCTCACCGTCGTGTTCGGCCGTGTAGCGCTCGCGGCGCTGGCGCTCAACGTCGTGCTGCTGGTCTCTGGCCGCTCCCTCTTCCGGAGCGGCACGCCGTGGAGGAGCTACGCCGCCATGGGCGTGCTGAACAACCTCGTCCCGTTCAGCCTTATCTTCTGGGGGCAGACGCAGATCGCTTCGGGTCTTGCCTCGATCCTGAATGCCACGACCCCGCTCTTCACCCTGGTCGTGGCCCATCTCCTCACCGACGACGAGCGGATCGGCTGGACGAAGACCGCGGCGCTCCTGCTAGGCCTGTTCGGTGTCGCGACGCTCGTCGGCCCGGGAGCGTTCACCGCCTCGAGCGGTACGCTCGGGCAGATCGCCTGCCTCGGTGCGGCGCTGTCCTACGCTTTTGCCGGCGTCTACGGCCGACGTTTCGCCGCGATGGGCGTGTCGCCGATCGAAGCGGCGGCGGGCCAGCTTACGGCGAGCGCCGTATTGATTCTGCCGATCATGTCGATCGTCGATCAGCCATGGCTGCTCGACATGCCGACACCGACTGTATGGGCGGCAATGGCCGGCCTCGCGTTGCTGTCGACGGCGCTGGCCTACATCCTCTACTTCCGCATCCTCCAAGCCGCCGGCGCCACCAATTTGCTGCTGGTGACGCTCCTGATACCGGCCGCCGCCCTGCCACTGGGCGCCGTCCTCCTCGACGAAGAAATCAGGACGGAGCAACTTGTCGGAATGGTCCTGATCGGCGCCGCGCTGGTCCTGGTCGATGGCCGGCTGACGGGCCTCCGACGCCCCGCGAAATAGCGGTTTGCCTGCACAATTGCGCCCTCAAGAGCGGCTTGTTAGGGTGCCTTCGAACCGGCGAAGAGCCCTCCCGCAGGGTGCTGGCGCCTTGCCCGAATCGAGCTGAAAGAGTTCATCAAATGGCCAAATCGACTGCGACGCTGACCGATAACGAAACCGGCAAGACCTATGAGATGCCGATCATTCACGGGACCATCGGGCCGCGCCTGGTCGACATCCGCAAGTTCTACGGCGAATCCGGGATGTTCACCTACGACCCGGGCTTCACCTCGACCGGCTCCTGCGGGTCGAAGATCACCTACATCGACGGCGACCAGGGCCTCCTGCTCCATCGCGGCTACAACATCGCCGACCTTGCCGAACAGAGCGATTTCATGGACGTCGCCTACCTGCTGATGAAAGGCGACCTGCCGAACAAGGCCCAGAAGGACAAGTTCGTGAAGGACATAACGAACCACACGATGGTCCACGAACAGCTCAGCCAGTTCTATCGCGGCTTCCGGCGCGACGCCCATCCGATGGCGATCTGCTGCGGCGTTGTCGGCGCCCTCTCCGCTTTCTATCACGACTCGCTAGACATCAACGACCCGCACCAGCGGATGGTCGCGTCGTACCGCCTGGTCGCCAAGATGCCGACCATCGCGGCGATGGCCTACAAGTATTCGGTCGGCCAACCGTTCGTCTATCCGCGCAACGACTTCTCCTATGCAGCTAATTTTCTGCGCATGATGTTCTCGGTTCCGGCGGAGGAGTACGAAGTCAATCCGGTGATCGAGAAGGCGATGGACCGCATCCTGATGCTCCACGCCGACCATGAGCAGAATGCCTCGACCTCGACTGTCCGCCTCGCCGGCTCCTCGGGTGCCAACCCGTTCGCCTGCATCGCCGCTGGCATTGCCTCGCTTTGGGGCCCGAGCCATGGCGGCGCCAACGAGGCCGTCATCAACATGCTGCACGAAATCGGCGGCAAGCAGAACATTCCGGGCTTCTTGAGCCGCGTGAAGGACAAGGCCGACCACACCCGGCTGATGGGCTTCGGTCACCGCGTCTACAAGAACTACGATCCGCGCGCCAAGGTCATGCGGCAGACCTGCCACGAGGTCCTGACCTCACTCGGCATCCAGCACGACCCGCTGCTGGAACTGGCCATGGAGATGGAGCAGATCGCCCTCAAGGATGACTACTTCGTGTCGAAGAAGCTCTATCCGAACGTCGACTTCTATTCGGGCATCATCTTCCGCGCGATCGGGATTCCAACCTCGATGTTCACCGTCCTGTTCGCGGTTGCCCGCACGGTCGGCTGGATCTCGCAGTGGAACGAGATGATCGAGGATCCGGACCAGAAGATCGGGCGGCCGCGCCAGCTCTACAACGGCCAGACCGAGCGGCCCTACAAGCCGCTCCATATGCGCGGCTGACCAGAGACAGGACGTTCGCTATCCGAGGGGAAAGCGGGAAGGACATGGCGAAATCGTCATTCGACCGGCATAGGGCAACGACCTGGGCGGCCTCAAATAGGCCCGCGGCAATGCCCCGTGTGGTCCGGCTCGGCCGGGCAGCAAACGACAATGCCAGGCCGCCCGGCGCGCTGACGCGACTATTCATCGTCGGCCTGCTGGGTGCGTTCGTTGCCCTCGTCCTAGCGAACTGGCGGCTTTTCTGACGCTGCGCGGCGGCGAGCGCTACTTGCGCTCGATCAGTTCGATCTTGTAGCCGTCGGGATCCTCGACGAAGGCGATTACCGTGGTCCCGAATTTGACCGGCCCCGGCGCGCGCGTGACCTTGCCGCCGGCCTTGGTGACCTCGTCGCAGACCTTGTAGACATCCGGCACTCCGACGGCGAGGTGACCGAAACCTGTGCCCAGTTCATAGGGCTTCTCCTGCCCCCAATTGTGCGTCAGCTCGACGACGGCATGGTCCTTCTCCTCGCCGTAACCGACGAAGGCGAGACTGTACTTGCCCTCCGGCACGTCGCGCTTGCGCAGCATCTTCATGCCCATCGGGCCGGTGTAGAATGCAAGCGACTTGTCGAGGTCCATCACGCGGATCATCGTGTGCAGCATGCGATAATTGCTATCGGGCACGGTCCCTCCCTACCTGTCACGGATCATCGCGGCAAAGGTCGCCTCGGCCGCGATCTTTCCTTCGACGATCGCCTTACCGGCGAATTTCCAGACATTGGCGCGGCTCTGCACCTTCTGGACATGCAGTTCCAGCCGGTCGCCCGGTACGACGGGGCGACGAAAGCGAACGCCGTCGATCGACATGAAGTAGACCAGCTTGCCTTCGGATTCCGCACCGAAGGTCGAGACGACCAGAACACACGCCGTCTGAGCCATCGCCTCGACGACCAAAACGCCGGGCATCACCGGCTCGGACGGAAAATGGCCCTGGAAGAAGGGCTCGTTGATCGTGACGTTCTTTATGCCGATGGCGCTCTGGTCGAGCGTCATGTCCACGACCTTGTCGACCATCAACATGGGGTAGCGATGCGGGATCATCTGGAGGATCCGCTTGATGTCGACGGAGGTCATCGCAGCGCTGCTGGCCTTGTCGGTGGGGTCGTTCATGACCGGCGGGTCTCCACTCAGAAGCGCGTACCGAAGCTGAAGCGCACGTTCTGCTGCTTGTCCCACGGCTCATACTGAATCGGCCAAGCATAGTCTATGCGGATCGGCCCGAAGGGTGAGACCCACTGGACGCCCACGCCGCTGGACACGCGCATGAGATCACTCGTGAGGACCGACGTCGTGTTGTAAGTCGACTGCTGGACCCCCCAGAGCGAGCCCACGTCGACGAACGCCTTGCCAAGCAACGCCACTTCCTTCGGAATGAACGGCAATGGATAGGAAAGCTCGGCCGTGCCCGTATAGTAGTACTGGCCGCCGAGCGAGTCGGTGGTGTTCGCGTCACGCGGGCCGATGCCGCCAACCTGGAAGCCGCGCAGAGAGTCGCCGCCGATGTAGAACAGATTGTTTATTCGGACGAAGGAGTTGTTATAGGGGACGACCAAACCGATCGAACCGCCGATCGAGGCCACGATGTCCTCGACGATCGTCTTGTAGTACACGGCATCGGCGGTGGTGCGGACATACTGCTCGGTCCCGATGAGGCCCGCGGCCGCCACAGTGTTGCGCACCATGAACCCCTTGGTGGTATTGAGGCGCGTGTCACGCGTGTCCCAGATGATCGTTTCAGCCAATTCGGATACGACCTGGGTGCCGGCGTTGTTCTGGATGATCGGCGAGGCCCAAGGCTGCACGTTGTAGATGTCGGTTTGGCGCAGCGTATAGCGCACGATCTGCCGGATATCCTCGGTGTATGCCCAGCCGCCCCGTAACGCGAAGCCGAGGCTTCTGTCGCTGTAGCTGGCGATGTTCTGCCGGTCGTTCGACGTCCGGAAGAGGTCGAAGCCCGCACTGACGTTCCGGTCCATGAAGTATGGCTCGGTGAAGCCGAGATCGATCGCCGTGCTCAAGGTACCGATCGACAGGCCGAGCCGAAGTTCCTGGCCCTTGCCAAGCAGGTTGCGTTCCTTGACCGAGATGTCGCCGACGACGCCGGCCGTCGTCGAGTAGCCGGCGCCGAAGGAAATTTCGCCGGTGCTCTGCTCAACCACCTGGACCTCGAGGTTGGTCTTGTCCGGCGAAGAGCCCGGAGCCGCGGAGACGTCGACCTTCTCGAAGAAGCCGAGGTTTCGCAGGCGTTGCTGGCTGCGCCGCACCTTCGCCGTGCTGAACGCATCGCCCTCGGCCAGACGGAATTCGCGTCGGATCACCTTGTCGAGTGTTCGAGTGTTGCCCGAAATATTGATACGCTCGACGTAGACCCGTGGCCCTTCCTGGACGTCGAAGGTCACATCGACGGTATTGTTGTCCTTGTTGCGCCGGATGTTGGGGCGGACCTCGACGAAAGCGTAGCCCAGCGAGCCGACGGCTTCCTGGATGTTCGACACCGACTTCTCGACCTCGTCAGCGTCGTACCACTCACCTTCACCGATCGTCAGGAAGCTTTTCAGCACGTCGACGTCGAGACCCTGAAAACGGCTCGTGACGTCGACTTTGCCGAACCTGTATCGATCGCCCTCGCTGATCGTGAAGGTGATGAAGAAGCCTTCGCGGTTGGGCGCGAGCTCGGCGACGGCGGAGACGACGCGGAAGTCGGCGTAACCTTCGGACAGGTAGAACTTCCGCAGAAGCTCCTTGTCGAGGTTCATGCGATCCGGATCGAAGCGGTCGTCAGACGACAGGAACCGCCACCAGGCGCTTTCCGTCGTCCTGATCTTGCCGCGCAGCGTGCCGTCGCCGAACGCCTCGTTGCCGACGAAGCTGATGCGCTGGACGCCCGTCACATCACCCTCGTTGATCTCGAAAACGAGATCGACACGCCCCTGCTCCAGACGGATCACCTTGGGCTCGACCGAGGCGTTGTAGCGACCACTGCGGCGATAGATGGTGAGGATGCGATCGACGTCGGACTGCACGCGCGCGCGGGTGAAAACCTGGCGCGGCTTGGACTGCACCTCGTCGCGCAGCTTGTCGTCCTCGATCTTCTTGTTACCCTCGAAGGCGACGCGGTTGATGATCGGATTTTCCGTCACCTTAACGACCAGGGTCGAGCCCTGCATCTCGATCACGACGTCGGAGAAAAGTCCCGTCGCAAACAGCGCCTTCAGCGAGCGGTCGGCGGCAGCCGCGTCGAAGGGTTCCCCGACCTTGAGCTGCAGGTAGGAGCGGATGGTCTCGGGTTCGGCGCGGACGTTGCCCTGAATCTGGATGCCGGTAATCGTACCCGCAGCGCCACGCTGCGCGTAGGCCGGGGTACCGAAAGCCAGAATTGCAGCAACGACCAAGGCGGCCCAACGAACGATCAAACTCACCCCTGGCACCTTCCAGACCTGCCAATGCTCATTAACGTGAACGCAAGCTTCTTAGACCGGCGTTCGGACCTTAGCTACCCTCTTTATCCCCCGATGAAGCTGCACAAACCACGTCAACTCAGCGCAGCAATAGCCTGATGTCATTGAATGTTGCTATCAGCGCCATTCCGATCACAAGGGCGAAACCGAGCTTCAAACCAACCTCCTGCGCCTTCAAGCTGAGCGGCCTGCCGCGCACGGCTTCATAGAGGTACATCGCGAGATGCCCGCCATCGAGCATTGGAACCGGGAGAAGGTTGAAAACCCCCAGCACAACAGACAATGCGATGACCAGATTGAGAATTCCGACCCAGCCCGCATAGGACGCCTCGCCTGCGGCCTTGGCGATGCGGATGGGGCCACCGAGTTCGTCGACCGGGCGTGTCGCCGTAAGAATCTGCGCCATGGATGTATAGAACATCGTGGTCATGCCCCACACTGCCCGGACGCCGGCGCCCATCGCGCCGATCACGCCGTGACTGCGGAACTCCGTGATGGCCGCAGGCCGGATCCGCAAGCGGCCGACCACCTGTTCTTTGCCAGCGCAATCGACGGTCTTGTCGGCGAGTGGCACGACGGTCGTCTCTTCGAGCTTGCCGTCGCGCTGGTACTTGATGGGAATCGGCTGCCCCGCCTTGTTGCCGATAAGTTCGGGGATGCGCGAAAAATACTCGACAGGTTTGCCGTCGACAGCGACGAGGAGATCGCCGACTTTCATGCCGGCCGCTTCCGCCGGGCTGCCTGCGGTGAAACCGCCCACCACGGGGCGAATGAGTTGATCGAGGCCGAGATCGCCGTAGCGAAGCGTGTTGTTGTAGCGGTCGGTGCGCTCGCAGAATTGGGGAATAATCTCGCCGCGCAGCAACTGATTGCCACGCCGATACTCGACAGACATCGGTTTCGCCCAGTACAGGAACTGCGCGTCCTGGATGTCCTCGTAGCGATCGATGCGTTTGTCGGCGAGACGGACGATCTCATCACCAGTGCGCAGACCCGCCTTCGCCGCCGGTCCACTCTCCTGAACGGCAACCGTCGCCGGCGAGTACGGCTCGCCCGCAAAGAAGAAGACCGCTGTCAGCAGCAGGAACGCAAAGATCAGATTCGCGGCCGGACCGCCCAGCACGACGGCAGCGCGCGCGTAGAGCGGCTGGCTGAAGAAGGCCCGGCGGCGGTCGGATGGGGACAAAGGCTCGGTGGTGGGCGTCGCACTCGTCTCGTCGCTGTCTCCCAGGAACTTCACGTAGCCGCCGAGCGGGATCGCCGACACTTTCCACCGCGTGCCGTTGCGGTCGGTCCAGCCGAAGATCTCGGGGCCAAAGCCGATCGAGAAGACCTCGGCGTGAATGCCAAACCGGCGGCCCACCCAGTAATGACCGTACTCGTGGACGAATACGAGCAACGTCAGCACGAGGATGAAATAGGGAAGATAGGTCGTGAACAGGCTCACGATGCTTTGCATGCTTTACTGGACCACGAATCTTGTTTCAGATCAATTACTTAGCTGCCTTGCCTTGCAAAGATCGCCGGCCTTCCCGCGCGCCTCGAGGTCCACGGCCTCGACCTGCTGCAGCGACTCGACTGCCCCCGGAAGCCCGCTGCATGCGCCCATCACGTCCTCGACGATGCGGGCGATGTCGAGGAAGCGGATGCGCTTTGCCAGAAAGGCCTCGACGGCGGCCTCGTTTGCAGCGTTCAGCACAATCGGCGCGAAACCACCGCTCACCAGAGCCTCGCGTGCCAACCGTAGGGACGGAAAGCGGCCGGAATCGGGCCGCTCGAAGGTCAGCGCCGACACGCCCATGAAGTCCAGGCGCGCAGCCGGCCCGTCGATCCGCGACGGCCAGCCCAGGGCATGGCTGATCGGTACCCTCATGTCGGCCGTCCCGAGCTGAGCCAGCACCGATCCGTCGCGATAGGCGACCATGGAATGGATGACGGACTGGGGATGCACAACGATGTCGATCTGCCCCTCCGGCAGGCCGAACAGCAGGTGGGCCTCGATCAACTCCAGCCCTTTGTTCATCATGGTGGCCGAGTCGATCGAGATCTTGGCGCCCATGTCCCAGTTGGGATGAGCCAGCGCCTGATCGGGCGTCACATCGGCCATGTCCGCAAGCGACCAGTTGCGGAACGGTCCGCCCGAAGCCGTCAGGATCAGCCGATCGACGGCATGCCGTTGGCGGGGCTCGAAGACCTGGAAGATGGCATTGTGCTCGGAGTCGACGGGCAGCAGCTCTCCGCCCGACTGCTCAATGGCCTCCATGAACAAGCGACCGGCACAGACCAACGCTTCCTTGTTGGCGAGCGCCACCATCGCGCCGCGTCGTGCCGCAGCGAGCGTCGGAGCGAGGCCCGCAAACCCAACGATGGCCGCCATCACCCATTCCGCCGGCCGCGCCGCCGCCTCGATCACGGCTTCAGGTCCGGCCGCCACCTCGATTTGGGTTCCCCCCAGCGCCTCTTTCAGATCCCGAAAGCGGCTAGGGTCGGCGACGACCGCCAGCCTGGCGCGTAGCTGTCGCGCCTGCTCGGCGAGCAATTCGACCGAACTTCGCGCGACCAGCGCCTCGACCCGATACCTCGCCGGATCCCTGGTGATGAGGTCGACGGTGCTCTGGCCCACGGACCCGGTCGAGCCCAGAATCGTGACGCGCCGCGGTCGGTCCGCCGACGGCGCAGCCCACTTGGTCATGTCCACGGCCAGCCCGGCCCTGCGATCAGCCGCGTGGCACCGACGGCAATCAGCACCGCAATAAGGCCGTCGATACGGTCGAGCAGTCCGCCGTGACCTGGAATGAGACGGCCGCTGTCCTTTACGCCGGCGCGCCGCTTGGCGGCCGATTCGAGAAGATCGCCTGCCTGCCCCACGACGGCGAGCACCGCACCGATGACAGCCAGCGATAGCGTCTCGCCGAGGCCGAAGGCATAACCCACCGCCGCGCTGGCGACGGCCGCCCACGCCATCCCACCTACCAGCCCCGACCAGGTCTTCCCCGGGCTGATGGACGGCGCGAGCCTGGCGCCACCGGCTGCGCGGCCGACAAAGTACGCACCGACATCGGTCGCCCAGATACAGGTCAGTAGCCATACGATCGTCTCCCGGCCGTAGGCCGGCTGATGCCGCAACCAGAGCAGGGCCACGACAGCTGCGAGTCCATAGGCCCAAGCGAGAAGGCGAAGCAGCGGCGCCCCGCGCGTGAGCCGCGTCCATTCGAGGATCATGATCGGGGCGGCGATTGCGGCGACCAGGTCGATCCAAGGGAAGCCGTACCAGACAGCAGCCAGAAACGCGGGCCCCAGCACCAGGGCCGAGAGCACGCGCATCAGCAGGCCGGCGAACCGCCCGCCGCCTGCCGACCCACCGTCAGCTACCGACGCCGCCATAGCGCCGCTCCCGCCGCCGGAACTCCGTGATCGCCTGTTCCAGATGCTCCTTGCCGAAGTCCGGCCAAAGCGTATCGACGAAAACCAGCTCGGCGTAGGCACACTGCCAGAGGAGGAAATTGCTGATCCGCTGCTCGCCGCTCGTGCGGATCAGCAGGTCCGGATCCGGCACACCCGCCGTCAGCAGCTCGCGCTCGAAGCTGTCATGGTCGATCCTGTCGGCCGTCAATTCACCGGCGGAGACGCGGCGCGCCAGATTGCGGGCGGCATGGATGATCTCGTCACGGGAGCCGTAGTTGATGCAGATGTTGACGTCGATCCGCGTATTGGCAGCCGTCACCCTCTCCGCGTCGGCAATGTCGCGGACGATGTCGGCGGCCAGTCCTTCCCGATTGCCGATCACCCTCAGGCGCGCGCCGTTCTTGCGCAGCTCGTCGAGCTCGCTGCGCAGATAGTGCCGCAACAATCCCATTAGGTCGCTGACCTCGTCAGCAGGCCGCGTCCAGTTCTCCGTCGAGAACGCAAAGAGAGTAAGCACCGGAATGCCGAGCTCGCCGGCACCACGAACGACGCGCCGTACGGCATCGGCGCCGCGGCGATGCCCGGCTACGCGAGGCAGGCCGCGCGCTTTGGCCCACCTGCCGTTGCCGTCCATGATGATGGCAACGTGGATCGGTCCCGACGTCCCGTCGGGCGTGGCGGGCAGCGAGGCGGTGGACATCAGACCGTTTTGATCTCTTTTTCCTTGTGGGCCAGGGCCTCGTCGACCTGCTTGACGTAGCGATCCGTGAGCTTCTGGACCTCGTCCGACTTCTGCCGATGCTCGTCCTGCGAGATCTTGTGGTCCTTCTCGGCTTTCTTGAGAGCTTCCATGCCGTCGCGCCGCACATTGCGGACCGCGACCCGGGCGCCCTCGGCATACTTGTGCGCGAGCTTCGCCAACTCGGACCGGCGTTCGCTCGTGAGTTCCGGGATCGGGATGCGGATCATCTGGCCATCCGGCGCCGGATTGAGGCCGAGGCCAGCGTCACGGATCGCCTTGGCCGTTGGAGTGACCAGGCCCTTGTCCCAGACGCTGACGGTCAGCAGCCGGGGTTCCGGCGCGCTCACCGTGCCGACTTGGTTCAGCGGCATGCGTTGCCCGTAGGCTTCGACCATCACCGGGTCGAGCAGGTTCACGGAGGCGCGCCCGGTCCTGAGGCCCGCGAACTCCTTCTTCAAGGCGTCCATGGCGCCGTACATGCGCTTCTCGAGCTCCTTGAGATCAGCGGTCATGTTCAGGCCTCGTCCTTGATGATCGTAAAGGTTCCCTCGCCCTTCATGGTCGCTGCGAACGCGCCGGGCTTGTGGATGTCGAACACGATGATGGGAATGCGGTTCTCGCGCGCCAGCGAGACCGCTGACGCATCCATGACCTGGAGGTCGCGCGACAGTACTTCCATGTAGTTCAGCGTGTCGAAGCGCTTGGCGGTCTTGTCCCTGCGCGGATCCGCCGAGTAGACGCCATCGACCTGTGTGCCTTTGAGAAGCGCGTTGACGCCCATTTCGGCGGCACGCAACGCCGCGGCAGTGTCGGTGGTGAAGAACGGGTTGCCGGTGCCGGCCGCGAAGATCACAACGCGCCCCTTCTCCATGTGGCGGGCGGCGCGCCGGCGGATATAGGGTTCGCAGACGGTCGTCATGGGTATCGCCGACTGCACTCGAGTCTGCAGGCCCTGCCGCTCCAGTGCGCTCTGCATCGCCAGTGAGTTGATGACGGTCGCCAGCATGCCCATATAGTCGCCGCTGGCGCGGTCCATGCCCGCTGCCGCCGCGGAGACGCCGCGGAAGATGTTGCCGCCACCAATCACCAGGCACACCTGCACGCCCATGGCATGCACGGTTTTCACTTCCTGTGCGACCATGGAGACCATATCCGGATCCAGGCCGTACTCCCGATTCCCCATCAGCCCCTCGCCAGAGAGCTTGAGCAGGACACGGCGATATCGGGGGCCCGACGACATCAGATTCCTCTGACTGCGCAATCTTGGGCGCGCGGGCACAATCCCGCGCGCCGGTGGCACTTTCAATACTACTTCTTGAGCTGGGCAGCCACCTCAGCCGCGAAGTCTTCCGACTTCTTCTCGATACCTTCACCCAGGCCGAAGCGGAGATATCCCGCCAGTCGAACCGGGGCGCCAACCTGCTTGCCAGCATCCTCGACGACCTTCGAGACCTTGGTCTTTCCGTCCATCACGAAGGCCTGCTCAAGGAGCACGACTTCCTGGTGGAACTTGCGCAGGCCGCCCTCCACCATCTTGGCGACGATGTCAGCCGTCTTGCCGCTCTGCCCCGCCTTCTCGGCAAGCACGCCGCGCTCGCGCTCGATCGCGGCCGGGTCGAGCTCGGCCACGGTCAGCGACTGCGGGTTGGCCGCCGCGACATGCATGGCGAGCTGCTTGGCGAGCGCTGCGAGCTTGGCCTTGTCGCCGGTCGACTCCAGGGCCACCAACACACCGATCTTGCCGAGATCCGGCGCGACTGCGTTGTGCGTGTAGGCGACGACGACGCCGTCGGAGACCGAGATCGACGCGGCGCGCCGCAAGCTCATGTTCTCGCCGATCGTGGCGATCAGGTTGGTGAGCTCGCCCTGAACGTCACGGCCGGTGCCGGGATACGGCGCGGCCGCGACCTTGGCGAGATCGCCGCCGTTGTCGAGCGCGAGCTTGGTCGCCGTCGCGACGAACTTCTGAAACTGGTCGTTGCGGCCGACGAAATCGGTCTCGGCATTGACCTCGATGACGGCACCCTTGGTGCCGTTCGCGGCGACGCCGACGAGGCCTTCGGCCGCGACCCGGCCGGCCTTCTTCGACGCAGCCGACAGGCCCTTGGTGCGCAGCCAGTCGACGGCCTTCTCGAGGTCGCCGCCGGTCTCGCCCAGCGCCTTCTTGCAATCCATCATGCCCGCGCCGGTCTTCTCGCGCAGATCCTTGACGAGGGAGGCAGTGATCTCAGCCATGTTCATGCTCCATGTAAGTGTGACAAGGGCCGGTCTTCCGACCGGCCCCGTTATGTCTCTTCGATTAGGGGCCGGGCCTATTCGGCCGGCGACGCCTCGGCGCCCTCGCCGTCGGATCCGGGAAGATCCTCGGCCGGTTGCTCGCTCAATTCGCCAATGTCTCCACCGGAGGCGCCGATCTCGGCACGGATGCCGTCGAGCACCGAAGCGGCCAGCAGGTCGCAGTAAAGCGACACTGCGCGGATCGCATCGTCGTTGCCCGGGATCGGGAAGTCGATGCCGTCCGGATCGGAGTTGCTGTCGACGACTGCCACGATCGGAATGCCGCGCTTGCGGGCCTCCAGAACGGCGATCGACTCCTTGTTGGTGTCGATGATGAACAGCAGGTCGGGTGTGCCGCCCATTTCCTTGATGCCGCCCAGCGAGCGCTCGAGCTTGTCGCGCTCGCGCGTCAGGTCGAGCTGCTCCTTCTTGGTGAGGCCGACGACGTCGCCCTTGAGGCGCTCGTCGAGCTCGCGGAGTCGCTTGATGGACGCCGAGATCGTGTTCCAGTTCGTGATCATGCCGCCCAGCCAGCGGTGGTTCACGTAGTATTGACCGCAGCGCTTGGCCGCGTCGGCGACGCGGTCGGCAGCCGCCGCCTTGGTGCCGACGAAGAGCACGCGTCCGCCGCTCGCGACGACGTCGCGAACCTGCTTCAGCGCCTGCTCGAGCAGCGGCACTGTCTTGGTGAGGTCGATGATATGAACCCCGTTGCGCACCCCGAAGAGGTACGGCTTCATCTTGGGATTCCAGCGGCGCGTGTGATGGCCGAAGTGGACGCCTGCTTCCAGCAGCTGGCGCATCGTAAACGTCGGCATGGTCATGCCGTTCTCCTTTTCCGGTTGAGCCTCCGCGGGCGTCGTCCATTCCCGGACACCGGAGCGAACGGCGGGATGTCTCCCCGTCGACCGCAAACCCGCGTGCGAAGTCGCGCGTTTCTAGAGGTTCGGCCCCGGAAATGCAAGCGTCAATGAAATCAATGACTTAGCCGACGACTTCGGCGATTTCCTTGGCCAATTTGAGCAGCGAGAGCGGTGCGCTCCCCTCGGCCTTGTTGTTCGCCGTGATCCAGACCTTGCGGCCGCCCTTGAAGGCCGCAGCGGCCATCCGAGCCAGGATCCGGCGGGTCCCGCCATCTTCGTCGACCAGTCTGTCGAACGGCTCGTAGCGCTGCTTGGCCGCCTGATAGAGGAAGCCGCGGTGCAGGTTCCAGCGGACGACCAGGTCCCCAGGCGCCTCGCCGTCGAGCACCCTGAGCGCCGCCTCCTGCCGCTCGACCTCGGGCATGCGGTCATGCAGGCCGACACAGTAGCGGACACCGGCTTGCGCCAGCATCCGCATGAGGCGACGTGTCAGCAACTCGGCATTGCGCAGTTCGAGGGCATAGAGTGGCCGGCGGCCGCCGAGCTCCTGCGGCAGCGCGGCGAAGAACGTCTCCAGCCGCTCGACGAGGAGCGAAGCGTCCTCGACGATGCTGCGCGGCAGCGGCGAGACCTGGAACACCAAGGGGCCGGCTTTCTCCTTGAGGCCCTCGAGGCAGGGCAAGACGAACTCGCGGGCGGCGACCGCGGCGTCGAGGAAGTGCGAGTTGAGGACCTTGCCCCTGCCCTCCTCGTCGCGGATCACGGCATCACAGACGATCGCCGGCGCCTTGACGACGAAGCTGAAGCCGGCCGGAACCTGGCTCGCGTAGCGGGCATAGTCGACGACAGAGATTGGCGCATAGAACGTCCGGTCGAGGCTCACGGTGCGCAGCAGCGGAATCTGCGCATAGGCAGCCAGTCCCTGGCGGCTCAGCACTACTTGCGGATAGGTGCCCTCATAGACCAGACCCCGCCATCCCGGGAAGAACCACGACGAAGTGCCGAGGCGTATCTCAGGCGGTAGCCCAGGCGCTTCGAGCAGCGGCGATGTCCTTGCTGGTTGAACGTCGCCGCCGCGACGCACCTGCGGCTTCGGTGGGTCGGCTGTCTCGAACAGGCCGGGCTGGCGGCTCAAATCTCCTCCACCTGGGCGACGCCCGGCAGGCTGCCGATGGTGTCGCGCAGGCCGCCTGCGATCGAATAGGTGCCGGGTAGCGTGATCTCGGCCTCGGATTCCTCCTCCACCGGCACGACTAGGGTGACGCGCCCGCGGCCGCGCTTGCCCTCGAGTGCCTTGCGCAACACCTCGAGCGCCACGGGATCGGAGATGACGATGCGCAGGCCGGCCGCGGCATGCGCCACGGCGTCCTCGAGCTTCTCGACCGTCTGCGCCGTGAGCTTCACCTGCTCGCCATCGAGCCGCCCGTCGACCGAGATCAGGACAGCCTGCCCCGCCTCCAGCAGGTTGCGCTTGCTGCCCAGCAGCTCGCTGAACACGACGAGTTCGAAGGCACCCGACTGATCCGAGCACTGCACGAAGGCAAAGCGATTGCCCTTGGCAGACGTGCGCTCCATGCGATCGATCACGGTGCCGGCAAGCTTGATACGGCCGGGCGTCCCGCGCGCCAGCAACGCCGGCAGGTCGGCGGCGCGGCAGACACCCAGACGCTGCAGGCTACGCTCGTAGGCGGCGAGTGGGTGCGAGGACAGGTAGAAGCCGATGGCGGCGAACTCGTGCTGCAGCCGCTCCATGGGCGCCCAGTCTGGCACCTTTGGCAATTGCGGCCGGCGCTGGGCGGTGTCATCGCCGAACAGGCTGTTCTGATCGCTCCCCCGCGATTCGTGCGTCGCCTGCGAGTGTCGCGTCAGCGCTTCGACCGCGGCAAAGGTTTGTGCGCGATTCCTGTTCAGGCTGTCGAAGGCACCGGCGCGCACCAGACTTTCGACGAGCCGTTTGTTCAGGACGCGCTGGTCGAGCCGCTCGGCAACGTCGAACAGGTCCTTGAACGGTCCGTTCTCCGCCCGCTCCTCGACCAGCCGGTTCATCGCCTCGCGACCGACGCCCTTGATGGCGGCGAGCGCGTAACGGATCGCCTTCTTGCCGACGGAGGTCTGTTCGACCGTGAATTCAGCGGACGACTTGTTCACGTCCGGAGGCAGCAGCTCGACGCCGATCTTGTCGAGGTCGCGGCGATAGCCATTCAGCTTCTCGACGTTGCCCATGTCGAGGGTCATCGTGGCCGCGAAGAACTCAACCGGGTGGTTCGCCTTCAGATAGGCCGTCTGGTAGCAGACCAGTGCATAGGCTGCGGCGTGGCTCTTGTTGAAGCCGTAGCCCGCGAACTTGTCGACCTGGTCGAAAATCGACGAGGCTTTGTCCTTCTTGACGCCGTTCTTCTCCGCGCCCTCGATGAAGCTCGCGCGCTGCGCGTCCATTTCGGCCTGGATCTTCTTGCCCATCGCGCGGCGTAGCAGGTCGGCACCGCCCAACGTATAGCCACTCAGCACCTGCGCGATCTGCATGACCTGCTCCTGATAGATCATGATGCCGTAGGTTTCCTTCAGGATTCCTTCAAGCAACGGATGCAGGTAGTCCGGCGCCTCTTCGCCATGCTTGCGCTTGATGTAGCTGGGGATGTTCTCCATTGGGCCCGGGCGATAAAGCGCCACGACGGCGATGATATCCTCGAAACGATCCGGCTTCATCTTGCGCAACACGTCGCGCATGCCGTTGCCTTCGAGCTGAAACACCCCCGACCCGTCGCCTCGCGCCAGGAGCTCGAAGGTCTTGCGGTCATCGAGCGGCAGCCTTGCAATGTCGATCTTGTCTCGCCCGATCAGATCACAAGCCTTTTCGATCACAGTCAGTGTCTTGAGTCCGAGGAAGTCGAACTTCACCAACCCGGCCGTCTCGACCCACTTCATGTTGAACTGGGTAGCAGGCAACGAATCTTTGTTGTCGGTATCGCGATAGAGCGGCACAAGCTCGTCGAGCGGCCGGTCGCCGATGACCACGCCGGCGGCGTGGGTCGAAGCGTTGCGATATAGGCCTTCGAGCTGCAGCGCGAGGTCGATCAGGCGCTTGATTTCCTCGTCCGCGCTATACTGCTCCTTCAGGAGCTGCTCGGTCTCCAATGCCTTCGCGAGCGTGGTCGGATTCGCCGGGTTGTTCGGCACCAGCTTGCAGATCCGATCGACCTGTCCGTAGGGCATGCCGAGCACGCGGCCAACGTCGCGCAACACGGCGCGGGCCTGCAGCTTGCCGAAGGTGATGATCGCGGCGACGCGGTCGTGGCCATACTCGTCGCGCACGTAGCGGATCACGCGGTCCCGCTTGTCCTGGCAGAAGTCGATATCGAAATCCGGCATCGACACGCGCTCGGGGTTGAGGAACCGCTCAAACAGCAGCCCCCAGCGCAGCGGGTCGAGATCCGTGATCTTGAGCGACCAGGCAACCAGCGATCCCGCGCCCGAGCCGCGCCCCGGCCCGACCGGAACGCCATTGTCCTTCGCCCACTGGATGAAGTCCGCAACGATCAGGAAGTAGCCGGCAAAACCCATCTTCTCGATCATGTCGAGTTCGTAGGTCAGGCGCTCGGCATATTGCTCGAAGGTCACTTTCTCGGCGAGGCGGCCGGCCTGCTTTAGTTCATCGAGACCGCCTTTGGCGAGATCGCGCAGTGCCTCGCCCTCGGAACGGCCTTCGAGCTTGGTATAGTTCGGCAAGATAGGCTTGCGGGGCGCCGGCATGTAGGCGCAGCGCTGTGCGATCACCAAGGTGTTATCGCAGGCTTCCGGCAGGTCCTCGAAAAGCTTGCGCATCACCGCCGCCGACTTGAAGTAGTGCTCGGGCGTCAGGCGACGGCGGTTGGGATCCTCGATATGGGCACCCTGCTCGATGCACAGCAGGACGTCGTGCGCCTCGTACATCGAGGCTTTCGGAAAATGCACGTCGTTCGTCGCCACGATCGGCAGGTGGCGCTCATAGGCGAGGTCGAGCAGCGGCTCTTCGATGCGACGTTCCGCGTCATCGCCGTGGCGCTGCAGTTCGAGATAAAGCCGGCCCGCGAACAGGCTCTGCAGTCGGTCGAGCATATGCCCTGCCGCCGGGAGCTGGCCTGCCGCCAGCAGACGGCCGACGCCACTGCCAACGTTTCCGGTGATGGCGATCAGGCCGTCGGCCGCGCCTTCCAGTTCCTTCAGATGAAGAGCTGATACCGAACCGACTTTGAACTCGAGGTGGGCTCGACTCACCAGCCTCATCAGGTTGCGGTAGCCCGCCTCGCTCTGGACCAGCAGGGTCAGCCAATCGACCGCGGGCACCTTGCTGGCCGTGGCGATCCCGCCCTCCTCCTCGCGGCGGATGCCGAGGTCGCATCCGACAATCGGCTGGACGCCCGACTTCGAGGCATACTGGGAGAATTCGAGGGCGCCGAAGAGGTTGTTGCGATCGGTCACGCCGACAGCCGGCATCGCCTGCTCCTTGGCGAGGGCCACGATGGTGTCGATCTTGTTCGCGCCTTCGGTGAGCGAATAGGCGGATCGGACCTTGAGATGGATGAAATCAGCGCGGGCCACGGACCATCATCGCCCTCAATCCTGTGGAAAGTCAGGCAGCGAGCACACCGTCGCGCAGGGTGAGCGTGCGGTCCATCCGCGCGGCGAGCTCGTGATTGTGCGTGGCGATCAGGGCCGCCATGCCGGTCCCCTGCACCAGCGCGAGGAGTTGCTGGAAGACCGTCTCGGATGTCGTCGAATCGAGGTTGCCGGTCGGCTCGTCGGCCAGCAACACGCGCGGTGCATTGGCGACGGCGCGGGCGATCGCCACACGCTGCTGCTCGCCGCCGGAAAGCCGGCCCGGCCGATGGTCCAGCCGTTCACGGAGGCCGACCATGGTCAGGAGTTCCTCCGCCCGCTTGCGCGCCGAGCCGCGGGCCACGCCATTCAACATCTGGGGCAGAATCACGTTCTCGATCGCCGAGAACTCGGGCAGCAGGTGATGGTACTGGTAGACGAAACCCAGGAACTCCCGCCGCAGCGCCGTGCGTTCGCGATCGCCGAGCTTGCCGGCCGACCGGCCGTCGACGACGACATCGCCTTCGTCCGGCCGCTCCAGGAGACCTGCAATGTGCAGCAGGGTCGACTTGCCGCTGCCCGACTGCCCTACCAGGGCCACAATCTCGCCGGGCCGAAGATCGAGGGAGACGCCGTGCAGAACCTCGAGACGGCGCTCGCCCTGTATGAAGGTCCGCCGGATCCCTTGCAAGGAAAGTGGAGATGCAGTGTCACTCATGGCGCAGCCCCTCGACCGGTTCGATCCTCGCACTTCGCCAGGCCGGATAGGCCGCTGCCACGAGCGACAGCACGATCGCAACCGCAACGATGCTGGACACTTCAGCAGCCTGCACCCTTACCGGCATCGATGTAATGAAGTCGACCTCCGCGCCGCCGGTGCCCGCCGCGCCGGTGATTTCCGAAAGCAGCCGCCCGATCTCCGGCATGTTGGCGCAGATCAGCAAGCCGAGCCCTGCCCCGATCAACGTACCGACCATGCCGACTGCAGCGGCCGCGAGGAAGAAGGCGCGGACGATCGTGCCGGGTGTCGCGCCCATGGTGCGCAGGATGGCGATGCTGCCGCGCTTCACGCGCACCAGCATCGTGAAGCTCGCCACGACGTTCATGGCCGCCACCACAACGATCAAGGTGAGGATGATGAACATCATAACGCGCTCGACCTGCAGGGCGCCGACGAACCTCGCGTTGAGCCCGAGCCAATGAGAGACCTGCAGGTCGGCGCGACCCAGGGAGCGCCGCAAATCGTCAGCAATCTTCGGCGCCGCCGCCGGATCGGTCAGGAAGAGGTCAATTGACGTCACCGACTGGTCACCATATCCGAGATCCTCCTGCAGCATAGGAAGCGGAATGAAGACCAGGGAATTGTCAAACTCGAAGCGACGGCTGAGGAAGCTCGCGAGAATCTCATAGTCGGAATATCGCGGCGCGATGGTGCCGTTCTCGTTGAGGACGTGCGTCACGATGGTCAGAGGTTCGCCGACCCGGACCTGCATGGCCTGCCGCAGGCGTTCGCCGATCACGACGCCAGGTTTCGCGCCGAAGTCGTCCAGCCGCCCGAAAACCAGATTTTGCGCAACGATGCCCCTCGACAGCAGGTCTTCCTTGCGCACGCCACGGAGTTGCGCGCCGCGCGTCTGGCCGTGCGCCGACACGAGGGCCTGACGCTCCAGCGTCAACCGGACGGAGGTGACTCCGGGTACTGCCTGCAGCTGTGAAAGAAGCTCCGGAGTCGTCTTCAGGAGGCCGTCCCGGGCGGCAATCACGACATGGCCGTTCATTCCGATGATCCGCCCCAGCAACTGCTCGCGGAAACCACCCATCACCGACAGCACGACGATCAGGGTCGCGACGCCCAAAGCCACGCCAACCAGTGAGAAGATGGCGATGAAGGAGACGAATCCTTCCCTTTGACGAGTCGCAAGATAACGCCAAGCCAGCCAGCGCTCGACGGCGGGTGCGCGGTCACTCACGGCGTAGCCCTTCCACCGGGTCCAGTCGCGCCGCCCGCAGCGCCGGATAGAGTGAGGCCAACAATGCGAAGATCAGGGCCATTCCGGCGATGACGGCAACTTCGCCCCACTCGATCCGCGACGGCATCTCTGCCAGCAGGTAGAGCGTCTCGTCGAACAGGACGATGTCGAAGGTGCGCTGCAGCCACTGCCGGATCGCCTCGATGTTCCGGGCGAAGGCGAGGCCGAGCACAACGCCGAAAATCGTTCCGACTCCGCCGATTGCGAGCCCGTCGAGCAGGAATATCCGCATGATGGTGCCGCGGCTTGCCCCCATGGTACGCAGGATCGCGATATCGGCGGTCTTGGTCCGCACCAGCATGACCAAACTTGACACGATATTGAACGCGGCAACCACGACGATCATCGTCAGGACCAGGAACATCACGTTTGTCTGCGCAAGGATGGCGCTGAAGAAGCCTGCATTGGCCTGGAACCAGTCGAATACCCAGGCCTGCGCGCCGACTACGTCCATCAGGAGTCGCCTCGTCTGCCCCAACGGGATGTCGTCGCGGACGAACACCTCGATGCCGGTCACGTTCGATCCGAGATTGAGAAGGCGTTGAGCATCCTGCAGCGGGGCGTATACGAAGTTCGCGTCGTAGTCGTACATGCCGGTACAGAAGATGGCAGCGACACGCGCTGCCGCAGAACGCGGCATCACACCGAGCGGCGTTGCGACCGAAACCGGAGAGACGAGCTGCAGGGTATCCCCCACCTTCAGGTTCAGGAGGTCGGCCATGCGCCGGCCGATCGCCACCGAGAAGTCGTCGCCGAACGACTTGAGGCTGCCCCAGTCGATCGGGTTGTCCTCGTCGCCGCGGCAGAGGCCACGATAGCGGTCGCGGATATCGGGACTTCCCTCGATCGCAGCCGACACGGGGATCCGCTCCCGCAAATCCTGGGCGGTCATTCCGCGCAGCACGACGCCGCGCACCCGGTCGCCGACCACGGCCATCAGCTGGCCTTCAGCCGACGGCGTCGCGGTGACGACGCCTGGCACGACCCGAAGCTGCTTCAGCAGGTCCGGCGTCGCCTCCAGGCCACCACGATTGGCCTGGACGCCGAGTTGGCCGCTGATGCTCGACATCTGGCGCAGCATCTCGACGCGAAAGCCGTTCATCACGGCCATTACGATAATGAGTGTCCCCACCCCAAGCGTGATGCCGAGCAGCGAGAAACCCGCGATGACGGAGATGAAGCCCTCCTCGCGGCGCGCGCGGAGGTAGCGGAAAGCGATCAGGCGTTCGACGGCAGCGAAGGACATGGTAGCCGCCGGTCTGCGTTCAGCCGAAACGCGTGAGGACCTGTTCCGGCGGCAGCTCCTCGCGCGCGCCGGTCCTGCGGTTCTTGAGCTCCACCTTGCCGGCAGCCAGGCCCTTCGGCCCGACGATCACCTGCCAGGGTGTGCCGATCAGGTCCATGTCGGCGAACTTGGCGCCGGGCCGCAGGTCACGGTCGTCGTGCAGCGCCTCGATGCCCGTGCCGGCCACTGCGGCGTAGAGCTTCTGGCAGGCGCCGCTCACCGCGCCGTCATCCGGTTTGAGATTGACGATGGCGACCTTGAACGGCGCAATCGATTCCGGCCAAACGATGCCGGCATCGTCGTGGCTGGCCTCGATGATGGCGCCGACCAGACGCGAGACGCCGATACCGTATGAGCCCATCTCCACTGTCACCTGTTCGCCGCCCGGCCCGGCCACAACGGCATTCATCGGCTTGGAGTACTTGGTGCCGAAATAGAAGATGTGGCCGACCTCGATGCCGCGCGCCGCCAGCCGATCGGTCTCTGGGATCTCCTCGAACGCCTTCGCGTCGTGCATCTCGTCGGTGGCCGCGTACAGCGACGTCCACTCATTCACCAGCGACTGGAGATCGGATGTGTAGTCGATCTTCCGGCTGAGGATGTCCTTGTCGACCAGTCCCTTATGGCAAAACACGGCGCTCTCGCCGGTTTCGGCCAAGATGATGAACTCGTGGCTGAGGTCGCCGCCGATCGGGCCGGTGTCAGCCCGCATCGGGATCGCCTTCAGGCCCATGCGGGCGAAGGTGCGCAAATAGGCCACGAACATCCGGTTGTAGGAATGGATCGCACCGGCCTTGTCGATGTCGAAGGAATAGTTGTCCTTCATCAGGAACTCGCGGCCGCGCATCACGCCGAACCGGGGACGTACCTCGTCCCGGAACTTCCACTGAATGTGATAGAGGTTCTTCGGCAGGTCGCGATAGCTCTTCACGCCGTCTCGGAACAGGACCGTGATCATCTCCTCGTTGGTCGGACCGTAGAGCATCTCGCGGTCGTGACGATCCTTAATGCGCAGCATCTCGGGCCCGTAGGCATCGTAGCGCCCGCTCTCCCGCCACAGGTCGGCAGACTGTATGGTCGGCATCAGGACTTCTTGGGCACCTGCAGCATCCTGCTCCTCGCGGACGATGCGCTCGATGTTCTTCAGGACGCGGAAGCCCGCCGGCAGCCAGGCGTAGATACCGGCGCTGGTCTGGCGGACCAGTCCTGCCCGCAGCATGAGGCGATGCGAAACGATCTGCGCCTCAGAAGGATTCTCCTTCAGGGTAGGCAGAAAATACTGGCTCATCCGCATGCTGGCAGCGTCCTCGGGCAGGTCGTCTCGGGTGGCGGCGGACTGTAGGGAACGGGTCGGGCAAAGGCAAACCACAGCTCCCGGATGGTCGGCGGCGCTGGCTTTGCACAGGGGTATGCCCGCACACTCAGCGTGAAGATCGGGGGAGAAGCGAATGCTCGAACAAGTGTTCAAGTTGAGCGAGAACAAGACGACGGTCCGGACGGAGCTCGTGGCGGGCCTGACGACCTTCCTGACGATGGCCTACATCATCTTCGTCAACCCGGACATCCTGAAGGCCGCGGGCATGCCGTTCGGCGCGGTGTTCGCGGCAACCTGTGTTGCCGCTGCCATCGGCTGCTTCCTCATGGCCTTCCTCGCCAACTACCCGATCGCGCTGGCTCCAGGCATGGGCCTCAACGCCTACTTTGCGTTCGGCGTCGTGGGCGGCATGGGCCATAGCTGGCAGGTCGCGCTGGGCTGCGTCTTCATTTCGGGCGTGATGTTCCTGGTCATCAGCGTGCTGCCCATCCGCGAGTGGATCGTCAATGCGATCCCCAAGTCCCTCAAGATGGCGATCGCCGCGGGCATTGGCCTGTTCCTCGCCCTGATCGCCATGAAGAACGCCGGCATCGTCGTAGACCACCCAGCGACATTGGTGACGCACGGCAAACTCACGAGCTGGCCGGTGGTCATGGCGGTGCTGGGCTTCGCCATCATCGTCGCCCTTGAACACCGCCGCGTCATGGGCGGCGTCATCATCGGCATCCTGGTCGTTACGGTGATTTCCATCCTGGCGGGCCACCAGAAGTTCGCCGGCATCTTCGACCTGCCGCCCTCGATCGAGCCGGTCTTCCTGCAGATGGACCTCGCGGGCGCCTTCAAGGTCGGCCTGATTACCGTGGTGTTCGCGTTCTTGTTCGTCGACGTGTTCGACAACACCGGAACGCTGATCGCGCTGGCCCATCGCGGCGGCTTCATGCGGCCGGACGGAACCGTGCCCCGCCTGCGCGGCGTCCTGATCTCCGACAGCACCGCTGCGATGCTCGGCGCGGCTGTCGGAACCTCGACGACCACGAGCTACATCGAGAGCGCGTCGGGCATCAACGCCGGCGGCCGGACCGGCCTGACGGCGGCGACCGTCGGCCTGCTCTTCCTGCTGGCTCTCTTCGTTGCGCCGCTCGCCGGCTCTATTCCGGCCTATGCCACGGCGCCGGCGCTTCTCTACGTCGCCTGTCTCATGGCACGCGGACTGACGGAGATCGAGTGGAGCGACCTCACCGAGGCGGCGCCAGCAGTGATCACCGCGATCGCCATGCCCTTTACCTTCTCGATCGCCGACGGCATCGCGTTCGGGTTCATCTCATACGCCGGAATCAAGCTGGCAGCCGGACGCTATCGCGACATTCATCCGGCAGTTGGCGTTCTCGCTGTCCTGTTCGTAGTCAAGTACGTGTACATCGGATGATCATCTAAACGGTGCGGACATTTGTTTGTCGACGAACGACCCAGCGTCACAACAATTGTTCCGGCAAGGGCCGATGATCGAAAGAAAAGGTCTTGGCAAGGCATTGGCGGCGGGGTAAGTAGCCTACGCCTTGGGCGCAGCCCGAGTTCTAGGGAGGAGAGCGGCACAAGCCGCCTACGACGAGTTTCGGGGGTAGAGGACGGCGGGCTACTGGCCCGCCGTTTCTTTTAGTTCAAATACTTATACATTGATCTTAAGCAATCAGATTAATTCCCTTCAAGCCGTCGGAAGCTGAAGACGTCGGCTTGGTGCAGCAAGAAGAAGCCCATCCAGAGCACCGCAGCAACGACGCTGGTGATGGCGGCCTTCCGCAGCAGTTGCGGACGCTCCGGCGCGCCCCGTTCCTCGCCCCTTCCGGGGTTCTGGACCCGCCTCACCCCCAGCGGCAGGACGCAGAACAGAACTGTCCACCAGATCACCAGGTAGACCATGACGCCGGTGGCCCAGCCCATGGCGAGGTCCCTAAACCTGCTCGAGTTCGATCAGGGTGCCGGCAAAGTCCTTCGGGTGCAGAAACAGCACGGGCTTGTCGTGCGCGCCGATCTTGGGCTCGCCGTTGCCCAGCACGCGGGCACCGCCGGCCTTGAGCTTGTCGCGGGCAGCGTAGATGTCCTCGACCTCGTAGCAGACATGGTGGATGCCGCCATCGGCATTCCGCGCAAGAAAGTTGGCGATAGGTGACCTCTCGCCCAGCGGATGCAGCAGCTCGATCTTGGTGTTGGGCAGCTCGACGAACACCACGGTGACGCCGTGCGCCGGCTGCGCCTTAGGGGCGCTGACCTTGGCCCCCATGACGGAGCGATAGAGCTCGGAGGCCTTGTCGAGGTCCGGCACGGCGATGGCGATGTGGTTCAGGCGTCCGATCATCAGTCTGTCTCCACGAACTCATTTCTAGATGCGGACGATGTGCACGTCCGTCAACGGCTTCTTGCCGAATTGCGCCCGTACGACGCGTCGCACCACCTGTCGGGCGGCCTCTTCGATCCGTGTATCGTCCTTCCGTTCCGAATCACCGAGATCAACCAGCATCTCCGTCAGGCCCGCCACGACCGCGTCGACGAGTTCGCCACTACCGTCCTCGATGCCACGCAAAGACACTTTCGGCGCCGCAACCGCCTTGCCGCACCGGTCGAGCACAATCGTCGCGGCCGCCGCGCCGTTCCACAGGAGCTTGCGCCGTTCGCGCAAAGCGTCGCCATCCAGAGGCACGAGGCCGTCCCCATCCCGTGCCAGCCGGCCGGCCGGCACATGATCGATGATCTCGGCCGGGCCGGGCGCCAACCGCACCAGCGTTCCATTCGGAGCAATGACTGTCTCCGGCACTTGACAGGCGCGGGCAAGAGCGGCGTGCTCCAACATGTGGCGCACCTCGCCGTGGACTGGCAGAGCGATCTTCGGACGGACCCACTGGTAGACGCGTACCAGCTCGTCCCGCGCCGGGTGGCCCGAGACGTGGATGTCAGCCTCGCGGTCGGTGATCACCTCGACGCCATGCGCCATCAGGGCGTTCTGCAGACGGCCCACCGAGCGTTCGTTGCCGGGGATGACCCGCGACGAGAATATCGCCGTGTCGCCCTGCTCCAGCACAAGGTCCCGGTGCTCGTTATTGGCGAGCTTGGCCATGGTGGCCCGTGGCTCACCCTGGCTACCGGTGCAGATGAAAAGGACCTTGTCGCGCGGCAGGAAGCCCGCCTGCTGCTCGGGCACACATTCCGGGAAGTCGAGCAGGTATCCGCACTCCTGAGCCGACTCGACCATGCGTTGTAGAGCACGGCCAGCCAGGACAGGATGCCGACCGACCGCAACGGCGGCCAAGGCGACGCTCTCGACCCGTGCCAGGTTCGAGGCAAAGCATGTCACGGCCACTCGGCCTTTACGACCATGCACCAGCTTCTCAAGGTGCGCTCGCACGGTGGCCTCCGACCCCGCCTCACCTTCGACGAAGACGTTGGTGCTGTCGCAGACCATAGCGAGCGCACCCTCGTCGCCGATGCGCTTCAACATGGCCTCGTCGGTGACGTCCCCCAGCAGCGGCTCGGGATCGATCTTCCAGTCGCCGGTATGGAACACCGTCCCGAACTTCGTTCGGATCGCCAGCGCATTGGGTTCCAGGATCGAGTGCGTCATGGTGATCAGCTCGAGCTCGAAAGGCGCCAGGCTGAACCGGCCGCCGAGCGGGATCTCCGTGACCGGCACCATGTCGCGCAGGCCCGCTTCCGAGAGCTTGCGGCGGAGCACCGCGGCCGCGAACGGCGTTGCATGCACCGGCGCCTTGAGCTGCGGCCAGAGGTCGGCCACCGCGCCCAGATGATCCTCATGCGCGTGCGTGAGCACGATGCCGACCAGTGAATCGCGACGCTCCACGATGAACGCCGGATCGGGCATCACGACTTCAACACCGGGTATGGAATCGTCGGCGAAGCCGATGCCCAGATCGACCATCAGCCACTTACCGGCATGACCATAGAGATTGAGGTTCATACCGATCTCGCCCGCCCCTCCCAAGGCGAGAAACAGCAACTCGTCGTTCGACGGGACCGTCATCGGCGGTTGCGGCGCCAGATTTCCAACAATCCCAGCGACATCAGGTCTGGTTCGATCGCGTCGAACAGTCCGATCTCGTCCTTGAAAACAGTGGCCAGGCCGCCGGTAGCGACAACCTTCATGGGCTCACCGTACTCGGCGCGGATACGCTTGATCAGGCTCTCTATCAGGCCGACATATCCCCAGAAGATTCCCGACTGCATGGCGGGCACCGTGGCCTTGCCGATCACCTTGGCGGGCTTCTCGACCCGGATGCGCGGCAGACGCGCGGTCATCAGGTAGAACGATTCGATGGTGAGCTCGACGCCGGGCGCCAGAACACCGCCGATGAAGTTGCCGTCCTTGTCGATCAAGTCGAAGGTCGTAGCGCTGCCGAAGTCAATGCTGATCAACGGTCCGCCGTGGCGCTTGTAGGCGGCAATCACGCCGACCAGCCGGTCGGCGCCGGCGTCTTGCGGGCGATCGATCAGCACCTTGATGCCGAGGTCGACATCGGGCTCACCCACAATCAGCAGCTTGGTGTTGAAATAGGTCTCGCACAGACGCCGCAGATGCAAGTTCACCGCAGGCACCACGCTCGCCAGGATCGCGCCCTTGATGCTGGTCGGATCGAAGCCTTGGAGCTGCATGAGCTGCGTCAGCCAGGCTGCGTATTCGTCGGCGGTGCGCTTCGGTTCGGTGCGCAGGCGGAACTGCGACAAGAGCTTGTCTCCGTCGAACACGGCGAACTTCGAATTTGTGTTACCCACGTCGATGGCCAGCAGCATCGATCTGTCTCCTCAGGCCGCTCGGCCCAGCAATTCACCCGTCACGATCTTGCGCGGGCCGGCGGGAGTGTCCAGCAGCAGCGCCCCTTCGCGGTCCAATCCGGCGAAGCGACCGCTGACCAGTTCCTCGCCCAACCGGACATCGACCGCCGCACCGAGCGGTCCGGCCTTTGCCAGCCAGTCGGCGCGGACGGCGTCGAAGCCCTTGTCCCGCCATTGGGCGAGACGTGCCGCGAACGCGCGCGTAAGGCTCTCCAGCGATGCCTCCACCGTGCCCCCTAGCTTGGCGCTCGGATAGCGCATCTCGGGAAGCTGCGGGGCGAAGCTGACATTCACACCGATGCCCGCCACCACATGTTCGACGCGGCCGGCCTGGCCGATCGCACTCTCGAGCAGGATGCCCGCGACCTTGCCCCCGTCGACGAGCACGTCGTTGGGCCACTTCAGGCGAACGGCCCTGTCCGCGGGCACGAGGTCGCCCACTGCCAACGCCGCCACGAAACCAAGTTCTGCCGCACGCGGGGCCGTACAGTTCGGCCGCAGGATCGTCGAGCTGTAGAGATTGCCGACCGGCGATGCCCAGCTCCGGCCGCGACGGCCACGGCCACCCACCTGCTCGCGGGCCCACACGACGGTGCCTTCGCTGGCGCCACCGTCCGCCAGCAGCATGGCTTCGTCGTTGGTGCTGCCGACGCTGTCGAGAGCGACCAGCATCCACCCGTCCGGCAGGACGGGTGGATGCGTCACGGGAAGAGGCCCTTCGCGGCGGCAGCGGCGACGACGCTGAGCGGCTGCGGCACCAGCGAGAAGACCGCCACGATGAAGGCCGCCACAAGCGCCACGGCACGGTTGATGCCGAAGGCCGGCCGGTCGATCGCCTCTGCCGGCTCATCGAAGTACATCACCTTGACGATCCGCAGATAGTAATAGGACGCGACCACAGACGCGAGCACGCCCAGCACGGCCGGAATGTAGAGCTTCGCCTCGACCGCGGCGATGAAGATGTAGAGCTTGCCCCAGAACCCCGCGAGCGGCGGGATGCCGGCCAGCGAGAACATGAAGATCAGCAAAGCGAAAGCCATCATCGGCTGGTTGCGCGCCAGCCCGGCAAGGTCGGAGATGTCCTCGAGCATGACGTCGCGTCGTTTCATCATCAGGATCGTCGCGAAAACACCCAGGGTCATCACGAGATAGATGGCGAGGTAGAACACCACGGCCTGGATGCCCTTCTCGCTGCCGCTGGCGAGGCCTAGCAGGATGTAACCGACATTGCCGATAGACGAGTAGGCCATCAGGCGTTTGATGTTCTGTTGGCGGAGAGCGGCGAAGGCGCCGAGCGCCATCGAAAGCACGGAGGCTACTACGATGATCTGCTGCCACTGCGCAAACAGCGGCTTGAACGGCCCCATCAGGACCGAGACCAGCAGCGACATCGCGGCAATCTTGGGCGCCACGGCGAACAGCGCCGTGACCGGCGTCGGCGCGCCCTCGTAGACGTCCGGCGTCCACATGTGGAACGGCACGGCCGAGACCTTGAAGGCGAGGCCTGCCACAACGAACACCAGACCGATGATCGTGCCGATCTCCTCGCCCCGTCCGTCGAGCAGCGCGCGAGAGATCTGCACGAAGGCCGTGCCGCCGCAGAATCCGTAGATCAGCGAGGCGCCGAACAACAGCATGCCCGAGGCGACTGAACCCAGGACGAAGTACTTCACACCGGCCTCGGTCGAGCGCACGCTGTCACGCTGGAAGGCCGCCACGACGTAGAGCGCCAGCGACTGCAGCTCGAGGCCGACATAGAGCGACATCAGGTCGTTGGCCGAGATCATCAGCATCATGCCGAGGGTGGCGAGCGCCACCAGCAGCGGATACTCGAAGCGCCAAGCCTTGGCCTGCTCGAAATAGGCCCGCGACATCAGGACGGTAATCGCCGCACCGACCAGCACCAGCGCCTTCATCGTCGTTGTCAGGCGGTCGGTGATGAACAGCGTGGCGAAAGCGGTACCCTCGCGATAGGGCATGAACAGCAATACGGCCGTCACGAGCAGCGCCAGCGAGGTCGCAAGCGACACGAACGGGGTCGCCACCTCGCCTCGCACCACGCCATAGACCAGTAGCAAGCAGGTCGCGGCGGCGAGAAAGAGCTCGGGCCGTGCCAGAGTCCAGGATTCGAGACCGACAACCATATTCGTCACTCCCGGCCGCTCACGGCGCCAGCGCCGCGGTACGGGCGAGCTTGAGAGCCGCCTGATAGTCGCCGATCAGCTTGTCAACCGCGGGCGCCATCGGATCGAGGAAAGAATTGGGATGGATGCCCATCCAGAGCGTGAGCAACACGAGCGGCAGGAAGATTGCGATCTCTCGCCGGTTCATGTCGAGGATGGCCTTCAACGAGTCCTTGGTCAGCTCGCCGAAGATGATCTTGCGGTAGAGCCAGAGCGCGTAGGCCGCACCCAGGATCAGGCCGGTGGCCGCCAGGAAAGCGACCCAGGTGTTGGCCTTGAACGCACCCAGGAGTACTAGGAACTCGCCGACGAACCCCGACAGGCCCGGCAAGCCCACGCTCGCCAACGTGAAGAACAGGAAAGTGAAGGCGTAGCGCGGCATGCGATGGACCAGGCCGCCATAGGCAGCGATCTCGCGCGTATGCATGCGGTCGTAGACCACGCCGACGCAGAGGAAGAGAGCAGCCGAGACGATCCCGTGGCTCAGCATCTGGAAGATCGAGCCCTGTACGCCCTGCATGTTCATGACGAAGGCGCCGATCGTCACGAAACCCATGTGGGCTACCGACGAGTAGGCGATCAGCTTCTTCATGTCCTCTTGTACCAGCGCCACCAGCGAGGTGTAGATCACGGCCACGACGGAGAGAGCGAAGACCAACGGTGCGAAATACTGCGTCGCCTCAGGGAACAGCGGGATCGAGAAGCGCAGGAAGCCGTAGCCGCCCATCTTCAGCAACACGCCGGCCAGGATGACCGAACCCGCCGTCGGCGCCTCGACGTGGGCATCGGGCAGCCAGGTATGGACCGGCCACATCGGCACCTTCACCGAGAACGAGGCGAAGAAGGCCAGCCACAGCCAGCACTGCCAGGTGAACGGCAGATTGAGCTTCTCCATCGCCGTCGGCAGGTCCGTCGTGCCGACCTGCCAGTAGACGGCGATGATCGCCAGCAGCATCAGTACCGAGCCGAGCAGCGTATAGAGGAAGAACTTGAAGGCCGCGTAGACGCGCCGCTTGCCGCCCCACACGCCGATGATCAGGAACATCGGGATCAGGACGCCTTCGAAGAAGATGTAGAAAAGCGCCAGGTCGAGCGCGCAGAACATGCCGACCATGAAGGTCTCGAGCACGAGGAAGGCGACCATGTATTCCTTCACTCGCACCTTCACCGACTCCCAACTCGCCAGGATGCAGATCGGCGTCAGCAGCGTCGACAGCAGCACGAAGAACAGCGAGATGCCGTCGATGCCCATGTGGTAGCCGATGCCGAGCGCCGGCACCCATGCCACCTTCTCCTCGAACTGGAACCCGGCCTTGGTCGGATCGAAGCGAATCCACAGAACCAGCGAAATCAGGAAGGTGACCAACGACGTCAGCAGCGCGGCGCTGCGGCAGTTGCGGTCCACGGCCTCCCTGGGACCATTGACGACCAAGCAGAACAACGCCCCCGCCATAGGCAGGAACGTGACCAGTGAGAGGATGGGCCAACTCGACATCGGGGCCTTACCTCGTCGCCAGCATGAAGTACGTGACGAGGCCTGCCACGCCGACCAGCATCACGAACGCGTAGTGATAGAGATAGCCGCTCTGGAAGCGCATGAGCACGCCCGCCATGTACTGTGCGCGCGCGGCGATGTTGTCGGGGCCGAGCCCGTCGATCGTGGCGCCATCGCCCTTCTTCCAGAGCACGCGGCCGATCGCCAGCGACGGCTTCACGAAGATCGCATCGTAGAGTTCGTCGAAATACCACTTGTTGAAAAACAGCGCGTGCAGGCCGGGGAACGTCTTGACCGTGCGCTCCGGTAGGCTCGGCTTCACGACATAGTAGTAGTAGCTCAACGCAATGCCGGACACGGCCATCGCCAACGGCAGCAGCTTTACCCAGAGCGGCACTTCATGGGCGTGGTGCAGCACTTCGGCCGTCGACTTCACGGCAATGGAGTCGCCCCAGAAGGCCTTCCAGTCGTGACCAACGAACCAGTCGTAGGCGATGAGGCCCGAGAAGGCGGCGCCGATGCCCAGCACGTAGAGCGGGATCGTCATGACCAGCGGAGACTCGTGCGCGTGGTCCCAGGTATGATGGTCGCCGCGGTACTTGCCGTAGAAGGTCATGAACATCAGGCGGGTCGAGTAGAACGCCGTCATAAAGGCGGCGATCACGCCCAGCCAGAAAGCGATGAGGCCGACCGTCGTGTGCACGCCGAACGACGCCTCGAGCATGATGTCCTTGGAGTAGAAGCCCGCGAAGCCCAGGCCGTTACCCAGAATGAACGGGATGCCGATGCCCGACAGGGCGAGCGTACCGACCCACATCAGGATGAAGGTCTGCGGCGCCTTCTCCTTCACGCCACCCATCTTCCGCATGTCCTGCTCATGGTGCAGACAATGGATCACGGAGCCCGAGCCCAGGAACAGAAGCGCCTTGAAGAAGGCATGGGTCATCAGGTGGAACATCGCGGCTGAGTAGGCGCCGACACCGCACGCGAAAAACATGTAGCCGAGCTGGCTGCAGGTCGAGTAGGCGACCACCCGCTTGATGTCGAACTGGGTCAGGCCGACCGTCGCCGCGAAGAAAGCCGTGGCCGCGCCGATCAGGGTCACGACCTGCAGCGCAATCGGCGCAAGCTCGAAGAGCGGCGACAGGCGGCAGACCATGAAGACACCGGCGGTCACCATCGTGGCCGCGTGGATCAGCGCCGACACCGGGGTCGGGCCTTCCATTGCATCTGGTAGCCAGGTGTGGAGGCCGAGCTGGGCGGACTTGCCCATGGCGCCGACGAACAGCAGCAGGCAGGCGGTCTCCAGCGCCGGCAGGTCCATGCCGAGGAACTGGATGCGCATCTGCGCCATCTGCGGCGCCTTGCCGAAGATCTCCTCGAAGCCGACCGAGCCCGACAGCATCCAGACGGCGAAGATGCCGAGTGCGAAGCCAAAGTCGCCGACGCGGTTCACGATGAAGGCCTTCATCGCGGCGGCATTGGCCGACGGCTTGTCGAACCAGAAGCCGATCAGCAGGTACGACGCCAGGCCCACGCCCTCCCAGCCGAAGAAGAGCTGGACCAGGTTGTCCGCCGTCACCAGCATCAGCATGAAGAAGGTGAACAGGCTGAGATAGGCCATGAACCGCGGGATCGACGAATCCTCCTCCATGTAGCCGATGGAGTAGACATGGACCATCGAGGAGACGCCGGTGACCACGATCAGCATGACCGCCGTCAGCGTGTCGACGCGCAGCGACCAGGCGATGTCGAGCGTGCCGGAGTCGATCCACGAGAACAGCTTCACGACGACGAGCTTGGCGTTCTCCGGGCCGAAGCCGATCTTCACGAACACGAAGACCGAAAGCGCTGCCGCGATCAGGAGCGCCGCGCAGGTCACGATCTGCGCGGGACGGTCGCCGATCACGCGGCAGAACAGGCCCGCGATCGCCGCCGCGAGCAGCGGCAGGAAGACGATGAGCTTGATGGCGAGATCCATGATGCGTGCCCGCCCTAGCCCTTCATGGCGTTGATGTCTTCGACGGCGATCGTACCCCGATTGCGGAAGTAGACGACCAGAATCGCCAACCCGATGGCGGCTTCCGCCGCGGCGACCGTCAGGACCAACATGGCGAAGACCTGGCCCACGACATTGCCCTGGAAGATCGAAAAAGCGACGAGGTTGATGTTGACCGCCAGCAGCATCAGCTCGACGCACATCAGGATGACGATAACGTTCTTGCGGTTCAGGAAAATGCCCAGGATGCCGAGAGTGAACAGCACCGCGGCGACAGCGAGGTAGTGGCCGAGACCGATCATCATCACACGCCTCCCCGCGGCGGGACCTTGACCAGCGTGACCGCCTCTTTCTTGGGACGGTAGAGCTGTTCGCTCACCTTCTGGCGGCGGACGCCGGGCCGGGTGCGCAACGTAAGGACGATGGCACCGATCATGGCGACCAGCAGCACGAGGCCCGCCACCTGGAAGAGGTAGAAATACTGGGTGTAGAGGACGCGGCCGATCGCACGGGTATTGTCGACCGCGAGAATCTGCGGCCCTGCCTTGTCGAGGGCGGCCACGGTCACCGAGCCGCTGCCCAGGACTCCGAGGCCTAGCAGGATCTCGGCGAGCAGCACGGCGCCGATCATGGCACCGACCGGCAGGTACTTCAGGAAGCCTTCGCGCAGCTCGGCAACGTTGATGTCGAGCATCATGACCACGAAGAGGAAAAGCACGGCGACGGCGCCGACGTAAACGATGACCAGGATCATCGCGATGAACTCCGCCCCGATCAGCACGAAAAGCGCCGCGGCGTTGAAGAACGCCAGGATCAGGAAGAGGACCGAATAGACCGGGTTGCGCGACACCACGACCATCGCGGCCGATGCGACCGTGATCGCCGCGAAGACGTAGAAAGCCAGAGCCTGGAGCAGCATGTCTTGTGTCTCCTCCCGCCCGACTCAGCGATACGACGCGTCGGACCGGAGGTTGGCCGCGATCAGGCTTTCCCAGCGGTCGCCGTTCGCGAGCAGCTTGTCCTTGTTGTACATGAGCTCCTCGCGGGTCTCGGTCGAGAACTCGAAGTTCGGGCCTTCGACGATGGCGTCGACCGGGCAGGCTTCCTGGCAGAAGCCGCAGTAAATGCACTTCGTCATGTCGATGTCGTAGCGCGTCGTACGGCGGCTGCCGTCTTCGCGCGGCTCCGCCTCGATGGTGATGGCCTGCGCCGGGCAGATTGCCTCGCAGAGCTTGCACGCAATGCAGCGCTCCTCGCCGTTCGGATAACGGCGCAGCGCATGCTCGCCACGGAAGCGCGGGCTCAGCGGACCCTTCTCGTAGGGGTAGTTCACCGTCACCTTGGGCTTGAACATGTATTTCAAGGTGAGCGCGAAGCCGGCCAGCAGCTCAGAGAGCAGGAAGGCGCGGGCGGTACGGTCGAGTGAAGCCATGGTGCGATCTCCTAAGGCTTCGGAACCCAGCCGCCGAACTGCAGCACGGCGGCGGTGAGGACGACCCAGCCCAGCGACACCGGCAGGAACACCTTCCAGCCCAGGCGCATCAGCTGGTCATAGCGGTAACGGGGCAGCGTGCCCTTGGTCCACGAGAAGACGAACAGCAGGAAGGCGATCTTCAGCGCGAACCAGACGACACCCGGGACCAGAGTGAAAGGCGCGTAAGGCACCGGTGACATCCAGCCGCCGAGGAACAGCACTGCTCCCATCGCCGACAGCAGAATCATGTTTGCGTATTCGCCGAGGAAGAATAGGCCGAAGGTCATCGACGAGTATTCGGTGTGGAACCCCGCCACCAGTTCGGCTTCCGACATCGGCAGGTCGAACGGCGTGCGGTTGGTCTCGGCCAGCGCTGAAACGAAGAAGATCACGAACATCGGCAGCAGCGGCAGCCAGAACCAATTCCAGAACCAGCCGGACTGAGCGATCACCACCTGGGAAAGATTGAGCGAGCCGACGCAGAGCAGGACCGTGATCAGCACGAAGCCGATCGAGACCTCGTAGGACACCATCTGCGCCGCCGAGCGCAGCGCGCCCAGGAACGCGTACTTCGAGTTCGAGGCCCAGCCGGCGATGATAATGCCGTAGACGCCGAGCGAGGAGATGGCGAAGAGATAGAGGACACCGACGTTGATGTCGGCGATGACCCAGCCGTCGTCGAACGGCACGACCGCCCAGGCGACCAGCGCGGTCACGAAGGTGATCATCGGTGCGACGATGAACAGCACGCCGTTCGCACTCGACGGCACGATCGTTTCCTTCAGCACGAGCTTCAGCCCGTCCGCGAAAGGCTGAAGCAGACCGAACGGGCCGACGACGTTGGGGCCGCGGCGAAGCTGGATCGACGCCCAGACCTTGCGGTCGACGTAGGTCATGTAGGCCACGGCGACCAGAAGCGGCACGGTGACCGCGAGGCACTGTGCCAGGATGACGATGGCCTGGCCCAGCCAGTTCACGGTGAAGAAGTGGATGAGGTCGGCGTACATACCCTACTCCGCCGCCATCAGCTGAGCGCGCGAGGCCATACAGTCGGCCATGGTCTTGGAAGCGCGGCTGATCGGGCACGTCATGTAGAAATTGGCGACCGTCGAGACCAATGGCGCATCCGAGGTTGTTCCTGCCTCGCCGAACGGCCCCCAGGTGCCGGGCGCCTGCTGGTCGATAGCCGCAAACGTTCTGTTGACTGCAACGAGCCGCGCGCGCACTTGCGCGAGCTCGTCGTACGGCAGGGTCTTGCCCAGGCGCTCCGATAGAGCGCGCAGGATCGCCCAGTCCTCACGCGCGTCGCCCGGCGGATAGCCCGCACGACGGCCGAGCTGCACGCGGCCTTCGGTGTTCACATAGGTACCTGGCTTCTCGGTGTAGGCCGCGCCCGGCAGGATGACGTCGGCGCGGTTCGCCCCGGCATCGCCATGATGTCCCTGATAGATCACGAATGCCTTGCCCAGGCGCGTAGTATCGATCTCGTCGGCCGCCAACAGGTAGACCGCGGCGATCTCGCCTTTCTCGCAGCCAGCCAGGATACCGGCGACGTCGCGGCCGCCCACACCCGGCACGAGGCCAAGGTCGAGTGCGCCGACGCGGGCTGCTGCCGTGTGCAGGACGGCAAAGCCGTTCCAGTCCTCGCGGATGGCGTTCAGCTTCTCGGCCAGCTCGCGCGCCATCGCCAGCACGGCCGCGCCATCCTCACGGGCGAGCGCGCCCATTCCAACCACGATCAGCGGGTTCTTGGCGGCCTTGAGCTTCTCGAAAAAGCCGAGTTTGCCGTCGATCAGATCGCGCAGGCTCGCCGGGCCAGCGCCCAGCCGCTCGACCGGATAGGTAAGGTCGGCCGCGAGACCGATGCTGCCGATCGCGCAGCGGCCATGTAGATAGCGCTTGCGGATGCGCGCATTCAGGACCGGCGCCTCGGCGCGTGGATTGGAGCCGATCAACAGGATGGCGTCAGCGGCATCGATGCCGCTGACGCCTGCGTTGAAGATGTAGCTGGCACGCGGACCGTCGAGTTTTGCGCCGTCCTGGCGGCAATCGACGTTGGGCGAGCCCAACGCGTGCATAAGGTCCTTGAGCGCTACCATCGACTCGGCGTCGCACTGGTCGCCGACGATTGCTGCGATCTTCGAGCCTTCCAGGCCGCCGAGCTTGGCCGCAATGGCACCGAATGCTTCGTCCCAGGTCGCCTCGACCAGCTTGCCACCTCGGCGCACATAGGGTCGGTCCAGCCGCTGGTGGCGCAGGCCGTCGATCGCGTGGCGCGTCTTGTCGGAAATCCACTCCTCGTTCACATCGTCATTCAAGCGCGGCAATACGCGCATGACCTGGGCGCCGCGCGTGTCGATCCGGATATTGGATCCGAGAGCATCCATCACGTCAATCGACTCGGTCTTGGTGAGCTCCCATGACCGCGCCTCGAACGCATAGGGTTTGGATGTCAGTGCCCCGACTGGGCAGAGGTCGACCAGATTGCCCGCCAGTTCGGTCGACAGCGCGTGGCTGACATAGGTCGTAACCTCCATGCTCTCGCCGCGGCCCGTCGCGCCCAGCTCCTCGACACCTGCGACCTCGGTCGCGAAGCGGATGCAGCGCGTGCAATGAATGCAACGATTCATCGAGGTCTTGACGAGCGGTCCAAGATCCTTGTCCGGCACTGCGCGCTTGTTCTCGTGATAGCGGCTGCGGTCGAAGCCGTAGGCCATCGCCTGGTCCTGCAGGTCGCACTCGCCACCCTGGTCGCAGATCGGACAGTCGAGCGGATGGTTGACGAGCAGGAATTCCATCACGCCACTACGCGCCTTCTGCACGGTCGGCGACTTGGTGATTATCTCCTGCTTGTCGGCGACTGGCAGCGCACAGCTTGCCTGCGGCTTGGGCGGGCCGGGTTTTACCTCGACGAGGCACATGCGGCAGTTTCCGGCGATCGAGAGGCGCTCGTGGTAGCAGAAGCGTGGGATCTCGACGCCCGCCAGTTCGCAGGCCTGCAGGACGGTGATGCCGGCCGGCACCTCCATCTCGACGCCGTCGATCTTGACCTTGGGCATTGCCTGCTCCTCGCCCTACTCGGCTGCCAGCTTTTCGGCGCGCGCTCGGATGCGGCGCTCCATTTCGGGCCGGAAATGGCGGATCAGGCCTTGGATCGGCCATGCCGCCGCGTCGCCCAACGCGCAGATCGTGTGCCCTTCGACCTGCTTGGTGACGTCCTCAAGCGCGTCTATCTCGTCAAGGCGCGCACTGCCGGTGACCATGCGTTCCATGACGCGCCACATCCAACCGGTGCCCTCGCGGCACGGCGTACACTGCCCGCAGCTCTCATGCTTGTAGAAATAACTCAGCCGCGCGATCGCCTTTACGACGTCGGTCGACTTGTCCATCACGATCACGGCAGCCGTGCCTAGGCCCGACTTCTGGTCGCGCAGCGAGTCGAAATCCATCAGGACGGTGTCGCAGATTGACTTCGGAAGCAGCGGCACCGATGCGCCGCCCGGGATCACCGCCTGCAGGTTGTCCCAGCCGCCGCGCACGCCGCCGCAGTGGCGGTCGATCAGCTCGCGCAGAGGAATGCCCATCTCTTCTTCCACGTTGCACGGCTTGTTCACGTGCCCGGAGATGCAGAAGAGCTTGGTGCCAGTATTGTTCGGCCGGCCGATGCCCGCGAACCAGGTGGCGCCGCGACGCAGAATGGTCGGCGCAACAGCGATCGACTCGACGTTGTTGACCGTCGTCGGGCAGCCATAGAGACCAGCGCCGGCCGGGAACGGCGGCTTCAGCCGCGGCATCCCCTTCTTGCCTTCGAGGCTTTCCAGCAGAGCGGTCTCTTCACCGCAGATGTAGGCACCGGCACCGCGATGGACGTAGAGGTCGAAGTCCCAGCCCGAGCCGCAGGCGTTCTTGCCCAGCAGCCCTGCGTCATAGGCTTCCTTGATCGCAGCGACAAGGTTCTGCGCTTCGTTGTAGAACTCGCCGCGCACGTAGATGTAGCCGGTGTTGGCGCGCATCGCGAAGCCCGCGACCAGGCAGCCCTCGATCAGGAGATGCGGATCGTGACGCATGATGTCGCGATCCTTGCAGGTGCCTGGCTCCGACTCGTCGGCGTTGACCACGAGGTAGTGCGGCCGGTCCTTCACTTCCTTGGGCATGAAGGACCACTTCATCCCGGTCGGGAAGCCCGCGCCGCCGCGGCCACGCAGGCCGGACTTCTTCATCTCGTCGATGATCCAGTCCTGGCCCTTGTCGAGTAGTGCCTTGGTGTTGTCCCAGGCGCCACGCGCACGCGCGCCGGCAAGGCGCCAATCATGGACGCCGTAGAGGTTGGTGAAGATGCGGTCCTTGTCGCCGAGCATCGCGCTACTCGCCCTTCAGCGTGGTGAGGCCACCTTCCGGCGCCGATGACTGACGATCAACCTGCGGGCCGGGCCTCGGCGTCTCGCCGCGCCGGAACGCCTCGAGCACTTTCTTGATAGAATCCTCGTCGAGGTCCTCATAGAAATCGTCGTTGATCTGTACGACCGGAGCATTCACGCAGGCGCCGAGGCACTCGACCTCCTGGACGCTGAACGTCTCGCCGTCGGCGGCATGCTCGCAGGCCTTCATCACCGCTTCTGACCCGCGCAACCAGCACGGCGTCGTGGTGCAGACCTGCAGCAAGTACTTACCTTTCGGCCGTAGCTGGAACATCGTATAGAAGGTCGCTACTTCGTAGACGCGGATCGGCGCCATATCGAGGATGCGCGCGACCTCGTTCATCGCAGCACGCGGCAGCCAACCGTGCTGACGCTGCGCCAGATCCAGCACCGCGATGACGGCACTCGCTTGGCGGCCCGGTGGATAGTGGGCAATCTGCTCCTCGACCTTCGTCATGTACTCGGGCGTAAAGGAAAACTGCGCGACCTGCGGCACGTCTTTCGGATCGGCAGTGATCATGGCCATCGCATCGTCTCCTAGCGGTCGATCTCGCCGAACACGATGTCGAGCGATCCGATGTTGGCGGACATATCTGCCAGCTGGTGGCCCTTGGTCATCATGTCGAGTGCCTGCAGGTGCGGGAAGCCTGGAGCGCGAATCTTGCAGCGGTACGGCTTGTTCGTGCCGTCGGACACCAGGTACACGCCGAACTCGCCCTTCGGCGCCTCGACGGCGGTATAGGTCTCTCCCGGCGGCACCTTGTAGCCCTCGGTGTAGAGCTTGAAGTGATGGATCAGTGCTTCCATCGAGTCCTTCATCTCGCCACGGCGCGGAGGTGAGATCTTGCGGTCGTCGACACGCACCGGGCCCCCAACCTTGCGTAGCGCCGCCACGCACTGCTCCATGATGCGCGCGCTCTGGTACATCTCCTCGATGCGCACCAGGTAGCGCGCGAAGCAGTCGCCGGTCTTGCCGACGGGAATGTCGAAATCCATGCGCTCATAGACGTCGTAGGGCTGGGACTTTCGGAGATCCCACGGAATGCCGGAAGCGCGGATCAGCGGACCGGAGAAGCCCCAGTTGAGCGCCTGCTCCTGCGATACGACGCCGATGTCGACCGTACGCTGACGGAATATCCGGTTGTCGTTCAGCAGGTCCTCGATGTCCTTCATGAACGGATAGAATTGCTTGATCCAGCCATCCATCGAATCGAGCATGCCCGCAGGCAGGTCCTGGTGGACGCCTCCCGGCCGGAAATAGGCTGCGTGCATGCGCGAGCCGCTTACTTGTTCGTAGTACTCCATAAGCAGTTCGCGCTGCTCGAAACCCCAGAGCGGCGGCGTCAAGGCACCGACATCCATCGCGAACGTGGTCACGTTCAGCAGATGGTTCAGAATACGCGTTATCTCGGAGAAAAGAACGCGAATGTACTGGCCGCGTTCCGGCACCTGGATGCCCAGAAGCTTCTCGACCGCCAGCGCGTAGGCGTGCTCCTGGTTCATCGGCGACACGTAGTCGAGCCGGTCGAAGTACGGCACCGCCTGCAGGTACGTCTTGTACTCGATCAGCTTCTCAGTGCCGCGGTGGAGCAGACCGATATGCGGGTCGCAGCGCTCTACGATCTCGCCATCCATCTCGACGACTAGGCGCAACACGCCGTGGGCGGCCGGGTGCTGCGGCCCGAAGTTCATCGTCAGGGTCTTGATCTCGACGTCAGACATGTCAGCCCGCCTTCGTCGCCTTCTCGTCGCCCGGCAGCTCGCGCTCGATGCCACCTTCCCACGGGCTCAGGAAATCGAAGCGGCGGAACTCCTGGGTGAGCTTGACCGGCTCGTAGATCACACGCTTCTGCACGTCGTCCCACCGCAACTCGACGAAGCCTGTCAACGGGAAGTCCTTGCGCAGCGGATGGCCCTCGAAGCCGTAGTCGGTGAGGATGCGTCGCAGGTCGGGATGGTCGGAGAACCACACGCCGTAGAGATCGTAGGTTTCGCGCTCGAACCAGCCGGCTGCGCTATAGATCGACGCAGCGGACGGCACGGGAGTCGTCTCGTCGGTCGCGACCTTCACGCGGATGCGCTGATTGTTCTTGAGGCTCAGCAGGTTGTAGACGACGTCGAAGCGCTTCTCGCGCTCCGGCCAGTCGACACCGCAGATGTCGATGAGCTGCTTGAACAGGCACTTCGGATCGTCGCGCAGGAACGTGAGCAGCGCGATCACCTTGTCGGCAGTCGTCTCGAGCATCAGCTCCCCGACACGGACGCGATGCGACGTCACCGCTCCTGCGGTTGCCTGCGCGATGTGTTCGCCGAGCTCGGAAAGGCCTTCGGGCATCAGCGCACCAGCGTACCGGTGCGGCGAACCTTCTTCTGAAGCTGCAGCACGCCGTAGAGAAGCGCCTCGGCCGTCGGGGGACACCCCGGCACGTAGACGTCGACCGGGACGATGCGATCGCAGCCGCGCACGACCGAGTAGCTGTAGTGATAGTAGCCACCGCCGTTGGCACAGGATCCCATCGAAATCACGTAGCGCGGCTCGGCCATCTGGTCGTAGACCTTGCGCAACGCTGGCGCCATCTTGTTGGTCAGTGTGCCGGCCACAATCATGACGTCGGCGGCGCGCGGGCTCGGCATCGGCGCGAAGCCGAAGCGGTCGAGATCGTAGCGGCTCATCCAGCAATGGATCATCTCGACGCCGCAGCAGGCGAGGCCGAATGTCAGGCCCCACATCGAACCGGTGCGCGCCCAAGTGATCAGCTTGTCGAGCTGGGCGACGACGAAACCCTTGTCCGCGAGTTCGTCGTTCAGCGCGCGCGAAAGCGCAGCTTCCGCGGTACTGGTGGGCTTGGCCGGAGTTATCACTCCCATTCCAACGCTCCTTTTCGCCACTCGTAGATGAACCCGATGGTGAGGACGCCGAGGAAGAGCATCATCGACCAGAAGCCGAAGACGCCGATGTCTCCCAGAGCAACGGCCCAAGGGAACAGGAAGGCGACCTCAAGGTCGAAAATGATGAACAGAATGGCGACGAGGTAGAAGCGGACATCGAACTGACCGCGCGCGTCGTCAAACGGGGCAAAGCCGCATTCAAAAGGCGACAGCTTTTCCGAATTCGGATTCTGGCGGGCAACGAGATACGACCCACCGAGCATGGCACAGGTCAGGACGAAAGCGAGGCCGAGGAAGATCAGGATCGGAAGGTATTCCCGCAGAAGAACTTCCATCGCCACCCCTTGCGCCCCGCTTTGGTGGGCTGCCAGCGTTTGGGCTGGCGCGAGCGACGGGACTCGAACCCGCGACCTCCGGCGTGACAGGCCGGCGTTCTAACCAACTGAACTACGCCCGCAATAGCTCCAAACGGCGCGCGGAGAGATATAGGACCCCCTATGGGGTGTCAAGCTTACTGCACTCGCGAAGGAGTGCGTAAGTGCCCGATTTTTCTAGGCTTTCGGCACTATGCGAACCGAGGACGGGAGAAACGATGGTGGGCGATGACGGGATCGAACCGCCGACCGCTCCCGTGTAAAGGGAATGCTCTACCGCTGAGCTAATCGCCCGGCGAGGGTGGTAGCACAGCGCCGAAGGAACGTACTAGTTGATCGCGTCCTTAAGCGTCTTGCTGGCCTTGAAACGGGGTACGATCGCTGCTGGGATCTTGATCTTCTCTCCAGTCTGCGGATTACGCCCCTCGCCCGCCTTGCGCTTGGACACCTGAAAGGTCCCGAAACCGACCAGGAGAACTTTCTCCTTTTTCTTCAGCGACTTGGTGATCACGGTCAGGATCGAATCGACGGCGTTGGCAGCGTCGGTCTTGGAAAGGTTGGTCGAAGCGGCAACGGCGGCGATCAGATCGTGCTTGTTCACGGGCGAGCCTCTGCAAGGTCGAGCGATATCAAGTGTAAGGGCGGCCTGAAAACGGCGTCAACGGCGAATACCATATTTTGTAGACTGCGCGCGAATTTGTTGGCTTCCCTAGGGCCGAAACGACGAAGCCCCGGATTTTCCCCGGGGCTTCGCGCATCTCGTCTCGGAAGTGCCGGCCTCAGTGGGCGCGGACCTCGCTGCCTTCGGCCGGCTTGGCGGCCACCGCCTCGAGATCGTTCGGCCACTCGATGGCGACCAGCGGCTTGACCAGCGCGCGGGCCAGGACCTCGTCCACTGTGGAGACGGGCACGATCTCGAGGCCCTTCTTCACGTTGTCCGGAATCTCCGGCAGGTCCCGCTCGTTCTCCTTCGGGATCAGCACGGTCTTCAAGCCGCCGCGCAGCGCCGCCAGGAGCTTCTCTTTGAGACCACCGATCGGCAGCACGCGGCCACGCAGGCTGATCTCGCCAGTCATGGCGACTTCCTTGCGGACCGCAATCCCCGTCAGCGCCGACACGATCGAGGTGATCATGCCCACGCCGGCCGACGGACCATCCTTGGGCGTCGCGCCTTCCGGCACGTGAACATGGATGTCGCGCTTGTCGAATATGTTCGGCTTGATGCCGAACGCCGCCGCGCGGGACCGGACGTAGGCGTTGGCCGCCTGCACCGACTCCTGCATGACGTCACCCAGCTTGCCGGTAACCGTCACGCGGCCGCGACCCGGAACCAGCACGGCCTCGATCTGCAGCAGCTCGCCGCCGACCTCGGTCCACGCAAGACCCGTCGTGATGCCGACCAAATCCTCGAGTTCTGCCTCGCCGAAGCGGAAGCGGCGGACACCGGCGTACTTGTCGAGGTTCTTGCGACCGATCTTCACCTTGGAGGCCCCCTTCATGAGGATCTCCTTGGTCGCCTTGCGCGCGAGGTTCGCGATCTCACGCTCGAGGTTACGAACCCCCGCCTCGCGCGTGTAGTAGCGCACGAGGTCACGCACCGCGTCGTCGTGGATGTCGAGCTCGCCGTCCTTCAGCCCGTTTGCCTCGATCTGTTTGGGGATAAGGTGCTTGCGGGTGATGGCGACCTTCTCGTCCTCCGTGTAGCCGGCCAGCCGGATGATTTCCATGCGGTCCATCAGCGGCTGCGCCATGCGCAACGAGTTCGCCGTGGTGATGAACATCACGTTCGACAGGTCGTAGTCGACCTCGAGATAGTGGTCGTTGAACGAGGCGTTCTGCTCGGGATCGAGCACCTCGAGCAGCGCCGATGACGGGTCGCCGCGGAAATCCGCGCCGAGCTTGTCGATCTCGTCGAGAAGAAAGAGCGGGTTCGACGATTTCGCCTTCTTCATCGACTGGATGACCTTGCCCGGAAGCGAGCCGATATAGGTCCGCCGATGACCGCGGATCTCGGCTTCGTCACGGACGCCGCCCAGCGACATACGAACGAAGTTGCGGCCCGTGGCCTTGGCGATCGACTTGCCCAGCGAGGTCTTGCCGACGCCCGGCGGGCCGACCAGGCACAGGATCGGGCCCTTCATCTTGTCGACGCGCTGCTGGACCGCGAGGTACTCGAGAATGCGCTCCTTCACCTTCTCGAGGCCGTGATGATCGGCGTTGAGGATGTCCTCGGCGTATTTCAGGTCCTTGATGATCTTGGTCGGCTTGCGCCACGGGATCGACAGCAGCCAGTCGAGGTAGTTACGCACCACCGTCGCCTCGGCCGACATCGGGCTCATCGTCCGGAGCTTCTTCAGCTCGGCGTTGGCCTTCTCGCGCGCTTCCTTGGAGAGTCGCGTCTTCTTGATGCGCTTCTCCAGCTCGGAAACCTCGTCGCGACCGTCCTCGGTCTCGCCAAGCTCCTTCTGGATCGCCTTCATCTGCTCGTTGAGATAGTACTCGCGCTGCGTCTTCTCCATCTGACGCTTCACACGGTTCCTGATCTTCTTCTCGACCTGCAGGACGCCGATCTCGCCTTCCATCAGGCCGAGGATCCGCTCGAGGCGCTTCGACACCGAGTCGAGTTCCAGCAGTTGCTGCTTCTCGGCGACCTTCAGCGCCAAATGAGCGGAAATCGTGTCTGCGAGCTTCGACGGCTCCTCGATCTTGTTGATCGAGACGACGACCTCTGGCGGCACCTTCTTGTTGAGCTTCACGTAGTTCTCGAACTCCGAGACCACGGTGCGGGCGGCGGCCTGAAGCTCGGCTGCATCGCCAGTGGCCTCGTCCATCGCAACAGCGCGCGCCTCGAAGAAGTCGGTGCGGTCGCTATAGCCGGTTATCTTCACCCGCCGGCCGCCTTCGACCAGCACCTTGACGGTATCGTCCGGCAGCTTGAGGAGCTGGAGCACCGTGCCGAGCGTGCCGATCGTGTAGATGTCGTCTGGACCAGGGTCGTCCTGGCTCGCGTTCTTCTGCGCAATGAGCAGGATCTGCTTGTCGTCCTTCATCACCTCTTCGAGGGCCTTGACGCTCTTTTCGCGGCCGACGAACAGCGGCACGATCATGCCGGGGAACACGACGATGTCACGCAAAGGCAGAACGGGATAGACGGTTCCGGGAGCAGTGGTAGTGGGGGCGTTCATGATGCCTCGCAACGTATGCTGTTAGAGCTACCCGTATCGCTGCCGCCACCCCGAGGCGATGCGCGACACGCAAACACAGGCACTCGCTGGTAAAGATTGGCCTGAACAGGGGCCTGTTCAAGGTCCACAAGAAGGACCGCCAGCGGCGGTTGCCGCTGGCGCAGCAAAACTCAGGCCGGTGCAGCGGCGACGCCTTCCTTGCGCTCACCATGCACATAAAGCGGCTGTGCACGTCCTTCGATGACCTCGCGATTGATCACCACTTCGTCGACGCCGTCGAGCGACGGGAGATCGTACATGGTGTCGAGAAGGACCGTCTCCATGATCGAGCGCAGGCCACGCGCGCCAGTCTTGCGGAGGATCGCCTTCTGGGCGACCGCGCGCAGCGCGTCGTCCGAAAACTTTAGTTTGACGTTCTCCATATCGAACAGCCGCTGGTACTGCTTGATCAGCGCATTCTTCGGCCGGGTCAGTATCTCGATCAACGCGCTCTCGTCCAGATCCTCGAGCGTCGCGACCACCGGCAAACGACCGACGAACTCGGGGATCAGGCCGTACTTCAGCAGATCCTCGGGCTCCAGATCGCGCAGAATCTCGCCGGTCCGGCGATCCTCGGGGCCCCTCACCTCGGCACCGAAGCCGATCGATGTGCCCTGGCGGCGCATCGAAATGATCTTGTCGAGGCCGGCGAATGCACCGCCGCAGATGAAGAGGATGTTGGTCGTGTCGACCTGCAGGAACTCCTGCTGCGGATGCTTGCGCCCGCCCTGCGGCGGCACGGAAGCGACCGTACCTTCCATGATCTTCAGCAGCGCCTGCTGCACGCCCTCGCCCGACACGTCGCGCGTGATCGACGGATTGTCCGACTTGCGGCTGATCTTGTCGACCTCGTCGATGTAAACGATGCCGCGCTGCGCACGTTCGACGTTGTAGTCGGCCGACTGCAGCAGCTTCAGGATGATGTTCTCGACGTCCTCGCCGACATAACCTGCCTCGGTGAGCGTCGTGGCATCGGCCATCGTAAACGGCACGTCGAGCATGCGCGCCAAGGTCTGGGCGAGCAGTGTTTTGCCGCAGCCCGTCGGGCCGATCAGCATGATGTTCGACTTGGCGATCTCGACGTCGTTCGCCTTGCCGCCGTGGCTGAGACGCTTGTAGTGATTGTGCACCGCAACAGCCAGGATCCGCTTCGCCTGGTCTTGCCCGATCACGTAATCGTCGAGGATCTGGCGAATCTCCTTGGGTGACGGCACGCCGTCCTTGGACTTGACCAGGGTGGTCTTGCTCTCCTCCCTGATGATGTCCATGCATAGCTCGACGCATTCATCGCAGATGAAGACCGTCGGACCCGCAATGAGCTTGCGGACCTCATGCTGGCTCTTGCCACAGAAGCTGCAATACAGGGTGTTGCGGGAATCGCCCCCGGATTTGGCGGCTGGCATGTCGATAACGCACCTCCGCTTGGGGGGCCCGCCGACCTGCGAGCCCGCACACAAGACTATGTTAAACGTGCCTCCCGGATGGCGACAACATCAAAATATGGTGTGTCGCCCTGCAAACGGGAAACAATTGGTCGCGGGCTGAGGCTCAGGAAGCGGCCGCCTGGATCGTGGGGGTGGGGCGCTTCTCGAGAACATCGTCAATCAGGCCGAACTCTTTCGCCTCCGGGGGCGCAAAAAACTTGTCGCGCTCCATAGCCTGCTCGATCACTTCGATCGGCTTACCGGTGTGCTCGACGTACATCTGGTTCAGCCGGGACCGGGTCGCAAGGATCTCGCGGGCGTGGATCTCGATGTCCGTTGCCTGGCCCTGGGCGCCGCCCGAAGGCTGGTGGATCATGATCCGGGCATTGGGGAGCGCGAACCGCTTGCCTTTCTCGCCCGCGGTCAGCAGCAGGGAGCCCATCGAGGCCGCTTGGCCGTAGACCAGGGTGGAGATATGCGGCCGGATGTAACGCATGGTGTCGTAGATCGCCATGCCCGAGGTGACCACGCCACCCGGCGAGTTGATGTAGAACGAGATGTCTTTGGTAGGATTCTCGGCCTCAAGATAGAGAAGCTGCGCACAGATCACGCCGGCGACGTGGTCCTCAACCGGACCGTTGAGGAAGACGATCCGCTCCTTGAGCAGCCTCGACCAGATGTCGTAGCCGCGCTCGCCGCGCGCCGACTGCTCGACGACCATCGGCACGTAGTAGTTGTTGTAGATTTCCAGCGGATCGCGGTCGCGATGCATCGCGGGCCCCCTTGAGTGACTGTCCCTTGGAAAGTGGCAGCGCCGGTAGTCCTGTTCAAGGCCACCGGCTCTGGATCAATTCGCCGCCTTCTCGCCTGCCTCTTCTTCTTCCGCCTCACGGGCAGCCTTGAGCAGTTCCTCAGGGGTAACCGACTTCTCCGAGACCTTTGCAAGCTCGAGGATGAAGTCGACCGTCTTCTCTTCGAAGATCGGTGCACGGAGCTGGTCCTTCAGCTCGGCATTCTTGCCGTAGAACTCGAGCACCTGACGTTCCTGCCCGGGATAGCGCATGGCCTCGCGCATCACGGCCTGATTGAGCTCTTCCGGCGTCACCTCAATCGAGTTGGAGCGGCCGACATCAGCCAACAGGAGGCCGAGCCGCACCCGCCGCTCGGCAATCTCCCGGTACTCCTTCTTCATCTTCTCTTCGTCGTCCTCGAGCTTCTGCCCGTTCTTCCTGGCTTCCTCGATGCGTTGCCAGATCGCGTTGAACTCGCCTTCGACGAGGCCCTCCGGCACTTGGAACTTATGGCTATCCGCGAGCTTGTCGAGGAGCTGGCGCTTGATCATCGTGCGCGATATCTGCGCGTAATCCTGGCCGATCCTCTCGCTGACCGCCTTGCGCATCGCGTCGAGGTTCTCGAAGTTGTTCTTCCTCGCGAGCTCGTCGTCCGCCGGCTTGTCGATGAACTCCCGGATCTCCTTGATCGTGCACTTGAAGACCGCGTCCTTGCCGGCCAGTTCAGCCGCGCCGTACTCAGCCGGGAACGTGACCTTGACCTCGACGTCCTTGCCTACCTCGGCGCCGACGAGCTGCTCCTCAAAGCCTGGGATGAACGAACCCGAGCCGAGTTCCAGCGTGTAGTCCTGCGCGGCGCCGCCAGGGAACGCCGTCCCGTCGACCGAGCCCACGAAGTCGAGCTTTATGGCATCGCCCTTCCGGGCCGGACGCGACGGGTCGACCGGCTTCTGGTCGCGGTTAGCCTTGGCGATGCGCTCAAGCGCCTCGTCGACGTCCTTGTCCGGCACGGCAGCCTTCAGCCGCTCCAGCTCGATGCCCGAGAAGTCGAGCTTGCCGATCTCCGGCAGCACCTCGATCGCCACCTCGAACTCGACGTCCTTGCCTTCCTCGAGCTGCTTGAGATCGACGCGCGGTTGCATCGCGGGCTTCAGGCCGCGATCCTCGATGGCCTTCGCCGTGCTGGCGTTCACCGCCTGCTCGACCGCCTCGCCGAAAAGGGCCTGACCGTACTGCTTTTTCAGCAGGCCGACCGGTACCTTGCCTACACGGAAACCGGGCATCTGGGCGGTCTGCGCGAGTTCCTTCAGACGCTCGTCGACCTTGGCCGAGAGGTCGACGGCCGGCACCACGATCTTGAATTGCCGCTTCAGCCCTTCGGCCGAGAGTTCCGTTACTTGCATCGTCTCACTTCCGTTTCCTGGTGCGGGCGGAGGGACTTGAACCCCCACGCCTTGCGGCACGAGAACCTAAATCTCGCGTGTCTACCAATTCCACCACGCCCGCCCGATGCCGGCCCAAATTCTTCGTCCTGAGCCATCGGGGCGTGCCGCGAAGGCCGAATCGGGCGCCTCTTAGCCCGCGCCCGCCGAACGGTCAATTGATGCTGCAAGCTCGCTGCAGCGCCTCGGGGATGAGGCTTGGCAGATCCTCGGCGATCAGGCCCGGGCGGCTGAGCCCACGAGCGCTCTCCCCGTGAATCCAGGCGGCTGCCGCCGCGGCGGCTAAGGGCGTCACGCCCTGGGCGAGCAGACCGCCTGCGATCCCCGCCAGGACATCGCCGGAGCCCGCCGTTGCCAGCGCAGGCGATGCGTGGACGTTGACAATCGCGCGCCCGTCAGGCGCTGCAATGACCGTATCCGGCCCTTTGAGCAGGATCGTGGCGCCACTCAGCGCCGCCGCCCGCCTTACCCGCTCAACCTTCCCTCCCCCGGCGCCGATGTCGGGAAACAGCCGGCGGAACTCGCCTTCATGCGGCGTGAGCAACGTCGGGCCATCGATCGCGCCGAACAGCCGGTCTGGATCAGTGGCGAAGACGCTGATCGCGTCGGCATCGAGAACAACGCTGCGTCGTTTCGCCAGTGCCGCCAGCACGGCATCCTTCGTCCGATCGCTCACGCCGCTGCCCGGCCCGATCAGGATTGCATTGCGTCGTTCGTCGGCCAGCAGGCGCTGGAACATCGTTCCGTCGTCTGCATCGACGATGAGGTTGCCGGGCTCCGCGGCCTGCAACGCCGGAATGGTGGATCGCATTGCCGCAATCGTCACCAGCCCCGCACCGGCTCGCCGTCCTGCGAGTGCGGCAAGGCGGGCTGCTCCAGTTGCGAGCGCGCCGCCTAGAATCGTCAGATGGCCTCGGGCATACTTGTGGTCGGCGACGTCCTGCCGCCGCAGAACGTGGCGCCACAAGAGCGGAGCGTTCAGCCAGGCGCGTGGTTTCACTTCCGCGACCGCGGCCGGTGGGATGCCGATGTCGACCACCTTCAGGTCGCCGCAGCGCCGCAGACCTTCGACCGAATAGTGACCCGGCTTGCCGCGAAAGAACGTCACAGTGCAGGTCGCGCGTAGCGCACGTCCCAGCACTTCACCGGTATCGCCATGCAGCCCGCTCGGTACGTCGACGGCGATGACCGGCAAGTCGTCGAGATTGATCCGGTCGATCGCAACGGCCGCCGCCCCGTCGATCGGCCGGCTGAGGCCCGCGCCGAACAGCGCGTCGACGATCAGCGGGTGCCGGTCAGCGAGTCCATCCGACCAAGGCTCGACGTTGCCCGCCCAGGCGTCGGCCGCGCCCGCTGCATCGCCCCGCAGTGCCTGCCGATCTCCGACCAGGACGAGCCGCACCGGCCACCCCGCCTCCCGCAGGTGGCGGGCGGCAACAAAGCCATCGCCGCCGTTGTTGCCGGGGCCGCACAGCACGACTACATCGTGCCGCGCATGGCGCTGCATCACGGCAAGCGCGACGGCCCTGCCTGCCGCTTCCATAAGCGCCATGCCCGACACTCCGTGCGCAATGGCATAGGCGTCGGCCTTAGCCATCTCCGCACAGGTCAAAAGGACGAGATCGTCGGATGGAACGAGGTCGCGCAACGTATCCCTAGAAGGCATGGTGCGCGGGCGATTGGGGCGGCCGACCGGACTTGAACCGGCGACATCCAGAATCACAATCTGGCGCTCTAACCAACTGAGCTACGGCCGCCATCGTGGATCGCTCCCGACGAAGCGCGTCTTCCTACGCTCCGCAGGCCTGAGCGTCAAGAAACCGGCGGCGTCGGCGGCAGCAAGCGGTCTATGGCCAAGCGCCATACGCCACAGGCATCCACGACCGACAGGCCGAAGACCTCCTGCATCCGTCCCCAGCTCTCGAAATCGATGAGCGCTTCGATCGCAAGGACTGTCTGCAGCCGCCGCTGGTCGTCGAGTGTCGACAGTTCGGGCTCGTATATCTCCTCGATGCGGCGAACGATCAACTGGCGCACGGCCTTGATGCGGCCCTGAAGCTCGCTAGACCCGCCCTTGTTGGCGTTCAGCGCACGCCACAGAGGCAGCCATTCCTGACAGATTTCGGCGCGGGTCTCGACATGGACGCGCACGCGCTCGCCGCGGTCACCGACTGCCGGCCGAGCCGCGACATGGTTCGCCGCCCGGGCCACGGCGTCGTCGGTCGCCGCAACTCTCAGAGCATGCAGATCGGGAAACCGCTCGAAGATGGAGCGCACCGAATAGCCCGCACGCTCGGCGATTGCGGACGCCGTCGGGACATGAGGGCTCTCCCGTAGCAGCGCGAGATAGGCCTCGATGATCAACTGCCGCGTTCGCGCGCTGCGCTGCCGACGGCCATCGACACGTCCGGACCGCGGCGTGTGGGTTTCAACTATGCTCGGCTCCTGTTCCTTCACGGCGTCCTCGACGTCTCGTGCGGCAGGAGCCGGTCGATCGCCTGCGTCCAGACAAGGCAGGCCTCGTCGAACGACAGCCCAAAAAACTCCCGCATGCGCGCCCAGCTTTCGACGTCGGTCAACGCTTCCAGGGCGATAACCATCTGGCGGCGCTCGTCGGCCGGCAAGCTTCCAAGCTCCGGCGCATACATCAGCTCGAGTCGCGCCATGGCTCGTTCGCGTGACTGCTTGATCCGCTCCTTCAGCTCCGGCGAATTGCCTTGGTTGACCACCAGCGAGCGCCACAACGGCAGCCATCGCTCGCAGGTCCTCGCGCGCGTCGTCACCTGCGCCTCGAGCCTGGTACGCCGGTCACCGTCGGCGCCGCGCGGCGGCGCAAGGGCGGCCACCTGGGCCATGGCGTAGTCGACCGCGGCGACCTGCAAGGCACGAATGTCGGGGAAACGCTCGAAAACCGAACGAACGGAATAGCCCGCCCGCTCGGCAATCTCGGCGGCCGTCGGCACGCGCGGAGAGAACTCGTGCGCCAGCGCCAGATAGGCCTCGATGATCAGCTGCTTGGTTCGCTCGCTGCGCAGCCGCCGCCCGTCGATCCTGGCGGGCTTCGGCAGCGGCACGGCAGACATTGAACGATCCTCTCGGGAGCCAATACGCTTCGCCATCATGCGATCGCGGTCGCCGCTGGCGTCGGCGGCAGCATCCGATCGATCGCCCGGATCCAGACGGCGCAGCACTCGGCAAAGGACAGGCCGAACGTCTCGCGCATGCGCGCCCAACTCTCGATGTCAGTCAGGGCTTCGAGGGCGATCAGGAGGTTCCGGCGCTCGATCTCTGGCAGGGTCGACAGTTCCGGCCGATACATCGTCTCCATGCGCTCGATCGTGCGCTCCCGGGCCAGCCGGATGCGGAGTTTCAGGGCATCGTCCTCATCGACGTTGAAGAGCAGCGCGCGCCACAACGCGACACCTCGTTCGCACGTTCCCGCTCGTGTCTCGACCTGCGATTTGATGCGCGTCGGCCGGTCGGCGCCGACATCCCTGGCCGGTGCCAGTGCCGCGGCGTGCGCCAGACCGTAGTCGGCGGCAGCGACCCGCAAGGCATGAAGGTCGGGAAAGCGTTCGAAGATCGAGCGAACGGAGTAGCCGGCGCGGCTCGCGATCTCGGCGGCCGTCGGTTGAGGCGTCAGCGGGTTCTCCCTGATCAGCGCGAGATAGGCCTCGATGATGAGCTGCTTGGTTCGTTCGCTGCGCAGGCGGCGGCCATCGACCCGGGTCATGCGGACTTAAGCCTCGGCTGTGGAAACCGCATAGTGGACCCGGCCCTGCAAACCCAAGTATTGGCAACGGCAATGCAGTAAATCTACGCGTTGCCCGCTACGAAGGACTTGAGGGAATTGTAACAATTGCAGCGAAAGGCCGCCACACTGCAAGTACCCGGGCTCTACCCGCGGAAATGCGCTGCCAGGCGTTGGATTGCGCTGTCGAGCGTCGAGTCGTGCTTGCAGAAGCAGAAGCGTGCGAGATGCCGGGGCGCATCCGACGCGCGGTCGTAGAAGGCACTGACGGGCACGGCCGTCACCCCCGCCTCGACGGTGATATGGCGGCAGAAATCTTCATCGGTGCCGTTGAAGCCCAACGGCCGGAAGTCGGTCGTCACGAAATAGGTGCCGTGCGCTGGAAGGACATCAAAGCCGATCTCCGACAGAGCGCCGGCCAAACGATCCCGCTTGCGCTGCATGTCGCAGGCCAACGTCGAGAAGTAGTCGTCACCCAGCCGCAGCCCGGTGGCCGCGCCCCATTGCAGGTTTGGCGGCGTCGTGAAGGTCATGAACTGATGCGTCTTGGCGATGGCCTTCATGAGATCCGCTGCGGCGGTGATGTAACCGACCTTCCAGCCGGTCACGCTGAAGCTCTTGCCGGCCGAGCCGATGCGCACCGTGCGATCGCGCATGCCCGGCAGCGTCATTGGTGAGATGTGCCGCCGGTCGTCGAAGATGATGTGCTCATAGACCTCGTCGCACACGGCATAGACATCGTACTGAAGGCAAAGGTCGGCGATGAACTGCAGCTCGTCGCGATCGAACACCTTCGAACAGGGATTCATCGGCGTGTTGAACAGGATGAGCTTGGTCTTCGCGCTGAAGGCCGCCGCCAATTCCTCGCGCGGCAGACGCCAGGTTGGCGGCTCCAGCCGGACCAGCTTCGGCACGCCGCCGGCGCGACGCACCATCGGCAGGTACGAATCGTAGAGTGGCTCGATCAGCACCACTTCGTCGCCGGGCTCGACCAGTCCGAACAGGCAATCCCCCAAAGCCTCGGTGGCGCCCGAGGTCACCAGCACCTCGCTCTGCCAGTCGACGTCGAGCCCCTGGAAGCGTTTGGCGTGCTCGGCCACCGCCTGCCGCAGCTCCGGAATGCCCATCATCGGCGGATACTGGTTGTGACCCGACAGCAGGAACTCTGCGGCAGCCGCCCGCACCTCGTCCGGCCCCTTATCGTCGGGAAAGCCCTGGCCGAGGTTGACCGATTTGTGCTCGCGGGCGAGCGCCGACATCACCTCGAAGACCGTGGTGCCGAGGCTCGACATCAGCGAATTGGCGGATTTCATAGGGTTCCCGTTGGACTATTGTTTGGGCAGAAATCTGCCCTCTTCTTGATCAAATCGCCTAACTGGCGAACAGAGCCTGTTTCGATTTCCCGTACAACGTTGCTGATAATCTTGGCACGGAAAGTGCTTTGGTCATTTCCATACGGGCTCTCCCGACCGGGAGGGCCCGGCGTCTGTGTGCAGGGGTTGTCTCGAGCCAAATGAAGAAGATCGAAGCAATCATCAAGCCCTTCAAGCTCGATGAGGTGAAGGACGCGCTGAACCAGATCGGCCTCAAGGGCATCACGGTGCTCGAGGCCAAGGGGTTCGGGCGCCAGAAGGGCCACACCGAGCTCTATCGCGGTGCCGAGTACGTCGTGGACTTCCTCCCGAAGGTGAAGCTCGAGCTCATCATCGAAGACGAGATGGTCGAGAAGGCCGTCGAGGCGATCCGCACCTCAGCGCACACCGGCCGTATCGGAGACGGCAAGATCTTCGTTTCGAGCATCGACGACGCGATCCGAATTCGTACTGGCGAGCGTGGCGACGCCGCCGTATGAGAACCCGGCCTTTGGGGGCTGAAGACCTAACCACAAATAGAGGGACGAACGACAAATGGATGCCAAGCAAGTTCTCGCGATGATCAAGGAAAAGGACGTCAAGTTCGTCGACTTCCGCTTCACCGATCCTCGCGGCAAGTGGCAGCACACGGCCCGCATGGCCTCTGCCACGGACGAGGGCACGTTCGTCGACGGCGTGATGTTCGACGGCTCCTCGATCGCCGGCTGGAAGGCGATCAACGAGTCCGACATGATCCTCATGCCCGATCCCTCGACCGCCGTGCTCGATCCCTTCGCCGCGCAGACCACGCTGATCGTGAACTGCGACGTCGTCGAGCCGTCGACCGGCCAGCTCTACGCCCGCTGCCCGCGCTCGACCGCCAAGCGCGCCGAGGCCTTCATGAAATCCTCGGGCGTGGGCGACACTGCCGTGTTCGGCCCCGAACTCGAGTTCTTCGTGTTCGACGACGTCCGCTTCGACGTCCAGATGCAGGGCAGCTTCTACTCGATCTCCTCGAACGAATCGCCTTGGAACACGGGTTCAGTCGTCGAGGGCGGCAACCTCGCCCACCGGCCGGGCGTCAAGGGTGGCTACTTCCCCGTCCAGCCGATGGATACGCACAACGATCTGCGCGCCGAGATGATGTCGGTCTGCACCGACATGGGCATCACGATGGAAATCCACCACCACGAGGTGGCACCGTCGCAGAACGAGCTGGGCTTCCGCTTCGACACGCTCGTGAAGACCGCCGACAACGTGCAGAAATACAAGTACTCGCTGCACAACGTCGCCCACAGCTACGGAAAATCCCTGACTTTCATGCCGAAGCCGCTGTACGGCGACAACGGCTCGGGCATGCACACCCACCAGTCGATCTGGAAGGACGGCAAGCCGCTGTTCGCCGGATCGGGCTATGCCGATCTCTCCGAGACGGCGCTCTACTACATCGGCGGCATCATCAAGCACGCCAAGGCGCTGAACGCCTTCACCAACGCCAGCACCAACTCCTACAAGCGCGTCATCCCGGGCTTCGAGGCGCCGGTGCTGCTGGCCTACTCCTCGCGCAACCGCTCGGCCTCGTGCCGTATCCCCTACTCGGCCTCGCCGAAGGGCAAGCGCGTCGAGGTCCGCTTCCCGGATCCGTCGGCCAACCCCTACCTCGCCTTCGCGGCGATGCTGATGGCCGGCATCGACGGTATCCAGAACAAGATCCATCCGGGCGACCCGATGGACAAGAACCTGTACGACCTGCCGCCGGAGGAGCTCTCGAAGGTTCCAACCGTCGCGGGCTCGCTGCGCGAGGCTCTGAACGCGCTCGACGCCGACCGCACCTTCCTCACCAAGGGCGGCGTGTTCACCGACGACCAGATCGACGCCTACATGGAGCTCAAGTGGGAAGAGGTCTACAACTGGGAGCACCAGCCGGCGCCGATCGAGTACAAGATGTACTACTCGGTCTGATCGACCTTTCCGATCTTTCGGACAATGGAAGGGCTCGCTGTCGCGGGCCCTTCTTTTTTTGCAAGATGGCGGCCATGAGCTGGATGGACGACGCGATGAAAGACCTGCGGCCCTGGATCGGCCGCGTCCGCACCGTCGAGGACGACGTGGGCCTGATGGCCATGCGCCGTGCCGCGGGCACCTTCGACATGGACCCCCAGAGCATCGGGCGCGGCGCCGAGCTGCCGCCGCACTGGTTCACCCTGATCGGCGTCGAGACGGTGCTGCAGAAGGAGATCGGCCCCGACGGCCACGCCAACAAGGGCGTGGTGCTGCCGCCGATACCCATGCCGCGGCGCATGGGCGCCGGCCGCCGCGTCAAGGTCATGGGCCGCCTCAAGGCCGGCGAGCCTGCGGTCAAGAAGGCCGAGGTCGTCGACATCGTGCCCAAGAGCGGCCGTTCCGGCGACATCTTCGTGCTGACCATGCGCAACACCTACGAGCAGGCCGGCAGGACGATTGCAGTCGACGAGTTCGACGCGATCTATCGCCCCGCCGTGCCGCCGGGACAGAAGACCACCGCCACAGTGGCCACGCCCGCCCGCACTGACCAGGCATGGAGCGACAGGACTCCCCTTACCAACGCCCTCAACTTCCGCTATTCGGCGCTCACCTGGAACGCGCATCGCATCCACTACGACGGCGACTACACGCGCAGCGAGGAAGGCTACCCAGCCCTCGTCTCCAACGGCGGCCTCTCCATGCACCTGATGGTCGACGCCGCGCTGCGACATGCCGAGGGCACGCTCACCGGCTACACCGCCCGCCTCGTCCATCCGCTGTGGGTGGGCGACCTGATCGACGTGCGCGGCGAGAGGCAGCAAGCCGACGGCAAGCTCAGGATCTGGGCGGCCGACAAGAACGGCGTGCTGTGCGGCGAGATGGATCTCGAGTTCGCCAAATGAGCGGCCTGCACGCCGGAGGTCCGCTCGCCCGCGTCAAAGTCGTCGATCTCACCACGGTCGTCGTCGGCCCGATCTGCACGCGCACGCTCGCCGACTACGGCGCCGAGGTGATCAAGGTCGAGGCGCCGGGCGGCGACCTCCTGCGCACCATGGCGCAGGGCAGCCGCAACGCCGGCATGTCGGGCAAGTTCATCAACTTCAACCGCAACAAGCGCTCGATCGTGCTCGACCTCAAGAAGCCCGAAGCGTTGGCTGCGCTGCACCGCCTGATCGAAAGGGCCGACGTCTTCGTGAGCAACGTGCGCCCCGAGGGTCTGGCGCGTGCCGGCCTCGACCATGCGAGCCTGTCGCCCAGGAACCCGCGCCTGATCCACTGCTCGATCCTCGCCTTCGGCCGCGGCGGCCGCTACTACAACCGCCCCGCCTACGATCCGATCGTGCAGAGCCTGTCCGGCGTCGCCGGCACCCTGGCGCGCGCCACCGGCGAACCGCGCTTCGTTCCCATGGTCATGAGCGACCACACGACCGGCCTGATCGCCGCGCAGTGCATCGGCTTCGCGCTCTATCGCCGCGAGAAGACCGGCCTGGGCGAGGCGATCGACGTGCCGATGCTCGAGAACATGGCCTCGTTCGTGTCGAGCGAGCATCTCGGCGCCATGACCTTCGACCCGCCTGTCGGCCCGAGCGGCGACAACCGGCTGCTCAGCCCCGACTACCGCCCTCTCCCCACCAAGGACGGCTACATCACGGTCGGCCCCAACACCAACCCGCAGGCTTTCGCCTTCTTCGACGCGATCGGCCGGCCCGAGCTCAAGACCGACCCGCGCTTCGACAGCGCCGCCTCGCGCACCGCCAACGCCGCGGCCTACTTCGAGGTGCGCAAGGCGGGTCTCGCGCAGAAGACCACGGCCGAGTGGCTCGAGATCTTCGACAAGGCCGACGTGCCGGCCGCCCGCTACAACACGATCGACGACCTGCTCACCGACCCGCACCTGGCCGATGTCGGCTTCTTCCAGTCCGAGGACCATCCGAGCGAGGGCCGCATCCGCCGCTCCCGGCGCGCCAACACCTTCTCCGGCGGTGAACGTCCGGCCGAGACCCATGCGCCGCGCCTCGGCGAGCACACCCGGGAAGTCCTGTCCGAGGCGGGCTACGCCGCCGCCGAAATCGACGCCCTCCTCGCCGCCGGCGCGGCCCGCTGACCCTCTCAGATTCCGGTACGAACTCCCCGGCCCGATTTCGGCTTCCCGCACGCCGGAAAGCCAACAACGACGGGCTTTTCGCCCGTTATTTCTGGACACCTGAATGTAACGCGTGTTGTCCGTTGACCTGTCCGCGGTTTTGTCCCGCGGTTGTCCATTCTTTCCTCGCGACCGAGTCCTTGTTGCCGTCCCGTTTTGCCCGCCGGTCAGGACCGGCGGCGGCTTCACCCTCGGGATCCGCGGCGTGCGCGGACGGGTCGTGCCGGATTGTGGTGGAGGGACTGCAACGAAAAAGGCCGGCGCGGGAAGCGCCAGCCTATAGGAAGAACCCTACCGAAACCTGCTGAACCTGTCAAACAGGCCGCGTCAATTCCGCGCCGAGGCCGGCGCAGCACCAGGCAGGCAAAGCCCGGCAAAACCGACGGCAAATGCCGATCTCAGGCAGCAACATTCGCTCTCCCCTCGAAGGCAATTACTGCATCATTGCCGCAAGCTGTACAAACTGGAGAGTACATGCGCGTCGGCCTGCTCGCTTTCAGCCTTTTCGTTGTCTGCCCGGCCATCGCCCTTGCACAGGACACCGTCGCGATCGGCGGCGCCACGAAACGGGCGTTCGGCACACCGATCAAATTCGTGAACGGCGACACGGCCTGTTTCATCACGCTGAAGGACGACAAGGGGACGACGTTCGACGAACCTGCCGACTTCGACCTCTGCGCCCAGGAGAAGGCGCTCAGGGGCAAGCGTCTCGCCCTGACCTATCGGGTGAGCCGAGTGCAGGCCGCTTCCTGCCAGGGAGACCCGGACTGCAAGCGAACCGAAACCGTCATCCTCGTCGTCGCTGCGAAACCCGCACCCCTCGCTGCGCCGGCACCCGCCCCTGTCTCGCGACAGGCCTCGTTCTGCACGCCCATGGAGAACGTCATCTTCGCCTGCCGGACCGGCGCCAAGATGGTGTCGGTCTGCGCGTCGAAGGATGCGGCGCCAAGCAAGGGCTACCTGCAATACAGGTTCGGCCGGCCCGATTCGACGGAGCCCCTGGAGCTGATCCTGCCCGAGAGCCAGGTTCCGCCGCCGCGCGTCGCGACGGGACAAGCCGTTCCTTTTGCCGGCGGTGGCGGCGCGTGGCTGACCTTTGCCAAGGGGCAGACGACCTACACGGTCTATACCGGCATCGGCAAATGGGGGCCGCGCGGCGAACTGCGCGAGAAGGCCGGCCTCGCGGTCGACCAGGGACGCAAGCGGCTCGCCGTGTTGAAATGCGACGATCCGAAGGCGGTTCGCAGCGAGCTCGGCCCGGACTGGTTCGACAAGATCGGCCTGAAGCCGGGCAACGGCTTCGATCTGCCCGACTGAGCCCCCGGGCAGCGGGGCGCCTCCCCTCAGCTCTTGGCACGCAATGTGGAGAGCAGCTCCATGGGCAGCGGGAATACGATGGTCGAGCTCTTCTCGCCTGCGATGTTTGCAAGGGTTCCGAGGTAGCGAAGCTGCATCGCCTCGGGGCTGCGTGCCATGGCTTCGCCAGCCAGCACCAGCTTCTCCGCGGCCTGCAACTCGCCCTCGGCATCGATCACCTTGGCGCGGCGCAGGCGTTCAGCCTCGGCCTGGCGGGCGATCGCCCGCACCATCTTTTCGTCCAGATCGATATGCTTCAGCTCGACATTGGAGACCTTGATGCCCCATGCATCGGTCTGCTCGTCGAGAATACGCTGGACGTCCGCATTGAGCTGGTCGCGCTCGGCCAGCATCTGGTCGAGGTCGTGCTGCCCCACGACGGAGCGCAGCGTGGTCTGGGCGAGTTCGCTGGTCGCCTGATTGTAGGCCTCGACCTGAATGATCGCCTTCTCGGGGTCGAGCACGCGGAAATAGACGACGGCGTTCACGCGCACCGATACGTTGTCGCGCGAAATGACATCCTGGGGCGGCACGTCGAGCACGCGGGTGCGCATGTCGACACGCTCCATCGTCTGCACGACGGGCACGACGAGGATCAGTCCCGGCCCCTTGACGGCCTGCAGGCGACCGAGAGTGAAGACCACGCCGCGCTCGTACTCCCGCAAAATGCGGATCGACAGCGCGACGACGATCGCGATGACGAGCAGAGGCAGCAACCAGGCGACGACATCAAGGTAGGGCATGGTCATATTTCCCTTGCGACAGATCCGACATGAAGCGTGAGCCCGTCGCGGCGATCGACGCGCACACGGGTTCCCGCTGACAGCGGCGTCTCGGCGCGTGCCGACCAGACCTCGCCGTGCACACGGACGCGACCGCGGCCGTCATGCCAGTCGAGCACCTCGCCTTCGAGGCCGATCATCTCCTCGGCGCCGGTCACCACCTTGCGACCGCGGACGCGCACGGCCATGCCGAGCAGGCCGACCAGCAGCAGGAGATTGGTCGCCGCGGCCGCCACGACGACGGGCCAGGCCACGGCGAAGTCGATGTCGGCGCCGGCCGGATCGAACAGGAAGAGGCCGCCGATGCCGAACGCAACCACGCCGCCCAGCCCCAGTATGCCGAACCCCGGCGTGAAGGCCTCTATGCCCATCATTGCGATGCCGAGAACCAGCAACGCGACGCCGGCGAAATTGAGGGGCAGCACGGAGAGCGCCATCAGGCCGACCACCAGGCAGATCGCGCCCACGATGCCCGGGCCCGCGAGCCCGGGGCTCCAGAATTCGAAGATAATGCCGTACACGCCGATCATCAAAAGAATGAAGGCGATGTTGGGGTCGGTGACTACGGTGATCAGCCGGGTCTTCCAGTCGGGGTCCACAAAGATCGCGCGAGCGTGCCGCGTCGCCAGCGTGCGTTTGCCGTCGGCGGTCTCGACGACCCGACCGTCGACCCGACGCAACAGGTCGTCGATGTTCGAGGCGACGACGTCGATAACGTTCTCGCGCCGCGCCTCCTCGGCGGTCAGGGTTGCGGCATCGCGCACTGCCTTGTCGGCCCACTCGACGTTCCGGCCCCGCAGTTGCGCGAGGCCGCGAAGCCAGGCGATCGCATCGTTCAACGCCTTGCGCTCCATCGCCGTGCCGGGCGGCGTTTCCTCGCCGTCGCGCGACTTGTCGCCATCGCGGCGCGCCGGCGCAGGCGACGGCGCGCCGGGTGCGCCCATCTGCACGGGCGTCGCGGCGCCGAGATGGGTGCCCGGCGCCATGGCCGCGACATGGGCGGCGTAGGTCATGTAGGTCCCCGCAGACGCCGCCCGCGCGCCGCTCGGCGCGACATAGACCGCGACGGGAATCGGCGAGCGCAGGATCGAGCCTACGATGTCCCGCGTCACGGTCACCAGGCCACCCGGTGTATCGAGGCGCAACACGATCAGACCTGCGTTCTCGGCACGAGCCCGCTGGAAGGCCTGCTCGACGTGGTGACCGACGCCGACGCCGATCGGCCCCTTGATGTCGAGAACGACGACCGGGGCAGGTTCGCTGCCGACGGGCACGGTCTCTCTTGCCGGCGAAGGAGAGGCCGGTTGCGCAAGGACGCGCACGGCGAGGATCACCGCGCCCAGGAAGACCGAAAGTACGCCGACGTGCCGGAAGCCCATATTCGCCTCCCGTCCGATCGCTGCCGAAGCGGTCGCAGTTCGACTGCAGTGTCGGGAGACGTCCGCCGATATGCAACCGGTTTGTTCCGCCGACCGGCGGTGCAGCCGGGGCCGCAGCGCGAGGGCTCAGAACGGCCGGTCGCCCTCGATCAGCACGCGGTGCATGATCCGCTTCTCGCCCACCGGATAGTCGATGACGACGCGATGCATGGTGGCCCGGTTGTCCCACACCACGACGTCGCCCGGGCTCCAGACATGGCCGTGATGGTGCTGCGGCTTGCGCGCCTCGTCGGCCAGCTCGTCGAGCAGCGCGTCACTCTCGGCGCGCGGCAGACCGACGATGCGATCGAGACGATTGGGGTTGAGATAGAGCGCCTTGCGGCCGGTTTCGGGGTGCGTGCGAACCAAAGGATGCTCGACGTCGGGCGTCTCGGCGATCTCCTCCGGCGTGCGCGGCGAGGGCCGGTTGCGGGCGCGCGGCGTGTCATAGCCGTGGATCGCCCGCAGGCCGTCGATCCGCTTGCGCATCGCCTCCGGCAGCGCCTCGTAGACCGAGTGCATGTTGCAGAACCAGGTCGCGCCGCCTCGGCTCGGAATCTCGATGCCATGCAGCAGCGTCGCCTTGGCCGGCACCGCGAAGTACGAATCGTCGGTGTGCCAGTCCTCGGCGCGGATCGCGGTCTTGTCGGTCGTGCCGTCGGCCATCAGCGTCGAGACCATGATCGAGACGTCGGGCACGTCGCCGCTCCGCTTGTAGCGCAGGAGCTGCTTCTGCGGCTGGCCGAAGGCCTTGGAGAACTCCCGCGTCTCCTCCGGGCTCATGCGCTCGCCCGGCACGACCACCAGCAGATGCTCGGCCAGGGCACGGTTGAGCATCGCAGCCGTCTCCGGCTCGTTGGCGCGGCGACGGTCGAGGCCTTCGATACGGGCGCCCAGCGGTGCCTTCAACGCAATGATCTCGGGCATGGCCTCTCTCCACTTCACTCGACCGACGGAGAGTGACAGCCGAGCCCGCAGGCATAAACGAAAATCGAACCTACTTGTTTCCATTGGCAGAACGGCAAAGAAAAGCCCCGCCTCGGCGGGGCTTCTCCGTTCGGCGTTTCGGGGGTCAGAGTTTGTTGCCCCCGGACTGGCGCGCCATGAAATTGTCGAACGTGTTCTCGGCGACGCGGAACCACAGGATCTCCTCGTTGCGGAAGGGCCGCCAGGCATCGTAGACCTTCTTGAACTTCGCGTTCTTCGCCGAAAGCTCCGCATAGAGCTCGTTGGCGGCGCCGAAGCAGGCCTCGAGCACCGACTGCGGGAACGGCACAAGCTTGGTGCCGGCCGTCACCAATTCGCGCAATGCCTTAGGATTCTCCGCGTCGTACTTCGAGAGCATCATGGCCTGTGCTTTCGCGCACGCCGAGTCGATCACGGCCTTGTAGGCCTTGGGCAGCTCGTTCCATTTGGCGAGGTTGATCATGGCCGAGGTTTGCGGCCCGCCCTCCCACCAGCCGGGATAGTAGTAGTAGGGCGCGATCTTGTTGAAGCCGAGCTTCTGGTCGTCATAGGGGCCGACCCATTCGGCGGCGTCGATCGTGCCCTTCTCCAGCGCCGGGTAGATGTCACCGCCGGCGATCTGCTGCGGCACCGCGCCGACCTTGGCGCAGACCATGCCGGCGATGCCGGCGATCCGGAACTTCAAACCCTTCATGTCCTCGGGCGTCTTGATCTCCTTGCGGAACCAGCCGCCCATCTGCGCGCCGGTATTGCCGCAGGGTATCGAGAACGTGTTGTAGTCCCTGTAGACCTCGGCCATCAGTTCGCGGCCGCCGCCGTAGTTCATCCAGGCGTCCTGCTGGCGGGCATTCAGCCCGAAAGGCAGTGTCGTATCGAAGGCCAGCGTCGGATCCTTGCCGATGTAGTAGGTGCCCGCCGAGTGACCCATCTCCACCGTGCCGTTCTGCACCGCGTCGAGCACCTGCAGGCCGGGCACGATCTCGCCGGCGGCGAAGACGCGGATCTGGAACCTGTTGTCCGTCATCTCGGCTACGTATCTGGCGAGGTTCTCCCCGGCTCCGTACAGGGTGTCGAGCGACTTCGGAAAACTCGAGGTGAGTCGCCACTTGAGTTCGGGCATCGACTGGGCGATGGCCGGCGCGGCAACCGCTGTGGACGCAACAACCGTGGCGCCGCCGACGCCGACGTTACGCAGAAATTTGCGACGTTGCATGGTGTCCCTCCCAGGACTTGTTTCGCCGAGTATTGATTCCACTCAGCGAAATAAGCCTGCCATGGTCCACAGGACAGGGAAAGGCCCCGATACCGGCATGGGAGTCATCGGACGGTCCGGCGCCGGGGCCGCCGCGCGAGCTGCGGTTCGATGCAGTGCGGCCGCGCCGCGGCTCTCGGGACTACTCCTCGAAGCCCACGAACACCGTCGCCTCGGCAACGGACTTGCGTTCGGACACGACGGCGTTCGCCGGAAAACCGTCGTCGGGCCAGCCCAACGCGATGCTCTTCATGATGACCTGGTCGTCGGCAATCCCCGCATGCTCCCGCACCACGGGCGACTGCATGATGCCCTGGCTGTTGATCACGGCGCCCAGGCCTCGTGACCAGGCGGCATTGACCAAGGCTGTCGCCACCGCACCGCAGTCGAACGGCGTGTCGTCGCTGCCGTGCAGCACGCGGTCGTAGGTCACGATCACGCACACCGGCGCGTCGAACTGACGGAAGCCGCGCAGCACCCAGTCCTGGCGTCCTTCCTTGTCGTCGCGCGCGATCCCCATGGCAGAGAAGAGCTGCTTGGCGACGCCGACCTGCCGGTCGCGGTGCTGCCCGGTGAAGCCCTGCCCCGTGCGGAACTCCCGCGACTGGGGCACACCGGCCACCATCCGCTCCGTATTACCGGCGCGGATGCGGTCCAGCGGTTCGCCGGTGACGACGTAGAAATTCCACGGCTGGGTGTTCATCGACGACGGCGCGCGCATCGCCAGACGGATGACCTCCTCGATCAAGGCCCTGGGCACCGGGTCAGGCTTGTAGCCGCGGATACTGCGGCGCCCCAGGATGACTTCGTCGAACTGCATTTTCCGAGACTTCCCCACCGTATCGTTCGCCGCGAAACTAGCGCGGTGCGATACCGGACACCAAGGCCGCCAACCAGGCCTTCGCTCTGTGGACCAGTGCGGACGCAGCCTGCCAGGCCGGCAGTGCACGGACGAAGGCGTAGATCTTGTCACGACACGTGAACACCCACGTCTCGGTCGAGAGATACCAGGAGAGTCGCAGCAGTCTAGGTCGCAGGACCTTGTAAAGGCGCGCCACCAGCGCTGTGGCCACGATCTTGCCGATGGCAACCGAAATCCCCGCCCAGAGAAAGTGCCCCCGAATCGCGAACCAGACAGCGGCAAGTTTGACGGGCAACACCAGGGCGGACGGCGCGACGAAGGCAATCAGAGCCGCCCAGGGAGGAAGACCTGCCAACCAGGTCTCGAGGCGTGCGACCAGCTCCCAACGCGCCAGCCGGGCCATCGCCAGCCCGAGGTAGTGCAGCAGCACTTCCTCGAAGAAGACGATCGCCGCTGCGATCGGCACCAGGAGAATTTCGAGGAGGCGTTTGAGATGGTCTTTCATCGAAGCGCAAACTAAAGATCGGATACGGGCAATTCAGTGGCCGGCATGTTCACCCGACGAATCCTTTCCAAGTTCATGGCGGCTGCATCGCTGGCGCCGGCGACCGCATTGTCCCAAAGCCAGCCGCCGCTGTCGCGCATCGCCTTCGGCTCCTGCGCCAACCAGACCATGCCTCAGCCCATCTGGGATGCCGTACTGGCCTATCGGCCGCAGCTCTTCCTGTTCGTCGGCGACAACTGCTACGGCGACTTCAATTCCGCCGACGCCAACGCACTCCGCAAGGCCTATGCCGAAGCCGGCGCGGTTCCGGGCTACGCGAAGCTTCGCGACACGGTGAGCCATCTCGCCGTCTGGGACGACCACGACTACGGCGCCAACGACGGTGGCGTCGACTTCGTGCACAAGGCGATCTCGAAGGAGATTTTCCTCGATTTCTGGAACGCCGCGGCGACCGACGTGCGGCGCCGGCGCGGGGGGATCTACGATTCGCGCATCGTCGGGCCGCCCGGCATGCGCGTGCAGATCATCCTGCTCGACGTCCGCTGGTTCCGATCGCCGCTCAAGATCACCGACCAGCGCGGCGCGCCCGGCAAGGAACGCTACCTGCCCGATCCGGACCCGGCCAAGACGATGCTGGGACCCGAACAGTGGGCGTGGCTCGTCGAAGAGCTGAAGAAGCCAGCCGAGGTCCGCCTGCTCGTGTCGAGCACGCAGATGCTGGCCGAAGGCCACGGCTGGGAGCGCTGGGGCAACTTTCCGCTCGAGAAGCAGAAGCTCGTCGACACGATCCGCGCCAGTGGCGCCAAGGGTGTCGTGCTGCTGTCGGGCGATCGCCACATAGGCGCTCTCTACCGCGAGAGCCATCCCGGCCTCTATCCGTTGCACGAAATCACGTCGAGCGGCCTCAACATGGTCTATTGGGCGGCCAGGGAGCCCGGCCCCAACCGCATCGGCGCGCTGTATGCCGCCGCGAACTTCGGCGTCGTCGACATCGACTGGTGGGAGCGCAAGGTGACGCTCGCGCTGCGCGACGAAGGCGGCAGCGTGCGACGCGCCGTGGAGATCGACTTCGCCACGATCGGGCTCGGATAGATCGAGAGCAGACGACGTCCAGCGCAGAAGTTCCTGCATGTCGTCAGTGAAAGCCGTCGTTTCAGCCTCGCTCTTCACTTTCGCTGTCGCCGCTTCGCCCGCGTTCGCCCAGGACAGCACGCCGAAATCGCCACCCGGTCCTCCCGCCACCGGCGGCAATGCGCCCGCGGCCCCCGCCGGCGATGCGGTCCAGCCCAGGCATCCTCCGCCGCGCGGTGCCGACGCGCAGGGGCAGCCGCCCCAGGGCCGGCCGGGCGGGCCTCCGCCGGGCGGGCAGCGGCCCGGCATGCAGGGTGAACGCCCTCAGCGCGACCCGCAGGTGGGCCAGCAAGGCCGGCCACCCCGCGGCCCCGGCGACCGTCCACAGCGCGATCAGAACGCGCCGCCACCTGGCCAGCCCTCGCTGCAGCCCGCCGATCCAGGATGAGCCGGGAACGAAAAAAGGGCCGCCCGAGAGGGCGGCCCCATTCTTGCGACCTTTACGCCGGCCCAGAGCGGCTACTTCGGCTGAATGCCCGCAGCCTCGACAGGCGGGCGCCCACCTGTCGATCGACGCCTCGAGCCGAACGCGGGTCCCGCGCTGCCTGCCTCAGTTCCTCATCAGGCTCGGCAACCAGGTGATGATATCGGGGAAGATCATGCAGATCACGAGCCCCAGGATCATGAGCAGGCAGAACGGTAACGACGAGCGGTAGATGTCCAGCATCGTGACACCCTTCGGCACGACCGCCTTCATGTAGAACAGATTGAATCCGAACGGCGGAGTCAGATACGCCAGTTCCATGTTGATCACGAAGAGGATTGCGAACCACAGGGGATCGAAGCCGAGCGACGTCACGATCGGGAAGAAGATCGGCGCGGTCAGCAGCACGATGCCTGTCGGATCGAAGAACATCCCGAGCACGAAGAGGATGAGCTGCATGGCGATGATCACCATCCAGGGATCGCCGACGCTCTTTATCAGGGTGCCGACCAGAGAAGAGGCGCCGGTGACGGCGTAGAGCGCGGTGAACGCCGAGGCGGCGAACACGATCCAGATCACCATCGCGCTCAAACGCAGCGTGATGAACAGCGCCGAGGTGAAATTCTGCCAGTTGAACGTGCGCTTGATCATCGCGCTGACGATCGCGCCGAGGGCGCCGATCGCCGAAGCCTCGCTCGGCGTGGCGATTCCGAAGAACATCGATCCCATGACGGCGAAGATCAGGCCGATGGGAAGCAGCAACGCTCCCAGCAGCCTGATTCTCTCGCTCGGCGGAAGCCGATCCGCCGGCGGAACGCTAGGCCCCATGTCCTTGTCGAAGTAGCAGCGGATGAGGATGTACGCCACGAACAGCGAGCTGAGCAGCAGCCCCGGCAAGATGCCGGCGATGAACATCTCGCCGACGGAGACGCGCGACGTCAGGGCGAGGATGATCATCAGCACACTGGGCGGAATCAGGATGCCGAGCGAGCCGCCTGCCGAGATGCAGCCGATCGCTATGTCCTTCTTGTAGCCCCGCTTGAGCATGGAAGGCAGCGCGATCAGCCCCATCGAGGTGGTGGCCGCACCGCTGATCCCGACCATCGCCGCAAACATCGTGCAGATGAGAACCGTGCCCGCGGCGAGCCCGCCACGGAGTCCGCCCATCCAGTGGTACATCAATTCGTACATGTCCTCGGCGATGCCGCATCGTTGCAGCATCGCCCCCATGAATATGAACATGGGCACGGCCACGAGCAGGAACATGTCCATGGCCATGTAGGTTCGGTTCGCGAGCACCGGCAGCGCGTGCGGCCCCCACAGGAAAATGATGAACAGCGTCGCGATGCCGCCGATGGCGAACACCAGCGGCAGTCCCAGAAGCAGGAGAAGGACGAGACTGCCAAACAGGATCACTGTCAGCCATTCGGGGCCAAGGGCTAGCATGGACAAACTCCGGGTGAGGCGTGATCGCCGTTTCGCATGGATCGGGAAGCCGTGAACTCTCGGGCGCTAGGGCACGTGCACGCGCACCGGAAAGACCTCCTCGCCCTCGATGACGATCGCGATGTCGCGGATCAGCTTGGCGAGCACCTGCATCAAGAACAGGAAGCAGCCCACCGGCAGGGTCGTGCGCAACGGATAGTAGATGGGCTTCCAGTGGGACATCGTCGTCTCGCCGATCGCCCACGAGTTGATCGTGAGCTGCAGCGACACCCAGAACAGCACGCCGAGAAAGAGAAACGCGAAGCTGCTGGTGAGGACATCGAGGATGGCGCGTCCTCGCAGCGAAAGCCGACCCCAGACGATGTCGACGTTCACATGAGCCCCGGCAAGATGGGTGTAGGCCCCGCCGAGCGCGATGTATCCCCCGTAGAAGAACAACGATATCTCGAAGGCCCACTGCGACGGGGCGTTGAAGAAGTATCTCATCACGATCTCCCAGATCATGATGAGGAGCATCGGCACGATCAGGAACGCGACGATCCAGGCGAACCTTGCATTCAGCCAGTCCGTGAAGCGGAGATAAGATTCTATCACTTTCACCCTGCACCCCCGTCCCCGCCGGCCGCCCCGACGATCGATCGCGTGAGAGACATGCGTGTCCGGCCGACATGACCGCGCGCAGCCCGCACCGATCTCCGCCCACCAGGCATCGAGCCTGCCAGCCGATGCGGAGGACCCTTCCCGCTTACCTTCGGCACGATGCGCCGTCGCATCGTGCCAAGGTCAAACCGGATAGTCACCGGAGTCCGATCATCACTGCCGCTGTGCGGACGTCTCAGACAGGCAGACGTTTCGGCCCGTAGTAGTCTTTGTACGTCTGCTTGGCCTGGGTGTAGATCTCGATCACCTTGTCGATGTTGGGATCCTTGCCCTTCAGGCCCACGAACTTGTTCCAGCACCAGTCGGCGGCCTTGGTCAGTTCGTCATCCGGCATCATGATCGTTTGCATGCCGCCCTCGGCGAGCTTCTTGCGACCACGCACGTCGGTCGGAATCGTCAGGGCCGAGATCTCGAGGTTCATCACGCGGGCCGCAGTGGTCATCACCTCCTGCAGATCCGGCGGCATCTCGTTGAAGGTCTTCAGGTTCATGATGACCTCGACGACGTCGTAGGGAACGACCGACGGATTGATGTAGTACTTGCAGACCTCGTACATCTTCATGCCGGCCCACGCGTCCGGCGAGCCGAACGCCGCGGCATCCAGGATCTTCGTCTGGATGGCGGTATAGACCTCGCCACCCGGCACCGTGACGATGGATGCGCCGTTGTGCACGAGCCAATCGGCCCAGATGCCGAACGCGCGCACTTTCATGCCCTTGAAGTCGGCATACTTCGCGACCGGGCGCGTCGACACCATCGCGCCCCACTCGTCCGAGCACATATAGGTGAGATGAGCGACATTGTGCGGCTTGTAGGCCGCGTCCCAGAGCTCCTTGATGCCCATGAACTGGTAGATGTACTCGTAGAATTCGAGGTTCGTGAAAGGGAAGAAAGGCACGGCCCAGAGATACTCGCCGACCGGCACGGTCCCGCGATGGTAGATCGGGGCCGTGACCGCGAGGTCCGCAACGCCGGTGCCGACACCGCGGAATGTCTCGCCGATGCCGAGCAGAACGTCGGCATTGAAATTGGTGATCTCGATGCGACCGTTCGACATCTTCTTCACGCGGTCGACGAACAGCTTCGCGGAACGATCCTGCGACTCGATGCCGATACCCGTCCAGTTGCTCTGGAGCTTCAGCTTCCATGTCCGGTTCTGCCCTTGGGCGATCGCCGGCGCACCGAGCACGGCAGCACCGCCCGCCACCACGGCTGCAGTCTTGAGATAGCTGCGCCGGTTCAGTGCGGCTTTCGAGCCGGCCGCCACATCGGCCGGCGTGGCGCTTGCAACGGAAGAAGTTCTGTCGATACGCCTCGAAGCGACGACGTCCTTGACGATCTTGTCAGACATATGAAAGTCCTCCCATCAGGTGCTTCTTGCTAGGGCCTGCGCGGCCAACGCCATGTCAGTCCGGCGTCCAGGATGTATCCTGAAGCGGCGTGATACTCGGGTCTTTTGCAGAGCTACCGCAAGACAAAAACGCACTCCGACTGAACTGCGAGCCTCGGCAAACCGCACAGCGGTCGAGGGCAGCATCTACACATTCTTTTCCGGTGTTTTCTCGCGACGAGTTCTTTCGGTGGCGACGCGCACCGAAAAGAAAAGGGCCGCCCGAGAGGGCGGCCCTGTCCGCTTGGCGTTCGCCCGACCTTATTGCGGCTGGACGCCGGCAGCCTTGATGGTGGGCACCCATTTGTCGATCGACGCCTTGAGCTGCTCGCGCAACGCTTCGGGCGTGGCCTCCTTCGCGTCAGGCAGATCGACCGCGAGCTCGGTCAGGCGGACGCGGATCTTCTCGTCCGACAGAGCCGTGACGAGGGCCTGGTTGAGCCTGGTGAGGATGTCCTTCGGCGTGCCCTTGGGCGCGAAGAAGCCGTTCCAGATCGTGACCTCGTAGCCCTTGAGGCCGGCCTCGTCGATCGTCGGCACGTTGGGGAGCTGCGGCAGACGCTTCAGCGTCGAGACACCCAACGCCTTGATGCTGCCCGACTGGATCTGCGGCAGCACGTTCACGGCCTGGTCGACCATGTAGTCGAACTGGCCGCTGACCAGGTCGTTCAGCGCCGGCGCGGTGCCCTTGTAGGGAATCTCCAGCACGTCGACCTTCATCATGTTGTTCAGCATCAGGCCGCCGAGATGCGAGGCGGCGCCGATGCCGGCCATGCCGTACTGCGCCTTCTTCTGGTTGGCCTTCGCCCAGGCCTGGAACTCGGCGAAGTCCTTCACCGGCAGGTCCTTCTTGGCGACCAGCACCATCGGGTTGGTGCCGCCGAGGCCGACCGGCTCGAGGTCCTTCTGGCTGTCGTAGGGCAGCGTCTTGTAGAGGGCGATGTTGACCGCCAGCGTGCCCATGTGGGTGAAGAGGATGGTGTAGCCGTCGGGCGCGGCCTTGGCGGCCTTGTTGACGCCGATCGTGCCGCCCGCACCGCCGACGTTGTCGACGATCATCGGCTGGCCGAGCGCCTCGCTCATGCGCGCGGCCAGAATGCGTGCCAGTGCGTCGGTCGGGCCGCCGGCCGCGAACGGCACGACGACCTGGATGGGCTTGCTCGGATAGGCCTGGGCCATTGTGCCCGACGGCGCGGCGGCCAGACCGGCCGCCGCTGCGGCGGCGAGCAGAACACGTCTCTTCATGGCGATCCTCCAAGCGTCCCAAAGATGTGACGCGCGCGGGCTGCTACACCGTCTTGACGAGCTCCGCAATGGCGGCGCCGACGGTCTTCGTGTCGCCGTTGCCGCCCAGGTCCTTCGTCCGCGGGCCGCCCTCGACCAGGGACGCGGCGATCGCCCGCTCGATCGCCTCGGCCGCCTCCGGGTACCCGAGGTGGCGGACCATCATTGCACCCGACCAGATCTGGCCGATCGGGTTGGCGATGCCCTTGCCCGCGATGTCCGGCGCCGAGCCGTGCACCGGCTCGAACATCGAGGGGTACTTGCGCTCCGGGTTGATGTTGCCCGACGGCGCCACGCCGATCGAGCCGGTGAGCGCCGGGCCGAGGTCCGAAAGGATGTCGCCGAACAGGTTGGAGCCGACCACGACGTCGAACCAGTCGGGGTTGCGCACGAAATGCGCGGTCAGGATGTCGATGTGATACTGGTCGGCCTTGATGTTCGGGTACTTCTTGCGCATCGCATCGAAGCGCTCGTCCCAGAACGGCATGGTGTGGATGATGCCGTTGGACTTGGTGGCCGAGGTGACGTGCTTCTTCTTCGTGGTGCTGGCGAACTCGAAGGCGAACTTGAGCACGCGGTCGACGCCCTTGCGCGTGAAGATCGCCTGTTGAATGGCCATCTCCTCGTCGGTGCCCTGGAACATGCGGCCGCCGACCGAGCTGTATTCGCCTTCGGTGTTCTCGCGCACCACCCAGAAATCGATGTCGCCCGGCTTGCGGTTGGCGAGCGGCGACGGCACGCCCTCGAACAGGCGCACGGGCCGGAGGTTCACGTACTCGTCGAACTCGCGGCGGATCGGGATCAGCAGGCCCCACAGCGAGACGTGATCGGGCACGCCCGGCCAGCCGACGGCGCCGAGGAAGATGCTCTCGAAGCCCTTCAGAGTTTCCATGCCGTCGTCCGGCATCATCTTGCCGGTCTTGGCGAAGCGGTCGCACGACCAGTCGAAGTCGGTGAACTCGAGCTGGAAGCCGAAGCGGCGCGCGGCGGCCTCCAGCACGCGAACGCCTTCCGGCACGACTTCCTTGCCGATTCCGTCCCCCGGAATGAGTGCGATCTTGTGCTTGGCCATGTGTTTCCTCTCCCTGCGACCCTCGACGTATACTGCAGGCACACGGAGGACAAGCCATGGCCTACGACCTGAAGATCACGGGCGGAACGATCGTCGACGGCACCGGCAAGCCGGGCTTCGCAGGCGACGTCGGCATCGAGGGCGGCAGGGTCGTGGCGCTGGGCAAGGCCGAGGGCGGCGCCGCGAAGACCATCGATGCCCGCGGCAAGGTCGTGGCGCCGGGCTTCGTCGACGTGCACACCCACTACGATGCGCAGATCCTGTGGGACCGCATGCTGTCGATCTCGCCGTGGCACGGCGTGACCACGACGGTGATCGGCAATTGCGGCTTCGGCGTCGCGCCGACGCGGGCGATCCACCGCACGCTGATCATGCAGACGCTCGAGAAGGTCGAGGGCATGAGCCTGGAGGCGCTGCAGGCGGGCCTCGGCGAGACCTGGCCGTTCGAGACCTTCCCGCAATATCTCGACGCGCTGGAGAAGCGCGGCTCGGCGATCAACGTCGCCGCCCTGTTCGGCCACACGCCGCTCCGCCTCTACGTCATGGGCGAGGCCTCGACCGAGCGCGCCGCCAATCCCGACGAAGTGGCGGCGATGAAGAAACTCGTGCGCGAGGCGATGGAAGCCGGCGCGATCGGCTTCGGCACCTCGGTGTCGGTGAGCCACAACGGCTATGCCGGCAAGCCGGTGCCGAGCCGCCAGGCCACGCCCGAGGAGATGGACGCGCTCGTGTCGGTGATGGGCGGGATGAAGCGCGGCCTGATGCAGATCACGATCGGACGCGACTTCTCCACCAGGCACATGGCCGAGGTCAGCCGCAAGTACGGCATCCCCGTCACCTGGACCGCCCTCCTCTCCTACCTCTACGGGCCGGGCGGGCACCGCAAGCAGCTCGACCTCGCCGCCGAGCAGCGCAAGTCGGGCGCGATGGTGATCCCGCAGGTGAGCTGCCGGCCGCTCAACTTCGAGGTCACCTTCGCCGAGCCGTTCATCTTCGACGTGATGCCGTTCATGAACGAGCTCGCGAAGGCCGACGCCAAGGATCCCGGCGCGCGCCGCCGCGCCTATGCCGATCCGGCGTGGCGCGAGAAGCTGCGCAGCGAGGTGACGCCGATCTTCCGCAACTGGTGGGACCGGGTCGTGATCGCCTGGTCGCCGTCGGCGCGCGAGCTGGAGGAACTGCCGCTCGCCGCGGCCGCCGCCAGGGCCGGCAAGGACCCGGTCGACCTCGCGCTCGACCTGGCGCTCGCCGACGGCCTGCAGACCCGCTTCCGCATGGCCGTCATGAACTTCGACGAGCAGGAAGTGGCCGAGCTGATCACCGACCCGCACACCATCATCGCGCTCAGCGACGCCGGCGCACACGCCAACCAGCTCTGCGACGCCTGTTACTCGACGTACCTGCTGGGCCACTGGGTGCGCGAGAAGAAGACACTCACGCTCGAGGAGGCCGTGCACCAGCTCACGCAGCGGCCGGCCGAGATGTTCGGCATCACCGACCGCGGCGTGCTGGCCGAGGGCCGGCCGGCCGACGTGGTGGTGTTCGATCCCGCGACCGTCGCCCCCGGCCCGCTGAAGCGCGTCTACGACCTGCCGGCGGGCGCCGACCGGCTGGTCTCCGAGGCGAGCGGCATCGACGCCGTGATCGTCAACGGCCGGCTGATCCGCCAGGACAACAGGGACGTCGTCGCCGCCGACGACCGCCTGCCCGGCCGCCTGCTGCGCCACGGCCGCGCCGCCTGACGCCTGACGCCTGCGGCACGGCATTTCTGGACGCCTGCGCTGTCCAGAAATCGGTGTCCAGAAATCGGCCCACTGATTCCAAAGGGCTTTTCCGGCATTTCTGGACAGCGACTGTCCAGAATTCGTCCCCTGTCCAGAAATGGTGTCCAGAAATCAATCCCAGCGAAGCAGCCCCAGATGACTGAGGAAGACGAGGCCGAGATACCAGAACAGGAACAACGCGATGCCGGCGGCGATCAACAGGGGAACACCGAGGATCACACCGACGCCGATACCTTTCAGAACCTTACGTAGCGACATCGTCCGTCCTCAGGGAGTGAGCCGCGAGGGGCCAGGCGCCAGAATACACCATCCTTCGCGGAGACGTTTCTGGCCGGCCGGGTCCATTTCGGCCCTGATGCGATCGGTCGATTCCTGGAATGCCGGGCCTGCTCCCAGGACGTTGGCCGTCGCTTTGAACTCGGACACGTTGTTGCCGATGCCGAAGGTCTTGAGGACGACCTTGTCGCCTTCGACGACGATGCGGCGTTGTACGAGGCCGTCGCGAAAGACATGGTCGTTTTCGGTGACGTTGATGATCGAGTGAGTACCGGCTTCGACATAGGTCCGGATATGTCCGCCGGCGAAGCCCCCGAAGCTGACCGGATTGCGGGCACCGTCCTCGATCGGCATCGACCGCCTCGGCCCTCCCGGCACGGCATGGGTGCGCAGGGCTTCGAAAGCTCGATCGGCAGAGCAACCTTCCTCGCCCAATTTGCACAGTACGACCGGTGGCAGTTCATACTCGTGATAGTTCGCGTGGTGCTTCGAGTAGGCGCCGTTCCTGATCAACTCCTTGAGCCGAGGTGAGTCGGCAACGAGTGGCCGCTGGAAGATGCCCGCCGGGTCGAGCTGGCGATACGACGCTTCGTGCTCGGGGCTGCCAGGGTACGGCTCGACGACGGGCGCGATGCCACGCCCCGACCGTTCGGATTCGGCACCGGCTGCAGAACCGGCGTTTCCACCGCCGGACCGTCCGCGCATGTCGGCATGAATGTCTCCCGACCCAGGGCTGCCGCTTCCGAGACCGACTTCTTCGAGCGCACGGTCGATGTCGAGCCTCGCGAGGCTGTAGCGCGCGAAGGCCGGATCGGTGACGCCCTCGGCGATCGCCTTCTGCGCAGCGGCGAAACGGGCATGGTCCGCATCGTCGAGCGAGAGGCGATGCCGGTCGAGATCGAGCGCCACGAAAGCGTCCGGTTCGTAGACCATCAGCCCGTTCAGGCGCTCGAACAGGTCCGGGTCGGTGACGAGACGGCCGTGCGCTTCCAGCGTCTTCAGCCCGTCGACCTGGTCGGAGGCGAGCCACGCGCGCATCTCCTCCGGCAGGAACAGCGACGAGGAGTCGGGGTTCTGCCGGAACCAGTCGAGCGCCGCGACGCCAGCGTCGCTCTGTAGCTTCTGCCACTGCCGCTCGGCGCGACGTTGCGCATGAACGGCCAGCTCGGCGAAGCGACCACGCACCTCCTCCGTCGCATCGCTCGGTGTCAGGCCGGCGACGTGCTCGCTGAAGGCTTCGAGCGAGGGCACCGCCGCCGGATCGAGCGGCAGAGCGCTCAACGCGACATCGACCTCACGCAGCAACCCGTCCTCGCGCGCCCGCGTCAGGTGACGGTCGATGGCCTGCAGACGGTCGGGGGCGATGACCTCGCGGGCATGCGCCAGTAAGCTCGCCGCACTGTCGAGGTCTTTGCCGATCGCCGTCTCGACCGCACCGGCATAGAGGTCGCTGAGGCCGTTGCGCGCCCGCGCGTCGGTCTCCGCGGCATCCCAGCCGCGGCGCTCGCCCTGCCAGCGCAGCTCGCCGACGGCCGCCCGGCCGAGCGTCCGCAGGTGCGCGGGATCGTGCCACGACGCTTCGGCATCCTGCCGCAGCCCGGCCAGCCGTTCCGCTACACTCAGATCGTCGACCTCGACGGTGGCACGCTCGGCCAGCCGGCCGATGGTGCCTGCCGCCCAGTCCAGACGCGTGTCGATCAGCGGCTGGAGCAACGCCTTCTGCCGCGGACCGACCGCATCGGCCATCGTGCGCTGCTTCAGTGCCTCCAGGGCGGGATAGACGCCGGCGACGGCTTCAAGCGCGGCCTCGCCGGTGAGCGACGAGAGACCCGTCTCGGGATCGTGCAGCAACGTCCGGATGCCGGCCGAGAACGCGGTGTCGAGTTGTCGCGCGAACAGCTCGTCGGCACGGATCGACACCGGGTCGTCGGACGGCCACGGCTCGTGGGCCGGCGCCGTGGGGGCCGGCGGTTCGGGCACGCCGTTGATGCGGATGCTTGCCATTGGTTTTCTCCGTTCGGGCAAAAGAAAACCGGCGGGCCGATGGCCGCCGGTCGGTGATGGAGAAGAGCGCAACGGGAGTTGCGCGCTCCCATGAGGCACAAAAAAGCCGCGGAATGGAGGTTCCGCGACTATAGTCCTTTTCTTAGCCTATTCCTGCTGAACCTGCAACTCGGGACTCATGGAACCTGTGGATAACCCGTTCCGGTGCCCAGCGGCGCCGTCTTCCGCCCTGTGGTCCCGGTGCGTCGATCCCGGTCGGCGAACCGCGCTACAGTGGCTTGCGATAAATCGGGACCGCTGGAGCGGTCCCGATTTATCGGAAACGCATCAAGTCGAGCATCCCCACCTTCGGCATCGTGCCTTCGGCCGATTCCGGCCAAAGGCTCGATGGTCTAGGATGAAACGGATCGCACATGAAGGCCGCCACCGGGAGGAAATCTTGATCCACGTCATCGCCATCATCACCGCCAAGCCCGGCAAGCGCGCCGAGGTCCTGCAGAACTTCAAGGCCAACGTGCCGGCGGTGCACGCCGAAAAGGGCTGCATCGAGTACGGCGCGGCGGTCGACGTCGACGGCGGGCCGTTCGCCAAGTTCGGGCCCGACACGTTCGTGGTGATCGAGAAGTGGGAGACGATGGACGATCTCAAGGCGCACGGGGCCTCTGCGCACATGAAGGCCTACGGCGAGAAGAACAAGGACCTCGTCGCCAACCGCGCCGTCCACGTCCTGTCGAACGCCTGACCACCGCTTGATCACCGTCAACGACACCGACGTCGCCGCGTACGACCGCGACGGCGTCGTCTGCCTGCGCGGCGCCTTCGATGCGGTGTGGATCGGCATCCTCGAGGAAGCCGTCGAGCGCGACCTCGCCAAGCCCGGGCCGAACGCCACCAACTTCGCCGAGGGCAGCAGCGAGGGCCGCTTCTTCGGCGACATGTTCATGTGGCGGCAGGACAACGACTTCCGCCTCGCCGCCCTCGCCTCGCCCGCCGGCGAGATCGCCGCGCGGCTGATGGGCTCCCAGAGCGCGGATTTCTTCTACGACCAGCTTTTCGTGAAGGAGCCGGGCACGGCGCATCCCACGCCCTGGCACCAGGATCAGCCCTACTGGCCGGTGAAGGGCTGGCAGATCGCCTCGGTCTGGATCGCGCTCGACGACATCGATCTCGACAACGGAGCGGTGGAGTTCATCGCGGGTTCGCACCGCTGGGGCGTCAACTACCGCCCCACCCCGTTCCGCAAGGGCCACGAGGCGAAGTTCACTTCGAGCGACCTCGTTCCGATCCCCGACATCGACGCCGAGCGCGACAAGTACGACATCCGCTCGTGGACGATGGAGCCCGGCGACTGCCTGGTCTTCCACGCCATGATCGTGCACGGCGCGCCCGGCAACTCGACGCCCGGCGCGCGGCGGCGCGGCCTCTCGCTGCGCTACACCGGCGACGATGCGCGCTACGACCCGCGGCCCGGCACCTTCCAGTTTCCCCACACGCCCGACCTGCAGCCCGGCTCGCCGATGACCTGCGACCTCTTTCCGCGAGTCTGGCCGAGGCGGTAGTGTCGGCCGGCTGACGGGGAGCGGAACATGCCGGACGACAATCGCATCGACCAGGTGACGGAAGTCACCGGCACGTCGTGGCTGTCCCGCCTCGGCCAGGCGATCGGCGGCGTGTTCGTGGGGCTGATCGCGATCCTGGGTGCGGCCGTCCTGCTGTTCTGGAACGAGGGCCGCGCCATCAAGACCGCACAGGGCCTGAGCGAGGGCGCGGGCATCGTGCGCGGCGTCGCGGCCGACAGGGTCGATCCCGCCAACGACGGCCGTCTCGTGCACGTCACCGGCATGCTCTCGACCGGCGGGCCGGTCGCCGATCCCGACTTCGCGATCCGTGTTCCGGCCGTACGCCTGGTCCGCCATGTCGAGATGTATCAGTGGAAGGAAGAGACGCAGACCGAAACGCGCACCAAGCTGGGCGGCGGCGAGGAGCGCACCACGACCTACAAGTACGTGCGCGACTGGTCGGACAGGCCGATCGACTCGACGCGTTTCAAGGAGCCGCGCGGCCACACCAACCCGGTGATGACCTACCAGTCGCGCGAGGCGCTGGCGGCCGGCACGCGGCTCGGCGCCTTCGGCGTTCCCGACTCCCTGCTGCGCGGCTTCGGCGCGCAGAAGCCGCTGCCGGCGACCGAGGCGCAGGCCAACGCGCTGCAGATCCGCGTCAACAGACCGGTCACCGTGATCGACGGCGTGCTGCATGTCGGTCGCGACCCCGCGCAGCCCGCGATCGGCGACATGAAAGTGTCGTTCTTCCAGGTGCCGCTTCAGACGGCGAGCGTGGTCGCGACGCAGTCGGGCGGCGGCTTCGTGCCCTTCCGCACGCATACGGGCACCACCGTCGAGCTGATCTCGGCGGGTTCGGTGCCGGCCGCCACGATGTTCCAGCACGCGCAGGAGGAGAACGTCACGCTGACGTGGATCCTGCGCGGCGTCGGCGTGTTCGTCATGTTCGCCGGGTTCGGGCTCATCCTGCGCCCGTTGAGGGTGGTGGCCGACGTGATCCCCCTGCTCGGCAGCATCGTCGGCGCCGGCACCGGGCTGGTCGCACTCCTCTGCACCATGGCGATCGCCCCGATCGTCATCGCGGTCGGCTGGCTGTGGTATCGCCCGCTGGTGGGGATCGCGGTGCTCGTCGCAGGCTTCGCCGCGACCTGGGCGCTTGCCCGGCTGGCGCGCCGGCGCGTGGCGCGGAAAGGTCCGGTTCCGGCAGCGGGCTGATCAGCCGCCGGCGACGACGCCCTTGAGGGTGATGTCGAGCATGCCGTTGATCAGCGTGTCGCGGTTCGTCCACGGGAAGTCGGGCTTGGTGATCAGCACCGACACGACGCCGTGGATGCCCATCCAGCAGAGCTCGGCGCAGGTGTCTGGCGCATAGTTGAGCGCGAGGCCGGACGCCTGCGCCTCGACGAAGGCCGCGACCAGCCGCTGGAAGACCAGCGCCCCGCCGACGCCGGGTCGCGTCGGATCGTCGGTCGGCATGCGATGCCCGACTTTGCGCACCGACTCCGGCACGTTGTTGCCCATGAAGATCAGACGGTACTCGTCCGGGTGCTCGAGACCGAATTTCAGGTAGGCCTCGCCGAAGCGGCGAATGCGCTGGCGTGGATCGGTGACGGTTTTCTCGATCTCCTCGACGGCGCGCAGCAGATGCCCGAAGGTCTGGTCGCAGAGCGCCAGCATCATCTGCTCTTTGTCGGGGAAGTAGAGGTAGAGCGCCGGCGCGGACACGCCGACGCGATCGGCAATTCGCCGGATCGTCGTGGCGTCGTAGCCCTGCTCCAGGAACAGCTCTTTGGCCGCCTGGAGGATTTCCTCCCGGCGGGTGTGCCCCTGACCGCGTTTCTTGCGGCCGGTCGTCGCTGGGGTCGAAAAGGCGCTCAAAAGGGTTCTCCTGCCCTTGACTCTTAACTGAACGTAGATAAGTTATCAACGTTAAGTTATCAATGTTCAGAGCCCAACGGCTCCATTGTACCCGTCCGAAGGTAGGCCCGCCATGCGTCTCCCGAGCGTTCGCTTCCCCAAAATCCCGCTCAAGTACGCCGCCTTCGCCGTCGCCGGCGCGGCCCTCGCCGGCGGCGGCTTCGCGGCCTTCTCCCTCAACGCCAACGCCTCGCGCGCGGCCGCCACGGCCGAACCGGTCGTGCGTCCGGCGCGCGTGGCCGAGATCGCCTACAAGCGGCAGACGCAGACGCTGCTGCTCGCCGGCACCGTCGTCCCGCGCATCGAGAGCACGCTGGGCTTCCGGGTCGCCGGCAAGATCGTGGCGCGCGTCGTGGATGTCGGCACTGCGGTGAAGCCCGGCGACGCGATCGCGGAGCTCGATCCCACCGACTATCGCCACGCCGTCGACAATGCGCGCGCCGCGCTGGTCTCGGCCGAGGCCGACCATGCCCGCGCGAAGGCCGACCTCGATCGCTACCAGGCGCTGCGCGGCGGTGCCGCCTTCACGCAGCAGACCCTGGAGCAGCGCCAGTCGCTCGCCGCGACGACGCTCGCCCGCGTCGACCAGGCCCGGAGCCAGCTCGCGACGGCGGAGAACAACCTCGCCTACACCGTGCTGCGCGCCGATGCGGCGGGCGTGGTGACGGCCGTGCAGGCCGAAGTCGGCCAGGTGCTGGCGCAGGGCCAGGGCGTGGTGCGCGTCGCCCGCCTCGACCAGCTCGAGATCCTGGTCGGCGTGCCGGAGCACCGCCTCAAGGCCGTCAGAGAGACCACGGACGCGACCTTCGAGCTGTGGTCGGATCCGGGCAAGCGCCATGCCGCACGGCTGCGCGAGCTGTCGCCCAGCGCCGACCCCGTCACCCGCACCTATCCCGCGCGCTTCAGCGTGCTCGATCCGCCGGAGTTCATCGGCCTCGGCATGACCGCGACGCTCGGCTTCCGGCGTTCCGACGACACGCCGCTCGCCGAGGTGCCGCTGTCGTCGATCTTCCAGAGGGGCACGCAACCCGCCGTCTGGGTGGTCGACCGGGCGACCGGCGCCGTCGAACTGCGGCCGGTGACGATCGCGCGCTGGCGCGACGAGACGGCGTCGATCTCTTCCGGCGTCAAGGACGGCGAGTTGATCGCGACGGCGGGCGTCCACAAGCTCGAGCACGGCCAGAAGGTGAAGCCGCAACAGACGGCGGCCCGCCAATGAGCACGCGCGTCAACCTCTCGGCGCTGGCGCTGAAGTACAGCACGCTCACGGTCTTCTTCATGATCGCGCTGACGGCGGCGGGCTTCTACGCCTTCTTCAGCCTCGGCCGCGCCGAGGACCCGCCCTTCACCATCAAGCAGATGGTCGTGTCGGCCGCCTGGCCCGGCGCCACCTCGCGCGAGATGGAGCAGCAGGTCACCGAGAAGATCGAGACCAAGCTGCAGGAGCTGCCCTACTTCAACTTCGCCAGCAGCTACACCAAGCCGGGCGAGACGGTGATCTTCGTCTCGCTGCGCGACGACACGCCGCCGTCGAAGGTGCCCGAGCTCTGGTACCAGGTGCGCAAGAAGATCGGCGACATCAGGGGCTCGCTGCCGCAGGGCGTGGTCGGCCCCTTCTTCAACGACGAGTACGGCGACACCTACAGCCTGATCTGGGCCTTCGAGGCCGACGGCTTCTCGCCGGCCGAGGTCAAGGAGATCGCCAAGGCCGTCCGCCAGCGCCTGCTGCGCGTGCTCGACGTCACCAAGGTCGACCTGTTCGGCCTGCAGGACGAGAAGATCTACCTCGAATTCAGCCACGCCCGCCTCGCGATGCTGGGCATACCGGTCGACCAGATCCTCGACGTGGTGCGGCGGCAGAACGCCATCGTCGCCAGCGGCACGGTCGAGACCAGGGGCGAGCGCGTCGCCGTCCGCGTCGACGGCGCGCCGGCCTCGGCCGAGCAGATCATGGCGCTGCCCTTCACCGCCAGCGGCCAGACGCTCACCCTGGGCGACGTCGCCGAGATCAGGCACGGCTACCAGGACCCGCGTCAGATCGCCATGCGCTTCAACGGCAAGCCGGTGATCGGCATCGGCGCCGTCATGGCGCCGGGCGGCAACGTCGAGACGCTGGGCAAGGCGCTCGACAAGACCATGGCCGAGGTCGAGGCCGGCCTGCCGGTCGGCATCACCGTGCACCGCGTCGCCAACCAGCCCGAGGTCGTGGGCAGGTCGTTCGACGAGTTCATCTGGTCGCTCCTCGAGGCGCTGGCGATCGTGCTGGTCGTCTCCTTCATCAGCCTCGGCATCCGCACCGGCGTGATCGTGGCGCTCTCGGTGCCGCTGGTGCTGGCCATCACCTTCGTCGGCATGCTCCTCCTCGGCATCGACTTCCAGCGCATTTCGCTGGGCGCCCTGATCATCGCGCTGGGCCTGCTGGTCGACGACGCCATCATCGCCGTCGAGATGATGATGGTGAAGCTGGAACAGGGCGCCAGCCGGCTCGAGGCCGCGACCTACGCCTACACCTCGACCGCCTTCCCCATGCTCACGGGCACGCTGGTCACGGCGGTCGGCTTCGTGCCGGTGGGCTTCGCGCGCTCCAGCGCCGGCGAATACACCAACTCGATCTTCTGGGTGGTCGGCCTGTCGCTGATCATCTCGTGGTTCGTGGCGGTCCTGTTCACGCCGTGGATGGGCTACCACCTGCTGCCGCAGCCCAAGGTCCATCATCACGATCCCTATGGCGGCCGCCTCTACACCGTGTTCCGCAGGGTCGTGACCTGGTGCGTGACCTGGCGCAAGACCACCATCTCCATCACGGTGCTGGCCTTCGTGGCCTCGATGGTGGCCTTCGGCTTTGTGCAGAAGCAGTTCTTCCCGACCGCCAACCGGCCCGAGCTGATCGTCGACCTGAAGCTGGCGCAGGGTGCCTCGTGGGCGGCGACCGATGCCGAGGTGAAGAAGCTCGAACGCTGGCTGGGCAACAGCTCCGACGTCGCCTCCTACACGGCTTACGTCGGCGCCGGCAGCCCGCGCTTCTACCTGCCGACCGTGCCCGAACTGTCGAACGCCAATTTCGGCCAGGTCATCGTGATGGCCAGGGACCTCGACGCCCGCGAACGCGTCGTGTCGGCCCTCGACAGGCTCTTCGCGCAGGATTTCGAGGCGGTGCGCGCCCGCGTGCAGCGCCTGCAGAACGGCCCGCCGGTCAGCTACCCCGTGATGTTCCGCGTGCTGGGCGACGACCCGCAGGAGGTCCGCAGGGTCGCCGAGCAGGTCCGGCAGGTCTTCAAGGCCGATCGCGACACGCGCGACATCAACTTCGACTGGAACGAGCTCGCCAAGACGGTGCGCCTCGAGGTCGACCAGGCCAAGGCGCGCGCGCTGGGCGTCGACTCGCAGGCACTGGGCAACACGCTGCAGACCCTGCTGTCGGGCGTCGTCGTGACCCAGTATCGCGACCGCACCGAGACGATCGACGTGGTGGCGCGCGCCGTGGCGCCGGAGCGGCTGAGCGTCGAGGGGCTGGAGGCGATCCACCTGCGCACCGCCAATGGCGGCGTGGTTTCCCTCGCCCAGCTCGCGACGCTGAAGTTCGAGCTCGAGGAGCCGATCCTGTGGCGACGCAACAAGGACCTGCTGATGACGGTCCGCGCCGGCGTGGCCGACGGCGTGCAGGGCCCCGACGTGGCCGCCCGGCTCGACAAGGCGCTGGCGCCGGTGCGCGCGACCCTGCCCGCCGGCTACCGCATCGAGGTCGGCGGCGTTCAGGAGGAGTCGGCCAAGAGCCAGGGCTCGATCTTCAAGATGATGCCGGTCATGGCCTTCCTGATGGTGCTGTTCCTGATGCTGCAGCTCCAGAGCTTCTCCAAGCTCGCCCTGGTGATGCTGACGGCGCCGCTCGGCCTGATCGGCGTGTCGCTCTTCCTGCTGCTGTTCGGCCAGCCGTTCGGCTTCGTCTCGCTGCTGGGCGTGATCGCGCTGGCCGGCATGATCATGCGCAACTCGGTGATCCTGGTGGACCAGATCGACCAGGACATGGCGGCGGGCCACGCGGCGTGGGACGCCATCGTCGACGCCACGGTGCGGCGCGCGCGTCCGATCCTGCTGACGGCGGGCACGGCGATCTTCGCCATGATCCCGCTGTCGCGCAGCGTCTTCTGGGGGCCGATGGCCGTCGCGCTGATGGGCGGCCTGCTGGTCGCGACCGCCCTCACGCTCCTGTTCCTGCCGGCGCTCTACGCCGCCTGGTTCAGGGTGAAGAGGCCGGCTGCGGCCGAGACCGCGCCGGCGCGCCACGTGCCGCCGCCGCTGGCCCTCGCGGCGGAGTAGCGGTGACGCCGGGCTTCGCCCCGCTCCTGGTCGCGGCGAGCGCCGCGATCGTGCTCGTCTTCGGCGCGCTCCACCTGGTCTACACGTTCCAGGGCGGCAGGCTCGACCCGCGCGAGGCCGGCACGCGACAGGCCATGGAACAGTCGAGCCCCAGGATCACGCGCGAGACCACCGTCTGGCGCGCCTGGATCGGCTTCAACGCCACCCACAGCCTGGGGCTGATGCTGTTCGGACTGATCTACGCCTACCTGGCGCTCGCAGCGTCCGGGCTGCTCTTCGCGTCGCCGTTCCTGCAAGGGCTCGGCCTCGTCCTGCTGGCGAGCTACGTCGTCCTCGCCCGCCGCTATTTCTTCAGCGTGCCCTTTCGCGGCGTCGTGCTGGCCACGGCGCTCTACCTCGCCGGTATCGCCGCCGCGGCGTAGCTACTCCGTCATCTCGACCGGAGCGCGCAGCGCGGAGCGGAGAGATCTTCCCTCCACGATTTGCCGGCTTTTGGTGGAGCGAAGGTCTCTCCACTCCGCACCTTCGGTGCTTCGGTCGAGACGACGGAAGATTTTACGAGATGCGTCCTTCGGCGGTGTGAATGTCGGACGTCCGTTCGGCGCTCACCGCCACGACGATCTCGATGCCGCGCACGATGTCCTCGATCGCCATCGAGGGCGCACCGCCCAGGCGGGCCGCCTGCTCCGGCACGTAGGGGATATGCAGGAAGCCGCCGCGCATCGGGACGGGATGGGCGGCCGCCATATCCATCAGGGCATAGAAGACGTGGTTGCAGACGAAGGTGCCCGCCGTGTTGGAAACGGCGGCCGGCAGCCCCGCCTCGCGCATCGCCGCCACGCAGGCCTTGATCGGCAGCGTCGCGAAATGCGCGGCCGGGCCGTCGGCGACCACCGGCACGTCGATCGGCTGCCCGCCGTCGTTGTCGCGGATGCGCGCATCCTGGACGTTGATCGCCACGCGCTCGAGGCAGAGTTCGGTGCGCCCGCCGGCCTGGCCGACGCAGAGCACGATGTCGGGCCTTGCATTCTCGATGGCAGCCCGCAGCACTCCGGCGGACTTCGCATAGGAGGTCGGGAGCGTCGCCGTGTGGACGACGACCCGGCCGATCCGCTTCTTCAGCCTGTCCACCGCCAGCGACGACGGGTTGACCGTGTCGCCGCCGAACGCATCGAACCCGGTGACCAGCGCCTTCATGCCGACACTTCCTCGAACGAAAGGGCGCCCGGTGAGGGGCGCCCCGACGTTAGTCCTTCCTTCGACCGGCAGCTACTTGTTGGCGGCGTCGACCGCGCGGCGGGCCATGACTCCCACGAGATGGGCGCGGTATTCGGCGCTGCCGTGGATGTCGCTGTTGAGGCCGTCGGCCGGGATCTTGATGTCCTTGATCGCCGCCGAGGAGAAGTTCTTGGCGAGCGCCTCCTCCATCGCCTTGACGCGGAAGACGCAGGGGCCGGCGCCGGTCACTGCGACGCGGACGCCCGAGGCGGTCTTGGCGACGAACACGCCGACCATCGCGTAACGCGAGGCCGGGTTCGGGAACTTCATGTAGGCGGCCTTCTCTGCCTTGGGGAAGCTGATCGAGGTGATCAGCTCGCCCTCGGCCAGCGCGGTCTCGAACAGGCCCTTGAAGAAGCTGTCGGCCGCGTGCTTGCCGGTGTTGGTCGTCACCGTGGCGTTGAGCGCCAGGACCGCGGCCGGATAGTCGGCCGCCGGGTCGTTGTTGGCGACGGAGCCACCGATCGTGCCGCGGTTGCGGACCTGCGGGTCGCCGATGTGGCCCGCGAGATGGGCCAGCGCCGGGATGGCGCCCTTCACGTCGGCCGACGAGGCGACCTCGGCGTGCCGGGTCATGGCGCCGATCACGACGTTGTTGCCCTCGATCCTGATGCCGGCCAGCTCCTTGAGGCCGCCGAGGTCGACGACGTCGCTCGGCCGCGCCAGGCGCTGCTTCAGCGTCGGGATCAGGGTCATGCCGCCCGACATCGGCCGGGCCTCGTCCTTGCCCTTGAGCAGGCCGACCGCGTCGGCCAGCGACTTCGGACGGTGGTAAGCAAAATCGTACATATCGATCCTCCCGTTACTCGGCCGCTTTACGATGCGCACCCTGGATGGTCTGCCAGACGCTGAGCGGCGTGGCAGGCATCGGCACGTGCGTGACGCCGAGCGGCGCCAGTGCGTCGTGGACGGCATTCATCACGGCGGCAGGTGCGGCGATCGCCCCCGCTTCGCCGCATCCCTTCACGCCCAGCGGATTGTGCGGGCAGGGTGTGACCTTGTAGCCGAGCTTGAACGACGGGACGTCGTCGGCGCGCGGCATCGTGTAGTCCATGTAGGAGCCGCTCACGAGCTGGCCCGTCTCCTTGTCGTAGACCGCATTCTCCAGCAGCGCCTGGCCGACGCCCTGGACGATGCCGCCGTGCACCTGGCCCTCGACGATCATCGGGTTGATGATGTTGCCGAAATCGTCGACCGCGGTGTGGGCGACCACCTCGACGACGCCGGTGTCGGGGTCGATCTCGACCTCGCAGATCTGCGTGCCGGCGGGATAGACGAAGTTCGCCGGATCGTAGAAGGCGTTCTCGTCCATGCCGGGCTCCAGCTCGTGGAGCGGGTAGTTGTGCGGCACGTAGGCGGCGAACACGGTCTGGGCGAGCGGCACGTTCTTGTCGGTGCCCTTCACCTTGAAGGTGCCGTTCTCGAACTCGATGTCGGCCACGTCGGCTTCCATCAGATGGGCGGCGATCCGGCGGCCCTTGGCGATGATCTTGTCGGCCGCCTTCACGATCGCCGAGCCGCCGACCGCCAGCGAGCGGCTGCCGTAGCTGCCCATGCCGAACGGCGTCGTCGCGGTGTCGCCGTGGACGACCTCGATGTTCTCGAGCGGCACGCCGAGCTTGTCCGAGACGATCTGGGCGAAGGTCGTCTCGTGGCTCTGGCCGTGGCTGTGCGCGCCGGTCAGGATCTGGACGTTGCCGGTCGGGTTGAACTTGATCTGCGCCGACTCCCACTGGCCGACGCCGCCGCCGAGCTGGCCGATGACCTGCGACGGCGCGAGGCCACAGGCCTCGATGTAGGACGAGAAGCCGATGCCGCGCAGCTTGCCGCGCGACTTCGCTTCGGCGCGCCTGCCCTCGAAGCCCTTGTAGTCGGCGATCTTGATCGCCTCGTCGATGATCGGCGGGTAGTCGCCCGAATCGTACTGCAGCGCCACCGGCGTCTGGTAGGGGAAGGCCTCCTTGGGGATGAAGTTCTTCCGGCGAAGCTCCGCCGGATCCATCTTCAGTTCCTTCGCCGCCTTGCTGACGATGCTCTCGATCACGAACGTCGCCTCGGGACGGCCGGCACCGCGATAGGCGTCGACCGGCGCGGTGTGCGTCAGCGCCGCCTTGACGTTGGCGTAGATGAGCGGCGTCGTGTACTGGCCCGCCAGCAGCGTCGCGTAGAGATAGGTCGGCACCGCCGTCGAGAAGGTCGAGAGATAGGCGCCCATGTTGGCGATCGTCTCGACCTTGAGGGCCAGGAACCTGCCGTCCTTGTCGAGCGCCAGCTCGGCATGGGTGACATGGTCGCGGCCGTGCGCGTCGGTCATGAACGACTCGCTGCGCTCGGCCGTCCACTTGATCGGCCGGCCGACGCGGGACGCCGCCCAGGTGACCATCGTCTCCTCGTTGTAGCAGAAGATCTTGCTGCCGAAGCCGCCGCCGACGTCGGGCGCGATGACGCGCAGCTTGTGCTCGGGAATGCCCAGCACGAAGGCCGACAGGATGAGGCGCAGCACGTGCGGGTTCTGCGACGTCGACCAGAGCGTGTAGTTGCCGGTGCCCCTGTCGTACTCCGCGGCGGCCGCGCGCGGCTCCATGGCGTTGGGGATCAGGCGGTTGTTCACGATGTCGAGCTTGGTGACGTGCGCGGCCTTGGCGAACGCCGCGTCGACGTCGGCCTTCACGCCGATCTCCCAGTCGTAGATCAGGTTGCCGGGCGCCTCGGCGGCATGGACTTCCGGCACGCCCTTGTCGAGCGCGCGCGCCAGGTCGACGTTGGCCGGTTTCACGTCGTAGTCGACCTTGATTGCCTCGGCCGCGTCCTTGGCCTCGTCGTGGCTGTTGGCCACGACCATCGCGACCGTGTCGCCGACATAGCGCACGGTGTCGAGCGCCATCACCGGATGCGGCGGCGCCTTGTGCGGCTCGCCGTGCTTGTCCTTGACCACCCAGCCGCAGATCAGCCCGCCGACCTTGGCGTCGGCGATGTCCTTGCCGGTGAAGATCTCGATCACGCCCGGCATGGCCTTCGCCGCCGAAACGTCGATCGACCTGATCTTCGCGTGGGCATGCGGCGAACGCAGGAAATACGCGTAGGTCGCCCGTGCGAGGGGCAGGTCGTCGACATAGCGGCCGGTGCCGGTGAGGAAGCGCTGGTCTTCCTTCCGCTTCACCCGGGCGCCGATTCCGGTTTCGGCGGTCATGGCGTCACACCCCTGCTGACTTCATGGCCGGCGCGGCGGCCAGGATTGCCTTCACGATGTTGTGGTAGCCGGTGCAGCGGCAGAGGTTGCCCTCGAGCTCGCGGCGCACCGTGGCCTCGTCGAGCTGGTAGTCGTGGCGCTTCACCATGTCGATGGCGCTCATCACCATGCCCGGCGTGCAGAAGCCGCACTGCAGGGCGTGGTTGTCGCGGAACGCCTCCTGCATCGGATGGAGCTTGTCGGCGCTGGGGGCGAGGCCCTCGATGGTGAGGACCTTGGCGCCCTCGGCCTGGACGGCGAGCATGGTGCAGGACTTGATCGACTTGCCGTCGACATGGACGACGCAGGCGCCGCATTGGCTGGTGTCGCACCCGACATGGGTGCCGGTCAACCCGAGATGTTCGCGCAGGAACTGGACCAGCAGCGTGCGCGCCTCGACCTTGCCCGATACGGACTTGCCGTTGACGGTCATGGCGACGGAAATGGTCATGTACTCTTCTCCCTCACTTTATTGGTTCGATGCGGGCACGTTCGGGCTTGCCCGCTGAGCGTTGCGATCACTGTCGCAAGCCCCGGTGACACCGGTCAAGCGCTTTGCATGTCCCGGGCGAGCCCGACAAAAAGGGGGTCGCGATTGCGCGCGACCCCTGCTCCAGTTCCGTCGAGACGGCAGTCGGTCGGCAGCTCAGCCGCCGGGCCGGCGCTGCTGGAATTCCCGGCGTGCCGCCTGCATCAGGTCGAACAGCTCGGCGGACTTTCCGCCCATGCCGTTGACCAGCTCCATCTGGCGGGATTCGACGAGCTTCCGATACGGTTCGCGCTGCGCCGCGGTCAGCTCGACATAGGTGCCGCCCTTGGCGCGGAAGTCCTTGACCTTGTCGGCGATCTCGTCGGCGACCATTTTGCGCTGCTGCGCGATCGGCAGCATGCCAGCCTTGATGCCCTGCTGCTGCGCCGGCGTCAGCTTGTCCCACGCGGCCTTGTTTGCGACCACGAGGGAGGGATGATGCAGATGCCGCAGGTCATAGTAGAACGGCGCCGACTCGCGGGCCGGCGTCGTCACATAGTACGGAAACGGCAGGTCCGCCGCGACCACGAGCCCCTGCTGCAGAGCGGGGAACAGCTCCGACAGCGGCATCTGCACGCCGTTGGCGCCCATCGCGCTCCAGAACATGCGGGAGGCCGGCGTCGGCGCGACGCGCGCCTTGAGGCCCTTCAGGGCTTCCGGGCCCATGCAAGCGGTCTTGCAGACGACTCCGTTCCAGCCCACCTCGCCGATGCCGACGGCAATCAGACCCTTGGCCTCGAACATCCGGGTCATGTAATTCCAGACGGTGCCGTCGAGCACATAGTTGCGCTCGGCCTCGCTGGCCCAGAGAAAGGGAACGTTCACCAGCGCCGCTTCGGGAAAGCCCGCAGGAGAAATGCCGGCGAAGGAGATGCTCGCCATCTGGAGACGACCGCGCAGTACCTGCTGAGCCAGCTCCTGCTCGCTCGCCACGAATTGACGTTCGACCTTGACCCCCGGGACCTTGTTCCAGTTGGCGATGTTTTCCTCGACGATCGTCAGCAGCGCGCTGCCCGGCTGGGCCGCCGATCCGACCTTCCAAGTTTCCTGCGCCATCGCCGGAACGGCGAAAGCGATCATTGCCGCTCCGGCTGCGCCGGCCACGCTTCGCCTAAAGATGCCCCTCATGACTGTGCCTCCTGGTTTGTTGTGGTACGCATTTTCGAAGGATTCATTGGCGCACCTGCAAGGCAGATGGCCCGCCATGACAAGTTTGCAAGGGTTGCATGAAGAAATACATTTCCCGTATGACGAGTGTTCTTTCGCGGTCATCGCACGAAGTACAGCGACAGCTCGGGAAAAACGATGACTGAAACCAGCCAGAGGAACATCAGGATCACGAACGGCACAGCAGCGCGGCACACCGTCCAGAAATTCTCCTTGAACGCCGCCATCGCGACGATGAGATTGAGGCCCACAGGCGGCGTGAGGTAACCGATCTCGAGATTTGCCGTCATGATGATCCCGAAGTGCACGGGGTCGTAGCCGACCGAGGTCGCGAGAGGCAGCAGCAGCGGCGAGAAGACGATGATCGCCGAACCCGCGTCCATCAGGCAGCCGACGATCAGCAGCAGGATGTTGATGCCGACCATCATCGTCACCTTGTCCGTGACGTGCGCCTTGACGAAGTTCACCCAGCCTTCGGCAACGCCCTCGTAGTCGAGGACGGTGTTGAGGCTGGCGGCGATCGCCAGGAGAGGCAGAAGCACGCCGAGCAACTGTACCGTCTCGACCAGCACCTTGCCGTAGTCCGGCAGCTTCATGTCGCGATGGATGAATGTCTCGACGACGATTGCGTACAGGACGGAGACGGCCGCCGCTTCTGTTGGCGAGAAATAGCCCGAGTAGATGCCGCCCAGCAGGATAACCGGCAAGAGCATCGCCCAGATGCCCTGCTTCAGGGCCTTCCAGATGCCGGACAGGCTCCAGTGCCTGGTCGGCATGTTCCGGTTCATGGCGTAGGAATAGACCGCGAACACCATAACCAGCAGCAGGCCAGGGCCGATACCGGCCTTGAACATCTCGGTGATCGAAACCTCGGTCATGATCCCGAACAGGATCATCGGGATCGACGGTGGGATCATGATGCCGAGCGTGCCGGCCGAGGCGATCAGACCGAGCGAGAACAGCTTGTTGTACCCGGCGCCGATCATCGCCGGATACATGATCGCGCCGATCGCCAGCATCGTGACGATCGACGATCCCGAAATGGCCGCGAAGACCGCGCAGCCCAGTACGGCAGCCACTCCCAGACCTCCCGGGATTGGCGCCGTCAACTCGATCATCACGTCGATGAGACGTTTTGCGATCGAGCCTCGGGTCATGATCGCGCCGGCCACGATGAACATCGGTATCGACAGCAGGACCTCGCGATTGACGACGAACCACATGTCCTGGAGCAGGAATTCGACACCGCTGTTCGTCGCGAAGAAGGCGTGGGTGTATGCCGCGACCACCGCCAGGATCAGAACGACCGGCTGGCGCAGGAACAGCAGCCCCACGACCATCGCGAGAAAGAACAGAACCTTGGGGCCGGGCATGGCGCCAAACAGGCCGAGCACGCCGAACAGCGCTACAACGGCGCCCATCGTCAGAAACAGTGGGCGCATGTTGCGGGCGACCGCTTCCATCACTCGTGCTCCTTTTCGACCGGCCTGATGGCGGGGAAGGCCGCGTAGAGGGCGTAGCGGACCGCCGAGATGAGGAAGAGGTAGGGAACCACGATCTGGATGGGCCAGACCGGTATCTGCAGCACCATGTCGGTCTCGCCGAGCTTCTTGGCTCCTTCGACGAACTCTACCGCGTAGACACCGAAGAAGAGGCAGATGCCCGCCGAAATCAGATCCCCGATCCGCGCCATGGGGCGGTGCCAGCCGGTCGGAAAAATGCGATCGACGGCTTGGACCCGGAGATGGCCACCAGCATGTACGACGACGGCGAAGCCAAGCAGTCCCGCAACCGCCGTGCAGAACACGGCGAACTTCTGGGCCCCGAAGATTCCGTTGCCGAAGAGTTCGCGGGCGAGGACATCCGCGATCAGCGCGACCGCGACCAGGGCGAATGCAAGGCAGGCGACAAAAATCTCGACGCTGTAGACGCGCTCGAGAACGCGACGCGCCACACCTTCCATTCGTCCCTCCCACGCTTCTTTCGATCGTTGCGAGGCGAGATGGTGACGCTATGAAGAACCGTCAACCCAGCTATGAGAAATATGTAGAGAGTGCAAATCCTTGATATTGCGGACGTTTTCACATGAAAATCATGCGCAATGACAGCTCAACTAGCTCATCCGCGTGATGCAAAATAGACGACAAGCAAGACGACAGCGCCGGCCGCGATGAGGAGCCAGTGTCGGTAACCCCGCTCGGCGGAAGCCGGAGCGGTGGCGGGCGCTGCAGGTGCCGTTGCTTCTACCGAGGACGGACCGCCCACCATTGACGCGAACTTGCCGAAGAACTCGTCGGCGAGCTTCTTTGCCGTGCCGTCGATCAGGCGCGCGCCGACTTGGGCGATCTTGCCGCCGACCTGCGCGTCGACGTTGTAGTTGAGCACGGTGTCGCCTGCGTCTTCCCGCAGGGCCACGACGGCACCGCCTTTGGCGAAGCCCGCCGCCCCGCCCTGCCCCTCGCCCGAGATCTTGTAGCCGTTCGGCGGATCGATGTCCGAAAGCGTCACCTTGCCCGAGAAGCTGGCGCTGACTGGCCCGATGCGCATGCGCACCTTGGCCTTCATCTCGGTGTCGGAGGTCTTCTCCAGCGATTCGCAGCCCGGAATGCAGGCTTGCAGGACAGCCGGATCGTTCAGCGCCGCAAACACCTTCTCGCGCGGCGCCGCGATCCTGTACTCACCCTTGATTTCCATGTGGCAACTCCCCGCCGAACGCTACCATTTGCTGGTATAGGAGTCCGGAGGCGGTTCTGCCAGTGGTTCGCGAATGGAGACGTAGATCGTGGCCAGGTAGGGCACGGCCATCAGGAGCGCCAGGAAGGCAAACCAGTTGGCCTGGGTGTTCCAGAACAGCGTCCGGATGACCCAGCGACCTCCGTCGACGGCCACGAAGCCGCCCGAGCCGCCGTCGTGCAGCTTGATCGCCCCCTCCGTGACAACCATCACGACGGCCCAGAAGATCAGCAGCGAGGCGAGCACGATCTCCGGCAACACGGGTCCCAGCCGGCTGAAACGGCGATCCATGCGCACGAAACCACGGCTGCCGTCGTAGCCCAGCAGGCGGCCGAAGGAGAGCGCCTTGGCAACGCGATGGTCGCGCGCCACCGGCTCCGTCCGTACGATGGTGATCGCCTTCCAGAGCATGAGGACGATACCCGGAATGACGAAGCTCCAGATCGGAAAGTCGCGGTAGCGGCCATCGATCGCAATCTGGCGGTAGAAGGTGTCGCTCAGCCGGATCACGCCGTCGTACCAGTCGATGCTGATCACGATCAGGTAGAAGATGCAGAGCACCGTCAGGGCCAGGTAGAGCATCTGTGCCAAGAGGTCGGCACGCTGCAGGATGCGATAGCGCGGCAGCTCGCGCCAGGCGCGCCATGCCTCGCGCACACGCGCCCCGTACAGCGACGGATCGGCCATTTGCCCGGTCAGGCTGTCGGAAATGCCGCGCAGGAGTGCGTAGCTGAAGAGCGCCAGCAGGATCGCCCAGAAGGCGACGCCGACCGTCCGCTCGAAATAGAAGGCGCGGGAGTAGTCGGTCCAGACCGCCTGAACGTAGCATGTCGCCACGAGCTGGGCGAAAAAGGCGAAGATACAGAGCCCCTTCCAGTGGCCGCCGCGGCGCTGGCTCGCGAAGGCGAGCAGCAGGAGCGCGCCCACTATCGTCGAGAGCGTGAAGAGGATGGGCCAGTTCGGCTCGGCCGACACCGGCTTGCCGAGGCCGAACTTGTCGTGGCGCTGTGCATCGAGCAGGCCCCAGGCCGCACCGACGGTGCCTTCCTGCCGCGCTTTCCAGTACTGATCGAACGCCTCGATGATGTTGTAGTCGAAGCCCTCGCGCTCCGCGGCGTCGCGGAAAACCGAGAAGTACTTCACCTGCTCGACCCTGCCGGGCCGCGCGTCCGAGCGCATGCGGCCGTCGCTCGGCCAGCCCGTCTCGCCGATCACGATCTTCTTGCCGGGAAAGCGTGCCTGCACCTTCTTGTAGATGTCGATCAGGTGCTTCTCGATCGTGAGCTTGCCGTCGGGCTCGCGCCGATCCATCCCGATCGGCTCGTCCTCCCAGTAAGGAAGGATGTGGATCGTGATGAAGTCGACCTCGTCGGCGAGCTGCGGGTTGCGCAGCCAGAACTCCCAGACGTCGGCATATGTCACCGGCTGCGTCACCCGCTGCTTGACCTGACGAATGTAGCGGCGGAGCTGGTTCGCGGTCAGGTCCTTGCGCAGCAGGACCTCGTTGCCGACGATCACCCGCTCGATCGTGTCCTTGTACTTGTTGGCGTGGTCGATCAGCAGGTTGATCTGTTCGAGATTCTCCTTCTCGTTGTTGTTCAGCCAGGCGCCGTGCCAGACCTTGAGCCCGTACTTGCCGGCGCGTTGCGGCACCGCCTCGAGGTTCTCGCCGGTCGAATAGGTACGAACGGCCTTCACCTTGCCCTGCAGCCGCTTGAGATCCTCGTCGATCTGGTCGGCCGTCGGAAAAGTGCGCGTCAGCGGGCTCTGGCCCGGCCGGTAGGGTGCGAAGGAGACGCTCTGCAAGGGTGCCGTGGTCCAGCCAGCAATCTCGACCGGCCGGTTCGGGTACCACCACCACAGGAAATTCAACGCCGCGACACCTGCGAAGGCGAGCAGCGCTACGAGCGCGCGCATGGGGAGGCTTTTAGCAGGATCGCCGCGGGGTCGTATGGCTTTTCGAGGGCTTGTCCCCAGCGGCTAAAAGGCACCGCGCTGCAGCCCGGCGACGGCCTGCCGGACCACCTGGTGGCCGCGGAACAGCACGGCCTCCTTCCAGTCGTCGCTCTCCGGGTAGAACTGCCGGCGCATGGCCGCCCGCACTGGCTCGGCCTCCTTGCCCAGCGGATCGCCGTACTTGTGCAGCCAGTGGTCGGCGCGGAAAGCCTTCTGACCGCTCTCGCGATCAAAGGTGCCGAATTCGAGGGTGCACATGGTGAGGCGGTTCTTCGGTTCCGTCAGCACGCGGTTGAGCCCGTAGTGGCAGAGACCGTCGCGCGCCGCCGACTGGGTCTGGCCGCGCTTGGACTCCGTCACCGAGTCGTCCCAGAAGGCACGCACACGGCGCGAGCCGCCGGTGTCGATGTCATAATGGGTGATCGGCTCACCATAGCCGTAGGGCCCGAGGCCGGTGTGGAAGTCGATGACCGCGACATCGCTGCGGCTCTTCAGGTACTGGTCGACGATCGCGTGTAGGGTCCGGTTGGACCATGAGGCGCCGCCGCCGCCGAAGAACATGCCGTCGGGATGGCTATACTGGCCGCCCGACACCGCACGGAAGAACTCGACGTCCCCGACCGTCTTCCTGTATTCGGCGAGCCTGGCGTCGGCCGCGCGCCGGCCGGCCTCGCTGAAGTCCGCCGGCACAAGCCAGTCGGCGATATCGAGATACCCCTGATTCGTCGGATAGGGCTTGGAGTGATCGACGTAGTTGCGGTTGAGGTCGTTACCCTCTTCCGTGACGCGCCGCGTCCAGGCGAACCCGTACGGGTTGATGGCATGAATGAACAACGCCGCCGTGCCGTCGGGCAGGACCGACGCACCGACGCCCGACAACCAGTCCACCTGGAAGCCCGAGCCACAATATCCTTCGACACCATGGGTCGACGAGATCGTCACCACGACCTTCGACGCATCCCGCGGGCCCAGCCAGGCGAGGTCGGTCGAGAGAGTCTCGCCTTTCGGCCCTTTGCCCGGATTGTCGTAACGATGCGTCCAGGCGTCGGCGAGGCGGGCGGCCGCCAGGAACTTGTCGCGCGCCTCGTCATAGCTCGTCGCGAACGAATGGATATTCAAAGTCAGGTCCTCAGGGTCAGGCCGCCATCGACCACCAACTCGTGACCGGTGATGAAGTCGGCCTCGTCCGACGCCAACAGCAGGGCGCCGCGGGCGATGTCGATCGGCTGGCCGAGCCGACGCAGCGCCGCCTTCTTCTCCCAGACCGCACGGATCTCGGGTTTGTCGAAGTTGCCCTGGGTCATGCCGGTGTAGATCGCTCCGGGGCAGACATAGTTCGCGGTGATGTTGAACTTGCCGAGTTCCAGCGCCAACGTGCGGGTCAGGCCGCCGACGCCTGCCTTGGAGGCGCAATAAGCCGCGAGCCCGTAATCCGTGTCGAAGGCCATCACCGAGGCGGTGTTTACGATACGCGCCCGGCCCTTCTCCTTCGCACGGGTCTTCAGCGCCGGGATCGCCTCGCGGCAGATGCGGAACATGGCACGCACGTTCACATCGTTCACGCGGTCCCACTGCTCGTCTGTCATCTCCTCGACGAAGGCGCGCCCACTGACGCCGGCATTGTTGAACACGATGTCGATGGCGCCGAACTTGGCGAGCGCTGCAGCCACGATCTCCTTCGGAGCGTCATCGCCCGTGATGTCGGCCGCAAATGTCGCGATTGCGTCGCTGCCGGGGTGAGCCGTGGCGATGGCCGACTCCGGCCGGTCGACGGCGAGGATCCGGGCACCCTCGTCGGCGAACAGTTTGGCCGACGCAGCGCCGATGCCCGACGCCGCACCCGTGACGATGGCGATCTTGCCCGCAAGCCTGCCCATGAAAGCCTCCGTCAGGCGACGTCGATGATGACCTTGCCGGTCGCTTTGCGCGACAGCAGGGCGTTCATGGCATCGGGAGCCTTCTCGAGCGGGAAGCGCATCGAGATGTGCGGCTTCAGCTTGCCCTCGCCGTACCACGTCAGCATCTCATCGAAGTTCTTGCGCGCCTCGGCGGGCTCGCGGCCGCGCCAGGCGCCGTAGAAGACGCCGCGCACGTCGCAGCTCTTCAACAAGGCAAGGTTGGCCGGCAGCGATGGGATGCGACCTGCTGCAAAGCCGACCACCAGCAGGCGGCCGTACCACGCGATGCAACGCACCGATTCGTCGAAGGCGTCGCCGCCGACCGCGTCATAGATGATGTCAGCGCCCTGGCCGCCGGTCAGCTCCTTGACCTTGTCGCGCATCTTCTCCTTGGCGTAGTTCACGAACATCGTGGCGCCGTACTTCCGGCAGATCTCCATCTTCTCGTCGGAACCGACGGCAGCGATCACCTTGAGTCCCATCAGCGCACCGAGCTCGACCGCCGTGAGGCCGACGCCGCCCGATGCGCCGGTGACGAGCAGCGTCTCGCCCGGCTTGTAGCTGCTGCGCTGCTTCAGCGCGTAGTACGAGGTGCCGTAGGTCATGGTGAACGCCGCACCATCCTCGTAGCTCATGTTCTTGGGCATCGGCAGCAGGCTGCCCTGGTCGACGACGGCTTCGGTCGCGTAGCCGCCGTGGCCGATCATGCCGATGACGCGGTCGCCGACCTTGTAGCCGGTGACTCCCTCGCCCACCTCGGTGATGTCGCCCGCGATCTCGTGGCCCGGCGCGAAGGGACGCGGCGGCTTGAACTGGTACTTGTCGGCGATGATCAGCGTGTCGGGAAAGTTGACGCCGGCCGCTTTCACCGCGACGCGTACCTGCCCCTTGCCGAGCGGCCTGGACGGCAGCTCCACCAGCTTCAGGCTCTCCGGTCCACCCGGCAGTTCGCTCAGCATCGCGCGCATCGTCTCGCTCCCATCGTCGGCGTTTCGTCTCGTGGCGGCATTGATACGATGACGCGCCGGGAGCGTCCATCCGTGCTAGAAGACCGGACTTCCGCGGGGAGAAAGATGGCAGGACTCTACTACGAGGAATTCAGCGTCGGCCGCGTTTTCGAGCACGAGTGGACGCGCACCGTGACCGAGATGGACAACGTGCTCTTCAGCTCGCTCACCATGAATGTCCAACCGCTTCATCTCGATGAGGAGTTCGCCTCCAAGACGGAGTTCGGCCAGCGCATCGTCAACAGCCTGTTCACGCTCGGCCTGATGATCGGCATCACCGTCAACGACACGACGCTCGGCACCACCATTGCCAATCTCGGCATGACCGACGTGAAGTTTCCCAAGCCGGTGTTCCATGGCGACACGCTCCGCGTGCGCACCGAAGTGCTGAGCCTGCGCGAGAGCAAGTCGCGCCCTGATGCCGGCATCGTCGAGTTCGCGCACAGCGCCATCAGTCAGCGCGGCGAGGTCGTGGCCCAATGCACCCGTCAGGCGCTGATGCGGAAGAAACCCAAGGTCTGAGAGAGACAATGCGCTCGTTCCTGTTCGTCCCCGCCGATTCCGAACGCAAGCTCGCCAAGGGTCCCCTGTCCGGCGCCGACGGTCTGATCCTCGACCTCGAGGATTCCGTCGCAACCGACCGCAAGAAGGTCGCGCGCGACATGGCGCTCGCCTATCTCGAGGCGAACGACCGCAAGGGGCCGAAGCTCTATGTGCGCGTGAACGCGCTCGACACCGGATTGACCTTGGGCGACCTCGCCATCGTCATGCAGGGCAAGCCCGACGGCATCGTCTTCCCCAAGTGCATCGGCCAGAAGGACATCGACCTCCTCGCGACCTATCTCGACGCCTTCGAAGCGCGCGAAGGCATCGGGACCGGCACGACACGCATCCTGACCATCGCCACCGAGAGCGCCGCGGCGATCCTCGCCCTGACCGCGGCGCCCGCGAAGCATCCGCGATTGATCGGCCATTCCTGGGGCGGCGAGGATCTGATGGCTGATCTCGGTGCGCTGGCCAAAGGCCCCTCACCCGGTGTCTACGACGACACGTTCAAGCTCGCCCGTACCGTGAACCTGATGGCTTCGGTCGCCGCGGGCGTCACCCCCTACGACACCGTCTATCCTGATATCAGGAACATCGAGGGCCTGCGCGCCGAGGCGCACGAGGCGCGGCGCATGGGCTACGGCGGCAAGATCGCCATCCATCCCGACCAGGTAGCGATCATCCACGAGGTCTTCACGCCGAGTGCCGCCGAGGTCGCCTGGGCCAAGCGCGTCGTCGCCGCCTTCGAGGGCAATCCAGGCGCCGGCGTCCTCACCATGGACGGCAAGATGCTCGACAAACCGCATCTCGTGCTCGCCCGCCGCCTGCTGTCCCGCGCCGGATGAAGGACAATTTCGGCCTCCTCGCTACGCTCGACAAGCTGTTCGGCGGCGACCGCTCCTCGCTGCTGACGTTGCGGGAGTTCCTCGAAGGGCTGGAAGGCCGCTCGTATGCCTTCGCCATCCTGGCGCTCAACGTGCCGAACGTGATCCCCACGGGCATCCCGTGGCTGTCGACGATCACCGGCGTACCGATGATCCTGCTGCTGGTGCAATACTTCGCCGGCCGCCCGGTTCCGTCATTGCCCGACATGATCGGCAAGCGCGGCCTGCCGCGCGGCAAGCTGCAGGACTTCCTCGGTCGAGCGCGCCGCTTCATCCGCCGGCTCGAGAACACCGTACATGCGCGCCACGAATGGTGGGTAAAGGGAACGCCGCGGCGCCTGCTGATCGCGGCGTGGGCTGCGAACATCGTTGTCCTCGCCCTGCCGATCCCGTTCGACAACCTGTTCCCGGCCTACGCGATTCTCTTCTTCTGCTTCGCGCTGATCGAAGATGACGGCGTCATGGCGATTTGCGGCTGGATCATGACCGTCGTCACCGCCCTGTGGACTGTATTTCTCCTGATGCTCGGGCATGCTGCGGTCACAGCCGTAATTTCGACGCTGCGGAGCAGTATCCTGGACTGATGATCACCAGGATTCAGCCCGTTCAGAAGACCGACCTCATCACCGAACTCGATCGCGGTTTCTCATTGCCGGCGCGTTGGTATACCGACCCGTCGATCACCGAGCGCGAGGTCGTACGCGTGTTCCGAAAGAGCTGGCAGTACTTGGGTCCCGTGTCGCAGCTCGCGGCTGTCGGCGACTACGTCACCGGCTATGCCGGCGGTGTCCCGGTCGTGGCGGTGCGCAACGAGCAAGGCCTCGCTGCCTTCGTGAACGTCTGCCGGCACCGCCGGCACGAGGTCATGAAGGGCCGCGGCAACGCCAGGATGCTGCAGTGCAGCTACCATGCCTGGGCCTACGACCTCGCCGGCGGCCTGAAGCGCGTGCCGAGGTCACAGAGCGAGCCCGATCTGTGCCTGGAGGAGTTCCCGCTGCTGCCGATCCGCATCGAGACGTTGGGACCCTTCGCCTTCGTCCACCTCGACGAGGACGCGCCGGCGCTGATGTCGCTGTATGGAGATCTGCTCGGCATCATCGCCGCGAGCGGCGTCGTTCTCGGCTCGCTCGAGCCTTACAGTCGCGACGAGTGGCGCTCGCAGGCCAACTGGAAGACGATGCTCGAGAACTATCTCGAGTGCTATCACTGCGCCGTCGCCCATCCGGGCTTCAGCGCCGCCATCGACGTGCGCCCCGACCACTACAAGCTCGCCTCGCACGGCTGGTTTTTCAGCCAGACCGGCCCGGTGCGGCCACAGGCGCTGGCAGGCGGCGCCAAGGTCGCGCTCTACGACGTCACGGGCGTGGTCGCGCAGTCGCAGTACCACTTCCTCTGGCCGAATGCGACGATCAACATCAACCCCGGCTTCCCCAACCTCTCGATCGACGTGTGGACGCCCGACGGCCCGAACGCGACCAGGGGATTCTCGGAGCAGTATTTCGGCCCCGGCGTGAGCGAGGAGTTCGCCCGCTCGCTGATCGCGTTCAACAAGCAGGTCGCCCGCGAGGACGACGCGCTCACCGACTCGGTGCAGCGCGGCCTGCTGGGCGGCATCCCTGATCGAGGCCGTTTCCTGACTGCCAGCGAGCAGCTGGTCGGCCGCTTCCAGCGCATGGTGGTCGACGCCGTGGGCGCCGACGCGTAGCGGCTAGTAGGAGCGCGGCATGCCGAGCACATGCTCGGCCACGAAGTTCAGGATCATGTTGGTGGAGATCGGTGCCACCGTGTAGAGCCGCGCCTCGCGGAACTTGCGCTCGATGTCGTACTCCTCGGCAAAGCCGAAGCCGCCGTGCGTCTGCACGCACATCTCCGCGCAGGCCCATGACGCCTCGGACGCCAGCATCTTCGCCATGTTGGCCTCGGCGCCGGCATTGATGCCGGCTTCGTACAGGGAGGCAGCCTTGCGCACCATGAGGTCGGCCGCCTCGATCTGCGTGTAGGCCCGCGCGATCGGGTACTGCACGCCTTGGTTCTGGCCGATCGGCCGGCCGAACAGCTTGCGTTCCTTGGCGTAGTTCACGGCCTTTTCGATGAACCAGCGGCCGTCGCCGATGCACTCCGAGGCGATCAGCACGCGCTCGGCGTTCATGCCGCTCAGGATGTAGCGGAAGCCCTGCCCTTCCTCGCCGATCAGGCCGTCGGCCGGAATCTCCATGTTGTCGAAAAACACCTCGGTGCTGTTGTGGTTCATCATCGTGCGAATGGGACGGATGGTGAGCCCCTTGCCCAGCGCCGAACGCATGTCGACCAGGAACACCGACAGCCCCTCGGTGCGCTTTGCCGACTGCTCGCGCGGCGTCGTGCGGGCCAGCAGCAGCATCAGGTCGGAATGCTCGGCGCGGCTGGTCCACACTTTCTGGCCGTTCACGACATAGGTGCTGTTGTTCTTCTTCACCGCCGTCGTACGGAGGCTGAGCGTGTCGGTGCCGCTGGTGGGCTCCGTGACGCCGAACGCCTGAAGGCGCAGCTCGCCGGTGGCGATCTTGGGCAGGTACTGCGCCTTCTGCTCCTTGCTGCCGTGCCGCAGCACCGTGCCCATGATGTACATCTGGGCATGGCAGGCAGCGGCGTTGCAGCCGGCGCGATGGATCTCCTCAAGCACCGCACTGGCGGCCGAAATGCCGAGGCCCGACCCGCCGTACTCCTCCGGGATCAGGATCGCGAGCCATCCCGCCTCGGTCAGCGCCTGCACGAACTCTGTCGGATAGCCGCGTGTCCGGTCGAGGTCACGCCAGTAGGCACCGTCGAATTTGAGGCAGAGCTGGCGAACGGCGTCGCGGATCTCGGGATGTGTGGGCGCGTAGGGGTTTTCCATGGCGGCGCAAGCTAGTCCGCCGCTTCTCCCCGTGCAATGCGGCCGAGCTTCTCGATCAGCGGCCCGTGCACTTCCGGTCCGAAACCGTCGACCGTTGCTTCCCGCCGCGCCGTGACGCCGTCGACCGCACCCGCCCGGTCGACCGTCGCGCGCGTGACGGCAAGATCGCGTTCCGCCGTCAGGAACTTCGCGATGGCCGGGCGCCATTCGGGTCGCACCACGGCGAGCGCCGCCATCAGACCGTAGGCGCCCCAGTTCGAGACGCCGGCCACGACGAGATGATCGCAGGAGGTGACGCAGGCGATCGTCGCACCGTTGGGTACGGCCTTGGCGATCAATCCGGCCGGCAGCTTGCCCATCCCGATCTCGTTGCCGCCGTCGCCGACAGCGAGCTTCTGCCATGAGCCGCCGTCGAAGAGGTCGTCGAGCGGCGCGGTCCACGGGGAAACGTCGACGCCGCGCATGTTGCGCGGCTTGCCGTCGCTACTGCGGCCGCAGCGCTCGATCGCAAGCGCGTGCGTGACGCCACCGCGTTGCCATTCCCTGGCGACACGACCTATGTCCGCGGCATCCTCGAGCGCGATCTCGTCCACGGCCACCGGCTCCCCGAGCGTCTGCACCGCGGCCCGCACAGCAGCGGCGCAAGGGCCATCGACGGCGATGCGCGCTGGCACCCCGCAGGCCGACAGCGCCGCTGCGAGCAACGCGGTCCCGACCGGACCGTCGGTCTCCGGCGCAGCGACGTCGCCGCGCGGCACGAAGAAGCCGGTGATCAACCCCACACTCGTTGCCGCCGATAGCGACCGAGCGGCGGCTGCGAGCCCACCCTTGTTCACCCGGATGAGTTCTTCCGTCTTGCGACCGACGTCGCGGCAGACCAAAGCTTCGATCGCGGCGAGCCGCTCGGCCTGGTCACTTGTCCTTGGCGACATATACCCCTGTCCAATCGACCGGCGAATCGTCGACCAGCTCGTCGAGCCGCGCCCGCAGCATCTCGTAGTAGCCTTGCCGCCAGCCCACGGCGTCCGCCGCGGCCCGGCAGCCCTCGATGGCCTCAAGCGCCTCGGCGAACGCACCGCTGCGATAGAGACGCAACAGCTCGGCCTGCCTCGTCACCAGATGGCGATAGCTTTCCCTCTGCGCGAGCGCAACATCACCGATCAGCGCATAGATGCGCTCCGGCTCGGTCTTGCCCTTTACCATGATCAGGTCGAGCTCGACCGCGGCATGGTCTGGCGCCTGCGCGCGCGTCGCCTCGCCGACGATGATGCCCGTCGCGTAGGTCTTGCACTGCCCCTCGAGTCGCGACGCGAGGTTCACCGAATCACCCAGGCAGGAATAGGTGAAACGCTGGGTGGAACCGAAATTTCCGACCGATGCCGGGCCGGTGTTGAGGCCGACCCCGATGTGCACCGGGATGTGAGCACGCCCCTCCGCCGCTGCTTCCGCCTGCCAGCCGACATTTAGCTCCGCCAGACGAGCCTGCATGGCGAGCGCGGTATCGCAGGCCAGCACGGCATGGCCTTCGACCGGCAGCGGCGCGTTCCAAAATGCCATGATCGCGTCGCCCATGTACTTGTCGATCGTTCCCCTACGGCTGAGGATCAGGTCGGTCATCGGAGTCAGGAAGCGATTCATGAACCGCGTCAACCGCTGCGGATCGAACTGCTCGGAGATCGTGGTGAAGCCGCGCACGTCGGTGAACATCACGGTGATCTCGCGTTCCTCTCCGCCGAGCTGCAGCGATCGAGGGTTGCGCGCGAGCTGCTCGACGATGTCCGGCGACAAGTAGAGGCCGAAGGCGCCGCGGATCTCCGCGCGCTCGCGCTCAGTCCGCATGAAGGCCAGCGCCGTGCCGCCGACATAGATGATGGCCAGCGTGCCGGTCGGGTAGATCGGATCGAACAGCAACCGGTACTGCGAGTAGGCGAGCCAGGGCACCAGCAGGCCGATGCCGATGAAGAGCATGGCCACGACCACCATCCGGCGGGCCGACAGCCGCGGCAACAGCCAGACGAACAGCAGCCCGATCACCGCCAGATAGAGGAACTCCGCCCCGTCGGCGTAGTCGGGTCGCGCGAGGAACTTCTGCTCGATCATCTGCTCGGCGAGCTGTGCATGGACCTCGACGCCGGGCACCGCCTCCTGGACGGGCGTGTTGCGCAGGTCCTTCAGCCCGAGCGCGCTGGTACCGACGAAGACCACATGCCCCTCGATCTTGCCGGCCGGCACTTCATCCTTCATCACGTCCCGCGCCGAGACGAAGCGTTCGTTCTGATGGCCCGTGTCATAGAGGATGAGACGCCCTCGGCCGTCCGTCGGCACCTCGACGTCTCCGGTCTTGATCGCGACGATTCCCGACTGCTGGCCGAATGACCACTCGCCGCTGGCACCTGATGACTTCACGAAATACGATGCGGCGCCCTGCGCGACCCGGATCGCCTCGATCGACAGCGCCGGGAACAGGCCCGGCTGGCCGCCCACACGGAAGAGCATCGGCACGCGGCGGATGACGATGCTCTCGACATCCGTGTTGACGCTGCCGTTGCCCTTGGCCGCCGCCTCCAGGATGTCGAGCGACTTCACTGTGCCGGCCTGTTGCGGCAGGAACTGGCTGGGCTCGTCGCCGGCGAACGCCACACCGTGGTAGGTGCGCGGCGGCTTGGTCGCGCCGCGGACGTCGAAGCCGAAGCCCGTCACTACCCGTGACTGGGCGATGGCGCTGGCGAACACCTGGTCGTTGTCCTGGAGGGAAGCCGCAAGCTTCTGCACCGTCTCGGGATCGGTGAGGGAAACAAGATCGCGCACCATGCGGCTCATCGACGATCGATCTGGCTCCGCAAACACCGCGTCGAACGCCACGACGGCCGCCCCCCGCTCGGTCAGCTTGTCGACGAGCTTGGCGATGATCGTGCGCGGCCAGGGCCACTGGCCGAATTCGGATAGGGCCGCCTCGTCGATATCGACGATGCGCACCGGAGTCTCCGGCAGGTAGCTCCGCGGCTGCAGGCGCTGGTAGCTGTCGAAAGCGAAGTCCCGCATACGGGCGAGCGCGTCCGGGTCGATGGCCCGCAGCAGGAGCGCGTTGAGCAGCACAAGCAGGGAGACGATCAGCGGCGCACGAGGCGCATCGCCGTGGCCGAACAGCCAGCCCATACCCATTCCGCCCTCTGCCCCCAATGAAGTTCACTTTACAGAGGATGTCGCCCGAGCCAAATACGCACCTTGTCGACCGCCGGACACAGCCCTCTTCAAGGCATCTACTTCAAGCTGAGCGCTCTCGTGCTGTTCTGCACGATGGACGCCATGGTGAAGGCGCTGGGCGACACCTACGGCTCGTTCCAGATGATGCTGTTCCGCAGCGCCGTGGCGCTGGTGCCGGTGTCGGTGTTGATCTGGCGCTCCGGCAAGAGCCTGCGGCTCGCCGTGCGCAGCAGCCGCCCCTGGCTGCAGGCCCTGCGCGTCGCCGTCGGCTTCGGCAGCCTGTTCGGCTTCTTCTACGTCTTTCCGCGCATGCCGCTGGTCGACGCCTACGCGATATCCTTCGCCGCGCCCCTGTTCATGGTGGCGCTCTCGGTGCCTCTGCTCGGCGAACCGGTCGGCTGGCGCCGTTGGACGGCGGTCGCCGTGGGCTTCGCGGGCGTGCTGATCATGCTCGACCCCTGGGGCATCGAATTCCACGCCATCTCGCTGATCGTGCTGGCGGCCACCTTCTGCTACGCCCTCTCGACGGTGATGGTGCGGCTGCTGAGCCGGCACGACCAAGACGTCGTGACCCTCTTCTGGTTCGCCGCCGCCTCGAGCATCGTCTCGTTGGTCTGCGCCGTCCCGGAATGGATATGGCCGACGCCCATGGACTGGGTGTGGCTGATCGCGCTCGGCCTACTGGGCGGCGTAGCCCAGATCCTGATCACGCGGGCCTGGAGGATGGCCCCGGCCGCGGTCCTGGCGCCCTTCGACTACGCATCGATCGTGCTGGCCGTCCTGTTCGGCTACCTCTGGTTCGAGGAGGAACCGTCCTGGACCGTCTGGTACGGCCTGCCGCTGGTCATAGGGTCCGGCCTCTACATCCTCCACCGGGAGCGGGTACGGGCCCGTGAGCGAAAGGCCAAATCCTGAGCCTTGTCAGGGATTTATCCGGCATTGACGAATTGGCCCGCCAACCACATCTTGTGGGGATGACCGAGACCTCTTTCTCCGTGAGCCCCAGCGCGGCCAAGCGGATCGCCTTCCTGGCCTCCAAGGAGGCCAGGCCCGTGATGATGCGGGTCGCGGTCCTGGGTGGCGGCTGCTCCGGCTTCCAGTACAACTTCTCCTTCGAGGAGCGGCGCAACGAGGACGACCTCGTGATCGAGCGAGACGGCGCTGCGGTGCTGGTCGACAGCACGTCGCTGGAGCTGCTGAAGGGCAGCGAGCTCGACTATGTCGAGGAGATGGTCGGCTCGGCTTTCCAGGTGAAGAACCCGAACGCCACCTCCTCCTGCGGCTGCGGCAACTCCTTCAGCATGTGATCCTGCCGCGATGAAGATCGCGACCTGGAACGTCAATTCGGTCCGGAAGCGGACCGGAAGCCTCGTGTCGTGGCTGCAGCGCGCCAAGCCGGACGTCGTGGTCCTGCAGGAGATCAAGGCGCAGGAGCCGCAGTTCCCGACTCTCGAGGTCGAGGCGGCCGGCTACAAGGTCGCGATCGTGGGCCAAAAGGGTTTCAACGGCGTCGCTCTCCTCTCGCAGCATCCGTTCGACGTCACCGCGCGGGCGCTGCCCGGCCACGCCGAGGACGAGCCGGCGCGCTACATCGAGGGCCGGATCCACACGCCGCGCGGGCCGCTGACTGTCGGCGGCATCTACCTGCCCAACGGCAACCCGATCGGCACCGAGAAGTTCGCCTACAAGCTCGCCTGGATGGAGCGCCTGCTGGGCCATGCCCGGGAACTCCTGAAGCGCGAAGAGATGTTCGTGCTGGGCGGCGACTACAATGTCTGCCCGACCGATATGGACGTCTACGATCCGGTGGCCTTCGCGAACGACGCACTCTGCCAGCCCGAGTCGCGCGCGGCGTTGCGCAAGCTGCTCAACCTCGGGCTGACCGACGCCATCCGCACCTTCCACGCGGACGACGAGTGCTACACCTTTTATGACTACCAGGCCGGCGCCTGGCAGAAGGGCAACGGGCTCAGGATCGACCATCTCCTGCTCTCGCCTCAGGCCGCCGACCGGCTGACCGGTGTCGGTATCGACAAGGCCGAGCGCGGCAAGACCGAGCCGTCGGACCACGTCCCGGTCTGGTGCGAGTTAGACGTCGCGGCCTGACGGCCGCGATTATTCCGCCCCCGAGCCGATCACGCCGCCGTCGGCGATGATGCACTGGCCGCAGACGAAGGCGCCCGCCTTGGAGGCCAGGAACACCGCCACGCCGCCGATGTCGTCGGGCTGGCCGATGCGCTTCAGTGCCGCCTTGCTCTCCTGGGCAGCGCGGATCTGCGGATTATCCCAAAGGGCCTTGGCGAAGTCGGTCTGGATCAGGCCGGGCGCGATGGCGTTCACGCGGATGTTGTGCCTGCCCCACTCCATGGCGAGCGACTTCACCAACGACAGGTCGGCGGCCTTGCTCATGTTGTAGGCCGCGATGTGCGCCGAACCGACCAGCGCGCCGATCGACGAGACGATTATGAAGGCGCCATCCTTGCGCTCCGCCATCTCCGGACCGACCATGTTCATCAGCCAGAGGTTCGACATCACGTTGTTCTGCATGATCTTCTGGAAGACCTCTTCCTTCAGGCCGGTGAGCGGGCCGAAATAGGGATTGGAGGCGGCGTTGCAGACCATGATGTCGATCTTGCCGTAGGCCTTGCGGGCCTCGACGACGAGGTTCTCGAGCTGGGCCTTGTCGGAGATACTGGCCGCCACCGCTGTCGCCTCGCCGCCCTTGGCCTTGATGCCCTTCACGACCTCCTCGCAGGCCGGCAGCTTGCGGCTCGACACCACAACCTTGGCGCCGTGTGCGGCCATCTGCTCGCAGATCGAGCGACCGATGCCGCGGCTGCCGCCGGTGACGACGGCCACCTTGCCTGTGAGATCGAACATCATCGGACGTCTCCCGTATTCATTTGGTCAATAGCGCGATCAGCTCAACATGCGCCGACCAGAGGAACTGGTCGATAGGCATCAGTTTCTCCAGTCGATATCCTGCGTCCTGCAGCCCGCGAACGTCGCGGGCGAAGCTGCCGGGATCGCACGAGGCGTAGACGATGCGCTTCACCTTGGACTGTGCCAGCTCCGCACACTGCGCCGCCGCTCCAGCGCGCGGCGGATCGAGCACGATGCCGTCGAACATGTCGAGCTCCGCAGCCGTAAGGGCGTTGCGGAACAAGTCGCGACGATGCGCGACCACGCGATTGCCGCTGCGCTTGCGTGCCACGGCATTGATCGAGGTAACGGCCGGCTCGTCGCTCTCGAACAGGGAGAGACTACCCGTCCGGCCGAGCGTCAGCGCGCCGATACCGGCGAAGAGGTCCGCGACGTGGGCCGCATCGCCCAGCCACGCCGTGACCGCGGCCCGCATGGTGACCTCGGCCCGCTTGGTCGCCTGAAGGAACACGCCGGGCGGCGGTTCGACCGTCACGTCTCCCAGCATCAGCGACGGCGCGCGGCGGATAACCACCGGCTCGGCTCTCGCGCGGTCGCCCCAGCTCAGCCGCGCAAAGTTCGCCTGCTCTGCCAACGCGACCAGACGCTCCTGCAACGGTTGACCGAGGGCCAGGCGCTTGTGCGGGCGCAGCAGCACATCGAGGCCGCCATCGGTCTCGTTCAGGATGGCATCGGCCGCGGCGCCGTCGGGCAGGATGTCCACCATGGCCAGGCGCAGCGGCGCGAGCGCAGCAGTGATCGCCGGCCGCGCGACGATGCAGGTTCCGACATCCACGACCTTCTGGCTTGCCCGCTCATGGAAGCCAGCCAGCACCTTCCGCCCCTGCCGGCGCAGCACGATGTCCGCCCGCCGGCGCTCGGTCGGCTCGCCGGCGAGCGGCGGCATGAAGGGTGGCGCCTTCACGCCGCGCTGCTGCAATGCGCGCCGGATCAGGTCCACTTTCCAGTCGGTATAGATATCGCGCCGCCAGTGCTGCAAAGCACAGCCGCCGCACACGCCGAAGTGCGCACACGGCGCGGCCTCGCGATGCCGCGACGGAGCCAGCACTTCGAGCAGGTCGCAGGCGACGCCGTCGCCGCGCTCGTCGCGCGGCTCGGCCTCGACCGTCTCGGCCGGCAGAGTGAACGGAACGAAGAGGCGCTTGCCGTCGAGTTCGGCGATGCCGTCGCCGCGCGCACCGATCTCCAGGATGTCGAGCGTGACGCTCATCGGCAGGCTTCAGCCCAGCCAGGTCTTCGCCGGCCTCATCTCGCCGACCAGCAGGCCGACCACGTTCTTCACCGGCGGATGCAGGATCTCGTCGCTCATTCCCTTGGGCAGTACGCCCAGATGGTCGAGCAGGGTCGCCATCGCGACCTCGGAGGCGCGCGCCGCGCCGTCCCACATCTTGATGGCGATGCCGAGGCCCAAGGTCGGCAGCATGCCGCAAAACACGCCTTCGGCACCGGTCTTCACCTGCATGACGCCGGGCGCGGCCCCGTTGATGCGGGTGCAGAAGCGACCCGAGCCCGCGACCATGAACGGCTCGGCGTTCATCGCCGTGCGGATGCGGGCCGCGGCGTCGGCATGCCTGCTCGACAGCCGCGACGGATCGGCCATCGCCGCCATCGCCTGGGCCAGGCGCCTGAGCGGCGTCGCAAGCGTGGGGATGCCGCAGCCGTCGGTGCCGTGCGGGAAGGCATCGGCGTCGGTGCCGCAGAGGTCTGTCATGATCGACCTGAGACGCTTCTGCACCGGGTGGTCGTACTTGATATAGCCCCTGGTCGGCTCGCCGTAGGTGACGGCCGTCGTCAGGAAGCCGGAATGTTTGCCCGAGCAGTTGTTGAAGGCCGGCGTCGGGAGCTGGTCGGCACGGGCCAGCGACTCGATGCTCGCCTGCAGGCGCGGCGGATGGGTGCCGCACTCGAGATCGGCTTCGCTCAGCCCCACCTTCGCGAGCCATGCCCGCACCGTCTCGACATGGCGGGTCTCGCCGCTGTGCGAGGCGCAGGCGAGCGCGATGTGCTCGTCGCCCAACCCGAACCGCTCAACCGCACCGCTCTCGACGAAGGCCATCGCCTGGATCGGCTTGTTGGCCGAGCGGGGCAGGATGGCCGCGTCGATGTCGCCCCACGACTCGACGACCGTCCCGTCGGCCTTCACGACGGCGGCGACGCCCTCGTGGCGGCTCTCGACGAGCGGGCCGCGCGTGACTTCGATGACGACGGGGCCGCTCATCGCGCGCGCTCCAACTTGACCACGGTGATGTTGTCCTGGTGTTCCTTCCGCGCCGCCAGAACGGCCGCGACGATGCGATCGGGCGACAGCGTCGACTGACCCATTATCTGCTCCGGAGTCAGGCTCTGCACGCCATCGCTGCACACCAGCAGCCGCGCATCGGGCCCGAGACGGCGCGTCCCCTTGTCGATCAGGGTCAGCGGCTCGCCCATCACGGCCTCGCGCAACGTGTGGCGGCCGGGATGATGGTCTGCCTCGTCCTGGCTGAGCATGCCACGCTTCACCAGCGCGTCGATTTGCGGCGCCATCGAATGATCGGCGTTCAGCCGCTCGATCCTGCCGGCCTCGACCAGATAGAGGGGCGAATCGCCGACGCTGATCCAGCGCAGCTCGTCGCCGCGCAGATGCACGCCGACCAGCGTCGCTCCCATGCCGGCCAGTTCCGATTTCCCGGCCGCGCCCTTGCCGACCGCGGCGTTGGCGTCATCGAGGCCGTCGGCCAGCCCGCCGCCCTGCTCGATCGCATGGACAAAGGCCTCCACCGCGAGCCTGCTCGCGGTCGCGCCGCCGGCATGACCGCCCATCCCGTCGGCCACCACGGCCAGCAGCGATCCGTCGCCCAGCGTCGAAAGACGCCAACTGTCTTCTTGGTAGGGGCGGGCGCCCCGGTGTTGGCCGCCCTCGCCCCGCCAGCGTGCCGTCATGACTAGTGCCACACCGCCGGAAGTTTGCTGAGGCCGCGCAAGGTGAAGCTGCGCCGCCAGGCGGGCTTGTCCTTGTCAGGCAGGGTGAGGTTCGGCATGCGCTCGATCAGCGCCGCGAAGGTCAGCTCCGCCTCGAGGCGCGCGAGCTGGGCGCCGAGGCAGTAGTGGATGCCGCCGCCGAAGGACAAGGGCTTCACGTTCTGACGTCCGACGTCGAGCCGGTCGGGATTCTCGAACTGCGCCGGATCGCGGTTGGCCGCCCCCAGCAGGGTGATGACGCTCTCCTCCGCGCCCAGCGTCACGCCGCCGACCTCGACCTCGGCGTGGGTCACACGGCCGGTGAGCTGCACCGACGAGTCGTAACGCAGCAGCTCCTCGATCGCGTTGGGGATCAGTGACGGGTCGGACTTCAGCCGCTCCCACTGGTCGGGGTTGCGATGCAGCGCCAGCAGACCGTTGCCGATCAGGTTGGTCGTGGTCTCGTGGCCGGCGCCGAACAGCAGGCCGATATTGGCCTGCAGCTCCTCCGCGGTCAGCTTGTCGCCCGCCTCCTCCGCCTTCACCAGCTCGGTCGTGAGGTCGTCCCTCGGCTCGCGGCGGCGCAGCTCGCAGAGCTGGTTGAAGTAGACGCCCGCCATCTGCGTGGTGCGGTTGGCCTGGTCGAGCTCCTCGCGGGTCATCGGCACCGGTTCCAGGATGCGGCCGTTGACATTGCTGCCGGCGAGGAACGGCGCGCGGTGCTCCTCGGGAATGCCCAGCATGTCGCAGATCACGATCACCGGCAGGCGATGCGCGAGGTCGCGCATGACGTCCATCTCGCCCTTGTCGGCCACGCGGTCGAGTTGCTGGTCGACCAGCGCCTTGATGCGCGGCCTCATGTCGGCCACGCGGCGCGCGGTGAAGGCCTTGGTGACGAGGCCGCGCAGGCGGGTGTGGTCGGGCGGATCCTGGACCAGCATCGTCCGGGCGAGACTGGCGACGGCCGGTTCCTCCATGCGTCCCGTGCCGCCGTAGCGCCGGCGCATGTTGCCCTCGAAATCCTTGCCGAAGCGCTTGTCGCGCAGGACGAATGCCGTATCGTCGTAGCGGGTGATCAGCCAGAAGCCCTGCGGTGTCTTGAACACGGGCGCAAGCTCGCGCAGGCGGCGATAGAACGGGTACGGATCGGCGATGAAGGCCGGATCGAGCGGGTTGAATTCGATGGGCGCACTGCCGACGGCCGGCGGGGTCATGTCGTTCATGCGTCCCCCCTTACCACGAAGCCACTTGCGGCGCGAACGAACCACCCCCTAGCATCGCGGCGATGTTTGCACTCACCCAGGGACTTCGACGCGCCGCCCAGACGAGGCCGGCCGGCACCGCCACCAGCTTCTCGGGCCGGCGTCGGACCTGGCAGGACAGCATCGACCGGATCAGCCGTGTCGCCGGCGCCCTTTCCGCATTGGGCGTGCGTCGCGGCGACCGGGTCGCGATCCTGGCGCTGAACTCCGACCGTTACTTCGAACTCATGTACGCCATCCCCTGGCTGGGTGCGGCCATGGTGCCGATCAATACGCGGCTCGCCGCGCCGGAGATCGAGTACATCCTGAACGACTCCGGCGCCGTCGCCCTGCTCGTCGACACCGCCATGTCGCATCATCTCACCGCCCTCGAAGGCAGGACGCCCACCGTGCGCGAGGTGATCTGGCTCGACGACAATGCGAGCCCCGAAGGCATCCTCCATTACGAGGACCTGACCAGCTACGAGGCGATCGACGATGCCGGTGCCCGCGACGACGACCTGGCCGGCCTCTTCTATACCGGCGGCACGACGGGGCGCTCCAAGGGCGTGATGCTGACCCACACCAACCTCGTGGTGAACGCCCTGAACGGCGTGGCCGGCATCGGCTTCACCGCCGACACCGCCTACATCCATTCCGGCCCGATGTTCCATCTGGCCGACGGCGCCTCGACCTTCGGCGTCACCATGTCGGGCGGCCGGCACGCCTTCGTACCGCGCTTCGAGCCGGTCGAGGTGCTGCAGACCATCGAGACCGAGAAGGTCACGCACGCCCAGTTCGTGCCGACCATGATCAACATGATCGTGAACCATCCGCGGTTCGCGGAGTTCGACATCTCGACCCTCTCGTTCATCCTCTACGGCGCCTCGCCGATGCCCGAGGGGGTGCTGCGCAAGGCGATGCAGGCGATGCCTCACGTCCGCCTGATGCACGCCTACGGCATGACCGAGGCGGCGCCGATCGTGACCCTGCTCGACCCGCGCTACACCACGCTCGACGGCCCCTTCGCCGGCCGCCTGAAATCGTGCGGCCAGACCGCGCTCGCCTGCGAGGTCAAGGTGGTCGACGCCGAGCGCCGGGAAGTTCCGGCCGGCACCGCCGGCGAACTCGCGATCCGCGGCGCCAACATCATGAAGGGCTACTGGAACAAGCCCAAGGAGACGGCAGCCGTGCTCGCCGACGGCTGGTATTATTCCGGTGACGGCGCCTACATGGACACGGAAGGCTTCGTCTACATCGTCGATCGTCTCAAGGACATGATCATCTCCGGCGGCGAGAACGTCTATTCGGCCGAGGTCGAGAACGCGATCTCGCTGATGCCGGGCGTCGCCGAGGTCGCGGTGATCGGCGTGCCCGACGAGCGCTGGGGCGAGCGCGTCCATGCCATCATCGTCCCGAAGCCGGGTGCGACGCTCACGGCCGACGAGGTGATGACGCACTGCCGCGAGCAGATCGCGGGATACAAATGTCCGCGCAGCGTCGACTTCCGCGACCGGCCGCTGCCGCTGTCCGGCGCCGGCAAGATACTGAAGCGCGACCTGCGCGAGCCCTACTGGAAGGGCTTCACCAAGGCCGTGAACTGACCCGTGACCTGACATGCCGACCATCCCCTACTACGACTGGATCGCCCACCATGGCGGCCGCCGCCCGACCCGGCTCGCGATCCACGACCTCCAGACCTCCCGCAAGTTCACCTATGCCGAGCTCGACGCCCGCACCGACCGGCTGGTCGCCGCACTCGCCGCGATGGGCATCGGCAAGGGCGATCGCGTGGCGCTGCTCGCTCCCAACTGCGCCGAATACTTCGAGCTGCAGTTCGCCTGTGGCCGGCTGGGCGCGATCATGCTGCCGCTCAACTGGCGCCTCACCGTCCCCGAGCTCGAATACATCCTCGGCGACTCCTCGCCGAAGCTCCTGATCCACGACCGCAGCTTCGCCGAACAGGCGAAGGCGCTTTCGGGCAACCGGCTCGAGATCGACCACGACGCACCCGACAGCCCCTACGAGCGCGCCCTCGCCGGCGCCGGCCAGGCGCCCGCTCCCGTGCCCCTCACCCACGACGACATCGGCATGGTGATGTACACGTCCGGCACCACCGGACATCCCAAGGGCGCGATCATCACCCACGGGATGGTCTTCTGGAACTGCGTGAACCTCGGCATTCCCGCGCTGATCACGCCGCAGACCGTGCAGCTCGTGGTGCTGCCGCTGTTCCACACCGGTGGCCTCAACTGCTACGCCAATCCGGTCCTCCATGCCGGCGGCACCATCCTGATCATGCGGACCTTCGATCCCGGTCTCGCGCTCGACTACATCTCCGACCCGGCCTACGGCATCACCCACTTCTTCGCCGTGCCGGCGCCCTACCAGTTCATGATGCAGCACCCGAAGTTCCAGGGCGCCGATCTCTCCCGCCTGAACATCGCCGGCGTCGGTGGCGCGCCCTGCGCGCTCTCGATCCTCGAGACCTGGACCGCGCGCGGCGTCCCGCTGGTCCAGGGCTGGGGCATGACCGAGACCAGCCCGGCCGGCACGATGCTCGACGCCGCCGACGCGATCCGCAAGCTCGGGTCGGCCGGCCGCGCGATGATGCACACCGCCATCCGCGTGGTCGACGACGAGGGTCGCGACGTGCCCGCCAACGCCGTCGGCGAGCTGCTGATCAAGGGCCCCAACATCACGCCGGGCTACTGGAACAATCCCGACGCCACGAAGAAGAGCTTCACCGACGGCTGGCTGCACACCGGCGATGCCGCCCGCCTCGACGACGAGGGCTTCATCTACATCGTCGACCGCTGGAAGGACATGTACATCTCGGGCGGCGAGAACGTCTATCCGGCCGAGGTCGAGAACGTCCTGTTCCAGCTTCCGCAGGTCGCCGACGCCGCCGTCATCGGCGTACCCAACGAGCGCTGGGGCGAGGTCGGCATGGCGATCATCGTGCGCAAGCCCGACCAGCCGCTGGCCGAAGGCGACGTGATCGAGCATTGCCTCGGCCGTCTCGCCAAGTTCAAGGTCCCGCAGTCCGTCGCCTTCGTCGATGCCCTGCCGCGCAATGCTACCGGCAAGGTGCTGAAGCGCGAGCTGCGCGCCCGGTTCGTCGGCAAGGACGCGCCGGCGATCTCCTGAACCAGCGGCCTAGACCAGCGGCACGTAGTCGTACTCGCCCACGCCCTGCATGATCAGGAAGGTGAGCGAGGTCTCGCCTGCGTTGGTCACCAGATGCGGCCGCCCCGCCTCGACCACGAAACTGCCGCCGGGCTTCAGCACCACGTCCTGCTTCGGCTTCTGCAGGAAGAGCCGCATCGCCCCCTCCAGCACATAGAACGTGTCGCTGATCTTGCTGTGGAAGTGCCACGGCACGGTCTGCGTCCTGGAGAGCTGCAGCTCGGCGATCCGGAAGCCGGGCCGCTGCAGGTGGTAGGCCCGGCGCTCGGCCTCGTAGAGATGGCTGGCATCCCTCACCGCTTCGAGCTTCCTGACAGGTGTCATTCTCCACCTCCTTGGGACTCACTGACTCACGACGCTCCCGGAGTCACGATCCGGGCCTCAACCCGTTGAAGATACGTCCATTTCCTCCTTGGTTCCGCGTCGTGCCGGGAGTCACAGAACGGGACGTTTCGCGACGACTCATTTCCCCGATGCAGCAGCCGTCCTTACGCACTAAGAACGGAACACGCCTCATCGGCAGGATATATAGGACTATTTGATAGGAAAGTCAATGCTCACGATCTACGGCGTCTACCGCTCCCGCGCCTCGCGCAACATCTGGCTGGCCGAGGAGCTCGGCATCCCCTTCAAGCAGGTGCCGGTGATCCAGCACTATCGCACCGTGCCGGCCGGCATGATGCACACCCAATCGCCCGAGTTCCTGAAGATCAATCCCAACGGGCTCATCCCCTCGGTCGACGACGACGGCACGGTCCTGCACGAGTCGCTGGCCATCAACCTCTATCTCGCGAAGAAGCACGGCACGTCGGTCGGACCGAAGACCCTCGCCGAGGAAGGCCAGATGGCGAGCTGGACCTTGTGGGCGGCGACCGGCGTCGAGCCGCATTCCATCAATGTCCTCTATCACCGCGTCGGCGGCGCGCCGGGCGGCGTCAAGGACCCGAAGATCGCCGACGCCGCGGTCGAGGCCCTGAAGCCGCGCTTCGCGGTGCTCGAGAAAGCCCTCGCCGGCAGCGGCTGGCTGGTCGGCGGCCGCTTCACTGTGGCCGATCTCAATGCCGCCGAGGTGGTGCGCTACGCCCAGGCCGCGCCCGAGCTGTTCGACGCCCATCCCAAGGTCAAGGCCTGGCTCGCCGCATGCCAGGCCCGCCCCGCCTTCAAGAAGATGTGGGCCGCGCGCGACGCCGAACCGGCGTAGCGATTGGTCATTCTCCTCCCCTGTCATCAGGGGAGGTGTCGGCGTCATACGTCGACGGAGCAACTGTGTTGATGGTCTTAGGCCGGGGCATGTTTGGCGGGGTGCCA
>CAYQAY010000003.1:0-8653 GCA_964415585.1 uncultured Reyranella sp.
GCAGGCAGCCCTTCCTGCCGCCCGCCGTGCCGTTCGGCTCCAGGCAGTGGCCGACTCTGATCACGACGGGTTCTGGGCCCACGTCGCTCGACGAGCTGAAGTAGGACCAAGGTGTCGTTCCGAGAGTAGCCAGGCTGCGGATTCGGGCCGACCTAGCCGGGTCGGCCGATACCAGCCCAACCGACTTTGCTCTAGACTGCCCGTGGTGGAGGGACCCATGGGCAAGCGACTGAGCGCCGACGAAGTTTCACGGTATCGCCGCGACGGCTTTCATTTCCCGCTGCGCGTGCTCACTGCGGAGGAGGCGCGCGGATATCGCGACCGCCTGGAGGCCCATGAGCGCGCCACCGGGGCGCCGATCGCCGGCAACATGCGGCACAAGGTTCACCTCCTCTTCACCTGGGCCAACCGGCTCGCGCGCCATCCCGCCATTCTCGACGCTGTCGAGGACGTCATCGGGCCGGACATCCTGTGCTGGAGCACGAGCTTCTTCATCAAGGAGGCGCACTCCCCCTCCTTCGTTTCCTGGCACCAGGACGCGACCTACTGGGGCCTCAGCACCGACGACGTGATCACCGCCTGGGTGGCCTTGGCCGACGCCCCGGTCGAGAGCGGCGCGATGAAGTTCTGGCCGGGCAGCCACCTCAAGAGGCAGCTCGAGCACCGCGACACGTTCGACAAGGACAACCTGTTGACACGCGGCCAGGAGATTGCGGTCGACGTTCCGGAGGGCGAAGGCGTCGACGTCGCCTTGAAGGCCGGCGAGATGTCGCTGCATCACGTCCTTCTGGCGCACGGCTCGGGGCCGAACACGACCGGCGACCGCCGCATCGGACTGGCCATCCGCTACATCCCGCCTCATGTCCGCCAGCTCAAGGTGCGCGACTCGGCGATGCTGGTGCGCGGCCGCGACACACACGGCAATTTCGACCTCGAACCCGAGCCCAAGGCCGACCTCGACGAAGCCGCACTGGCCGCCCATCGCGACGCCGTGGACCGCAACGTCAAGGCGCTCTACGCCGGCACTGGGCAGACCGCTTTCCGCGCCTGATCCCGCGCCCGTTCAGAACGCGAAGCGCACCCGCACACCGCCGATCACCAGCACTTCGTTCTGGGAGATCTCGGCGTCGAACTGCAGGCCGAGCGAGGCACGCTCCGTGACCCTGACGTCGAAGCCGCCGGACAGGATCGCGGCGTTCATGTCGAGCTGGCCAGCGTTGAGCGTGAAGCCGGCCGCCGGCAGGTCGGCCAGGGCGGCCGTGACGTTCGACTGGCGCGTGAAGTAACGCGCGTAGGCCGCGCGCGCGAAGCCCGTCGCCTCGAGCCCGAACGCGGTCCCGAAGTAGTTCATGCGTGCGCCGATCTCGCCGCGCGCCGTGCCGTTGCTGCCCGCCTGGACACTGACGCCCGCCGGCTGGCCGTTCCACGACTCCTGGAAGGCCGGGTTCCAGACCATGATGCCCTGCAGGGCGGCGGCCGGGCCGAAAGTGAACCCGTCGATCGCCCAGACGTCATAGCTGCCGTCGAGCCGGGCGCCGAGCCCGTGCGTGCGGTACTGCGTCGTCACGTTGTACTGGTTGAGGACCGGGATCTGGCGGTTCGAGATCACCTCCATCGTGGCGTAGGACAGGGCGGCGTTGAACAGCCAGGGGCCCGTCTGCATCTGGGCGTAGGTGCCGAACTGCAGCACGTCGGCGCGCAGCGTCGAGAGTCCGCTGTCGGGCGAACTGGACGCCGTTCCCGCCGAGCCGGCGATGCCGACGCGAAGGCCCGGCATGAAGACTCCCTTGTCGAGGCCAACCGACACGCCGCCCGCGCTGTCGGTGCGGGCCTGGTCGCCGCTCACCCGCCGGGCCATGCCGATCGCACCGACCCAGGCGGTGAGCGGCTGCAAGCCGTCTTCGACGATGCTCAGCACGGGCTGCAGGGCATCGGGCAGGCAAGCGTCGGTACTGCAGGAATTGCCCGCTGCCTGTTCCATGCGCGCGACGGCATTGTCGAAGGCGACTCGCGTCGACACCTTGTTGGGGTCGGTGAGCGCGCTGACGAACTGGCCGCTCGACATGGCGCCCATCGAGCCGATGCCGGTGTGCACGGCGCCCGAAATCTGGTTCAGCGCCTGCGGCATCGAGCTGGCCGGAAGGTTGTAGAGCGTGAAGTAGGACGACACGTTGGCGCCGGTCGCCAGTGCGCGGTCGAGGCCGGCGGCCACCGCCGCCTGGTTGGGCGTCGGGTTGGGCACGATCGGGGAGATGTTGTTGGCGGTCAGGGTCAGGTAGGCGTTGCTGGCGTCGTAGCTCAGCGACGGCGTGACGCCCGCGCCGAACGATCCGGTCACGGTGCTCGTCGAGAACGTCCCGGTCCGGCCGCCGGTCGCAGTCAGGATCGTGTAGGGATTGTTGAAGCTGGCGCTCTGCGGAACCACCTGCAGGGTGCCCGACAGGGTGGCCGTGCCGGTGACCATCACCTTGTCGGCCAGCGCGCCGTTCACGCGGATCGTGGTCGTCGATCCCGAGGCCAGGGTAAGGTTGCCGCCGATGTTGAGCGTGCCGAGTGAAGCGTTGCCGGGCGCCAGGAAACCTCCGGCGCTGACGATCGTGCCGGGCAACGTGCCGATGCCGCGGATGGTGGCGCCGCTGCCGACCGTCAGCCCGCTCGAGGATGCGATCGAGCCGTCTACCACCAGGGTGCCGCCGGTCACCGACGTGGCGCCGGTGTAGGTATTGGTGCCGGTGAGGGTCGTGATGCCGCTGCCGACGTGGTTCAGCGCGCCGGTCCCCGAGATCGTGTTGGCTACGGAGAGCGCATTGGAGCGGTTGAACGCCAGGATGGCGTTGTTCACGACGTTGCCGGTGCCGAGCGTGCCGGTCGTGCCGCCGGCGCCGACCTGCAGGGTGCCGGACGAGATGGTCGTCGTGCCGCTGTAGCTGTTGGTGCCGCTGAGGCTCGTCGTGCCGGCGCCGATCTGGCTCAGTGCGCCGGTTCCGGAGATCGCATTCGCGACGGCCAGCGCGTCGGAGCGGTTGAAGGCCAGCGTGGCATTGTTCGTCACCGCGCCGCTGCCCAGGGTGCCGGTCGTGCCGCCGTTGCCGACCTGCAGCGTTCCCGACGAGATCGTCGTCGTGCCACTGTAGCTGTTGCTCCCCGTCAGCGCGGTGGTGCCGCTGCCGACCTGGCTCACAGAGCCGGTGCCGGAGATCGCGTTGGCGACCGCGAGCGCGTTGGAGCGGTTGAAGAGAAGGCTCGCATTGTTGGTGACAGCGCCACTGCCCAATGTCCCCGCGGTGCCGCCGACACCGACCTGCAGCGCACCGGAGGAGATGGTCGTCGTGCCGCTATAGCTGTTCGCGCCGATCAGACTGGTGGTGCCCGCGCCGACCTGACTCAGCGAGCCCGTGCCGGAGATCGCGTTGGCGACCGAGAGCGCATCGGAGCGGTTGAACAGCAGGCTGCCGTTGTTGGTCACCGCCCCGGTGCCGAGCGAGCCGCTGGTGCCGCCGCTGCCGACCTGCAGCCCGCCGGAACCGATGGTGGTCGTGCCGGTATAGGTGTTGGCGCCGGTGAGCGTCGTCGTGCCGGTGCCCGCCTGCGACAGTGAACCCGTGCCGGAGATCGCGTTGCCGACCGCGAACGCATTCGAGCGGTTGAACAACAGACTGGCATTGTTGGTCACCGCGCCGCTGCCCAGCGTGCCGGTCGTTCCGCCGTTGCCGATCTGCAGCCCGCCCGACGAGATGGTGGTGGCGCCGCTGTAGCTGTTGTCGGCCGAAAGGATCGTGGTTCCCGTGCCGATCTGCCCCAGGGAGCCCGTGCCGGAGATGGCCGCGGAGACGGTGAGTGCGTCCGAGCGGTTGAACAGCAGGCTGGCGTTGTTGGTGACCGCACCCGACCCCAATGCGCCGGAGGTGCCGCCACTGCCCACCTGGAGCACGCCGGAGGATATCGTCGTGGTGCCGCTGTAGCTGTTGGCGCCCGTCAGCGTCGTGGTGCCCGCCCCGGCCTGGGTGACCGACCCGGTCCCGGAGATCGCGCCCGAAACCGCGAGCGCGTTGGAACGGTCGAACACGAGGCTGCCGTTGTTGACGACGCTCGCCGTGCCGAGCGTACCCGTGGTGCCGCCGCCACCGACGCGAACCTCTCCTCCGCCGATCGTAAGGGCCCCGCTGTAGGTGTTGGTTCCGGTCAGTGTGAGCGTGCCGCTGCCCTGCTTGGACAGCGCGCCGCTGCCCGACAGCACGCCGGAAAGCGTCAGCGGGTTGGCCTGGGTGTCGAGCGTGCCGCCGCCCGAGTTGACCGCGAAGGCGCGCGCGCTCGAGAAGCCGTTGGTGAGCTGCAGGGTGCCGCCATTGAAGGTGACGCTGCCGCCCGCCGCGCCGAGTTCGGCGTCCGATGCAACCTGGACGATGCCGCCGGCGAGCACCGTGCCGCCGCTGTAGGTATTGGTGCCCGTCAGCGTGACCGTGCCGGGCCCCAGGAAGCTCAATGCGCCGGTGCCGGTGATGTTGCCCGCGAAGGTGATGTTGTCCGACCGGTTGAAGGCCAGCACGCCGTTGTTGGTGACGTCGCCCGCGATCGATCCCGTCGTCCCTCCGGCGCCGAGCTGCAGGGTGCCGGACGAAATCGTCGTGCCGCCGCTGTAGGTGTTCGCCGCCGTGAGGATGGTGGTGCCGCTGCCCGCCTGGCTGACCGACCCGGTGCCGGAGATCAGGTTCGCGACCGTAGTCGAGTCGGAGCGATTGAACGCCAACGTCGCGTCGTTGGTGACGGCGCCGGTGCCGAGCGTTCCGGCGGTGCCGCCCGAGCCGATCTGCAGGGTGCCAGCCGAGATGGTGGTGGTGCCGGAGTAGGTATTCGCGCCGGTCAGCGTCGTCGTGCCTGCGCCCTCCTGCACGACCGAACCGGTCCCCGAGATCGCGTTGGCGACCGTCATCGCGTTCGAGCGGTTGAAGTCCAGGGTGGCGTTGTTGACGACGGCGCCCGTGCCCAGCGAGCCGGTCGTGCCGCCGGCGCCGACCTGCAGGGTGCCCGCCGCGATCGTCGTGGTTCCGCTGTAACTGTTCGCGCCGGTCAGCACGGCGGTTCCGGCGCCGATCTGCGTCACCGCGCCCGTCCCCGAGATCGCGTTCGCGACCGTGACCGTGTCGGAGCGATTGAAGGCCAGGGTCGCGTTGTTGGTCACCGCACCGGCGCCGAGCGACCCGGTCGTTCCGCCGCTGCCGACCTGCAGCGTTCCCGCAGATATCGTCGTCGTACCCGAATAGGTGTTCGCCGCGGTCAGGGTGGTGGTGCCGGTTCCCGCGTGGCTGACCGAGCCCGTCCCCGAGATCGTATTGCCGACCGTCACCGCATCGGAGCGGTTGAGGATTAGGCTGGCATTGTTGACGACGTTGCCGCTGCCGAGCGAACCCGTCGTGCTGCCGGCACCAATCTGCAGGGCACCGGCGGAGATGGTCGTCGTGCCGGAATAGGTGTTGGCGCCAGTCAGCGTCGTGGTTCCAGTGCCGGCCTGAGTCACCGCACCGGTGCCTGAGATCGCGCCCGACACCGTCATCGCACTGGAGCGGTTGAACGCAAGGGTCGCATCGTTGACGACGTTGCCCGTGCCGAGCGAGCCGGTGCCGCCGCCGGCGCCGATCTGCAGCGTGCCGCCCGAGATCGTCGTCGTGCCGGAATAGCTGTTGTTCGCGGTCAGGGTCGTGGTGCCGCCGCCGTTCTGGCTCACCGCTCCGGTGCCGGAGATCGCGTTGACTACGGTCAGGGCGTTCGAACGATTGAAGACCAGGGTGCCGTCGTTGGCGATCGCCCCGGTGCCGAGGCCGCCCGTCGTGCCGCCGTCTCCCACCTGCAGCGTGCCGGCCGAGATCGTGGTGCCGCCCGTATAGGTACTGGTATTGCTGAGGATCGTCGTGCCGGCACCGGCCTGCGTGACCGATCCGGTTCCGGAGATGATCCCGGCGTATGTCAAGGAATTGGAGCGATTGAAGATCAGGACGGAGTTGTTGATCACGGCGCCGGTGCCGAGCGATCCGGATGTCCCGCCGTCGCCGATCTGCAGCGTTCCCGAGGAGATCGTCGTCGTGCCGCTGTAGGTGTTCGCGCCCGTCAGCGTCAGCGTGTTCGCCGCCAGCTTGGTGAGTGCGCCGGTGCCCGAGATCGCGTTGCCGACCGCGACATCGTCCGACCGGTTGAAGGCCAGTGTGCCGCCCGTCGTCACGACGCCTCCTGTGCCCAGCGATCCCGACGTCCCTCCCGCACCGACCTGGATGGTGCCTTCCGTGACGGTGGTGGTCCCGCTGTAGGTGTTTGCGCCGGTGAGGACGAGCGTGGTGTTGGTGCCGGCCGCGCTCTTGGTGAGCGCGCCGGTGCCGGAGATGTTGTTGGCCAGGGTGAACGTCGCATCGGACCGGTCGATCAGGAGCGTCGCATCGTTGACCACGGCACCGCTGCCCAGCGTGCCCACCGTGCCGGCCCCGCCGACATTCAGCGTACCGGCCGAAACCGTCGTCGTGCCCGAGTAGGAGTTGGCGCCGGTCAAGCTCGTGGTGCCGGCGCCGCTGTGGGTCAAAGTGCCGCCGCCGGAGATCGCACTCGAGATGGTGAGTGCGCCGGTCCGGTTGACGACGAGGGACCCGTCGTTGGTCGTGGCGCCGGTGCCGAGCGTGCCGCTGGCGCCGTTGCCGATCTGGAGCGTACCGCCCGCCGCGATGCTGGTCGTGCCGGTGTAAGTGTTGGCGCCCGTCAGGATCGTCGTGCCATTGCCGGCCTGCGTGACGCTGCCGGCACCCGAGATCACGCCGGCGATCGTCATCGTGTCGGACCGGTCGAACGCCAGCGTGCCGGCGTTGGCGATCGCGGTCGCGGCGAGACTCCCGGTCGTGCCGCCGCCACCGATCTTCAGCGTTCCCGCCGAAATCGTCGTCGTGCCCGTATAGGTGCTGTCCCCCGTCAGGGTGACGGTGTTCGACAGCAGCTTGGTGACCGCGCCGGTTCCCGAGATCACGTTGTCGACTGTGATGTCGTCCGACCGGTTGAAGGCCAGAGTGCCGCCCGTGGTGACGACTCCGCCTGTGCCCAGCGAACCGGTCGTCCCGCCGGCCCCGATGCGGATGGTGCCTTCCGTGATGGTGGTCGTGCCACCGTAGGTGTTGTTGCCCGTCAAGGTCAGGGTCGTGGCAGTGCCGGCGGCGCTCTTGGTAAGCGCACCGGTGCCCGATATGTCGTTGGCCAAAGTGAAGGCCGCGTCGGACCGGTCGACGATCAGGGTCGCGTCGTTGACAACCGCGCCGCTGCCCAGCGTACCCACCGTGCCACCGCCGCCGACATTCAGCGTGCCGGCCGAAATCGTGGTCGTTCCGCTATAGGTGTTGGCGCCCGTGAGCGTCGTCGTCCCGGCGCCGGCCTGAGTCACCGTGCCGGTGCCGGAGATCGCGCTCGAGACGGTGAGCGTGCCGGTTCGGTCGAACACCAGAGCGGCATTGTTGGTCGTGGCGCCGGTTCCCAGCGCGCCGGTCGCGCCGCCGGCACCGATCCGGAGCGTGCCGGACGAAATGGTGGTCGTGCCGGTGTAAGTGTTGGCGCCGGTGAGGAATGTCGTGCCCGTGCCGACCTGCTGGACGGCGCCGGCGCCCGAGATCGCGCCCGCAATAGTCATGGAATCGGACCGGTCGAACGCGAGCGTGCCGGCGTTGGCGATGGCCGTCGCGGCGACGCTGCCGCTCGTGGCGCCGTCGCCGATTCTGAGCGTTCCGGCCGAGATCGTCGTGGCGCCCGTATAGGTGTTGGTGCCGGCCAGGACCAGCGTGCCGGTCCCGTCCTTGGTCAGCGTGCCCGTCCCCGTACCGATTGCACCGGATACGGTAGTGTTGCCGGTGCCGCCGACCGTGAGGTTCTGCGTTCCGCCGATGTTGCCGGCGATGGTCAGCGTACCAGCGTCGGAATTGATGCGGGTGGCGCTGCCGAGCGTGATCGCCCCTGCCAGGCGTTGTTCCCGCTGATGTTGCGCAAGGCCCCGCCGGTCGACACGCCGGTGCCGTTGAGCGTCAGAGCCTCGCTCGCCACGGCGATCCCGCCCTGGAGCTGCAGGGTCGCGCCGCTGGTCACCGACGTCCCGCTCGCGGCGGTGCCCAGCGCATCGGCATTCTGGATGTTCAGTGACCCCGCCGAAACAGTCGTCTGGCCGGTGTAGGTGTTGGCCGCCGTCAGCGTCAGCGTGCCCGCACCGTCCTTGGTCAACGTGCCCGCCCCGGTCTGCAGGGCTGTCGACACGATGGTTGCGCCGGCGCCGCCGAAGGTGAGATTCTGGGCGTCGGTGATCGCCGTCGCGCTGTCGAGGGTCAGCGTGCCGGCATCGGAGTTGATGCGGGTCGCCGCGCCCAGCGTGATCGCGCCGCTGTACGTGTTGTTGCCGCTGATGTTGCGCAGCGCACCGCCGGCCGAAACTCCGGTGCCGCTAAGCGTCAGAGCCTCGTCCGCTACCGTAATCCCGCCCTGAAGCTGCAGCGTGGCGCCGCTGGCGACCGTCGTACCCGCATCGGCCGTGCCCAATGCGGTCGCGTTCTGAATGTTGAGCGAGCCGACCGATACAGTCGTCAAGCCGGCGTAGGTGTTGGCGCCGGTGAGCGTCGTCGTGCCGGTGCCGTCCTTGGTGAGCGTT
>CAYQAY010000003.1:8753-34596 GCA_964415585.1 uncultured Reyranella sp.
GTAGGTGTTGGCGCCGGTGAGCGTCGTCGTGCCGGTGCCGTCCTTGGTGAGCGTTCCGGCCCCGGTCTGCAAGGCGGTGGAAACCACGATCGCACCCACGCCGCCGAAGGTCAGGTTCTGGGCGTCGGTGATGGCCGTCGCGCTGTTGAGTGTCAGCGTGCCGGCGTCGGCGTTGATACGGGTCGCCGCGCCCAGCGTGATTGCCCCACTGTAGGTGTTGCTTCCGCTGATGTTGCGCAGGGCGCCGCCGTTCGACACGCCGGTGCCCGACAGGGTCAGGGCCTCGTCCGCCACGACTATGTTGTTCTGGATCGACAAGGCGGCGCCGCTGGCGACGGTCGTGCCGCCGGCGGCCGAACCCAGGGCGGTGGCGTTCCGTATGTTGAGCGTGCCGACCGAGACTGTGGTCGCGCCGTCGTAGGTGTTGGCGCCACTGAGTACGGCTGTGCCTGACCCGTCTTTCGTCAGGTTGCCACTGTCGGTCGCGATCACGCCTGTCACGGTTACGCTGCCGGCGCCCCCGAGCGTGAGATTCTGCGCGCCGCTGATTCCACCGGAAAGCGTGAGCGTGGCCGTGTCTGAGTTGATGCGACTGGCTGCATTCAGGGTAATGGCGCCGCCGAACGTGTTGGTGCCGCTGGTATTGCGCAACGCGCCGCCGTTGGAGATGCCGGTGCCGCTGATGGTCAGGGCTTCGGCGCCGACGGTGATGTTGCCGGAGATATTCAGCGCGGCGCCGCTTGCAACGGTCGTTCCGCCGGCCGTGGTGCCCAGGGCGGTCGCGTTCGAGATGGCGAGCACGCCGGCGTTGACGGCAGTGGAGCCGGTGTAGTCGCCTGCCGCGGCGATGGTCAGCGTACCGGACCCATCCTTGACGAGGCTGCCGCCGTCGCCGGTATTGAGGCCCGTTGTCGAGATGGTCGTGGCGCCGGCCCCGCCGACGGTCAGTGCGAGTCCTGTGCCCGTGATGCCGCCGGTCAGCGTGAGCGTATTGGCGTCGGAGTTGATACGGCTGTCGCTGCCCAGCGTGATCGCGCCGGATACCGTCTTGTTGGTCGCGGTGCTGCGCAGGGCGCCGGTGTTCGAGATGCCCGTGCCGTTCAGGGTGATGGCGTCGGCGACCGTGATCGCGCCGGATATGCTGAGCGCCGCCCCGCTCGCCACGGTCGTGCCGCCGGCGGCGGTGCCCAGGGCGGTCGAGTTGCTGATCGCAATCACGCCGGCGTTGATCGTCGTTGCACCGGTGTAGTCGCTCCCGGCGCTGATCGTCAGCGTGCCGGTGCCGTCCTTGACCAGCGAGCCGCCGGCCCCGGTGTTGATGCCGTTGGTGGAGATCGTGACGTTGCCGGCGCCGCCGACGGTGAGCTCCTGTCCCGTCCCGGTCTTGGTGCCGCTCAGCGTCAGGGTGCCGGCGTCCGAGTTGATCCGGGAGGCGCTGCCCAGCGTGATCGCACCGCTCAACGTGTTGTTGCCACTGGTGTTGCGCAACGCGCCGCCACCCGAGATTCCGGTTCCATTGAGCGTCAGGGCCTCGGCCACCGTAATGACGCCCGTCACGTTAAGGGCGGCGCCGCTTGCCACGGTCGTGTCGCCGGCCGTCGTACCCAGCGCCGTGGCGTTCGAGATCGCGACTACGCCGGCGTTGATCGTGGTCGCCCCGGTGTAGTTGCTTCCGACGCTGAGGGTCAGCGTGCCGGCGCCATCTTTGGTCAGCGTGCCGCCCGTGCCGGTGTTGAGGCCGTTGGCCGAGATCGTGACGTTGCCCGTGCCGCCCACCGTCAGTGCCTGCCCCGTTCCGGTCTTGGTGCCGCTGAGCGTCAGCGTGCCGGAGTCGGAGTTGATGCGGGTCGCGCCGCCGAGCGTGATGGCGCCGCTCAAAGTGTTGTTGCCGCTGATGTTGCGCAGCGCGCCGTCGTCGGCGATACCGGTCCCATTGAGCGTCAGGGCTTCCGTGACGGTAATGCCACCCTGCACCTGCAGGGCGCCGCCGCTCGCCACCGTGGTCGCGGCGGCGGTGGTTCCGAGCGCCGCCGCACTCTGAATGTTCAGGACGCCGCCGCTCGCGATCGAGGTCGCGCCGGTATAGCTGTTGGTGCCCGTGAAGGTGACGTTCGATCCGGTGATCGAAACGGCACCCGTCCCGCCGATGATCGACGCTATGGACACGGTACCCGCCCCGCTGGCCGTGAGAGTCGAACCTGCGCCGAGGGAAATCGTGCCGCCACCGACGACCGACGCGTTCGAGACGTTGAAGGCGGTCTGAACGGTGAGCACACGCGTCGTATTGATCGTCAGCGTGCCTGCCGACAGGTCGACCGTACCGATCGTGAAGTTGCCCGCAATGACGGGCTGGCTGCCGACGGCCGAGTTGAGCGTCGCCGTCTGGCCTGCTCCCGGGGTGGCCCCACCACTCCAGTTCGCTCCTGTGCCCCAATCGGTGCCCGTGTAGAGCCACGTCTGCGCCTGCGCCACCTGCCCCCCAAGAGGCAGCGCAGTCAGCGCAGCGGCCATGCCCATCGCCTTGCGCGCGCGGCGGCGGCGGGCAGCCCGGAGGACGGTACGAGTTCTCATGTCAGGGATGCAGGTTTGCATACTACACTGACGATGTGATATTGCCTAGCCATGGCAATATCACAATAAACTCAAATACTTATGAGATAGTATCTCGCCTTGTTCGAGCGGGCGTCCAGTTTCGCCTTCAGCCGCGCCAGCTCGTGTCGATCTTGTCGATCTTGCGCAGCAGTGCCGCGAACTCGAGATCACCTACGCCTGCCGTCGACTCGCGCTCCGAAAAGCCGTCGACGTCGGCGCCGGATTTGGCAGCGAGATTGTCGCCCAGGATGTTCAGTGTGCCGGCCGCGGCGGCATCGAGCTGGATCTGGCACGCTCGCTCCAGGCGGTAGAGCCGCAGGAAGGCCTCCGGCACCGTACGGCCGGTCGTCAGGATGCCGTGGTTCCGCAGGATCATGGCTTGGTTGTCGCCGAGGTTCTTCAGGAGCCGGCCACGTTCGTCGAGATCGAGACTCGGTCCCTCATAGTCGTGGTACGACAGCTTGCCGTGGAAGGTGGTGGCAACCATCGACACCGGCAGCAGACCCTCCTTGAGCGCACAAACCGCCATGCCGGCCCGCGTGTGCGTGTGCATCACCACCTTGTGGCGCGCAGCATGGGCCATGTGGACCGCCGAATGGATGACGAAGCCCGCGTAGTTCACCGGGTAGTCCGAATGGCCGATGATGTTGCCGTCGAGGTCGATCTTCACGAGGTTGGAGGCCGTGACCTCGTCGTAGTTGAGTCCGAACGGATTGATCAGGAAATGCGGCTGCTCGCCCGGCACGCGCGCGGTGAGGTGGCCGTAGATCAACTCCGTCCAGCCAAAATGGTCGACCAGCCGGTAGGCCGCCGCGAGCTGCCGGCGCAGCACCCATTCCGCCTCGGTTGGCGGCAGGGCATTGATATCGATGCCGGTGAGCGGGAGATCCTGCGCGATGTGCATGTCCATGGGCGGCTCCTCGAGGCGGCGGCGGGCGGTCCCAAAGACTAGGCCTGCGCGCTATGCTTCGGCAACAAGGGAGGAAACGCCGGATGGCCGAAAAACCGCGCCTGGACACGACGCGCCTGCAGAAGATCGCCCAGGCCTACTGGGAAAGTGCTGCCCTGATGGCTGCCGTCGAGCTTGAGGTCTTCACGGCGATCGCCCACGGCCACGACACCGTCCCGGCCGCCGCCCAGGCCGTGGGCATCTCCGAGCGCAACGCCGAACGGCTGTTGACCGTGCTGGCCGCCATGACCCTGCTGGAGCGCACGGGCGACCGCTTTGCCAACGCGCCCGACGTGCAGCGCTTCCTGGTGAAGGACGGCGACCGCTACGCCGGCCCGTGGATCCTGTTCACCAAGCCGCGCTGGGAAGCGTTCGGCCGGCTCTCGGAGCGGCTGCGCGACCGCGAAGAGAATCGGCTGGGCGCCTATGTGAACTTCTCTGTCGAGGATGCGCGGCGCTACCACGCCGCCACCTATTCGATCGGCATGGGGGCTGCCCGCCTGTTCAGCCGCAGCGTCGACCTCACGGGCCGCAAGCTGCTGCTCGACCTCGGCGGCGGCTCGGGCGCCTACTCCATCGTGGCCACCCAGACATTTCCCGGCCTCGAGGCCATCGTGCTCGATCTTCCGCCGGTGACCGTGGTGGCCGACGAATACATCGCCGCCAACGGCGCGGCCGGCCGGGTCCGCACCTTGCCCGGCGATTTCACGCGCACCGAGTTCCCGCACGGCGTCGACGTCGTGGTGATGGCGAGCAACCTGCCGCAATACGAGCCCGACCTGATCCGGCTCGTGGTCGGCAAGGCCTTCGCCGCCCTCGTCCCCGGCGGCGAGATGCACCTGATTGGCGAGACCCTGCAAGACGACCGGCGCGGCCCGCTTTCGGCGGCTCTGTGGGGCCTGAACGAGGCCGTGCAGGGCAGCACCGGCCTCGCCCACACCGAGGGCGAGGTGCGGGGATATCTGCAGGGCGCGGGCTTCGTCGACGTGGCGGTCCATCCTTTCGTTCCGGGCGTCCTCTCGCGCATCACCGGCCGCAAGCCGGGCTGACGAGGCGGGGGTTGCACCGGCAGGGCCATTCGACTATCTGTCGCGTCCGGCCTCCGCTCCCTTCGTCTAGAGGCCTAGGACGTGGCCCTCTCAAGGCTAAAACACGGGTTCGAATCCCGTAGGGAGCGCCAACGGCTGCCAACGCCCTTGGTTTTCGCCAGCACCTCCGACACCCCTTCCGCCCGACCCGGCGGCACCACAGCCGACCTCGCCCTGCTCGTGGTGGGCGGCAGTGCGTTGCTGATCGCGCTGATCCTGTGGTTCGACAACGCCCAGGGCGGTCTCACCGGCAACGGCGTCTTCAAGAGCCTCGAACTCAAACCCTGGGTCGTCGATCCTTCGACGGCGCCGCTCTATCCCGCCAACTATCTCTTCTATCCCGTCTATGGCTCGCTCTGCCGCCTGCTCGACCTGCTGGGTGTATTCACGGGCGACCCGCGCCGGCAGATCACGATCCTGAATGCCGTGGCGGCAAGCCTCTCGGGCGGCGTGGCTTACCTGCTTGCGCGCGCGCTCACGGGAGACCGCCTCGTCGGCCTGCTGACGGCGGCATTCCACCTCGCCACCAGCCACGTCATGTTCCTCGCCATCGTCAACGAGGACATCATGCCGGGCTACACGGCGATGTTCGCCGCCATGGCACTGGCTTCGGTCCGGTTCGCCGCGCCGACGCCGGCACGCGTGGCCGTCGTGTCGATCCTGTTCTCTGTCGCCTGGCTGTTCGAATGGCGCCTCATGTTCCCAACCCTGCCCGCCATGCTTGCGGCCCTCTGGCTCTGCGAGCGGCAATGGTCGCGGCGCCTCGCCTGGCTCGTGGTCTTTCTCGCAGGCATGCTCGCGACCGCGGCGGCCGCCGCCCTGCTGACGCGCGGCCATCCCGGTGCGGCGGGCAGCTTCGACCTGATCTGGACCGGCAAGGCCGTGCGCTCGGTCTGGGCGGGCTTCACCTGGCCCAAGCTCGGATATCTGTGGGACGGGATCGTCGCCTACCTGCTGGGGACCGGCGTCACGACTTTCGGCGGCATTCCGGGGTGGGACATCTGGCGCTTCACGACGACCTTCTGCCTGATCGGCCTCGCCGCCGTCTCGGGGTCGATGCTCTGGCGGGCACGGCACGACAATCGTTCGCGCGCACTCGCCGCGGTGTTCGGCGTGACCTTCGTCGCAGGCTCGGTGTTCAACCTCTATTCGCAGCCGCAGGATCCGCAGATGCAGATCAACGTCATGGCCTGGGTAACGCCGGCCTGGGCGTTGACGCTGGTCGCCGTGCGGCGACGCTGGCCGACGCGTGGTCTCGCGACGATGGCGGGCGTCGTCGTGGCCCTCGCCGCCTACAACGTCTGGAGCATCGCGCCGCTGCGCGGCCTCGACAGCAAGTGGCGGCAGGCGATCGAGCGGCTGGAACAGAACGGCGATCCGGCACGCACCGTCTTCCTGCTGCACGACTTCGACTGGACCATGGTCTACGGCTCGCTGCACTGGGGCGCCGCCGAGCCCGGCACGGCGGGGCTCGGTCCGGCGCCGCAGGCCGTCCCGAAGTTCAAGTGGATCGGCTTCACCGGCGACGTGCTGCGCCATCCCGACTGGAGCGCCGAGCGGCATGCCGGGGAACTCCGCGCCAAGATCGATCGCGCCCTCGAGCTCGGTTACGAGGTGCTGGTCGTGCGCCTCTGGGACCTGCCTGAGCAACAGCTCCTGACCGAGACCGGCATGGTGGCCGACGCCTCACGGCTGGCCGTCCTACGCCGCATGCTGCGCGCCGACTATGTCGCCACGCCCCTCTATGTCGATCCGGTCGCCGGCCCGGTGCTGCGGCTGCAGCGCCGGCCGGGCCGCTGAGGCCGGCATTTCGGCACACTCGTTGTGCCACGTCGTGTACCGCTGCCTGTGCCACGATTTTCCATCAAGCCGTTGATCCCGCACACGAATTGGGATCCGACCGGCTGTGCCACCGCGGCCGCCTTCATCGAGTGATCGGTGTACCGCCTCCGCCCATGAAAAACGCCCGCCGGATTTCTCCGCCGGCGACTCCCATCATAGGGCTTTTCCTAGCACAAACCTGCTGAACCTGCAACTGCCTGCAGGGCCCGCACCTACATCGTCGCGGCCTGGATGCGCCGCTCGTCGAGGCCGACCGAGCGGGCCGTCTCGACGATCGCGGCCCAGGTGTCGTCGGGCAGCGGCACGCCCTTGGCCAGACGCTCGGCGCGGGTGCGCGACTCCGCCTCGCCCGGCACCAGGATCTCCGTCCCATCCTTGGCGGGCCTGGAACTCTTCACGAAGGCTACGTACCTGGCGATGTCGCCCGGGAAGAAGCCCGAGGGATCGAGCACCCTGGGGTCGATGTAGAACGACAGCATGCCGTTGGCGAAGCGGCCGCGCTTGGGATCGGTCGCACCGGTGCCCGACAACGAGCCACCCAGGATCTCGCACATGAAGGCCAGCCCCGAGCCCTTGTGGTCGCCGAAGGCGCGGATGGCGCCGGTGCCCTGCGCGTGGTTGCGCGGGCCGGTCGGCGTGTAGTCGCCGTAGAGCAGGTGCGGATCCGCGCTCGGCTTGCCGTCGGGCCCGATCAGCGCGCCATCGGGCACCTTCTTGCCGCCCTGGCTCGCCACCAGAACCTTGCCCTCGGCCACGATCGACGTCGCGAAGTCGAGGATCAGCGGGTCCTCGCCGGGACGCGGGACGCCGACACAGTAAGGGGCGGTCGAGAAACGCCGTTCCACGCCGCCATAGGGCGCGACGAGGACGCTGCCCGAGGCGTTGACGAAATGCACCGAGACGAGGCCGGCCTCGGCCGCCATCTCGGCCCAGTCGCCGACGCGACCGACATGGCCGGCGTTGCGCAGGGTCACGGCCGAGAGTCCGCCCTTCAGGCACTTGTCGATGCCGATCTGGACCGCCTGCGGCGTCACGGTCTGCCCGAAGCCGTACTTGCCGTCGACCACGGCGATCGCCGGCGTGTCGACCAGCACGTCGACCTTCACGTCGGCGACGACCGTCCCCTGCTTCTTCTGGGCGGCGTAGCGCGGCACGCGCACCACGCCGTGGCTGTCGTGGCCGGACAGGTTGGCGCTCACCAGGTAACGACCGATCCGGCCGCCCTCTTCCTTCGAGCAGCCTGCCGACGCGAATATGTCCGCGACGAAGGCCTCGAGAGCCTTCGCCCCGATCGTCACGGTACCCATGTCAGGACTTGCCGCGCTGCAGGCTGGCGACGTAGCCGCGGTTCCAGGTCGGGTTGATCATCACCTCGTTGATGACGATGTGCGCGGGCAGACAGGCGATGTAGCGGATCAGGTCGCCGACATCCTCCGATTGCGCCATTCGCTTGCGCTCGGCCGGCGTGATCGGCACCGGCCGCTTGTCGAGGATCGGGGTCGCCACCTCGCCCGGACAGACCACGCAGGAGCGGATGTTGTTGACGCATTCCTCCATGTTGATCGTGTGGCTCATCGCGACCACGCCGTGCTTGGCCGCCGAATAGGCGGGGCCCGAGAGCAGGCTCGGCACCTTGCCGGCGACCGACGAGGTGTGGATCAGCACGCCGCCGCCGGTCTTGCGCATGAGCGGCAACACCGCGGTCGTGCAGTAAAAGGCGCTCGACAGGTTGCCGTGCACCACCTCATCGACCCCCTTGGCGGAGAGCTGCTTCCAGCTCCGCTCCAGGATGTTGAGGCCGGCATTGTTCACCAGGATGTCGAGACGGCCGTACTTCCTGCCGATGTCGCCTGCGACCTTGTTGACTGCAGCAGACTTCATCAGGTCGGCCGGTTTCACGACGGCCTTGCCGCCCGCCTTCTTGATCGCGGCGGCAGTCTCCTCGAGCGGCGCCTTGCGGCGGCCCGTCAGGACGACCGTCGCTCCTTCCCTCGCCAGCGCCACGGCAGCCGCCTGCCCGATACCCGAGCCGGCACCGGTCACCCAGGCGACCTTGCCCGTCAACGAACCCATCGATGTCTCCCTATGCAGACGCGACGATCAGAGCACCTTGCCGGTGCCGTCGTCGATCAGGTGCATGTTGCTGAGATCGGCCCGGAGCTTCATCGACTGCTCCGCGGTCGCCCCGGCGTTCGGATTGACGCGACCACAGATCTCGATGCCGTTGATCGTGAAGTAGACCAGGGTCTCCATGCCCATGGGCTCGACGACGTCGATCGGCATGTCGAAGTCGTGCTGGTTGGGCTCGACGTGCGGACGCGTCTCGGTGATGTGCTCGGGCCGGAGGCCGAGCACGAGGTTCGACTTGCCCGCATGGCCCGAGTAGCGCGCCGTGCGATCGGACGGAACGGGGAACGACAGCTTGTCGTTCAGCCGCACGCGCAGGGCGCCGGCGGCCTGCTCGAGCTGGCAGGGGATGAAGTTCATGGCCGGCGAGCCGATAAAGCCCGCCACGAACTTGGTCGCCGGCGAGTGATAGAGGTCGTTCGGCGAACCGACCTGCTCGATCAGGCCGGCGTTCATCACCACCACGCGGTCCGCCAGCGTCATCGCCTCGACCTGGTCGTGTGTCACGTAGACGGTCGTGGTGCGGACCTTCTGGTGCACCTTCTTGATCTCGGTACGCATCTGCACGCGCAGCTTGGCGTCGAGGTTCGACAGCGGCTCGTCGAACAGGAAGACCTTGGGGTCGCGCACGATGGCGCGGCCCATGGCGACGCGCTGGCGCTGACCGCCCGATAGCTGCTTGGGCTTGCGCTCCAGCAGCTCGGTGATGTCGAGGATCTGCGCCGCCTGCTTCACGCGCTTGTCGATTTCGTCCTTCGGCGTCTTCTTGAGCTTCAGGCCGAACGACATGTTCTCGTAGACGTTCATGTGCGGATAGAGCGCGTAGTTCTGGAACACCATGGCGATGTCCCGGTCCTTCGGCGGCACGTCGTTGACCACGTCGCCGCCAATCGCAATGTCGCCGCCCGAAATCTCCTCGAGGCCGGCGATCATGCGCAGCGTCGTGCTCTTGCCGCAACCCGACGGGCCGACCAGGACGATGAACTCCTTGTCCACGATGTCGAGGTCGATTCCGCGGACGGCGAGCACCTCGTCGTACTTCTTGACGACCTTACGCAGCGTTACCTGAGCCATGTGACGTCTATCCCTTTGTCGCGCCCGCGGTGAGGCCCGCGATGTAGTAGTCCATGAGGAAGGCGTAGATGATGAGCGGCGGCGCAGCGCCCAGCAGCGCGCCGGTCATGATCTGGCCCCAGTTGAAGACGTCGCCCTTGATCAGGGTGGTCACGATGCCGACCGGTAGAACGAGCTCGGTCGTCGAGGTGGTGAAGGCGAGCGGATAGAGGAACTGCGCCCACGACACCGTGAAAGTGAAGATCGTCGCGGCGATGATTCCCGGCAGCGCCACGGGAATGAAGATCTTGGTGAGCGTCTGCATCCAGGTCGCCCCGTCGATCAGGGCGGCCTCGTCCAGCTCCTTGGGGATCGACGCGAAGTAGCCGATCATGATCCAGGTGGCGAACGGGACGGTGAGCGTCGGGTAGAGGATGATCATCGTCCACCAATGATTCATCAACTGGATGCCGACCGTCTCGTTGACCCACGCGAACATCTTGAACAGCGGGATGAACAGCAGGGTCTCGGGGATGAGATAGGTGAGGAACACGCCGGTCGCCAGCGTCGCCGAACCCCAGAACCTCATGCGGGCCAGCGCGAAGGCGGCGATCACGCTGATCATCATGGTGAGGATCACAACGCAGATCGAGACGATCGCCGAGTTCCTGAAGAAGATCAGAAACTGGTTCTGCGTCAGCAGCTCGATGTAGTTCTGCAGGGTCGGATCGGAGATCCACCATGGGTTCTTGGCCGCCGAGATCTCCGCGCTGGTCTTGAGCGACGTGATCAGCATGTAGATCGGCGGCATCAGGAAGAAGATGGCGAACAGCACCAGGAAGAAATAGGACCAGCGCAGGGCCCACGCCCTGTCGCGGCTCATGCTGCCGTACTTGGGACGGGTGGGTGCGCCCGTCGAGATCGAGGCGTTGGCCATCAGACTTCACTCCCCCGCTTGCTGATGTCGCGCAGGATGAAGGTCGCCGCGACGGCCAGGATGGGCACCATGAACAGCGAGACGGCGGCGCCGAGCGGGATGTCGCCGCCCTCGATGCCGACGCGGAACGCCCATGTGCCGAAGATGTGCGTGCTGTTGAGCGGCCCGCCCGCCGTCAGCACGCGTACGATGTCGAAGTTCGCGAAGGTGACGATCAAAGAGAACAGCGCGGTGATCGCAATGATATTGCGCATCATGGGCAAGGTCACGAACCAGATCCTCTGCCACCAGGTGGCGCCGTCGATCGACGCCGCCTCGTAGAGCTGCTCAGGCACCGACTTCAGCGCCGCCAGATACATGATCATGAAGAAGGGCGAGCCGATCCACACGTTCACCAGGATCACCGAGAAGCGCGCCCAGCCGGCCTCGCCGGTCCATGGAATACCGGCGAACCCGAACTGCGCCAGGAGCCAGTTCAGCGCGCTGTAGGACGGATCGAACAGCCAGAGCCAGGCGAGCGTGCTCATGGCCGGCGGGATGACCCAGGGCACGAGCAGCATGCCGCGCCACTTGCGCTGGCCCTTCGCCGGGATGTTGTGGACGAAGTGGGCCACCACGAAGCCGATGATCGCCTTGAAGATCACGGCGGTGATCGCGAACAGGCAGGACTGGTAGACGACCAGCCAGAAAGTGTCGCGACCGAAGAGGAAATCGAAGTTCCCGAAGCCGACGAAGCGCGTCATGCCCTTGTTCAGGGTGGCGAGGTAGATCGCATAGCCCGCGGGATAGGCCACCAGGATCGCGATCAGCAGAATCAGCGGAAGTGCCATCAGGAAGGCGATGGTGGACTTGCGCTGCATCAGCTTGTGCAGGCCACTGCGGCGATCGCCTGTCAGGACGGCCGGGTTGCGGGCGGCGATGTCTGCCATGAACGTCTACTCCCGATGGTGCCCGGCGTTCTCGCCGGTGTTGCGGTCGCAGGGATGCCGCCCGCAGGCGGCACCCCCCGAACCGGTCGACGCGATACGACGTCAGTTGCGGCTGAAGCCCTCGAGCTCCTTGGCCGCCCAGTCCAGCGTCTTCTCCATCGTCTCGCCCTTGGCGAAGCGGACCACCATCTGGGTCTGGATCGCCTGGGTGTAGATCTGCTCGGCGATCTTGTGCGGCGCGGGCGCCGCGGCAATCGAGAGCGTCTGGTGGTTGTGCGGGTTCGGGTAGTGGTAGAGCGTGCCCTTCGGCGGCGCTTCCTCGGCCCACACCTTGAACGTCGTCAGGTTGGCGAAAGACGGCAGATCGTAGCCGCCCGACGCGATCACCATCTTCTCGGCGGACGAGGCCTGCGAGAGGAAGGTGATGAGGCTCTTGGCCGCCGCCTGGTTCTTGCTGAAATTCCACACGCCCCAGAAGAACGGCAGGAACGGCCCGAAGCGGCCCTTGGGTCCGGTCGGGAAGCCGTGCGTCCAGAGCTGCTCCGCGACCTGCGGCGCGTCGCGCTTGGCGACAGCCCAGGCGCTCGGCGGATTCATGATCATCGAGCCCTGGCCGGAGACCAGGAACTTGTTGTTCGAGGCGTCGTCCCAGGACGGAACGTCGGGCGGCAGGAAGGCCATCAGGCGCTTGTAGTAGTCGAGCGCCTGACGCACCGGATCCGATTTGACGGTGATGTTGCCCTTGGCGTCGACCAGCATGGCGCCATGCGCGTGGAAGATCGCCCCGGCCGTGTCGACGCTGTCGGACGTCGTGCCGAGGCCGATACCGAACGGATTGCCGCCCTTCTGACAGGCTTCCGCAGCCTTGAGAAACGTGTCGAGAGTCCAGTTGTCGGCCTTCGGCGGCGCACCCGCCGGATACATCGCCTGGATGTCGATGCCGGCATGCTTCTTCAGGAGGTCGATGCGCGAGCACGGCCCCTTCATCTGACTGCCGACGGTAGCCGGCACGGCCAGCCACTTGCCGTTGACCTTGCCGAGATACTCGACGGTGGCGTTGACGGCGCCGTTGGTCTTGATCAGCGGCTCGACGATGTCGTTCATCGGTACGAGTTGCTCGGCGTAACGCGACGGCAGCCAGGTGGAGAAGGCAAGCACGTCGTGACCAGACTTCGCCTGCGACTCAGCGGCGGTCGTCAGCAACAGCTTGTTGCCTTGCGAGGTGATGTAGTCGACGGTGACCTCTACCTTCTCCTTCTCGCTCCACTCCTTCACCAGATCGGTTGTGGCCTTGTTGGCGCCCGGCACCCAGTGATCCCAAAAGCCGACGCTGAGCTTGCCGGCGGATTGAGCGTTGCTGACGTACGGCGCGGCGACGAAGGCAGCCGTAGCCGCGGTGCCTGCCACGAATTGACGGCGATTCACTTTCTTCATGTTTCCTCCACTACGACGTGATGCTCTAGCTCTCGTTAGGAGCCTTGCGGCGATGCTATGCAGAACGCACCGACCGCGCAAACGCATTTTGGCTGGCTCCGGCAGATCGGGCAGTTTGACACTGCGCAGCGAGCCTCGGATGCTCCGCGCCGTTCGGAAAGCAGGAAGGGAGAGCCGCCGTGCGGGAGAACAGCGTGAAATCCATCTGGAAAAAGGGCGGAGCGGCGGTCAACGGCTGGCTCGGCATACCTAGTGCCGTCGCTGCCGAGGGCATGGCACAGGCCGGATGGGATTCGCTGACCGCCGATCTCCAGCACGGCCTTATCGACTATCAAACCGCAGTTTCGCTATTCCAGTCGATTGCAACAACCCCGACCATTCCCCTGGCCCGCGTTCCCTGGAACGAGCCCGGCATCATCATGAAGCTCCTCGACGCCGGGGCGTTCGGGATCATCTGCCCGATGATAAACACGCGTGCCGAATGCGAGGCGTTCGTCGGCGCCTGTCGCTACGCACCGGCCGGCTATCGCAGCGTCGGTCCGACCCGCGCCGCATGGCTGCATGGCAATCCGGTCGACTACGTAAGGGCCGCGAACGACACGGTGCTCACCTTCGCCATGATCGAAACGAAGAAGGCGATGGAGAATCTCGACGACATCCTGTCGACGCCCGGCCTCGACGCGGTCTATGTCGGCCCGGCCGATCTCGGCCTGTCACTGGGCGGCGAGCCGCGTGGCGACCAGACCGATCCCAGGATCGTCGATGCCATCCAGACGATCGTGAAGGCGTGCAGGAAGCACAAGATCCACGCCGGCATCCATTGCGGCTCGACCGAGTACGCCAAGAAGGCGATCGGCTGGGGCTTCCAGTTCACGACGATTCTTTCGGACAACGCGCTGCTCGGCAACGCCGCCAAGGCCACCGTGAACGCAATGCGCGAGGGCAATGCGACCGGCGCCGGAAGCACCGGCGGCAGCATGTACTGAGCGAGCACCGACAGAAGATGCACGTCGTTCCCGCCACCAACCCCTGGCTCGCCGCCGTCGCACCCTCGCCGATCGGCGAGACCAGGCGATGGGTGCTCGGCCGCACCTTCCCCGCCGACCGACCGCTGATCGATCTCAGCCAGGCCGTGCCCGGCTATCCGCCGGCGCTGGAGCTGCGCCGCCATCTCGGCGAGCTGCTGCTCGATCCCGCGATGCACGGCTACACGCCGATCCTCGGCCTGCCGGGGTTGCGCGAGAGCTACGCATCACACCTTTCGTCCTTCTACGGATCGAAGATCGGCGCCGACGAGGTCGGCATCACCTCGGGCTGCAACCAGGCTTTCTGCCTGGCGCTGATGAGCATTGCCAGGGCCGGCGACCAGGTGATCCTGCCGCGGCCGCACTATTTCAATCACGACATGTGGATGCGCATGCAGGGAGTGGAGCCGGTGTCGCTAGACTTCCGTCCCGGCTCAGGCGCTGTGCCTGCCGCGGAGGATGCGGCGAAGCTGATCGGCCCGCGCACCAAGGCGATCGTGCTGATCTCGCCCAACAACCCGACGGGTGCGATCTATCCGCCCGCGACGATCCACGCCTTCTATGAACTCGCCAAGAAGCACGGCATCGCGTTGCTCCTCGACGAGACCTACAAGGACTTCCTGCCCGAAGGCACCAGGCCGCACGACCTCTTCAGCCGGCCCGACTGGCGCGGCACGCTCGTCCATCTCTACAGCTTCTCCAAGGTCTTCGCGCTCACCGGCTACCGTGTCGGCGGCGTCACGGCCGGCGCGCCGTTGATGGCCGAGATCGAGAAGGCGATGGACTGCGTCTCGATCTGCCCACCCCGGCTCGGCCAGGAGGCCGCGCTTTTCGGCCTCGGCAACCTGCTGCCCTGGGCGCGGACCAACACCGCCGGGCTGAAGGCGCGCGCCGACCTGCTGGGCCGCGGCCTCGAACGCTCCAATCGCTGGCGCCTCGTGAGCATCGGGGCTTATTTCGCCTATGTAGAGCATCCTTTCGCAGGCCGGCCGTCGACCGATGTGTCGAAGGCCTTGGCCGACGAGGAGAACCTGCTCACCATCCCCGGTGACATGTTCGGCGCGGGCCAGGAGCGTTTCGTGCGGCTGGCCTTCGCCAACGTCACCGACGACAAGATCCCGGCGGTGCTGGAACGGCTGGAGCGGTTCGGCAGCTGATTCGACGGAGCGAGAGATGCCACATGCGACGACACCCGATGGTGTGAAGCTCTACTATGAAGAGACCGGCACGGGCACGCCGATCCTGTTCGTCCACGAATACAGCGGCGACTGGCGAAGCTGGGAGCCGCAGATGCGCTTCTTTGCGCGCCGGCACCGCTGCATCACATACTCCTTCCGCGGCTATCCCGGCTCGGACGTTCCGGCCGACGGCGCGATGTACGGCCAGCGCCATGCCGTCGACGATGCCAGGCACCTGCTCGATCACCTGAAGATCGCCAAGGCGCATGTCGTCGGCCTGTCGCAGGGCGCATTCGCGACCGCGCACTTCGGACGGACCTACAAGGACCGCGCCCTGTCGCTCACGCTTGCGGGCGTCGGCTCCGGCGCCGAGCGCCAGGTGCACGAGCAGTTCAAGAGGGATGCCGTCGCTACGGCCGGCCAGATCCGGAAGAGCGGCATGGCGAAGTATGCCGAGGGCCTCGTCACCAACCCGACACGCTCGCGCTTCAGACAGAAGGACCCGCGCGGCTTCGCCGAGTTCGTGAAGCATCTCTCCGAGCATCCCGACGTCGGCGCCGCCAACACCATGGCGGAGTACCAGGGCAAGCGGCCGTCCCTGTACGACTTCGAGGAGGAATGGAAAAAGCTCGACGTTCCGACGCTGATCCTGTGCGGCGACGAGGACGACCCCTGCCTGCAGCCCAGCCTCTACCTCAAGCGCGTGATGCCCAACTCCGGCCTCGCGATGTTCGCCAAGACCGGCCACACGGTGAACATCGAGGAGCCCGACGCCTTCAACCGCGAACTGTGGAACTTCATCGTCCAGGTCGAGGCCGGCAAGTGGACCCCGCGCCTGCCGGTGGACAGGAACGCCGCCCTCATCTGATCTTTACGACCTGACCGTCACGGCGTGGTTGAGCGGTCCGTGGCCGCGACCGAAGCCCGGCGCGGTCTCGATCGCCCGGCGCACATAGCCCCGCGCGCGCGCCACGGCGTCGCGTAGCCCCATCTTCTGGGCAAGGCCTGCGGCGATCGCCGAGGCCAGCGTACAGCCCGTGCCGTGCGTGCTGCGACTCGCGATGCGGGCGTCCTCGAAGCGGTCGAAGCGACCGTCGTGGAACAGCAGGTCGACAATGCGGTCGCCCTCGAGATGGCCGCCCTTCATGAGCACCGCCGCGGCGCCGAACGATACAAGCTTCTCGGCGGCACGCCTCATGTCGCCTTCGTCCCGCACCGGAAAGCCCGCCAGCACCTCGGCTTCCGGCAGGTTCGGCGTGATCAGCGTCGCCATCGGCAGCAGCACGTCGCGCAACGCGGTCTCGGCCTCGCTGAGCAGCAGCCGATGTCCACCCTTGGCAATCATCACGGGATCGACGACCACCGGTACGCCCGGCGCATGCTTCTTCAGGCTGCCGCAGACCGTGCCGATCACTTCGGCGCTGTGCAGCATGCCGGTCTTGAGGGCGTCGGCGCCGATGTCGGAAAGGACGACCTCGATCTGCTGCGCGATGAAGCGGGGCTCGACTGCCACGACGCCGTGCACGCCCTCGGTGTTCTGCGCCGTCAGCGCGGTGATCGCGGTCGCGGCGAAGGCGTTCATCGCCGTTACCGCCTTGATGTCGGCCTGGATGCCCGCACCGCCTCCGGAATCGGAGCCGGCGACGATCAGGACACGGCCTTTCACGCCGCGGCCCGCGGCAGCGCCTCGACGATCTGGTCGACGACCCTGGTCACGAGGTCGGAGTCGTCGCCCTCGGCCATCACGCGGATCAGCGGCTCGGTGCCCGACTTGCGGACGAGGATGCGACCGTGCTTTCCGAGCCTGGCTTCGGCGGCGGCAATCGCCTTGGTCACTTTCGCATCGCCGAGCGCAGCATTGGCATCGACGACGCGCACGTTTTTCAGAAGTTGCGGCACGGGATCGAAGGCATGGAACGTCTCGCTCGCGGGCCTGCCGCACTTCACCATGGCGGCCAAGCCCTGCAGCGCAGCCATCAGCCCGTCGCCGGTCGTGGCATGGTCGGTCATGATGATATGTCCGGACTGCTCGCCGCCGAGGTTGAAGCCGCCGGCCCGCATGCGCTCGAGCACGTAGCGGTCGCCGACCTGGGTGCGCACCAGTTCGAGCCTGCGCGCCGCGAGATAGCGCTCGAGGCCGAGGTTCGACATGACGGTCGCAACCACGCCGCCGCCGGCCAGCACGTCGTCGCGCTTCCAGTGATCGGCGATGGTGGCCATCAACTGGTCGCCATCGATCACCTTGCCGGTCTCCGAGACGAGGATCACGCGATCCGCGTCGCCGTCGAGGGCAATGCCGAGGTGGGCGCCGTGCGACACGACCTGCTCCTGCAGCACGCCGGGATGCGTCGAGCCGCACTTGCCGTTGATGTTGAAGCCATCGGGCGAGACGCCGACACGGACGACCTCGGCACCGAGTTCCCAGAACACGGTCGGCGCCACCTTGTAGGCGGCGCCATTGGCGCAATCGACCACGACCTTCAAACCGCTGAGGTCGAGGCCACGCGGTGCCGATCCCTTCACCGCCTCGATGTAGCGCCCCTCGACGTCATCGAGCCGCTTGGCCCTGCCGATCTCGGCGGACGCGGCGAGCTTCATCTGCGAGGGCGACGAGACGAGCGCCTGTATCTGCGCCTCGACCGAGTCGGAGAGCTTGAAGCCGTCATGCCCGAACAGCTTGATGCCGTTGTCCTCGTAGGGATTGTGCGAGGCCGAGATCATCACGCCCATGTCGGCGCGCATCGAGCGGGTCAGGAACCCGACTGCGGGCGTGGGGATGGGGCCCAGCAGCAGTACATCGACACCGACCGACAGGAAGCCCGCGGTCAGCGCCTGCTCGATCATGTAACCCGAAAGCCGCGTATCCTTGCCGATCACGGCGCGGTTGCGGTGCGCGCCGCGGCGGAAGACCTGTCCCGCGGCCATGCCGATACGCATGGCGATCTCGGCGGTCATGGGTGCCGTATTGGCGCGGCCGCGCACGCCGTCGGTGCCGAAGAGAGAACGAGCCATCGCCGGCAATGTTATCGCATCGCTGCCGAAACCGCGAGCGCCTGGCGCGTGGCGACGACATTGTGGACACGCACGATCGCTGCCCCCCGTCGCACCGCCTCTGCAGCCAGCCAAGCCGAGGCCGGGTCGCGATCGGCTGGCTTCTCGACTCCCGTCAGCTTGCCGATGAAGCTCTTGCGCGAGCAGCCGACCAGCACGGCATAGCCCGCTTCGGCGAGGCGGCCGGTGCCTGCGATCAACTCAAGTTCCTGATTCACGCTCTTGCCGAAGCCTATGCCGGGATCGAGCGCGATGCGCAGACGCGACACGCCTGCAGCCTCGCAGGACGCGGCGCGCCCGACGAGAAATTCGCGCACCTCCTCGACGACATCTACATAGGCCGGGCCGGCGAACCTGTTCTCCGGCAGACCACGCCGGTGCATGAGCACGACCTCGCAGCCGCGCTCGACCACCAGCGGCAGCATCGCCGGATCGTCGCGCAGGGCCGAGATGTCGTTCACGATGCGCGCACCGGCATCGAGGGCCGCCCGCGCGACGGAGGCCCGCCGCGTGTCGATCGAGATATTGACCCTGTGCCGGGCGAGTCCGTCGACGACCGGGAGAATGCGGCCCAGCTCGTCCTCGGGCGAGGTCGGCTGCGAACCCGGTCGGGTCGATTCTCCGCCGATGTCGAGGATATCGGCGCCTTCGGCCACGAAGCGGAGCCCGTCGTCGACGGCCCGGGCCGGATCGATGCGTTCGCCGCCGTCGGAGAAGGAGTCGGGCGTCACGTTGACGATCGCCATGATCAGAGGGCGATCGAGCGCGAGGCCCGCGAAGGTACCTGCCAAGAGCGGGGCGTCAGACGCCCGGCTGCGGCTCGGGATTGGCGCCCGGCGGCGGGCCTGCGCCCTGGCCGCTGCCCTCGCTGCTGCTCGTCGGCACCGAGGCGCGGCGGCGGCGGTCGGTGTGGCCGGCGCCGCCTGTGTCGTCGCGCACGATCTTCTCGCCGCGCAGGATGGTGCCGATCTCGTCGTTGCTCAGCGTTTCGTATTCGAGCAGCGCCTTGGCGATCGTATGCAGGTCCTCGAGGTGCTCCGTCAGAATCGCGCGGGCGCGGCCTTCGGCTTCCTCGATCAGGCGGCGGACCTCCTGGTCGATTATCTGTGCCGTTGCCTCGGAGACGTTCTGCGTCTGCGTGACGGCGTGGCCTAGGAACACTTCCTGTTCGTTCGCCTGATAGCGCACGCGGCCGAGCTTCTCCGACATGCCGTAGGCCGTGATCATGCCGCGCGCGGTCTGCGTCGCGACCTGGATGTCGCTCGCCGCACCCGTCGTCACGTTCTCCGGCCCGAACACCAGCTCTTCAGCCATACGGCCGCCGAACATGATGGCCAGCCGCGACTCGAGATACTGCTTGGTATGGCTGAGGTGGTCGCGCTCCGGGAGCTGCATGGTCACGCCGAGCGCGCGGCCGCGCGGGATGATCGTCACTTTGTGCAGGGGATCGCTCTTGGGCACGTGCATGGCGACCAGGGCGTGACCGGCCTCGTGATAGGCCGTCAGCCGCTTCTCTTCGTCGGTCATCGCCATCGAGCGGCGCTCGGTGCCCATCAGCACCTTGTCCTTGGCGTACTCGAAGTCGCCCATGGTCACGAGACGCTTGCCGACACGGGCCGCGCGCAGTGCCGCCTCGTTCACGAGGTTGGCGAGATCGGCACCGGAGAAACCCGGCGTGCCTCGCGCCAGCACGCGCGGCTCGACGTCCGGCGCCAGCGGCACCTTGCGCATGTGAACCTTGAGGATCTTCTCGCGGCCGCCGACGTCGGGGTTCGGCACGATCACCTGGCGGTCGAAGCGGCCGGGACGCAGCAGCGCCGGGTCGAGGACGTCGGGACGGTTGGTCGCCGCGATCAGGATGACGCCCTCGTTCGCCTCGAAGCCGTCCATCTCGACCAAGAGCTGGTTCAGCGTCTGCTCTCGCTCGTCGTTGCCGCCACCCAGGCCGGCGCCGCGATGGCGGCCGACGGCGTCGATTTCATCGATGAACACGATGCAGGGCGCGTTCTTCTTGGCCTGCTCGAACATGTCGCGGACGCGGCTTGCACCCACGCCGACGAACATTTCGACGAAATCGGAGCCCGAGATGGTGAAGAACGGCACGTTGGCCTCGCCCGCGATGGCCCGCGCCAGCAGCGTCTTGCCGGTGCCCGGCGGGCCGACCAGCAGACAGCCCTTGGGAATCTTGCCCCCAAGACGCTGGAATTTCTGCGGATCCTTGAGGAAGTCGACGATCTCCTCGAGTTCGGACTTCGCCTCGTCGATGCCGGCGACATCGTCGAAGGTGACGCGGCCGTGCTTCTCGGTGAGCAGGCGCGCCTTCGACTTGCCGAATCCCATGGCCCGGCCAGTGCCGCTCTGCATCTGGCGCAGGAAGAAGATATAGACGCCAACCAGCACGAGCACCGGCAGCCAGCTCACAAAAATGCTGCCGAGGTTGACACCCTCTTCCGCCGGTCCGGCGTCGACCTTGTCGACGTTCTTGATCAGCATCGGCATGAGCTGATCGTCCGGCGGCGTGCTCGGCGCGTAGGTCGCGAACTTCTGCACGCCGTTTCGCGGCTCGCGGAAGGTGCCGCTGATCGTGTTGCCCTGGATGCGGACGTCCTGAATCTGCCGTGCCTCGACTGCCCTCACGAAGTCGGAATAGGAGATCGTGTTGCCGGCGGACTTGGTCGCGCCGCCCTGGAAGACGCTGTAGAGCAGCGCGAGCAGCAGAACGATGACGATCCACAGAGCAGCGTTACGATTGAACGGGTTCACTTTGGTTTCCGCGAGATGGGGCTATTTCCCAAGATGGGTTGCGGCCGTTGGGGCGCAAGCGAAAAATGCAGCCGGAATCAGCGGCTGGCTCCCTTTCCTGCCACTTTCGGGCCGGACAATCCACAGCAGCCGGCGGCCCTCGACGGCCCGCCGAAGAACGAATTGGCACCCCGACAGCGTGAAATCCGCTCCCCGCCCTGATTTTCCGCGGTCGGCGGAGCCCGCCATTCTCTCCAGCGCCCGCCCTAGTCGGTCCCGCCGAGGCGGGTGGTCTCCTCCCCCTACGCCCTGGGCCACCCGGCTGAGCAGCCGCCGCCGCAGGCCCACGGGCAGCCGGCCAAACGCGTCTCGGTCCAGGGCGACGGCGTCGCCCAGTTCGAGCACATCGAGCGCTGCGCTGGCGAGACGCTTCTCCTCGCCGGCTCTCGCTTCATCGGCGTGCCGCCCGGCGAAACCCAGGCGGCGCAGCCGCGCACGTTCGAAGCGCTGATCGACGTTCGAGGGATCTTCGATCCAGTCAACGCCGCGCTCGACGAGAGTTGCGGTCAGTCTTTCACGCGCCACGGGCAGGAGCGGCCGCAACAGGCGAACGTCCGGCGTTTCGACGAGCGCCGCCATGCCCGCCAGCCCATCCGGGCCGCTGCCGCGCTCTGCCCGCATCGCAATCGTCTCGGCCTGGTCCTGAGCATGATGGGCGACCAGGAGATGAAGTATGCCGCGTTCGCGACAGGCCTCGGCCAGCAGCCTGTAACGCGCTTCGCGCGCCGCTTCCTGCAGGCCGCTGGTTCCCTTGCTCCCCCTCCACCTCAGAATCGCGCTTTCGATGCCATGTCGCAGTAGCGTGTGCGCGGTCGCGCGCGCCTCGTTCGCCGATTCGGCCCGCAGGCCATGATCTACGATCAGAGCCAGAAGCTTGCCGTTGCGGCTACGGACCCATCCATCGGCCAGCAATGCCATGCAAAGCGAATCGCGACCGCCGGAAACGGCGACGGCAATCTCAGGACATGTCTCGAAGGGTTCGAACGGCGCCATCAGGCGCGCGAACGTGACGCCGTCGACTGGACGTCCGGCGACGTTCACCCGCAGCCGTTCTTCTGCCGCTCCTGATCGATCCGCCGCTTCTGCAGGTCCGTGGCACGTGGGTAGTCTTGGGCGAAGCGGGCGAACATCGCGCAGGCATCCTGCTTGCGGTTGAGCGCGGAGAGCGTGATGCCGAGCTTCAGGAGATTGTCGGGCCCCTTCTGGCTCGTCTTGTAGTTCTTGTAACCTTCGGCAAAGGCCGTCATTGCGTTCTGGTAGTCGCGGCGCGCGTAGTAGGTTTCGCCCAGCCAGTACTGCGCATTGCCGGCCAGCTTGTTCTGCGGGTTGCGCTGCACAAACGTCCTGAAACCGCGCTCGGCGCCGGCGTAGTCACCTTCCTGCAGCTTCTTGAATGCGTCGTCGTAGATCTGGTCGGCCGAGCCCGCCGCGCCGGCGGCCGGAGCGGCAGGAGCAGCGGCCTGTGCGGGCGGACGGGCCGGCGGGCCGCCGGTCCGCGCGCCGCCGCCACCACCTTTCTCGAGCTGCTCGATCCGGTATTCGTAGTCGGCCTGCATCTTCTCGAGCTGCTGTTGGAGTTGGGCGTTACGATGCTGCAGCTGCTCGATCTGGCCGGTCATCAGGGTGAGTGACTGTTGGAGCTGGTTCAGCCTGTCCTCGATGTAGACGGGGTCGACGCGCTGGGCCGCGGCGGGCACCGGCAGCATCAATGCGAGAACGAGTAGAAGCCGTGACGGAGCGGTTTTCATGGCAACGCCAGTTTCATACCAAACGCGGCCATTTTCAGGCATGTCCGCCCAGCCTCAAAACGAAAACGCCGGCCGCAGGCGACCGGCGTCCCCGAATTCATGCTTGGGCCCTACTGAAGAGCGGTCACCGCGCGGCGGTTCCGGGCCCACGCGGCCTCGTCGGAGCCTACCGGATCCGGGCGCTCCTTGCCGTAGCTGACGGTCTTGATGCGCGCGGCTGGGATGCCCTGGGAGATCAGATACTGACGGGCTGCATTGGCGCGCCGCTCACCGAGCGCCAGGTTGTACTCGCGCGTGCCGCGCTCGTCGCAATGGCCTTCGATGGTGATCTGATAGTTGGTGTACTTCTTCAGCCACTCGGCCTGACGGTTAAGAGTCTGGCGCCCGTCCTCGCGGATATTGGACTGGTCGGTGTCGAAGAACACCCGATCGCCGACGTTCTGGCGGAAATCAGCAACGGAGCCGGGCGTCACGGTCGTGGTCGCCGGGGCAGCCGCCTGTTGGTCGTTGCTGCAGGCCGCGATGAAGATCATCGCCGCGATGGCCGTCAAAGCCTTGATCATGCGCATGGTTCGATCCACTCCCTGACAGAATCGACCCGGGCGCAGGGTACGCACGGGTCGACAAGAAAGATCATATATTCCGTCATTGCGGAATCAAGGGCGACCAGGCCGGATCCGAGGCGTCGGTCGGCGTAGGAATCTGCCGCTCGAAGCGACCCGTGATGTCGACTTGGTGCAAGGTTACGGAGCCGACACGGCCGCCCGAGTTCGGCTGTTGCCGGAAATATGCAAGAACACGTCCGTTCGGGGCCCAGGTCGGGCCTTCGACGAGGAAGCCACTGGCCAGCATGCGTTCACCGCTGCCGTCGGCGCGCATCACGCCGATGCCGAAGCTGCCGGCTGAAATCTTGGTGAAGGCGATGAAGTCGCCGCGCGGCGACCAGACCGGCGTGGCGTAGCGACCCTCGCCGAAACTGATGCGACGCTCGCCGCCGCCCCCGGCGCTCATGACGTACAGTTGTTGTGCACCGCCGCGGTCCGAGTTGAAGACGATCTGCGTGCCATCGTTGGAGTAGCACGGCGAGGTGTCGATCGCCGGCGAGTTGGTCAGCCGCCGAAGCTGGCGGCCGCGCACATCCATCTCGTAGATGTTGGTTCGGCCGTTCTCGGAAATGCTCATGACGACCTTGGTGCCGTCTGGCGAGAAACGTGGCGCGAAACTCATGCCGGGGAAGTTGCCCAGCAACTCGCGGCGCCCGGAGTCGACGTTCTGCAGGTAGACGCGCGGCGGCGTGTTGTTCTCGCCGTACGCCATGTAGACGATCTCCTGCAGCGTCGGCGAGAAGCGTGGAGTGAGCGCGATGGTACGCCCGTCGGTGATGTATCGGTTGTTGGCCCCGTCCTGGTCCATGATGGCGATGCGCTTGACGCGGGCATTGCCCGGCCCGCTTTCCGATACGTAGGCGATGCGCGTGTCGAAGTAGCCCTCCTCGCCGGTCACACGCTTGTAGATCGCGTCGGCGATGATGTGGGCGAGACGCCGCCAGTTGCTCGGCTGGCTGTTGAAGGAAAGTCCGGTCGCTTGCTGGCTCGACACGACGTCCCAAAGTCGGAAGTCGACCTTGATGTTGCCGCCCGTCGAGGTCACCTGGCCTACGACGAGGCCGGCCGCTCCGATACTGCGCCAGTCGGGAAAGCGCGGCGGCGTGCTGGCATCGACATTCTGCTGGATGTAGGCGCTCGACGGGATGACACGGAACAGGCCCGAGTTCTGGAGGTCGTTGCGGATCACGCCGGCCATCTGCGTACCGACGGCGTCGCCCTTGAAGTCGACGATCGCGATCGGTACCGGCTCGAAGGTCGGCCTCGTCATGTCGATCGTGAGCTGCGCGCGTGCCGGGCTCGTGACACCAGCGGCGATCGCGACACCGCCCAGCATCGTCAAACGTCGGGGAAGCATCATGTCGGACCTCTTTGTCTTGGGCATGGTTGGTATAGCCTGAGGGGGTGCTAATAGTCGCGTGGATCGAAATTGAAGGTGATCTGCTTCCAGCTGTTGAACTTTTCCTGTGACAAGGGCCAGGGCTGGCAGCGCGGATTGAGGATCGCGCGCCGTGCGGCGTCGGCGGCGGCGCGATAAACCGGATCACTGTTGTAGCGACCGGGATCGCGGAGCTCCGCGCTGATAGGCGTGCCGTTCTGGTTCATGTCGACGACCAGCGTGATGATCATTCCCTGGTCGCGCGAGCCACCTTGCGTGTTCCAGCACGGACGGATCTTCTGGCGCACACCCTCGATCTCGCTCGCGGTGACGACGGAGGCGAGCTGCGGCGCGGCCGGCGCCTGACGAGTCACCTGCTGCACGGGTTTCGGCTGTTGCTCCGGCGTCGCCACCTTGGTCGGCGACTGCTTGTTCTTCAGGATGTCGTCGAGCACTTGATCGGCCCGGTCCTGTTTTGGCGGCGCGGGCTTGGGAGGCGCGGGCTTCGGCGGCTCCGGTTTCTTCACCTCGGGCGTTGGCTTGGGTGGCTCGGGCGGCTTCTCGACCTTCGGCGGCTCCGGCTCCTTGGGTTTCAGCGCCACCAAGTCCTCGACAGGCTTCGCTGCCTCGGCCTTGGGCTTCTCCTCGGGCTTGGGGGGCGTCGGCGGCTTGACCTCGGCGACGGGCTCCGGCTTGGGAGGAACAGGTGCCGGCGGCGGCTCGGCCGACTTCGGCGGCGGTGCCTTGGTGGTCTCCTGTGCGATCGGCACATCCTTGGGCTGCGGCGGCAGATTGCCGACCGTCGGCGCCGCCGCCTTCTTGTCGATTGCCTCGAACTCGACCATCACCGGCTCGGGTTCCATCGGCGGCGGCTTGCCGAAGAAATCGAGGTTGAACACCGCCGCCGCCAGCACGAAGACATGCACCATCCCCGACACGATCGCCGGAGTGCGCATCTCCAAGGTAGCGGGGTGACGCTCGAACATCGTGCGCGCTGTCTCCTTCTATCAGCGCCTTGGCGTGGGCGCTGGTTGCGCAGGCGGTGCGGCGGGCGGTGCGGCGGGCTGACGGGCGGGAGCCGGCGAAACCGTGCCCACGCCCCGTC
>CAYQAY010000003.1:34696-61430 GCA_964415585.1 uncultured Reyranella sp.
GGCGGTGCGGCGGGCTGACGGGCGGGAGCCGGCGAAACCGTGCCCACGCCCCGTCCGAGTGCCTGCGCCTGCTCGCCCAGCAGGCCGAGCTGGCGGAAGCCGCTCTCGATCACGACGCCCATCACCTCCATCATCTTCCCGTAGTCGACGGCCTTGTCGCCCCGCATGAAGACACGCTGGTCGGGCTTCTCCTCGTGCACGGCCTTGAGCTTCGCGCCGAGTTCGGCCACGTCGTACTTCGTTTCGCCGAGGAAGACCTCACCTTGGGCGTTTACCGAGACGACAAGCGGCTCGTCCTTGCCGCCGACCTGTTGGGCGCTGGTCTTGGGCAGGTCGACCGGCACGCCGACCTGCAGGAGCGGCGCAGTCACCATGAAGATGATCAGCAACACCAGCATGACGTCGACCAGCGGCGTCACGTTGATGTCCGCGATCGGCGTATAGCTCCGTCGTCGGAACTTGCTGCCGGTCGCACTGGCGCCGGCGGCTGGGATGATCCCCGCCATCAGACCTGCTCCTCGAGCTGACGCGACAGGATGGTGATGAACTCACCGGCGAACGCCTCGAGCTGCTGGGCGTAGCGTGAGACCTGGCCGGAGAGGATGTTGTAGGCGCCGGCGGCGGGGATGGCGGCGACCAGTCCGATGGCGGTGGCGAACAGCGCCTCGGAGATGCCGGGCGCCACGACCGCGAGCGAGGTGTTTTTCGATTGGGCGATATGACTGAAGCTGTTCATGATGCCCCACACCGTGCCGAAGAGCCCGACGAACGTCGCGTTGGCGCCGACGGTTGCCAGGAAGCCCAGCCGCTTCTCGATCGCCTCCATCTCGCGCTGGATGGTGACGCTCATCACCTGTTCGATGCGCTGGCGGAGTGCCGCCCGCGCCGTTGCGCTCGAGGCGAGGCCCTTGGAGACCGAGCGACGCCACTCGCGCATCGCCGCGGAGAAGATGCTTGACATCGGGTCTTCCGGCTTGGCGCCGACCCGGTCGTAGAGATCCTCCAGCGACACGCCCGACCAGAACGTATCCTCGAATGCCTGCGCCGAGCGCTTCAGCGAGCGCAGCCGCAGGACCTTTTCGAAGATGATCGCCCACGACCAGAACGAGGCCAAGAGAAGCAGGATCATGATGGCCTTCACGACCCAGTCGGCCTGCATGAACAGGCCGTAGACGGACATGTCCATCGACCCGGTGCCGCCGCCGAGGGGGGCTCCGGCGACCTGCGCAAACGCGTCCATTTAGTTTCTCCGTTGATTCATAGGGTTATATCCGAATATGGCGCGAGCGGGGCGACCCCTTCGCGGCAACCTGGGCCAAGGCAGTCCGCACGTGCGGCGGCAATCGGACCGGCCGGCCGCCGTCGCCCATGCAGGCGACGACGAGCTCGGCGCGGACCAGGGTCTCCTCGCCGCGGCGCGCGTGCTGGCGCATGTCCAGCGAGGCGCCGCGCAATTCTCCGCAGCTTGTGATGATCTCGACGGTATCGTCCAGCCGCGCGGGCTTCAGGTAGTCGATGGCGCAGCGGCGCACGACCCAATTGATCCCGCGCTCCTCGTGCAGTGCCGTGTGCTCCTGGCCGAGCACTCGCAGCAGCTCGGTGCGGCCGCGCTCGAGGAAGCGCAGCCAGTTGGCGTAGTAGACGATGCCGGCGGCGTCGGTGTCTTCGTAGTAGACGCGTAACGGCAGCACGTGCACGCCGCCGGCGATGCTGCCGGAGGTCGGAAGCGCACTCACGACTCGTCACCCGCGCCGCCTGCGGCCAGCAGGTCGAGCTGCTGCTTCTGCACCTTCGGAATCGACAAGCCGAGATGGCGATATCCGCTTTCCGACAGCAGCCGGCCGCGCGGCGTACGCATCAGCAGGCCGAGCTGCATGAGGTATGGCTCGATCACATCCTCGATGACGTCGCGTTGCTCCGAAAGTGCCGCCGCCAGCGTTTCCACGCCTACCGGGCCACCTCCGTAATTCTCCGCGATGCAGGCAAGATAACGCCGGTCCATGGAATCGAGCCCATGACCGTCGACCTCGAGCCGGGTCAGGGCCTCGTCGGCGACCCTCGCCGTAACACCGGCATGGCCGCCGACCGACGCGAAGTCGCGGACGCGGCGCAACAGACGGTTGGCCACGCGCGGCGTGCCACGCGAGCGCTTGGCGATCTCCGCGCCGCCATCGCCCGCCAAGGTCATCTTCAGCACACGTGCAGCGCGCTGCACGATCGTCTCGAGTTCGGCCGGCTCGTAGAACACCATGCGCAGCGGGATGCCGAAGCGCTCACGCAGCGGCCGCGTCATCAGGCCCGAGCGCGTCGTGGCGCCGACCAGCGTGAAGGGCGGCAGCTCGATGCGCACCGAGCGCGCCGCCGGCCCCTCGCCGATCATCAGGTCGAGCTGGAAATCCTCCATCGCCGGATAGAGGACCTCCTCGATTGCGGGATTGAGACGATGGATCTCGTCGATGAAGAGGACGTCGTGCGGCTGCAGGTTGGTGAGCTGGGCGGCAAGATCGCCCGCTTTCTGGATCACCGGGCCGGAGGTCGCGCGGAAGCCCACGCCCATCTCGCGCGCCACGATCTGCGCCAGAGTCGTCTTGCCGAGCCCAGGCGGGCCGTGGAACAGGACATGGTCCAGCGCCTCGCCGCGCGACTTGGCGGCGGCGATGAAGATCTTCAGGTTCTCGCGTACCTGGCGTTGGCCCACGAAGTCGTCGAGCGTCTGCGGCCGCAGCGCAAGTTCCGCCTGGTCCTCCTCGGCACGCTTGGGGGCCACGAGTCTTTCGGGAGTGGCGTTCATCGTGCCAGCTCCTGCAGGCCGGCACGGATCACCGCGTCGAGTCTCGCCTCACCACCCAAGCGCTGCGTCACACGCGCCACAGCACCGAACGCCTCGACGCGCTTGTAGCCCAGGTTCACGAGCGCGGAGACCGCGTCCTCGTTGATCGAACCGGAAGTGCCGGTCGGCGCATTGGCGTTGGCAGGCGCCACCGGCGCTGGCGCTACGCCGAACGACGCCGCCTTGTCCTTGAGCTCCGTGGCAAGGCGCGCCGCGAGCTTCGGGCCGACGCCGGCGGGCCGGCTGAGGGTCGCGCGATCCTGCGCGGCTATGGCGCGGGCGATTTCGTCGGGCGACAGCGTGGAGAGGATGGACAGTGCAACACGGGCGCCGACGCCTTGCACCGTGGTTAGGATGCGGAACCAGTCGCGCTCAGTCGTCTCAAGGAAGCCGTAGAGCGCAATGGCATCCTCGCGCACGATCGTCTCGACCAGCATTGTGGCCGGCCCGCCAACCGCGAGATCGTGCAAGGTACGCGCCGAGGCGGAGACCAGATAGCCGACGCCGCCCACGTCGATGACGGCGCTGTCGGCGTCGACGGCGTCGACCAGGCCCTTCAGCTTGGCGATCACAGAGCGGCCTCGATGCGGCGTGCCGCGGCGCGGTGATGGGCGTGGCAGATGGCGATGGCGAGCGCGTCGGCGGCGTCGGCCGTCGCGCTGACGCCGGGCAGCAGGCGCCCGACCATCATGGCGATCTGGTTCTTGTCGGCGTGGCCCGCTCCGACCACCGACTTCTTCACGAGGTTCGCAGCGTATTCATAGACAGGGAGACCCGCTCGCGCCGGCGCCAGCACCACCACGCCGCGCGCTTGGCCGAGTTTCAGGGTCGAACCCGGGTTCACGTTCACGAAGGTCTCCTCGACCGCGGCCTCCACCGGCCGCTGCTCTTCGACGACGGCAGCGACCCCGTCGAACAACTCGCTCAGCCGCTCGGCCAGCGTGCCGGTCGTCGCGACTTTCACGACGCCGTGGGCCACGTGGCGCAGCCGGTTACCCTGGACCTCGATTACGCCCCAGCCGGTGAGCCGCAGGCCGGGATCGAGGCCGATCAGTCTCATTCCGCCCGGCTCAGGCTGCGAACTTCGCCAGAGCGTCGTCCGACACCTCGAAGTTGGCGTAGACGTTCTGTACGTCGTCGTTGTCTTCCAGAGCCGCGATCAGGTCGATCATCGTCTGCACGGTCTCGCCCTCGACCGGCGTCGTCGTCTTCGGCCGCCACATCAGCTTGGCTACCGTCGGCTGGCCGAGCGACTTCTCGAGCGCCTCTCGCACCGAGTTGAAGCTATCCTGGGCGCAGTAGACCTCGTGCACTGCCTCCTCGCCCTCGCCGCTCACCACGTCGTCGGCACCGGCCTCGATCGCCTTCTCCAGGACTTCGTCGGCGTTGCCGACCGATAGCGGGAAGCGGAACTCACCCAGCCTGTCGAACATGAACGACACGCTGTTGGATTCACCCAGGTTGCCGCCATGCTTGGCGAAGATCGAGCGGACCTCGCCCGCCGTCCGGTTGCGATTGTTGGTCAACGCCTCGACGATCACTGCGACTCCTGCCGGACCGTAGCCCTCGTAGCGGACCTCGTCGTAGTTCGCGTCGGCATCCGACCCTGACCCGCGCTTGATCGCCCGATCTATCGTGTCGCGGGTCATGTTGTTGTCGCGCGCGGCGATGACGGCGGCGCGAAGGCGTGGATTTGAATTCGGGTCGGCCGCACCGAGTCGGGCCGCCGTGGTTATTTCCCGGATCAGCTTGGTGAAGATCTTGGCCCGCTGGGCGTCCTGGCGCCCCTTGCGATGCATGATGTTCTTGAATTGGGAATGGCCCGCCATCGCCTGACAACCAGATTAAGTAACCGGATCAGGGGCCTATACCACTTCTCGTGGGTTTTGGCAGTTGGGAGAGGGTCGCAAAGGCCGTTGCAACAAAAAAAGGCGGGGGCCGAAGCCCCCGCTAAAAAACGTCGGAACCTAGATTCCGACGCCCCCTCTAACCTTGAAGACAGTTCGCCGTACTGGCGAAAAACCGTTTAACATCAAAAGGATGCCGGTTTTTCCCCAAGCCGTCAATGACCCTCTTCAAGGCACATCTAATAGTTATAGGCGACACGTGCGAGATACAAGATGCTGGATGCTACGTCGCCGAAGTCAGCCGGCCCCCCAGTCGGATCGGCCGGATTGACCGGGCGAGCCCGGTCCGATCGTCGGTCTCGACGACCGCCCCGCAAAGCGTCCCCTCGCCCTCGGCGGGGACGAGGCGTTCGCCCGGCATCTTGCGGACAAATCGCTGAACGGCGATTTCCTTCTTCATGCCGATGACGCTGTCATAGTCGCCGCACATGCCGACGTCGGTCTGGTAGGCCGTGCCGCCGGGGAGCACCCAGCCGTCGGCCGTCGGCACATGGCTGTGGCTGCCGAGAACCGCCGAGACCCGGCCGTCGCAATAGTGGCCAACCGACTGCTTCTCGCTGGTCGCCTCGCCGTGCACGTCGACCAAGATGAAGTTCGCCGTGCGTCCGAGCGCATATCGAGCGAGCTCGGCATCGAGGGCACGGAACGGATCGTCGAGCGCGTCCATGAACAATCGGCACATGACGTTGACCACCACTACTTTCTGGCCGCGTGCCGTCTGGAAGACGTTGGCACCCCAGCCCGGCGTACCGGGCGGATAGTTGATCGGCCGCAAGAGGCGCTTGTCCTGCGCGATATAGGGAATGATGTCGCGCTGGTCCCAGGCGTGGTTGCCGGTGGTGATGCAGTCGACGCCGGACTCGTGCAGCTCGGCGCAGATCTTGGCGGTGATGCCGAAGCCCGCGGCGGCGTTCTCGCCGTTCACCACGACGAAGTCGAGCCCGAGCTCACGGCGCAGACGCGGCACTTCCTTGACCACGGCATCGCGGCCGGCGCGGCCCACGATGTCGCCACAGAACATGACCTTCATCGGCTAGACAAAGGCGCAAGCGCGTTTGTCGGTCAACAACCAATCGAGCCGCTGGTCGCTCGGACCGTGCGGCACCTCCGGCACGAACTGCGCGTCGAAGCCCACGCCCATCGCGGTGACCGGGCGGCGCTTGCGCAGGAGCTCCAGCGTCCGGTCGTAGAAGCCGCCGCCGTAGCCCAGCCGCCAGCCATCGGCATCACAGGCGAGCATCGGCACGATCAACGCGTCGGGCTCGATCGTCTCGCGCCGGGCCGACGGCTGCAAGGTGCCGAAGACACCTGCCTCGAGAGGATCGCTTGGACGCCAGGCGCGGAATATCAGGGGTCGCCCTTTCCCCTGCACAACCGGGAGCGCGAGCTGGCAGCCCTGGTTGTGTAGTTCGATCATCAGCGGCCGGGTGTCGATCTCGTCCCGGATTGGCCAGAAGCCCGAGACCGTACAGGGCGTCTCGATGGGACGCTCGGAGCGCAGCATGGCCAGCAGTCCATCGGCGGCGGCCCGGCGCTGCGCGTCGCCGAGATCCTGCCGCCACGCCAGCATTGCGCTGCGCAGGGTCCGCTTGTCGTCGATCAGGGTCATGCGAAGAGAAGCAAGGTGGGGCGGCTCCACGATGGGCCGTGGCTCGTAGAACCTCCAAGGCCTGCAAAAGCAGGTGGGCGTCGTGTAGCCGAGACCAGGGTCAAGGCCAGGAACAACTCCCAGGAGTTCTTATTGGCCCCGGGGTTTTAAGCGAACCACGCACCGCGCAGAAATCCGCCCCAAGTCCAATCTAGGCACTCGGGACGGAAGCTGCAATGCGACGGGACCGCAGTATCTAGGCCGCGCCGCTGACCTTCTTCTGCATCTTGTCGACGCGCGCCGTGATCAGGTCCTCGAGCGCCGAGGCCAGCGTCTCGGCGCTGTCGGTGGCGCTCGCCCGCGCCGTCTCCGCCGCCTTGGCGATGCCGCGCGCCTCGCGGCTCTCCTCCGCCAGCAGCAGCGACGCGAACACCAACAGCTTCACTTCCGGCGCGCCGGGCAGCTGCAGGCGAAGCTCGCTCACCTTTTCGTCGACATAGGCGGCCAGTTCCTGGACCCGCGCTTCCTCGCCTTCGCCACAGGCGAGCTCATAGGTACGATTGGCGATCTGGATCGAGACCTGCGGCATTGTCCGCTTCTCCTGTTATTGCGCCTTATCCGGCGTTTGAGGGGAAGCACACTTTGCCACGTCGGGCGCTACAGCGCACGCGCGGACCTGGGAGTAACCGGAAGTTTCGCTACCGCCGGCCCTGTTACTGCTGATCTGCGGCGAGCAACGAGCGGATGTATTCCATCGCACGTTCGAGGCGGCCTTCGACTTCCATCGCCACCTTCTTGAGTTCGTCGTGCTGGCGTTCGAGCTTCTCAAGGCGAGCGGCGAGCTCCTCGGTGCGAGCCTGCTCGGCGCGCAACCGCTCGTCGACCATCGATTCGAGGCGGGTCAGCGCACTGTCGACGCGGTCCTTTGCACTGGCTGCCTTGGACATCGCTCCCCCGCCAGCGGATCGCCGTCGGTCGCCCTCGCCCGGCTGCATCTGCTCCATCTTCGAAGGATAAGTGGACCGCCTGTTGGCGGTCAACATCTGGGCGCTCGAAGCCGCATAACGCCGCAAGATGTTGGTCTCGTATGAGGTTTTGCGCATTGACGCGCCATGGGGTGGTCGGCATGTTGCGCGCCACTCGAAAAAGCATACGGCGCACCAACAAGATGACCGAACAGACCGCCGCCTCGCGCGACATGGCAAACGCCATCAGGGCCCTGGCCATGGACGCCGTGCAGCAGGCGGACTCCGGTCATCCCGGCATGCCGATGGGCATGGCCGACGTCGCCACCGTGCTCTTCTCCAAATTCCTGAAGTTCGATGCCTCGGAGCCCAACTGGCCCGACCGCGACCGCTTCATCCTGTCGGCCGGCCATGGCTCGATGCTGCTCTACGCGCTGCTGCACCTCACCGGCTACGCCGACATGACGCTCGACGAGCTGAAGAAGTTCCGCCAGCTCGGCGCGAAGACGGCGGGTCATCCCGAGTACGGCCACGCGAGCGGCATCGAGACGACGACTGGCCCGCTCGGCCAGGGACTCGGCAACTCCGTTGGCTTCGCGCTGGCCGAGCGCTTGATGGCCGAGCGTTTCGGCAGGGACATCGTCGATCACTTCACTTACGTGATCGCTGGCGACGGCTGCCTCATGGAAGGCGTCGGCCAGGAAGCGATCACCCTCGCCGGCCATCTCGGCCTCGGCCGCCTGATCGTGCTGTTCGACGACAACGGCATCTCGATCGACGGCCCGACGTCGCTCTCGACCTCCGAAGACCACAAGAAGCGCTTCGCTGCCGCCGGCTGGCATGTGCTCGCCGTCGACGGCCACGACGCCGACGCCGTGACCCGCGCCATCCGCAAGGCGCAGAAGGTCACCGACAAGCCGTCGCTGATCGCCTGCAAGACGGTGATCGGCTACGGCGCGCCGACCAAGGCCGGCACCGCCGCGACGCACGGCTCGCCGCTGGGCAAGGACGAGGTCGCGGGCGCCCGCGCAAAGCTCGGTTGGAACCACGGTCCGTTCGACATTCCTGAGGCCACCTTCACCGCCTGGCGCAAGATCGGCGCGCGCGGCAAGTCGGCCCGTCGCAGGTGGACCAAGCGGCACGCCGCGATGTCGGCCGAGGATCGTGCAGAGTTCGACCGCCGTATCAAGGGCGACATCCCGCCCGCCGTCGGCGAGGCGATCGCCGCCTTCAAGACCAAGATCGCCGCCGAGAGGCCCGCCTGGGCGACCCGCAAGTCGAGCCAGGAAGCGCTCGAGGTCATCAACCCGGTGCTGCCCGACACGATCGGCGGCTCGGCCGACCTGACCGGCTCGAACAACACCAAGACCGCCACGCTGAAGGGCGCCTCGCGCACCGACACGGCCGGCCGCTACGTCTACTACGGCATTCGTGAGCACGCGATGGCGGCGGCGATGAACGGCATGGCGTTGCACGGCGGCGTCATCCCCTACGGCGGCACCTTCATGGTGTTCACCGACTATTGCCGGCCCTCGATTCGCCTCTCCGCGCTGATGGGCCTGCGCGTCATCTACGTGATGACGCACGACTCGATCGGCCTGGGCGAGGACGGCCCGACCCACCAGCCGGTCGAGCACCTGCCTGCGCTGCGCACGATCCCCAACCTGCAGGTGCTGCGTCCGGCCGATGCGATCGAGACGGCGGAGTGCTGGCAGATCGCGCTGGAGTCCAAGAAGACGCCCAGCATCATCGCGCTGACGCGCCAGAATGTGCCGACGGTGCGCGGCGCCCAAGGAGCAACGGGCGACGAGAACCTGTGCGCCCGCGGCGCCTACGTCCTGGCCGGCGATGACTCCGCACCGATCCGGCTCATCGCCTCGGGCTCCGAGGTGCAGCTCGCACTCGCCGCGCGCGACCTCCTGGCAAAAGACCGGCTCGACGCCGCCGTCGTGTCGATGCCCTCGTGGGAGTTGTTCGCGTCGCAGGACGACACATATCGCAACAAGGTCATGGGCGGCGACGGCACGGTGCGCGTAGCCTGCGAGGCGGCGGCGGGCTTCGGCTGGGAACGCTGGCTCGGGACCAAGGGCGCGTTCGTGGGAATGACCGGCTTCGGCGCTTCGGCCAAGGCTTCGGATCTGTACAAGCATTTCGGAATCACGGCCGAGGCGATCGCCGCAGCGGCACGCCGGCTGGCGCAATAACGGAGGGACCAATGGCTGTTCGGGTTGCAATCAACGGCTTCGGCCGCATCGGCCGCAATGTGCTGCGGGCGATCATGGAGTCGGGCCGCAAGGACATCGAGGTCGTGGCGATCAACGATCTCGGGCCGGTCGAGACCAACGCCCACCTGTTCCGCTTCGACTCGGTGCACGGCCGCTACAACGGCGAAGTCAAGGTCGACGGCGACACGATCGATGTCGGCCGCGGCAAGATCAAGGTAACCGCCGAGCGTGATCCCGCAAAGCTGCCGCACAAGGCGCTGGGTGTCGACATCGCCCTGGAGTGCACCGGCATCTTCACGTCGAAGGACAAGGCTTCGGCCCACGTCACCGCTGGCGCCAAACGCGTACTCGTCTCGGCACCCGCGGACAACGCCGACCTGACGGTCGTCTACGGCGTCAACCACGACAAGCTCACCAAGGATCACGTCGTCGTCTCGAACGCTTCGTGCACCACGAACTGCCTCGCTCCGGTCGCCAAGGTCCTGAACGACGCGGTCGGCATCGACCACGGCTTCATGACGACCATCCACGCCTACACCGGCGACCAGCCGACGCTCGACACGATGCACAAGGATCTCTACCGCGGCCGCGCCGCCGCGTTGTCGATGATCCCGACCTCGACCGGTGCAGCCAAGGCCGTCGGTCTCGTGCTGCCGGAGCTGAACGGCAAGCTCGACGGCGTGGCGATCCGCGTGCCGACGCCGAACGTCTCGGTCGTCGACTTCAAGTTCGTCGCCAAGCGTAAGACCGACAAGGACGAGATCAACAAGGCCGTGAAGCTCGCGGCCGCCAATCAACTCAAGGGCATCCTTGGCTGGACCGACGCGCCGAACGTGTCGATCGACTTCAACCACGACAGCCACTCGTCGACCTTCCACATGGACCAGACCAAGGTCATGGAAGGCACGCTGGTGCGCGTCATGAGCTGGTACGACAACGAGTGGGGCTTCTCCAACCGCATGGCCGACACGGCCGTGGCCATGGGCAAGCTCTGATCGAGCTCGCGCCCCGGCCACTCACGAGAGAGGCTTTCGCACCATTCGGAGACGTCATCGACATCCCGGACGGGGCCGGCCGTATCTACTACGACGAAGCGCTCGGCAATCTGAGGCCAGCCGCTCGCCCCAGCGTTTCGGTCAGCTTCAAGGAGCCGACCGTGGCCCGGCCGTTGCGGCTCGACACGCTGGAGCGGCACGAATTCTCGTCACAGACCTTCGTGCCGATCGACGTCGCCCGCTGGCTGATCGTCGTGGCGCCGCACGCCGCCGCCGGGGGCCCCGACGCCGGCGCTCTCCAGGCTTTCGTCGCGACGGCACGTCAAGGCGTCACCTATCGAGCCAACACATGGCATCACGGGCTGACCGTGCTCGACCGTCCGGCCCGTTTCACCATCTTCATGTTTCGCGACGGCAGTTCAGGCGACGAGGAATTCGTCCCTGTCGAGCCCTTCACCGTCCGCGTTTCCTGAGCAATGCTCGGCCCATGGCGGGCGACATCGTGGTGGTGTGGGACTGGCGACAGACCGAAGCGGCGCTGCGGGCGGCACGCGCCGCCGGTGCCGCGCCGATCCTGCTGACGCCCGAGGGCGCTGCGTCCCGTCATGGTGCGGGCTATCTCGGCGCCCTGCAGGCCCGCGCCCGCGAAGAATTCCCCGACGTCGCCTTCACCCTGATCGTCGACTGCGGCGACGCACCCGGTCATGCGCTGGCCTGCCTGCGCGCCGGCGTGACGAAGATCTCGATGGCGACCTGGAACGACAAAATCGCCGACATCGCCCGCCGGATGGGCGCCGAACTTGTGAGGAGACCGTCATGAGCTGGCAGCCGTCTCGCGACTTCATCGGCTACGGCCCCACCCCGCCCGATCCGAAATGGCCGGGTGGCGCGCGCATCGCGCTGAACTTCGTCGTGAACTACGAGGAAGGTTCGGAACCCTCGATGCAGGACGGCGAAGGCTACACCGAGACCGGCCTCACCGAGTCGAGCACCTCGTCGATCGGATTGAAGGGCCGAGACCTCGCCGGCGAGGGCATGTTCGAGTACGGCTCCCGCGTCGGCTTCTGGCGCATCCAGCGCGCCTTCCTGGAACGCGGCCTGCCGCTCACTGTGTTCGGCTGCGCGCTGGCTCTGGAGCGCAACCCCCTCGCCGCTCAGGCCATCAGGGCAGCGGGCTGGGATGTCTGCTGCCACGGCTGGCGCTGGGTACGCCACTTTCAGCTCACCGAGGCCGAGGAGCGAGAGCACATCCAGAAGGCGGTGAAGTCGCTGAAGCAGACGGTCGGCGAGCGGCCGGTGGGCTGGTACTGCCGCTACGGCCCCAGCGTGAACACGCGCCGCCTGCTGGTCGAGGAAGGCGGCTTCGCCTACGACAGCGACTACTATGGCGAGGAGCTCCCCTTCTGGCAGACCGTCCAGGGCAAGCCGCACCTCGTGGTGCCTTATTCCCTAACCAACAACGACGGCAAGTACGCCGCCGGCATGGTCCATTCCGACCAGTGGTTCGGGTTGGTCCGCGACGCTTTCGACGTCCTCCATAAGGAAGGCGCCACCCAGCCCAAGATGATGTCGGTCGGCCTGCACCAGCGTCTGATCGGTCATCCAGGCCGAATGGCGGGCCTTTGGCGCTTCCTGGATCATGTCCTGAAGCACAAGGACGTCTGGGTCACCCGGCGACTGGACATCGCCAGACACTGGATTGCCACACACCCCTATCCCGGCAAGGGCTTGAACGAATAGGCCGCCGCCGCTATCACCGGCGCCGATTTCGCCCGAAATGAACCGCCTGGGAGCTGGCCCGTGAAGATCACCCGTACCGTCAAGAAGATCCTCGACAACTACGAGAGCGATTGCCCCGGGACCAAGGCCAACCTGGCCCGCATCCTCATGCACGGCCGCCTGGGCGGCTCGGGCAAGATGGTGATCCTGCCCGTCGACCAGGGCTTCGAGCACGGCCCGGCCCGCTCCTTCGCGCCGAACCCCGACGCCTACGATCCGCACTATCACTACCAGCTCGCGGTCGATGCCGGCCTCAACGCCTATGCCGCGCCGCTCGGCCCCCTCGAGGCCGGTGCCGACACCTTCGCCGGTGCCATCCCGACCATCCTCAAGGTCAATTCGGCCAACTCTCTGTCGACCAACAAGGACCAGGCCGTGACCGCCACCGTGGCCGACGCGCTGCGGCTGGGCTGCTCGGCGATCGGCTTCACGATCTATCCGGGCTCGGAAGATCAGTACGAGATGATGGAAGAGATTCGCGAGATGTCTGAGGAGGCCAAGTCGGTCGGCCTCGCCGTCGTCATGTGGTCCTATCCGCGCGGCGGCAAGCTCGACAAGGCCGGAGAGACGGCGCTCGACGTCTGCGCCTATGCCGCCCACATGGCCGCCCTGCTCGGCGCTCACATCATCAAGGTGAAGCCGCCGACCGACGTGCTGTGGCAGCCCGAGGCGAAGGCCGCCTACGAGAAGGCCGGCGTCGATAGGTCGACGCTCGCCGCCCGCATCAAGCACGTCATGCAGGCGACCTTCAACGGCCGCCGCATCGTCGTGTTCTCCGGCGGCGAGGCCAAGGACCTCGAGGGCCTGTTCACCGAGATTCGCGGCCTGCGCGACGGCGGCGCCAATGGCTCGATCATCGGCCGCAATACCTTCCAGCGCCCGCGCGACCAGGCGCTCGACATGCTCGACAAGATCATCGGCATCTACCAAGGCAAGATGTAACGCCTCTCCGGGAGGCTCTGGGCGCAACCCGCCTAGAGCAGTCCCTCGCGGCGGATATACTTGGCGATCTCGTCGGCCATCAGCTTGTTGCCCGCGGCGCTAGGGTGGCCGTCGCCCACGATGTACGGATCGAGGCCGCCCGCCTCCCGGTTCTTCAGGAAGCTCTCGGTCAGGTCAAGTAGCCGGATGCTGCCGATGACCTTCGCCAGCCCCGCGGGAGGGCCGTAGTAGTTCGTCGGCAGGTAGACCACGAGAAGCTTCGCGCCTATGGCGCCCACGGAGCTCTCCAGCTCGCGCAGAAGGAACCCCATGGCGCGGTCTTTCTCGGCCTCGTCGGCCTCACGGAACGTGGCACGAGCATACTCTATACGGCCGTGGATCACGTCGATGCCGTGCGTCAGCCAGCTCGCCGGGTTACGATAGTTCCCTGCGAGCTGCTGCTGCAGGCGCCGCACCCCGTTGCTCCAGGGCGGCGCGATCCTGAGCTTGCCCTGCTCGTCCGCCACGACATGCGAGACGTCGTAGCAGAAGGGATAGTAGGACGGCGCGCACGGCATCACGTTGCGCTCGAAGTGATGGGCGATCATGCCGTAGATCACCAGCTTCGGCGCGAGGTCGCTTTGCCGCCGCAGGACCTGCAGGGACTGCGTGGTCCCATAGCTCGCCATCGCGAAATTCGAGAGGCTCGCGTTCAGCTCGCGACCGATCCTGTTGGCGTAGGTCTCGGAGTTCGGCAGTGCGTAGCCCCAGGTGAACGAGTCGCCCACGACGAGCACATCGACCTTGGCGGGGCTCTTTTGTCCCGGCCCGTCGACCCGCGCACCGCGATCGTCGGTGTAGACGTCGAAGGCGAAGGCCTTGCGGTCCTTGATCGCTGGGTAGATGCGCCTGTTGTGGGCGCTCGGGTTGGCGATCGCGCCGACTTCGGGATCGAACAGCACCAGCGGGTCGCCTTCCACCGACATGGCGATCCCCGGTACGGTCAGATAGGCGGCGATCCAGATCCCCAGGAGAAGTCCGACGACCGTCGACACCAGTGTCAGCGCGGCTGTCTTCAGTTTCTTGGCCACGCTCACGGCTCCCTGCTCGGCGAACTGGCGCCATTAGATCATCATGCCGCGCGGCACGGAAGGCACGTCGACTCGACGACACCGCAGGGACGGCATAAACCATCGCCACTTGCATGAACTGTCAATGACCCGCCTCTACCTGATCTCGCCCGAGCGCATCGAGCATCCCTCCATCTTCGCCGACGAGCTGCGCGCCGCCCTGAACGGCGGTGACGTCGCCGCCTTCCAGCTTCGGCTGAAGGACGTCGACGATGCCGCGATCGCGCGCGTCGCCGACACGCTGCGGCCGGTCTGCCAGCAACGCGACGTGGCCTTCATCATGAACGACCGTCCCGATCTCGCGGTGAAGCTCGATTGCGACGGCGTCCATGTCGGCCAGGACGACATGCCCTACGCCGAGGCGCGCCGCATCGTCGGACCCGACCGGCAGGTCGGCGTCACCTGCAAGGCCTCACGGCACCTCGCGATGGAGGCTGCCGAGGCCGGCGCCGACTATGTGGCCTTTGGCGCCTTCTTCCCGTCCGGCACCAAGACCGTCACGACCCCTGCTGATGTCGAGATCCTGTCGTGGTGGAGCGAACTCATGGAAGTGCCGTGCGTGGCGATCGGCGGCATCACGGTCGGCAACTGCAAGCCGGTGGTCGCGGCCGGCGCCGATTTCCTGGCCGTCGCCGGCGGCATATGGAACTACAAGGACGGCCCCGAAGCCGCCGTCCGTGCCTTCAACGAGATCTTCTCAGCGCACCGGCAGCCATAGGACGTCCTCGATGTGCGACGCACCGGTCGCCAGCATGACGAGACGGTCGAAGCCCAGTGCGATGCCGGCGCAGTCCGGCAGGCCATGCTCGAGGGCGGCGAGGAAATCGGTGTCGACCGGCCAGCGCAGCCCGTAGAGCTCCTCCTTGAGGTCCATGTCGGCCTGCAGTCGCTCCGCCTGGACGGTAGGATCGGTCAGCTCGCCGAAGGCGTTGGCGAGTTCGACACCGCAGACATAGAGCTCGAAGCGCTCGGCTACCCGCGGATCGCCGGGCTTGCCGCGCGCCAGCGCCGCCATGGAGATGGGGTACTCGCACAGAATCGTCGGCCGCCCCATGCCGAGCTTGGGTTCGATCTTGTCGAACATGATGCGGAAGAAGACATCGTCCCACGTATCGCCTGCATGCATGGCGACACCCGACACCTTCGACAGCACCTCGGCGCTGCCCACGGTCGCGAAAAGGTCGACCCCGGCATGGCGCGCGAATGCCTCTGCCACCGTCAGCCTCTCCGGCTCGGCACGGGGATCGCAAATGTGCTCGCCCCAGCGCAGCACGTCGACGCCGGCGAGCGCCAGCAGTGCCGCACAGTCCTGCATGATCGTCTCGTAGCCCGTGCCGGCGCGATACCATTCCAGCATCGTGAACTCGGGATGATGCAGCGCCGAGCCCTCGGCGTTGCGGAACACGCGCGCGAACTGGAAGAGCTTCGGCACACCGCCGGCCAGCAGCTTCTTCATCGCGAACTCGGGGGAGCTGTGCAGCCAGCGCTCGCGCTCCTCGCCGCCGGGCAGCTCCCAGTCGGTGACGAAGCCCGTCAGGTGCACCTCGGCACCGGGCGCCACCTGCAGGATCGGCGTCTCGACCTCGACGAAGCCCTCGGTGGCGAACCATTGCCGCATCGCCGCCTGCAGCCGCGCGCGCGCCTGCAGGTTGGGCAGCCGCCGCGCGAGCTTGTCGGGACGCCATTCGGTCATGCCCGACCATCGCATGCGAACGGCGCGGCGTGTAGGGTGCCGGCATGACTCCCAAGCAGATCGATGCGTACTGCGCGAAGCTGCCGGCGGCGAAGCGCAGCGTGCAGTGGGAAGGCGTGATCGTCTTCAAGGTCGGCGGCAAGATGTTCGCCATCATCGCCCCCGACGAGAAGGGCAAACCGCGAGACCTCTGGTTCAAGTCGGTGCCCGAGCATTTTGACGCGCTGAGCCGTTCGAAGGGATTCCGCCCGGCGCCCTACCTGGCTCGTGCGAAATGGGTGGCACTCGAGGATCCAGAGGTCCTCACTGCCGCCGAGACCCGGGCCTATCTCAAGCGCGCCCACGCCGTCATAGCGGCGGCGCTGCCGAAGAAGAAGCAGGCCGAACTCCGTCTCTGAGGTCCGATTTGCGGCTGGTTGCGGCTTCCGGCTGCCTTTGATAGAAGGCCGCGCCGGCCTCGCCCCGCCCCTGCGGACGAGGCCGAATTCCATTCTTTCGACCCCGCAGCGAGCCCCGGTAAACCCATGAAAGTCCCCGTCAATTCGATCCGCGCCGGCAACGTCATCGACTACAACGGCAAGCTCTGGGTGGCCTCCAAGGTGCAGCACATCAGCCCTGGCAAGGGCGGCGCGTTCGTCGCCATCGAGGCCAAGGCGCTGCGAGAGGGCAACAAGCTCCAGGAGCGTTTCCGGTCGGGCGAGATGATCGAGCAGGCGCACATCGAGGAGCGCGACTGCACCTACCTCTTCAAGGACGAGAACGGTTTCACGTTCATGGACAAGGAGAATTTCGAGCAGCTCGTGGTCGGCGGCGACGTTCTCGATCCCGACCAGTCGCGCTGGCTGCAGGACGGCATGGAAGTGCAGGTCTCTCTGCACGAGGGCACGCCGGTCGGCGTCACCCTGCCCAAGAGCGTCGTGCTGCCCGTCATCGAGGCCGATGCCGTCGTGAAGGGGCAGACCGCCTCCTCGTCCTACAAGCCCGCCCTCGTCGAAGGCGGCATCCGCGTGATGGTACCGCCGCACATCGCCGTCGGCACGCGGCTCGTGATCAACACCGAGGATGGCGCCTATATGGAACGCGCCAAGGACTAGGCAGAGATCGTGGCCCTTCCGACCCGTCGCCCTCCCCGCGAGCAACCCGTCGCCCGTGTCGGCCGCGCTCCGCTGAGCGAAGGCCGCGAGCGTTCCGGCCCGGCCGAGCGAAAGTCGCTGGCGGTCCGCTCGGCGACGATCACGGTCATGATCCGCGCCGCCTTCGCTGCCGCCAAGACTCTCAAGCGGGACTTCGGCGAGGTCGAGCAGCTGCAGATCTCCGAGAAGGGGCCCGGCGATTTCGTCAGCCGCGCCGACATCATGGCCGAGCGCACGCTCCGCAAGGAGCTCGAGCGCACGCGGCCCGACTACGGCTTCCTCGGCGAGGAGGGCGGCGAGACCAAGGGCGACGGCCGCAACCGCTGGATCGTCGATCCGCTCGACGGCACGACGAACTTCCTCCACGGCGTGCCGCACTTCGCCATATCGCTCGCCCTGGAGCGCGAGGGCGAGGTCATCGCAGGCGTCATCTACCAACCGATCTCCGACGAGCTGTTCTGGGCCGAGAAGGGCAACGGCGCTTACATCGATACGCCGAACGCCCGCTCGCGCCGGCTGCGTGTCTCGGGCCGCAAGGAGCCTGCGCGCGCGCTGATCGGCACCGGTATCCCGCACCTCGGCAAGGGCGACCATGCCTCCTACCACGCAAAGCTCGCGGCGGTGACGGAACGCACCGCGGGAGTGCGCCGTTGGGGCGCTGCCGCGCTCGACCTCGCTTTCGTGGCGGCCGGTCGGTACGACGCCTTCTTCGAGTTCGGCCTGGCGCCGTGGGACGTCGCGGCGGGCGTGCTGATGGTCAAGGAAGCCGGCGGCGTCATCTGCGACATCCAAGGCCAGCCCTACGAACTTGGCGGCAAGTCGCTGCTCGCCAGCAACTTCGGCCTAAAGGATCCGATGATCGAGATCCTTTCGAAGGCCTAGCGGCCTTTCAGGATTTCGCGCACCAGCCTCGCTACCGTGCGCGCAGCGAGCGTCGCCGGCCGCTGTGTGCCCACCGCCAACCATGTCGCCTGCTCGAGCGAAGGTTTCACGATGCGCGACGCCGCGAAGGCAGGGCCGGCCATCTCGCGCTCGACATAGGGTCGCGGAAACACGGTGCAGAGGCCGCACCGCGCAACGGCCTCGCGCAGGATCGCCGACGAGCTTCCCTCGAGCACGAAGTTCAACGCCACGTCGTGGCGGGCAGCGACCTCGCTCATCACCGTCGTCAGACCGTTCGGCCGCACTGGCCCGCACAGCGCCACGCCGTCAAGCGCGCGGAACGGGATGTCGCGACGCTTGAGCGCGGGATGGCCCTTCGGTCCCACCAGCATCATGTCGCAACGCGAGACCTGCTCGGCGCCGCGTACCGACCCACGGCGATAGCGGTTGAATACCGCGACCTCGACGCGGCCGGTGGCGATCCACGCCTCGATCTGGCCGCTATATGCTTCGTGAACGCGCAACCTGAGACGCGGATAGTCGGTGAGCACCCTCGCGGTAAGCACGCTCACCAGCGGCTGCGCCCAACCCGGGACAATGCCCAGGTCGACGCTACCCACCGGGCTCGCGCCCTCGCCTCGCGCCTCGGCAGCGAGGTGGTCGGCCTCGGCCAGCAACGCACGCGCGCGCGGCAGCAGCGCCTCGCCGAACTCGGTCGGCTTCACGCCGCGACCGGTGCGATGGAACAACCGTCCGCCCAGCTCATGCTCGAGCGCGGAGACCTGCCGGCTCAACACCGACTGCGCCACGCCCTGCGCCGCCGCCGCGCGGCTGAATCCGCCACCCTCGGCGACGCTGCAGAACGCCCGCACGCTCTTCAGATCCATCCCACTCTCATCCGAAATCGGCAAAGCCAGTCTATCTCCCGTGGCGTGCCGGCATAGCGCCGCCTGTTCCATTTCATCCGCAGACCAGTGCCGTGGCCGGTTGAGCGGAGTCCGGCCATTGGCTATGTTCGAGCGGCAAATCCCATTGAAAGGCAATTGCTTATGCCCTCGTCTTCGGTCGTCGCGCGCACTTTCGCCTTAGCCGTCATGGGCTTCGGCGCCGCGTCTTCCGTGGCTGTCGGCCAGAACGTGACCGCCTTCAATCCCTATTCCGGCGTCGGCCTGCCGGGTGGCCCGACGCCGCAATACGGACCGCAGGCCGCCTACCCCATCGTCGACACGGTCGGTCCGGGCCCGGCGGTCGGCCCTGCCTTCAACCCTTGGAATGCCGGCGTGCAGGCACCCGTCGCAGGACCCGCGGCGCAAGTCTATGCTGGCCCGGCGACGGGCGGGCCCGTGATCCTGAGCGGCCGCGAATACGTACCGCCGGCCTTCGCCGACGGCCGCGGCTCCTACCTGCCGCCTCCGCCACCTGGCCCGATCGAAAGCCGCATTGTGGCGATCCCGGAAGTGGGTGGCGCACGCAGCGCACCGCGCGACCTCTATTCGTCCGCGCCGGCCTACACGCCGCCGCCGGCTACCGCGCCGGTCGCGGTCGCTCCGCCGCCTGCCCCAACGCCGGCGCCTGTTCCCGTCGCGCGCCCCGCCGCGCCGCCCGTCGTCGCGACACCAGCACCCACTCCTGCCCCGGCTGCTGCACCCGCACCGCCCCCGCCGCGTCCTGTCACTGCTGCCGCGCCAGCGCCGGCACCGGTTGCCACGCCTGCCCCTTCGCCCGTGCCCGCGCGTCCCGCAGCTACACCAGCGCCGTCCGGTGGTGCCGTCGCAGCGTCCGTCGCCTTCAGCGGCCAGTCGGCCGAGCTATCGGACGCCGCAAAGGCCGACCTCGACCGCCTCGCCAAGAACATCAACGACCGCAGCCTGCGCCAGATCGAGTTGCGCGCCCATACCGGCGCCAACGATCCCGAGAGCCGCAAGGTCTCCCTTGCCCGCGCACTGATCGTGCGCTCCTACCTGATCGACAAAGGGGTGAAGTCGCGCATCGAAATCGGTGCCTTCGCCGGCGACGGCGGCGACCGCGTCGACATCCTGGTGCCCAACTCGTGACCAGCACGGGGTCACGTCGCCGATACGTGATCGCATGAGCAATCCGCTTCCGTATCTGGTCCGCATGCTGCTGTTCCTGGCGGCGGTCGCGGGCATTGCCTACCTGTTGCACGAAGATCTGCTGCGCGTGTTTCTGAACACGCCGATCCTCAACAGCGTCATCGTGGGCGTGCTGGTGGTCGGCATCTTCTTCGTCATGCGCCAGGTCATCGCGCTGTGGCCGGAGGTCCGCTGGCTACGGCGCTTCCAGCAACGCGAGGCCGGTGCACCGCCGCTCGACACTTACTCGATTGACCTTTTGGCGCCGATGGCCACGATGCTGGGCGAGCGTCAGGACAATTTCCGTCTCTCCCCCACCGCAACGCGCGCGCTGCTCGATGGGATCGCCACGCGCCTCGATGAGCGTCGCGAGCTCAGCCGTTACATGATCGGCCTGCTGATCTTCCTCGGCCTGCTCGGCACCTTCTGGGGTCTGCTGGAGACGATCGGCGCTGTGGCCGATGCGATTGCCGGCTTGCAGGTTACGGGCGGCGATGCCGTGCAGATGTTCGCCAAGCTGAAGCAAGGCATCGAGGGGCCACTCAAGGGGATGGCGACGGCTTTCGGCGCCTCGCTGTTCGGACTCTCGGGCTCGCTGGTGCTTGGCTTTCTCGAACTGCAGGCGAGCCAGGCCCAGGGCCGTTTCCATACCGAACTCGAGGAATGGCTGGCCGGTGCCACGCGCCTGTCGACCGGCCCGCTCCAGGGCGAAGCAGAGCCCGGCGTTTCGGTCTATGTCGAGGCGTTGCTCGAGCGTACGGCCGACGGGCTCGACGAGCTGACGCGCATCCTGCGCCGCAGCGAGGAGAACCGCGAAGCCGCCGCGATCGCCAATGCTACCCTGGTCGAGCGGCTGGCGGCGCTCGCCGAAAGCATGCGATCGCAGCAAACCCTGCTCGCCAGGCTGGCCGAGCATTCCATCGAGCTGCGTGGCACCGTGACCCGCCTTTCCGAACGCGGTCCCGACCCCGACAGCGAGGCGCTGGCGGCACACCAGCGCAACATCGAGGCGAGCCTCGCGCGTCTGGTCGAGGAGAGCGCGCGCAGCCGGACGGCGCTGGCCGACGAGCTGCGCGGCGAATTCAGGTTGCTTGCCCGGACCATCGCGGCGAGCCGTGGCGGCACGCCGCCACCGCAGGGCTAGCGCACATGGCGGCCGCCTCGTCCCGCCGTCGATCCGGAGGCGCCGACTACACCTGGCCGGGCTACGTCGACGCGTTGACGACGTTGCTCATGGTCCTGATCTTCCTGCTGTCGCTGTTCAGCGTTGCCCAGTTCACCCTGTCGGATGCCCTCTCCAATCGCGACAGCGCGATCGACACGCTCAGCCGGCAGATCGGCAATCTGGCCAGCCAGCTCTCGGTCGAGAAGACGGCGACGCAGAGTCTGCAGCAGGATCTCGAGAAGCTGACCCTGCAGCTCCGCCAGAACCAGGCCGAACGCGACCGGCTGAACACCGACCTCGCCGCCCAGCACCGCAGTGCCGATGGGCTCAAGATCGAGCGCGATCAGCTCACCGAGCGTCTGACATCGATGCTGTCGGAGCGCGACCGGCTCGCCGCGTCGTTGCAGAGTCAGGAGAAGGCGGCAGCGGCACGGGCCGAGGACCTGCAGAAGGAGATCGAGCGGCAGCGACTCGAGCTCACGCGCCTCGCGGCATCCCTGGCCGCCGCCAATGACGAGAAGGGCAAGCTCTTCGGCGACCTCACCGAGGAGCAGAAGCTCTCGGCCGAGCAGAAGGCTGCCGTCGTGCGCATGACTGCCGAGCTGGCCGGCCTCAGGGACGAGCTCGCCAAGCTCAACGCCGCCCTCGAGGCCGCCGACGTGAAGGCCAAGGACCAGCAGGCCCAGATCGTCGACCTGGGCCAGAAGCTCAATCGCGCGCTCGCCAGCAAAGTCGAGGAGTTGGCGCGCTACCGCTCGGAGTTCTTCGGCAAGCTGCGTGAGGCGCTGCGCGGCCAGCGCGACGTGCAGATCGTGGGCGACCGCTTCGTCTTCCAGTCGGAGGTACTCTTCCCCTCCGGCTCCGCGCAGCTTCAGCCGGGCGGCGAGAAACAGCTCGCCGACGTCGCCCAGCGGCTGATCGAGATCGGCCAGAGCATCCCCAAGGACATCAACTGGGTGCTGCAGGTCGACGGCCACACCGACGACAGGCCGATCCGCAACGCCGTGTTTCCCTCGAACTGGGAGCTCTCGACCGCGCGCGCCATCGCCGTCGTGAAGTTCCTCCACAGCCAGGGCATCCCCAACAGCCGCCTGGTCGCGGCGGGCTACGCCGAGTTCCAGCCGCTGTCGGCCATCGACACGGCGCGCAACCGCCGCATCGAGCTCAAGCTCACCAACCGCTAGCTACAGAAGCCCCAGCCGCATGAGTTCGGCCGCCATTTCCGGCGGCATCTCCGCCGTGTCGCCCCTCGACAGGTCGGGTGGCGCGCGTTCGGGCTCGAGGTAGCGCCAGCCCTGGAACGCCTTGCAGGCGCGCGGCGCGGTCTGAACGAGGGTGCGCTTCACCTTGATCCGGCAGTATTTCCTGCCGTCGTCCCCGTCGATGTCCTCCTCGAAGCCGACAAGCTCCTGCCGGCAGCGGATGACACCGCGCACCACCCAGTAGAGCGAGCCGCCCTCCAGCAGCTCCTCGGCCCGTCGCGGCGTGTTGCGGGTATAGACCCAGTGCGGCGAGCGAGGCGATTGCCGGCGCTGCCTGCGCCGCGCCGCCTGTAGTTTCTTCATGTGCGCAATATCGTCGACGCCGACCGCGAGCTTGATGAGATGCAACGCCATGCCTCGCGCTTAGTACGTCGGCAGGCACAAGCTCAAGCGCCGCCTATCCACAGCGTGACCTTCCCGCCACAGCCTGCGAGAATTCGCGCGCAGGCCCCGGACTCCACGGTGTCTGCACAATCGGCGGACTATCGTCCGTTCGCTATTTCGCGAGGGTTCTCATGAATCGGTCGACGCTGGCTGCCCTGGTCGTGGCCCTGATGCTGGGCTCCGGCGTTGCGGGTTACCTGGTGGGGAGGCCGGGCGATTCGCTCGACAGACCCCAGCCGCCGCGAGTCGCCGCGACGACCATGCCCGCCGCACCGGCTGCACCCCAGACTCCCACGTCCAATACCAGCGGGCCAACGCCGATCGCCCAGCCGCCGACGCTGCCCAGCGATCCGTTCGCCTATCGCCGCCTCGGCATCGACAGCAGCCGCACGGAAGCCGAGGCCTGCCTGGCCTTCAACAAGCCGCTGGCGACCGGCGACGTGAAGTTCGGGGACTTCATCAAGCTCGAGCCCGACGCGCGGGTCGCGCTACGCACCGACGACAACCGGCTGTGCATCGCGGGCCTCGCCTACGGGCAGGACTACAAGGTCACGCTGCGCCAGGGCCTGCCGGGCCGCGGCGGCGAGAAGCTCGCCGCCGACCAGGAAGTGACTGTCGCGCTGGGCGCCCGTCCAGCCATCGTGAACCTGCCGGGCAAAGGCTTCATCCTGCCGCGCGGCAGCGCCGCCGGCCTGCCCGTCACCACCATCAACGTCTCGAAGGTCGGCATCACGGTCTATCGCGTGAACGAGCGCGGCATCGAGCGCTTCGCCTCCGACCGCTCCTACTACTACGACCAGGCCTTCCCGGGCTCCGAGCCGATCACCGAGTCGTGGTCGCTCAGGAACTGGCTGAACGGCAGCAACGGCGCCGAGCAGTGGACAGGCACGATGGACGTGCGCAGCGTCCCCAACCAAGCCGTCGTCACGGCCTTCCCGATCCGCGAGACCATCAAGGACTGGAAGCCCGGTGCCTATTTCATCGTAGTCTGGGACGCCGCCAAGCCACCCTCGCGCGACAACAACGACGAGGACGATTCGGGAAGCGCCACCGGCATGTGGGTGGTCGACACCGACATCGGCCTCACGAGCTTCACTGGCGAGGACGGGCTGAACGTCTTCGCGCGGTCGCTGCAGACCGCCCAGCCGCTGGCGGGCATCGAGGTCGTCCTGCTGACGCGCGGCAACGAACCGATCGGCAAGGTTGTCACGGCCGCCGACGGGCGCGCTTCCTTCGCTGCGGGCCTGCTGAAGGGCAAGGGTGCGGCCGAGCCTGTCGCCGTCATGGCGATGGCCGGCGACCGCCAGGAGTTCTCCCGCCTCGAACTCACCAAGGCCGCTTTCGACCTGTCCGACCGCGGCGTCGACGGTCGGGCGCAGCCGGGCCCGGTCGATGCATTCCTCTACACCGAACGCGGCGTCTACCGCCCGGGCGAGACGGTGCAACTCATGGCGCTCGTGCGCGACGATTCCGCCAACGCGCTCGGCAACATGCCCGTAACCTTCATCGTGAAGCGTCCCGACGGCAGCGAGTTCACCCGCTACATCCATGCGCCACAGGCCTCGGGCGCGCTTCACCAGAAGATCGACCTGCCGAAGTCGTCGCGCCGCGGCCGCTGGTCCGCCGCGGCCTATATCGACCCCAAGGGCGCGCCCGTCGGACGCGTGGAGTTCTCGGTCGAGGACTTCGTGCCCGAGAAGCTCAAGGTCGAGATCTTGTCCGAGAACCCGATCCTGAAGCCCGGCGCGCTCAACCCTTTCATCGTCCAGGCCGACTTCCTCTACGGCGCTCCGGCGGCCGACCTTGCGGTCGAAGGCGACCTGCGCATCACCGTCGATGACAGCCCCTTCCCCGGCTTCGCCAAGTACCGATTCGGACCGGAGGGCGAGCGCCAGCGTTTCGAGCCGCCGTTCATCGAGCTCAAGGGCCCCGACACCGACCCGACCGGCAAGGCCCGCCTAGAATGGCCGGGCGACCAGGTGAAGGACACGGGCCTGCCGTTGCGCGGCACCGTCCAGGTCCGCGTCTTCGAGCCGAGCGGCGGCCGCGCCACCAAGGCCGACAAGGTCCTGCCGGTGCGCAGCCGCGACACCTACATCGGCATCAGCCCGACCTTCGAAGGCCGCTACGCCCGCGAAGGCGCCGACACCGAGTTCGACATCGTCGCGGTGAACGACGCCGGAGAGCAAGTCGCACGCCCGACGGTCGAGTATTCGATCGAGCGCATCACCACGGCCTATCAGTGGTACCAGGTCGACGGCCGCTGGCGCTGGCAGGCGCAGTCGACGGCGCGGCTGGTGACCAGCGACAGGCTGGTGCTCAAGGCCGACGTGCCGACCCGCATCACCCAGCGGCTGAGCTGGGGCCAGCACAAGCTCGTCGTCCGCGACCGCGAGAAGAACACCTCGACCGACCTCACGTTCTACGTCGGCTGGTACGGCGGCACGGGCGCCGAGGAGGCGCCGGACACGCTGCGGGTCGCGAGCGACAAGCCGAACTACAGGCCGGGCGAAAGCGCGCGGCTGCGCATCGAGGCCCCGTTCGCGGGCGAAGCGCTGATCGCCATCGCCACCGACCGCATCGTCGACACGCGGCCGGTGCAGGTGCCGGCCGGCGGAACCACGGTCGAAATTCCGGTGAAGGCCGAGTGGGGCGCGGGCGCCTATGCGCTCGTGACGGCGTGGCGTCCGCTTGCCGCCCCAGCCGAACGCACGCCGACCCGCGCCATCGGCGCGGTCTGGCTCGGCCTCGATCCGGCATTGCGCACGCTCGCGATCCAGATCGGCACGCCCGAGAAGATCACGCCGCGGCAGAAGATCGAAGTGCCCGTCAAGGTCTCCAACCTCGCCGGCGGCGGCGACGCGTTCGTCACGCTCGCCGCAGTCGACGAGGGCATCCTTCAGCTCACGCGCTACCGTACGCCCAAGCCCGCCGACTGGTACTTCGGCAAGCGCGCGCTCGGCGTGGCCATGCGTGACGACTACGGCCGCCTGCTCGACACGCGCGCCGACGATCTCGGCCGCATCAGGACCGGCGGCGACGCCGGCGACATCGGCGGCCTCGACATCGTGCCGACGCGCACCGTCGCGCTGTTCAGCGGTCCCGTGAAGCTCGACGACAAGGGCGAAGCGAGGATCGCGCTCGACGTCCCCGACTTCATCGGCCAGCTCCGCCTGATGGCCGTGGCCTACGACAAGTCCCGCGTCGGCTCCGCCGAGCAGCGGCTGTTCGTGCGCGACGCCGTCACCGCCGACGTCGTGCTGCCGCGCTTCCTCGCGCCGAAGGACACCGGACGCGTGGCGCTGTCGCTGCACAATGTAGACGGCCAGGCCGGCGATTACCGAGTGACGCTGGAGGCCACGGGCTCCGTCGCGCTCGAACGTCCCGTTGCCGAATCGAGGAGGCTTGCCGCCAACCAGCGCGAGCTGATGACCTGGCCGCTGCAGGCCGGCGATGCCGGCTTCGGCAAGGTCGCTGTCTCGGTCCAGGGGCCGGGCAACTTCAACGTCCGCCGCGAGTGGGACATCCAGGTTCGCTCGGCACAGACTCCGTCAGCCGTCGACACGGTCGCACGCCTCGGCCCCGGCAACGAGGCCACCGTCGACCGCAACGTGACGGCGGGCTTCGCGGCCGGCACTGCGCAGGTCAGCGCCTCGCTGACCCGCATCCCCGGCGTCGATGTCGCGGCCCTGTTGCGCGCACTCGACAAGTACCCCTACGGCTGCGTCGAGCAGACGACCAGCCGCGCCATGCCGCTGCTCTACTACAACGACGTGGCGCTG
>CAYQAY010000003.1:61530-114336 GCA_964415585.1 uncultured Reyranella sp.
CGCCTGAAGAACGACACCGACCGTCCGATCTGGATGCAGGTGACGGCGCGCGGCGTACCGATCGATCCGCTGCCCGCAGCGCGTGCCGGTCTCAGCGTCGAGCGCGAGTTCCTGACCTTGCATGGCCGGCCGGTCGAGCTCGACAAGGTGCGCCAGAACGACCGGCTGATCGTCTCGATCTCGGGCCGCAACCTCGAAGGCGGCTACCACGAGGTGGCGCTGCTCGACCTGCTGCCGGCCGGTTTCGAGATCGAGGCGGTGCTGAACGAGGAGACCGCCAAGTCCTTCCCGTTCCTGCCCAAGCTGACAGAGATCCGCATCGCCGAGGCGCGCGACGACCGCTTCTTCGCCGCGCTAAACCTCGGCAACCGGCCCTTCCATATGTGGTGGGACGCCGACGGCAAGTACGGCAACGCCTACCACGTGGCCTACATCGTGCGCGCCGTGACGCCAGGCAGCTTCGCACTGCCCGCGACCAACGTCTCGGACATGTACGCGCCGCGCGTGCATGGCCGCACCACGATGGGCCGTGTGACCATCGCCCCGGCGGCGCGCTGACGTGAACCTGCAGCGCCTCCTCGCGGGCCTCGCCGTCGCCGCCACGAGCCTGGCGGCCGCGGGGCTGGCGCTCGACCGGCTCTTCCCACCCGACCTGTCGCGCTACCAGGACAGGTCGACGGAGGTCGTCGACGCCAACGGCCGGCTGCTGCGCGCCTTCACCACGGCCGACGGAAAGTGGCGGCTCAGGACGACGGTCGACGATGTCGATCCACTCTACCTCGCGCTGCTCAAGGCCTACGAGGATCGCCGCTTCGATCATCACTGGGGCGTCGATCCACTCGCCGCCGTGCGGGCCGCGCACCAGCTCGTGGAGCGCGGCCGCGTCGTCTCCGGCGCCTCGACGCTCTCCATGCAGGCGGCCCGGCTGCTCGAGCCCCATCATCTTCATCCAGGCCCGCGCAGTTTCACGACCAAGCTGATCCAGTCGGCGCGGGCCCTGCAGCTCGAATGGCGCTACTCCAAGCGCGAGATGTTGGCGATCTACCTCACGCTGGCGCCGATGGGCGGCAACCTCGAAGGCGTGCGCGCCGCCTCGCTGGCCTATTTCGGCAAGGAGCCGCGCCAGCTCTCCGCCGCCGAAGCCGCCCTGCTGGTGGCGATCCCCCAGTCGCCCGAGCGTCGCCGTCCCGACCGTGCCGCCGCGAAGGCGCAGGCCGCCCGCGACCGCGTGCTGGAGCGTGGCCTCGAGCACGGCATCATCGACCGGCCCCTGCTCGTCCTGGCGCAGAGCCGGCCCGCGCCCGACCGCCGCCTCGCCCTACCCATGCAGGCGCCGCATCTTGCGGCCTTCCTGGGCGCGCAGTCGCCGGGCGCGATCGTGCCCACCACAGTACGCTACGAGCTGCAGGCCTCGATCGCCCAGCTCGCGCGCGAGGAACGCCGCCAGTTCGCCGATCTCGCACAGGTCGCGATCGTGGCCGTCGACAACCGCACCGGCACCGTCGTCGCCTGGCACGGCGGCGACGATTTCTTCGGTCGCGCCGGCCAGGTCGATCTCGTGCGCGCCCGGCGCTCGCCGGGCTCGGCGCTGAAGCCCCTGATCTACGCCATGGCGTTCGACGACCGCGCGCTCCATCCCGAGACTCTGGTCGAGGACGTGCCGGTGCGCTTCCGCGACTGGCTGCCGCGCAACTTCGACCGCGACCACCAAGGTTCCGTCACCGTGCGCCGCGCGCTGCAGCAGTCGCTGAACGTGCCGGCGGTGCTCGCCCTGGAGAAGGTCGGCCCACAGCGCTTCCTGGCCACCTTGCGCACGGCGGGCGCACGACCGGGATTGCCGCCAGACGACGACGGCAATTCGCTCGGCGTGGCATTGGGCAGCGCCACTCTCTCACCACTCGAGGTGGCGGGCCTCTATGCAGGACTCGCCAATGGCGGTCGCTTCGCACCACCACAGGTCCGCGGCGACCAGCCGCGCTCCGAGCCGGTTCAGCTCCTGGGAGCGGCGGCGGCCTGGTATGTGGCCGACGTGTTGGCCGAGGCGCCGCTGCCAGAGGGCTTCGCGTCGCTCCCCGTGGCGCTGCGCGAACGCCGCATCGCCTTCAAGACCGGCACGTCGGCGGGCTTCCGCGACGCCTGGGCGGCGGGCTACAGCGCCAACTGGACGGTCGTCGTCTGGGTTGGACATGCCGACGGCACGCCGCGCCCCGGTCAGCTCGGGCGGACCTCTGCACTGCCGATCCTGTTCAAGGCGTTCGGCCGCCTGCCCGGCGAGGACAATCACGCCAAGCCGGCGCCGGGCGACGCGCTACGCGTCGCGTCCCATCGCGAGCTGCCGCCGCGCATGCGGACCATCGGTCCGAGTGGAGCAATGAGCGGCGCACCGCGCATCGCCTATCCGCCCCCCGACGCCCGCATCGAGCTGGGCGCCCGCGAGACCGTCGCGCTCGACGCGCTAGGTGGCACGGGCCGCCTGCGCTGGCTGGTCGATGGGCGGCCACTCGAGGGCACCACGTGGACGCCCGACGGCGCGGGAATCGCCCGTCTCGCCGTCGTCGACGAGGCCGGCCGCTCCAGCTCCGTTACCGTCCGCATCCAGCGGCGCTGAGGTCAGAAGGCCAGTGCCAGCCCGACCGACGCCAGCAGTGCCACAGCGAAGGCGACATTGATCGCGTGATTGCTGCGCGGGTCGCGGAACGACCGCGTGAGCGCCGCGCCGGCCAGCAGCCAGGCGAGGTTCACCATCGAGATGACCGCCGTCAGCGCGATGAGCTTCAGCGCCACGCCGAGGGCGAGATGGTCCGGCGCCAGGGAGAAGCCCGAATAGAGCGCGGCCATCGCGGCATAGCCCTTGGGGTTGACCAGCGACAGCAGCAGCCCCGCGGCGAAGGTCGGTGGCGCACGCCCACCCTGCCTGTCGTCCAGGGGCGGCGCGGTAGCGATGCGCCAGGCCAGCCACACGAAGTAGACGGCGGCGAGCCCCGTCACGACCGGTGCGACGCCGGGGACCGCCAGCAGGAGCCCGACCACGCCACTGGCCACGATCGCCATGACAGCGACCATGCCCGCCACGAGCCCTGTAGTGTAGGCGACCGCACGCCGCGCGCCGAACGCGGCGCCGGCCGCGGCGAGGCTGAGCGTCGCCGGGCCGGGACTGCCGGCAAGGGCGACGGCCGCGATCAGAAAACCTGCGAGCCCGTCCATCCCGCCGGTATGGCGGGGTCCCCTGCGCCAGTCTTGAACGTTCGTGCGGAGCCCGTCGGACCTAGGCTGCCTGCTTGGCCTTGAGGGCCTGCGCCACCTTCGACGCCGGTTCGCGGCCGAGCGCCATGCAGATCTCGCGACCGGCGGCGGCGATGGCGTCGAGATCGACGCCATGCCTGATGCCCAGCCCGTTCATCAGGTAGATCACGTCCTCGGTGCCGACATTGCCCGACGCGCCCTTGGCGTAGGGGCAGCCACCGAGGCCGGCGACTGCGGTGTCGAATACGGCGATCCCACGCTCCATCACCGCCAGGATGTTGGCCAGCGACTGGCCATAGGTGTCGTGGAAGTGCGCCGCGATCTTTTCCCGCGGCACCTTCTCCGCCACCGCGTCGATCATCGCCACGCACTCTCCGGGCGTGCCGACGCCGATCGTGTCGCCGAGCGAGATCTCGTAGCAACCCATCCTGAACAGCCGATCGGAAACCTCGGCCACCTTGGCCGGGGCGACCTTGCCGTCGTAAGGGCAGGCGATCACGGTCGAGACGTAGCCGCGCACCTTCATGCCGTGCTTCTGCGCCGCCTCCATCACCGGCGCAAAGCGCTCGAAGCTCTCGTCGATCGAACAGTTGGTGTTCTTGCGGCAGAACGCCTCAGACGCCGCGGTGAAGATCGCGATCTCCCCGCACTTCGCCTCGACGGCGCTGTTCATGCCCTGCTTGTTGGGCACCAGCACCGGATAGGAGACACCAGGCTTGCGCACGATGCGGGCCATCACCTCGTCTGTACTGGCCATCTGCGGCACCCACTTGGGCGACACGAAGGAGCCCGCCTCGACGGTGGCGTGGCCGGCGGCCGACAAGGCGTCGATCAGCGCGACCTTGGCATCGACCGGCACGGGCTTCGACTCGTTCTGCAGGCCGTCGCGCGGACCGACTTCGACGAGCCGAACCGCCTGGGGAAAATTCATCGTCGCCTCCGGAAATGTCGACCCACGCCGTCGTCAGGAGCGCGCCAGCTTCGCCATGGCGCGATCGGCCGCGTCCAGGGTCTCCTCGATCACCGGTCCGTCATGGGCCGTCGACAGGAACCATTTGCCGGTCTGCTGTATGCGGACACCTTCTTCCTGAAGGGCGGCATGAAAAGCGAGGATCGCGTCGCGGTCGCAGGCCGCCGCCTCCCGATAGTTCGTCGGCCCCGGCCCCGATGTGAAGAACGTCTGGAAGATGGCGGGCAGCCCCTGGACGACGATCGGCAGCCGATGCCTGGCCGCGAGTCCCTCCAGCCCCCGCATCAGTTCTCGTCCCCGCGCCTCCAGCTCGCGGTAAACCGCACCGCCGTTCGCCTCGAGGAGATCGAGCGCCGCCAGCGCGGCGGCCATGCTCTGGACGTTGCCGTTGTAGGTGCCGCCGTGCATGACCCCGCGGTCGACCAGCGTGTCCATGACGTCGCGCCGGCCGGCGACCATCGCGAGAGGAAAACCTGCCGCCACCGCCTTGGCGTAGACGCCGAGATCGGCGGTCACGCCGAACATCGCCTGCGCACCGCGGAGGCCGGCGCGGAAACCGGTGATCACTTCGTCGAGGATCAGCAGCGCCCCGTGCTCGCGGCAGAGTTTCTTGGCGCCGTCCAGATAGCCCGGCCGCGGCACGACCGCCCCGCCGTTCACCATGACCGGTTCCATGATCACGCCGGCGATCTCGCCGCGATGGCGCGCCAGTGCCTGCTCGAGGAGGTCGAGGTCGTTCCAGCCGCAGACCACGACGTCGCCCAGGACGCTCGCCGGCATGCCGGGAGATCCCGCGACGGGCACCGGCGCATCGGCCGGTCCGGCCTCGTTCAGCGACGGCCGCGCGCTGATATAGGCCTGGTCGCTCCAGCCGTGATAGTGGCCCTCGAACTTCAGGATCTTGTCGCGGCCCGTGAAGGCGCGGGCGAGCCGCATGGCCATCAGCACCGCCTCGGTGCCCGAGGTGCAGAAGCGCACGACCTCGGCGCCCGGTAGCAGGCCGCACAGGCGTTCGGCCAGCCGGGCCTCGCGCGGGTTCTGGGCAGCGAAGAGCTGGCCATCGCCGAGCGACGCTGCGACCGCCTCGATCACTTTCGCCGGCGCGTGTCCCAGGATCGCGGGACCGTTGCCGAGCACGTAGTCGATGTGGACGTTGCCGTCGATGTCGTAGAGCCGCGCGCCCTCGCCGCGATCGAAGAAGAGAGGCACGGGAACGCTGGCGTACCGGACGTTGCTGCTGACGCCGCCGGCGAGATGCCCGCGGGCCTTTTCGTGCAGCGCGATCGATTTGGCATAGGAGCGCATGGCGGTCGAGCCTATCGGGGGTGTCCGGCCCCAGCAATGCAGATTTGTGATCACAAACCCGACGCGGCTGGTCTAGTCTCGACGCACCCATGGCCAAAGCTCCTTCCGACGCCGGTCCGGCCGACACCTCGCTGCGCCAGCAGGTCTATGCGTCGCTGCGGGAAGCGCTGACGGCGGGCCGCTTCGCCCCCGGACAGAAGGTCACCTTCCGCTACGTCGCGGGCGTGCTCGGCGTCAGCCTGACGCCGGTGCGCGAGGCGCTTCGCCGGCTGGTGGCCGAAGGCGCCTTCGAGATGCAGCCCAACCGTTCCGTACGCGTGCCCCTCATGACCCGGGCCAAGGTGCTGGAACTTCGCGACATGCGCCTGGCGCTCGAGGGCCTGGCCGCCGGGAAGGCGGCGCTGACGGCGAGCCGCGAGCAGATCGCCGCCATCCGGCGCGCGGCGCGGGAGATCGTGGTCGCCCGCGGCCGCGGCGACGGCGTGACCGACCGGCAGAAGGTCCGCGAGTTCCACTTCGCCCTCTATGCCGCGGCCGGCCAGCCGACCCTGCTGCGCACGATCGAGGGGCTCTGGCTGCAGACCGGCCCGTACATGAACCTTCTGTATCCCGACTTCGTCGCCTCGCCGCGCGGGCCCGCCGGTCGTCTCAGGATCATCGCGGCCCTGCAGGAGCGGGACGCGGCGACCGCCCGGCACGAGCTGCAGGAGGACATCCGCCGCGCGTTGACCTATGTCGCCGACCTCGCCGACGAAGAGGGCAACATCGCCCCTGCCCGTCCCGTTCCTGCCAGCCGGCGCCGACGCGGTGTCGTCGCCGGCGCCTTCGAACTTCGAGCCCCCTGAACAGGAGACACGCCATGGCCCAGCAGCTCAGCAATCAGCGCATCGCGTGGTTCAACGGCAAGTTCGTGCCCGAGAACGAGGTGATGATCCCCTTCCGCGACAGGAGCTGGAAGTACGGCGACGGCGCCTTCGACATGACCCGCACCTTCAACGGCACGCCGTTCCGCCTGAAGGAGCATATCGACCGCTTCTACCGCTCGCTGCGCTACCTGCAGATCGATCCCGGCCTGTCGCCCAAGGAGATGATCGCGCACAGCGAGGAGGTCGTGGCCCGCAACGAGCATCTGCGGGCCCAGGTCGGCGACTGGTGGCTGGGCCAGCGCGTCAGCCGCGGCGTCGACGCGGTGGGCGACGAGGGCTGGGACAATACCGGACCGCAGGTCGTGATCGAAATGACGCCGCTGCCGCTCGCCAAGCGCGGCAAACTCTACCGCGAGGGCGCCGAGGTGATGACGACGACGGCGCGGCGCATCGCACCTTCGATGCTCTCGCCCCGTGCCAAGACGCACAACTATCTCAACATGATCATGGCAGAGAAGCCCATCAAGGCGCTGAACCCGGATGCCTGGCCGATCCTGCTCGACGAGAACGGCAATCTGGCCGAGGGCATCGGCAGCAACATCTTCATCGTGCGCGAGGGCGAACTGTTCACGCCATCGGAGCGCTATGTGCTGCCGGGCGTCAGCCGTCAGATGACCATGGACATGGCCAAGCAGATCGGCGTCGCCTGCACCCCCGGGGACATCGACATGTTCGACGCGGCAAATGCCGAGGAGATGTTCCTCACCTCCACGAGCCTCTGCATCCTGCCGGTGCGCAACTTCAACGGGGCACCGGTCGGCGACGGCAAGGCCCCAGGGCCGATCACCAGGAGACTGATCGACGCCTATTCCAGGAGCGTCGGCTGCGATTTCGTGGCCCAGTACCTGAAGTTCGCCGCCTGATCTTCTCGCAACTGCGAGAGGCCCGTTCGCCGCACACGCGAAAGGGGCGACAAGCTGTCGCAACAGGCGTAGACTGCTGCCCGTGGTGGATCGCGGCGCTGTCGTGATCGCGACAACGGCCCGCGACCTTCGGACTTTCGTTCGCAGGAGGCAGTCATGGCCATGCAGAACCACGTCCGCAACCCCCTCGAGTGGGGTTGGGAGCATCTCAAGCAGACCGGTCAGGCCGTCGGCTCGGCGGCCCACACCATGGAGGGCGCCTGGGAGGATCGTGCGGCGTCGCCGCCCGTCGTCCGCCGCATCGGCGCCGCCGACATCGGCGACGCACTGGCGAAGGGCTTCCGCGACTTCGGCGCCTGCCGCACCGACGTCGTCTTCCTCTGCCTGCTCTATCCCGTCGCGGGCCTCGTGATCTCGCGCATGGCCTTCGACTACGGGATGCTGGCGCTGGTCTTCCCGATGATCGCGGGCTTCGCGCTCGTGGCGCCGCTGTTCGGGGTCGGCCTCTACGAGATCAGCCGCCGTCGCGAGCAGGGTCTCGAGGCGAGGTGGACCGACGCCTTCGCCGTCGTGCGCTCGCCCGCCATCGGCTCGATCTCGGTGATGGGCCTGCTGCTGCTGGCGATCTTCTGCCTGTGGCTGTTCGCGGCGAACTTCATCTACACCGTGACGCTCGGACCGGATGCGCCGGTCTCGGCCACGGCCTTCGCGCGCGACGCGCTCACCACGCCGGCGGGATGGACGATGACGGTGGTCGGCATCGGCGTCGGCTTCCTGTTCGCCCTGGTCGTGCTGGTGATCGGGGTGGTCTCGTTTCCGCTGCTGCTCGACCGCAATGTCGGTGTCCGTACCGCCATCGCGACTTCAGTTAGGGCCGTGGCCACGAACCCCGGCCCGATGGCCATGTGGGGCCTGATCGTGGCGGGCCTGCTGGCCCTCGGCACCGTGCCGCTGCTGGTCGGACTGGCGATCGTACTGCCGGTGCTCGGGCACGCGACCTGGCATCTCTACCGCAAGGTTGTGGACTGAATCGGTCTTCCCCCTCGTCCGTCACAGGAGGAGGGTTGCGAAGTCGGTCTGCAGCGGGGGAGAGCATGTTCAGCTGGACGGAGAAACAACCGGCCGAGGGCATCGTCGTCGCGCCGGACGAGCGGTTGCCGTGGCCGCAGACGGTGGCGCTCGGCATCCAGCATGTGGTCGCCATGTTCGGTGCCACCGTGCTCGGCCCGCTCCTCATGGGCTTCGACACCAACGTCGCCATCCTGATGAGCGGCGTCGGCACGCTGATCTTCTTCGTCGCGGTCGGCGGCAAGGTGCCGAGCTATCTCGGCTCGTCCTTCGCCTTCATCGCGGTCGTGGCCGCCGCAACCGGCTATGCGGGACAGGGCGCCAACGCCAACATTCCGCTGGCGCTGGGCGGCATCGTCGTCTGCGGCGCGCTCTATGCCGTCATCGGCCTGGTCGTGATGTCGACCGGCACCGGCTGGGTCGAGCGGCTGATGCCGCCGGTCGTGACCGGCGCGGTGGTCGCCGTGATCGGCCTCAACCTCGCCGCCATCCCGGTCAAGAACATGGCGCCGACCTCCTTCGACTCGTGGATCCAGGCCCTCACCTTCGTGAGCATCGCCCTGGTCGCCGTTTTCACCACGGGAATGACGCGACGCCTGCTGGTCCTGGTTGGCTTGATCCTGGCCACGCTCGTCTATGCGATCCTGACCAACGGCCTGGGCTGGGGCAAGCCGGTGAGCGGGGCACTGCTCGCCGACGCTGCCTGGTTCGGGGTGCCGACCTTCAGCGTGCCGGCCTTCGACGCCAGGGCCATCGTCCTGATCGCGCCGGTGGCGTTGATCCTGGTGGCGGAGAACCTCGGCCATCTGAAGGCGGTCGGCGCCATGACCGGCCGCAATATGGACCCGCATATCGGTCGCGCCTTCCTGGGCGACGGCGTCGCCACCATGATGTCGGGCGGCGTCGGCGGCACCGGCATGACGACCTACGCCGAGAACATCGGCGTGATGGCCGCCACCCGCATCTACTCGACCGCACTGTTCGTGGTCGCCGGCCTGGTCGCCATCGTGCTGGGTTTCTCGCCGAAGTTCGGTGCGCTGATCCACACCATCCCGCTCCCGGTGATGGGAGGCGTCAGCATCGTCGTATTCGGCCTGATCGCCGTCGCCGGCGCCAAGATCTGGGTCGACAACAAGGTCGACTTCACCGACAGCCGCAACCTGATCGTTGCCGCCATCACCCTGGTACTGGGCACCGGCGACTTCACCCTGAAGTTCGGCGACTTCGCCATGGGTGGCATCGGGACGGCGACCTTCGGTGCCATCCTTCTGAACGCGGTGCTGGGGATGGGCCGGCGCTAGACGCGGCGCCAGACGATGCGTTGCGACCGCTTCGTGCCGGGTGCGAAGTCCGGGCCGGAGAGCGTGAGCCGGCCGCCATCGACGCTGATGTGACGCGTCGAGCGCACGCCGATCAGCGCCTTGTCGGTCGAGATCTCGATGGAATGGAACACCGTGCCGTCCGCGATTTCGTAGCGCCCGGCATAGGCGAAGCACTCGCTCGTGTCTGCGCGCATGATGGTGGCACTCACCTGACCCTGCGGCGTGTAGAGGATGTAGCCCTTCGCGTCGGGCCCCATCGGGAACTCGGGCGGCCGACCGTCCTCGTAGATGTACGCCCAGCTTTCGAGCCGCCAGCCGCCCAGAAGGACACTCATTCGAATTCGACCAGTTCGGCGCCCTCGGTCACCTGCTCGCCCACGGCGTAGCGCACGCTCTTGATCTTGCCGTCGGCCGGGGCCGCCAGCGTGTGCTCCATCTTCATCGCCTCGAGCACCAGCAGCGCCTGCCCCTTGCTGACGACCTCGCCCGGCTTCACGCGCAGGTCGATGATCTTGCCCGGAAGCGGCGCGCGCACCGCGGCGTCGGCCGAGGCCGTGGCCTCGTACTGCGTCACGTCGAGCGGATCGACCAGCCGCAGGCGGCGGCTCTCGCCGTCGACGAACAGCGTGTAGTCGATGCTGCCGTCATTGGCCGCGCGGCGCACCGCGGCAGCCGCGAAGGTGTCGCCCCCCAGCCCGATCGCCAGACGTCCGTCGTCGAGGCGCCGTACGCTTGCCTCCTGCGCGCCGCCCGGCAGCTCCAACTGGATTGCCCCGCCACGCTTGCGACGCGCGATCACCGCAACCTCGCGCTCGCCGTCCTTCCAGCGCACCTCGTCATGGCCCTCGTCGAGCAGGCGGAAGCCGTTCTGCCGGCTCCACGGCGACCACGGATCGCTCTCCGGCGGCGCCACATCCTGCCACTCGACCAGCCGCGCCAGCGTCGCCACGGCGAAGGTGCGGTCGCCGGCCGGCTGCGGCTCGGGGAACAGGCCTTCGTGATGGCGGTCGATGAAGCCGGTGTCGACCTCGCCGCCCACGAAGGCGGGATGCGCACACAGCGCCTTCAGCAGCGCCGCGTTGGTCGTGACGCCCACCACCTCGGTCCCGCCCATCAGCGCCGCCATGCGCCGCATCGCCGAGGTGCGGTCGCGGTCGTGCACGATCACCTTGGCGATCATCGGGTCGTAGAACGGAGTCACCGTGTCGCCCTGGCGCACGCCGGTGTCGACGCGCACGTGCGCATTCTCCTGCGGCAGCCGGAGATGCACCAGCGTGCCGGTCGACGGCAGGAAGTTGCGCGCCGGGTCCTCGGCATAAAGCCGGACCTCGACCGCATGGCCGTCGATGCGGAGCTGGTCCTGGGCCAGCGGCATCCTGCCCCCCGCCGCGACCACGAGCTGCCACTCGACCAGGTCCTGGCCCGTGATCATCTCGGTGACGGGATGCTCGACCTGCAGGCGCGTGTTCATCTCCATGAAGAAGAACGTGCCGTCCTGGTCGGCGATGAACTCGACGGTGCCCGCCCCGCGATAGCCGATCGCCCTGGCTGCGGCCACCGCCGCCTCGCCCATCGCCTTGCGGCGCGCCGGATCCATGTTCGGCGCAGGCGCCTCCTCGATCACCTTCTGGTGCCGGCGCTGGATCGAGCAGTCGCGCTCGAAGAGATAGAGGCAGCCGCCGTGTCCGTCGGCGAAGACCTGGATCTCGATGTGGCGCGGCCGCGTCAGGTACTTCTCGACCAGTACATGGTCGTCGGCGAAGGCGGCCTTGGCCTCGCGCTTGGCGCCGGCCAGCGCGTCGGCGAACCTGTCCGCACTTTCCACCACGCGCATGCCCTTGCCGCCGCCGCCGGCCGAGGCCTTGATCAGCACCGGGAAGCCGATGCGCGCGGCTTCCTTGGCCAGGAGCTCCGGCGACTGGTCGTCGCCGTGATAGCCCGGCACCAGCGGCACCTTGGCCTTCTCCATGATCTTCTTGGCCTCGCTCTTGGAGCCCATGGCGCGGATCGAGGCGGGCGGCGGGCCGATGAAGACGATGCCCGCCGTCTCGCAGGCCTCGGCGAAGCCCGCATTCTCCGACAGGAAGCCGTAGCCCGGATGAACCGCCTGCGCGCCGGTGCGCCTGGCCGCGTCGATGATCTTCTCGGCAACGAGATAGCTCTCGCGCGCCGCCGGCGGGCCGATATGAACGGCCTGGTCGGCCATGGCGACGTGGCGGGCGTTTCGGTCGGCGTCGGAATAGACCGCCACCGTCTTGATGCCGAGACGGCGCGCCGTCTTGATGACCCGGCAGGCGATCTCGCCGCGGTTGGCGACCAGGATCTTGGAGAACATCATGGTTTGAACTCCGGCCAGAAGTCCTTGTCGCACGGTGACTCTACCCATGCAGCATTGGTTCCCAAGTTCCGGATATAGGCGAAGAACGCCAATCCCTGATCCAGGCTCGCCTGAGGATGGGCCTTCAAGTAGTCGGCCTTCGCTTCCGCAGTTGCCGCATCCGGCACGAGTATCAGCTTCCACGGCATCTTGGCGCAGTAACTCATGGGGCCCATGGCACGCGCCTCGGCGCCGCGCGTTTCGAGAAACGACTCTACAGCGAACGACCCCCAGGAACGGTCCGATCCCTGCGCCAGGCTTTCGGCCTGCTTGAAGTCTTCCATCAGGCGGGCCCAGGCCGCGTCCCTGGCGACGCAGAATCGATACCGCCGGTCGACCGCAGCAACGACCTTCTGCCAATCCTCGCGGTTGCCCAGCGAACACATCCCGGTCGCGATCATCATCTCGGCAACGGTCGACAAGATGATCGCACCGCCGTTACCCGCCTTGAACAAGCTGGCTTCGTCGGCGCGCGCCGGCGAAGCGAAAACCATCATCGTCAGAATCGCAAAAATCCATCGCATTACAGCGCCCATCTCGGCTTGCGTTTGGCGAGGAAGGCGTTCATGCCCTCGATCGCATCCTCGGTCGTGCATTGCACGGCGACATGCTCGCCGATCAGCTCGGCGGCCTTCGCATCGTGCGGCATGGCGTCGAGCTCGCCGACCAGCTTCTTGACCAGCGTCTGCACCGACGGCGCGGCGCGTTTCAGTTCGTCGGCCAATGCCGCCACGGTGGCGTCGAGTTCGTCGCCCTCGACCACCTGGTCGACGAGGCCGATGCGCAGCGCCGTCGCCGAGTCGAACACGCCGCCGTGCATCAGGAGCTGCCGCGCCATGCGCGGGCCGACCGCCTGGATCAGCACCGGGATGGCGATGCCGGCCAGCAGGCCGTTACGCGCCGAGGTGAGGCCGAACCGCGCCGAAGAGGCCGCGACCGCGAAATCGCAGGCCAGCATGACGCCGATCCCGCCGCCCACCGCCGCGCCGTGGACCTTGGCGATCGACGGCTTGGGAAAGTCGTAGATCGCCTGCACCGCGCCCATCATCACGTCGGCGCCGACCCTGCGGGTGATGGCGTCGAGCTCGGGCCAGGTCAGCACCCAGTTGAAGTCGCCGCCGGCCGAAAAGGCGCGCCCCTCGCCCGCGATCACCATGACGCGGACCTCGTCGTCCGCCGTGAAGTCCTCGACAGCCTCGATGATGGCGCGCGCGGTGTCGCCGTCGAAGGAATTCATCGCGTCGGGTCGGTTGAGAGTCAGCGTCGCCACGCCCCGCTCGAAGCCCGTGAGGATGGAGCCGGTCATCGCCCCGTCACATCCGGAACACGCCGAACCTGGTCGGCCCGATCGGCTGGTTCATCGCGGCCGAGAGACCGAGGCCCAGCGCCATGCGCGTGTCGACGGGATCGAGGATTCCGTCGTCCCACAGGCGCGCGGTGGCGTAGTACGGATGGCCCTCGCGCTCGTACTGGTCGCGGATCGGCTGCTTGAACTTCTCTTCCTCTTCCTTCGACCAGGCGCCGCCCCTGGCCTCGATGTTGTCGCGCCGCACCGTGGCCAGCACGCTCGCGGCCTGCTCGCCACCCATCACCGAAATGCGCGCCGAGGGCCACATCCAGAGGAAGCGCGGGCTGTAGGCGCGGCCGCACATGCCGTAGTTGCCCGCGCCATAGCTGCCGCCGACGATCACCGTGAACTTCGGGACATTCACCGTCGAGACCGCCGTGACCATCTTGGCGCCGTCGCGCGCGATGCCGCCTGCCTCGTATTTCCGGCCGACCATGAAGCCGGTGATGTTCTGCAGGAACAGCAGTGGAATGCCGCGCTGGCCGCACAGCTCGATGAAGTGCGCGGCCTTGAGCGCGGACTCGTTGAACAGCACGCCGTTGTTGGCGACAACGCCGACCGGGTAGCCCCAGATGCGGGCGAAGCCGGTCACGATGGTCGTGCCGTAGAGATGCTTGAACTCGTCGAGCTCGCTGCCGTCGACCAGGCGGGCGATGACCTCCCGCATGTCGTACGGCGTGCGCGTGTCGGTCGGAACCACGCCATAGAGCTCCTCGGCGGCATAGAGCGGGTCGCGCGGCGGCAGCAGCGAGGCCGAGGGCTGCTTCTTCCAGTTGAGGTTGGCCACGATGCGCCGCGCCATGCCCAGCGCGTGGCTGTCGTTCTGCGCATAGTGGTCGGCGACGCCCGAGGTGCGGGCATGGACGTCGGCACCGCCTAACTCCTCTGCGCTCACCACCTCGCCGATCGCCGCCTTCACCAGAGGCGGGCCGGCCAAGAAAATCGTGCCTTGCTTGCGCACGATGATCGTCTCGTCGCTCATCGCCGGCACATAGGCGCCGCCTGCCGTGCACGAGCCCATCACGACGGCGATCTGCGGGATGCCCTGCGCCGACATATTGGCCTGGTTGTAGAAGATGCGGCCGAAGTGGGTCTTGTCCGGAAACACCTCGGGCCATTGCGGCAGATTGGCGCCGCCGGAATCGACCATGTAGATGCAGGGAAGCCGGTTCTCCATCGCCACTTCCTGGGCGCGGAGGTGCTTCTTCACGGTCATGGGATAGTAGGTGCCGCCCTTCACGGTGGCGTCGTTGCAGACGATCACGCACTCGACGCCGCTCACCCGGCCGACCCCGGTGATCACGCCGGCGCCGGGCGCCTCGTCGTCGTACATGCCCATCGCCGCCAGCGGGGACAGTTCGAGGAAGGGCGAGCCGGGATCGAGCAGCGCCCGCACCCGCTCCCGCGGCAGCAGCTTGCCGCGCGAAACGTGGCGCTTGCGGCTTTCCTCGCCGCCGCCCAGCCGGATCTTCTCGGTGTGTCGGCGCAGGTCCTCGATCTGGGCGCGCATCGCCTCGGCGTTGCGCTTGAAGGTGTCGGAGCGGGTGTCGACCTGGGAGGAAAGTACGGTCATGCCCGGGCAAACTGCCCGGCCGGACGGCAGCGTGCAAGGGAGCGGTTGCGGGCCCGTTACGGCAGGCGGGAGAGCGTACGCCAGCCGGCCGCTTGCTGGACGAAGGCCCGCTGGTTGGCGAGCGCGGCGGCGAAGTCCGGATCGCGCTCGGCCTGTTCCTTCAGGACGATGTCGGTGTTCCTGCGGAACGCCGCCAGCACGTCGGCCGACCAGGTGCGCACGACCACGCCGGACGACTTCAGCTTCTCGAGCGCGATAGCCTGCACGCTCGGCGCGCGGCCCAGCATCCAGGCGATGTTGGCCTGGCATGCCGTCTCGATCTGGCTGCGCAACGCGGCCGGCAGCGCCGCCCACTTGTCCTTGCGCATCAGGAAGTCGAGCACCGCCGAGGGCTGCTGCCAGCCCGGCAAGTAGTAGGGCAGGCCGAGCTTGTCGAAGCCCAGCGCCGCGTCCATCGCCGGCGTCGACATCTCGCCGCCATCGAGGTTGCCCTGCTGCAGCTTCCAGAAGAACTCGCCGGGCGGCAGCAGCACCGGCGTGGCGCCCATGCGCGCAATCACCTCGGCCGCCATCTTGCCGTAGCGCAGGCGCTGGCCCTTGAAGTCTGCCACCGTGTTCACGTCGCCGCGAAACCAGCCGCCGCCTTTGGCCCCCTGCATGCCGCAGGGAATGCCGGTGACGCCGAGCTTCTCGTAGGCCGCACGATGGATGCGCCCACCGTCGCCTTCGAGCATCCACGATGTCATGTCCTCCGGCCCCGGTCCGAACGGCACGGTCGCGAAGACGTTGAACACCGGCGCCTTGGCCGCGGCATAGCCCGACCATGTGAAAGCGGCTTCGAGGTCGCCGTTGACCACCGCTTCCATCATGTCGGCGGTCGGCGCGACGCGGCCCGGCTCGACGATCTTGATCGCGAGCGCGCCCGCCGACATCTGCTTCACGGTCCGGGTGAACAGGCGAACGCCCTCGCCCGAGCCCGGAAGGGCGGGATTGAAAGCGGTCTGCATCTGGAGGGTGCGGCCGAGTTCGGCGTTCTTGAGGCCGGGTTGGCCGGGCTGTCTGTCCTGCGCGGAGACGAGGCCGGACCCCGCCAGAAACGCAGCGGCTGTTCCCAGTGAAATCAACAGGTTACGGCGCACGATGGTTCATCCGCGCCCGACTCCCCCAAGCTCCCCGAACCGCTTGTGCGGTCTCATTCACACCCCCTGAGTTTCGCATGCGTCGGGGCGGGGAACAAGCGAAAGGCGGGCCCTACAAGCCTGCCAACCCGCGGCCGATCAGGATGCGCTGCACGTCGCTGGTGCCCTCGTAGATCTGGCAGACGCGGACGTCGCGCCAGATCTTCTCCACCAGATAGTCCGAAACGTAGCCGTAACCGCCGTGGATCTGAATCGCGGCCGAGCACACTTCCTCGGCCATCTCCGACGCATATAGCTTGGCCATTGCGGCCTCGGTGAGGCATTCGCGCCCGGCGTCGCGCAACGTTGCCGCATGCAGCACCATCTGGCGCGCCACCGTGATCTTGGTCGCCATGTCGGCCAGCCGGAACTGCACCGCCTGGTGATTGATGATCTCGGTCCCGAAGGCCCGCCGCTCGCCGGCGTAGCTGCGGGCGGCTTCGAAAGCGGCGCGCGCCATGCCGACCGCCTGCGCGGCGATGCCGATGCGGCCGACCGACAGGTTGGCCAGCGCAACCCGGTAGCCCTCGCCTTCCGCACCGAGCATGGAGCCGGCGTCGACGACGCATTGCTCGAAGGCGATCTGGCAGGTGTCCGACGATCTCTGCCCGAGCTTCTTCTCGATCGAGGCCACGCGATAGCCGGGCGTCTTCGTCGGCACGATGAAGCAGGAAATGCCGCGCTTCGGCGAGGCCGGGTCGGTGACGGCGAAGACCAGCGCCATGTCGGCGGTGCGGCCCGAGGTGATGAACTGCTTCACGCCGTTCAGCACCCAGCCGTTGCCGCGCCGCTCGGCGCGCGTCTTGAGGTTCGAGGCGTCGGAGCCTGCATGCGGCTCGGTAAGGCAGAAGGCGCCCAGCACCTCGCCGCGCGCCAGCGGTTTCAGCCAGGTCTCCTTCTGCTCGGGCGAGCCGTAGGCCAGCAGTGCCGCACAATCGGGCGAGTTGTTGACGCTCATCACCGTCGACAGGCCGCCGTCGGCCGCCGCGATCTCCTCGAGCGTCAGCACATAAGACACCATGTCGGCGCCCGCCCCACCCCACTCCTCCGGCACCGTCATGCCGAGGAAGCCGAGCTTACCCATCTCGGCGAGCACGTTGCGCGGGATCTCGCCCGCCGCCTCCCAGGCACGAACATGCGGCGCCACTTTCTCGCGCGCGAAGGCCCGCGCGGTATCGCGGATCAGCGTCTGTTCTTCGCTGAGGATCATGGGCCTACCAGGGGATCTCGCTGCCGTCGTAGTTGATGAAGCGGCCGCTGTCGGACGCCTTCAGCCCGTCGATCACCTTGACCATGGCAGGCACGCTCTGGGCGATGGTGAGCGTGGCCCCCACGCCGCCCATGTCGGTCTGCACCCAACCGGGATGCATGACGACGCAGATCAGGCCCTTGGCCGCGGTATCCACCGAAAGCCCCTTCCACTCCATGTTGAGGGCCGTCTTGCTCGCGCGGTAGGCGTAGCGGCCGCTGTCGCAGAGCGCGATGCTGCCGAGCCGGCTCGAGATCGCGATGAGCTTGCGATCCCTCGAGCGCGCGACATGGTCGACGAAGGCTTCCGCCATCATCAGGGGCGCGAGCGCATTGACCTCGAAGGCCTCGCGCCATGCTGTCGGATCGAGCGAACCGAGTGTCGCGGCCTCCGGCCGCGAGACGCCGGCATTGCAGATCAGTACGTCGATCGCCTCGCCCGAGAGCTTCGCCGCCAGCGCCTTCACCGCATCGTAGTCGGTGACTTCGAGCCGATGGGAGTGGATGTTGCCGGCGATGTCCTTCAGGGCGGCCGGGTTGCGGGCACAGGCATGCACCTTCCAGCCTCTGGCTGCGTACTGCCGGGTGAAGTCGAGTCCGAGGCCTCGCGCCGCTCCGGTGACCAGAACTGTGCTCATGGAACTCCTCGGATCGTCAGCGGCGTGTCGACATCAGGCGCGCCCGCTGGCGCTGCCAATCGCGGTCCTTGATCGCCTGGCGCTTGTCGTGCGCCTGCTTGCCGGTGACCAGCGCGATCTCGATCTTGGCCCGGCCGCGCGGGTTGAAATAGACCAGCAGCGGTACGACGGTGCGGCCCTCGCGCTGGATCGCGCCGATGAGCTTGTTGATCTGCTTGCGATGGAGCAGCAGCTTCCGCGGCCGCCGCGGCTCGTGGTTGAAGCGGTTGCCCGACGCGTAGATCGGGATGTTGGCGTTGACCAGCCAGGCCTCGCCGCCCTCCTCCGTCACGTAGGACTCGGCGATAGTGCTGCGCCCGCCGCGCAGCGACTTGACCTCGGTGCCGGTCAGCGCGAGCCCGGCCTCGAAGGTCTCCTCGATGAAGTAGTTGTGCCGCGCCTTGCGGTTCTGGGCCACCACCGTGCGGTCCAGGTCCGGTTTCTTCGCCAAGGAACGATCCCTAGTTGATCAGGCCCGCGTGGACCATGGCCTCGCGCACGGCCTTCTTGCTGCTCTCGGCGATCGGGACCATCGGCAGGCGCATCTCGGCGCTCGCCTGGCCGATCAGCTCCGCGGCGAACTTCACCGGGCCGGGGCTGGTCTCGCAGAACATCGCCTTGTGCAACGGCATCAGCCTGTCCTGCAGCTCGAACGCCGTGTCGAGGTCGCGCTTCTTCCAGGCGTCGTGCATGTCGCCACAGAGGCGCGGCGCCACATTGGCCGTCACCGAGATGCAGCCGTCGCCGCCCTGCGCCAGGAAACCGAGCGTGCTCGCATCCTCGCCCGAGAGCTGCACGAAGCCCTTCTTTGCCTTGAGCTTGGTGAGCGTGGGGCGCGCCATGTCGTAGCTCGCGTCCTTGATGCCGACGATGTTCCTCACCTGGCTCAGCCGGATCACGGTTTCGACCTGCATGTCGCCGCCGGTGCGCGGCGGCACGTTGTAGAGCAGGATCGGGATGTCGACGGCCTCGGCCACCGCCTTGAAGTGTTGGAACAGGCCTTCCTGGGTCGGCTTGTTGTAGTAGGGCACGACCAGCATGGCGGCGTCGGCGCCGGCCTTCTTGGCGTGCTGCGTCAGCTCGATCGCCTCGGCGGTCGAATTGGAACCGGTGCCGGCGATCACGGGAACGCCCGAACCCTTGGCCGCGGCGATGCAGATGTCGATGACCCGCTTGTGCTCTTCCATCGAGAGGGTGGGCGACTCGCCCGTGGTGCCGCACGGCACCAGGCCGTCGGTGCCTTCCTTGATCTGCCAGGCCACGAATTTCTCGAAGCCCTTCTCGTCGACCGACCCGTTCCTGAACGGGGTGATGAGCGCGACGAGCGACCCGTTGAACATGGCTTCCTCCGAATTTCCCTTAACAATTCACTGTAGGCTCCGGGTTATGCTCCGGCAAGGCGAGCAACTTGCCCCCAAGCAGCCATTGTGATGCCGCATAAGCCTGCATACGATTCCTAGCGTGAAGAACCATAAACACCCCCTCATTCTGGCCGCCGCCCTGCTCGCGGCCCCGCTCGTCTGTGGTCCTGCCTTCGCACAGCAAGGCGGCGTCACCATTCTGCGCGGGCAAAGCGGAGACCAGCCGGCCGCCGGATCGCCGGACATCGGCGTGCGCCGCGTGCCGCCCCCATCGACGGCTCCCCGTCCGGCAGCATCGGCGCCTGCCCCAACGGCTCCCTCCGCTGCGCCGCAGCAACCGATCGTGCAGGATAGCGGCACGGTTCCGCCATCCACACCGAGCGACGTCGCGCAGGCGATCCAGGCGCCCAAGCCGCTCAGCCCCGGCGAAGCCGCGGCGCTAGCCGCCGCCATCAAGGCCATCGACGAGAACCGCTGGTCCGACGCCCGCGCCGCCGTCGCGAACTTCCGCAACGCCCTGCTCGACCGCTATGTCGCCTGGGCGACCCTGCGCACCGCACCGAAGACCGAGGCCGACTTCGCCTCGACCTGGCGCTTCCTGCGCGAGCAGCCGGACTGGCCCGAGCCCGAGGTGCTGCGTCGCCAGGCCGAGGACCGCATCGGCACCGAGACTCCGGCGACCGAGGTCGTCCGCTACTTCACCGCCTTCCCGCCGCTCACCAGCACCGGCCATATGCGCCGTCTCGACGCGGCGCAGACCGCGGCGCCCAACGAGGTCGCCAGGTTCGCGCGCGACACCTGGCAGAACGCCACGCTGCGCAACTCCGACGAAGCCGATTTCCTCGCCAGGTACGGCCATCTGCTGACGCCCCAGGACCATGTCGCGCGCTTCGACCGCATCCTGCGCAGCGGCCGGCCGCAGGTGGCGCGCGAGCTCGTGGCCAAGTTGCCGCCCGACTACCAGCCGGTGGCCGAGGCGCGTCTCGCCATGGCGACGCGTGCCGCCGATGCGCCGACGGTTATTCGCGGCGTGTCCGCGGCCAAGCTCAACGAGCCCACGATCCGGCTCGAGCGTGCGCAATGGCTGCGCCGCACAGGCAGCCTCGAGGAAGCGAAGGCGCTCCTCACCGGACCCGGCGCGCCCCAGTCCGACGCCTGGTGGACCGAGCGCGACCTCGTGGCGCGCGAGCTTCTCGGTGCCGGCAAGCCGGCCGAGGCCTATGCCGTGGTCGCGGGCCACGGCCTCACCAAGGGCGTCGCCTTCGCCGAGGCGGAGTTCCTCGCGGGCTGGATCGCGCTGCGCCACCTCAAGAAGACGGCCGAAGCGCAGAGGCATTTCCAGACGCTGCACGACGGCGTCAGCGTTCCCCTGTCCAAGAGTCGCGCCGCCTACTGGCTCGGCCGCGCTTACGAGGCGTCGGGCAGGACCAAGGAGGCGACCGACTGGTACACGCGGGCCGCCGGCTACGGACAGACCTTCTACGGCCAGCTCGCCTCCCGGAAGGTGCCGAACGTCGGCGCCCGGCTTCCCGTCGATCCGGTCGTCAACGAGGCCGACCGCAAGTCGATGGGCGGGCGCGAGTTCGTCACCATGGCGCGCTATCTCGGACAGGCCGGCGAATACGACCGTGCGCGGCCCTTCCTGCTGCAGCTCGCCCGCCACGTCACCGCGCCGGGCGAGGTCGAGCTGCTGGCGCAGCTCGCCGTCGAACTCCGGCGCCCCGACGTGGCGCTGACCATCGCGCGGCGGGCGACCCAGAACGGCGTCACCCTGTTCGACACCGCCTTCCCCGTCGTCGATCTCGGCGCCACCGGCTCGATCGAGCGCGCACTGGCGCTCGCCGTGACGCGCCAGGAGAGCGCCTTCAACGCCGCCGCCGTCTCCTCGTCCGGCGCCTTGGGCCTGATGCAGCTCCTGCCCACCACCGCGAACGACGTCGCCCGCAAGCTCGGCGTGCCGTTCGTGCAGGAGAAGCTGACGCGCGACCCCGCCTACAACGTGCAGCTCGGCACGCAGTACCTCGCCGAGATGCTGCAGCGCTTCGGCGGCTCCTACGAGCTGGCCGCCGCCGGCTACAACGCCGGCCCCAACCGCGTGGCCGGCTGGCTGAAGACGATCGGCGACCCGCGCGCCGGCAAGATCGACATGGTCGACTGGATCGAGATGATCCCCTTCCGCGAGACGCGCGACTACGTGCAGCGCATCATGGAAGGCGTCACGGTCTACCGCGACCGCCTGAACGGCCCCTTCCGCACCGTGCCGCCGGCGCTCGGCCGCTCCTAGGCCGCAAACAGCCGAGCAAAACTCGGCCGAGCCGCGCTACGAGTGCACCGCCGTCCCGACGCCGGGGCGAGGGGCTTCCGATGCAGCATTTGCGCGATCTTGTTGATTTTCGGGTGCGACGCCCGGACGTACCGCTTTGTAGCAGTTGTCGCAGCTCGCACCTCGGGCCGACGCTGAATCGTCGGTCTTTTCGACTTTCATTCAACGAGGGAGCGCAGCGCGCTCCGGGGGCATCTCCAGCCTCGGAAGGCTAGAGACTCGTGCGGTCGGTTGGCTCCGCCGTCCTGGTGGTTCGGGCGCGATCGGAATCGGCCCATGATAGTCTTTTTCCTAGCACAAACCTGCTGAACCTGCAAGTCGGCGATGACGATTTCGATGCAGGCAGTGCTTGCATCCGGCAGGTTGCCTGGAAGATCGGCCGGATCACCAGGCGAGGAGCGCCAGGTCCTTGATGTCCGAGAAGTCGCCGGCATTCTTCGTGACCAGCGTGGCGCGATGGACGAGCGCCTGCGCCGCGATCATGCGATCCAGCAGCTTGCGCCGCGAATAGCCCGCGCTGGCCACCATGGCGCCGTATGCATCCGCCGCCTCGTCGTCGAACGCCAGCGTCGGCACCGCGGCCAGGATCGCATCGAGCCGCGCACGCCTGATCTGCACATGTGCCGGCTCGCGATAGACACCGCCCTCGAGCTCGACGCGCGTGACGATCGACATCAACACCGCATCGTCGAGGGCGGCCACCTTGTCTGTCACCTCGGGATCGCCGTCGCGCAGATGGATGGTGACATCGGTATCGAGCAGGAACGCCACGCTTCAGAGCCCTCGCCGCTCGGGCAGCTCCCCGTCGTCGCGCCGCTCTATGGTGGGCGGCGCCGGCAGCGCCCGCAGCCGCTTGATCATCGCCGGGATGGACGTCGCGGCCGGATAGATCGTCATCACGTCACCGGAACGCACGATGACGAGTTCCTGGTCTTCACCGAAGGCGACATCCTTCGGCAGGCGAATCGCCTCGCTGTTGCCGCTGCGGAAGGTTCGAGTTCGGGTGACTGTCATCCAACAAATTCCTTGTATATATCCGTATATACATCATGCGCTGGATTCGCACAAGATCGGCCGCGTGCAGTAGCCAACAAGCTTTTCACGGAGGCAGGCGAATGTCGGGCGGCCAGACGACAAGATGAGCAGCTCCTGGCTGACGCATCATGCAGATCAGCGAGGAGCACACGAGCAGACTGCGGATCCGTGACAGGTGGCAACAGATCGGTCTGTGTTCCTTCTGTCACCAGCGAATACAACGGTGAATGCAGCGAACACACGACGCTGCGCAATCAAGAATTGGCAAGTAGCTACCCCATCCGTTCCAACACCGCCTTCGGCAGCCGCCCCTTCCCGACCGCCGTGATCGCCTCCTCGAGATGGCCGAGCGTCGAGTAGCCGACCAGCATGGTCGAGACGGCGGGATGGGAGATCACGAAGCGTTCGGCGAGCTCGGTGAGGGTCGCGATGCCCGCCTCCCGCGCCACCGGCGCGAGCGCCTGGGAACGCGCCACGTCGCCCGCGAAGTCGGGCGCCGAGCCGATCGGCGGCACCTGCTGCATGGCCAGCGGATGGCGGTCGGCGGTGCCGGAGAGCGCGCCGCCGGCGAGCGCGCGGATGACGATCGTGCCGATGTCGGCGGCCCTGGCCCGCTCCAGCAGGCGGCCGTAGTCGAGGCCGGGAGCCCCCTTGGGCATCGGCCCGCCGGCGCTGGGGTTCAGCGCGTTGTAGACGACCTGCACCGTGTCGAAGAGCTTGGAGTCGACCGCCTTCTGGAGCGCCGCGGGCTCGCCGACGCCGGAGAAGCCGATGAAGCGCGTCTTGCCCTGCCTGCGCAACTTCTCCAGCGCGGGTGCGACCTCGTTCAGCGCGATCTCGACGTCGAGATCGTCGCCGCCGTCCCTGCCCGTCAGCGGATTGTGGAGTTGCAGCAGGTCGACATGGTCGCGGCCCATGCGGCGGAGACTCTCCTCGGTCGACTGCGCGACGAAGGCCGCCACGTTGCCGCGATCCTCCGCGCGCAGGCGGAACTTGGTGCCGACGACCACGTCGGCCTTGAGCGACCTCAGCACGCGGCCGAGGTTCTTTTCCGACTCGCCGTCGCCGTAGCGCGCGGCCGTGTCGAAATAGTTGATGCCGGCCTCGATGGCCCGCGCCACCGCGCGCTCCTGCTCCCTGGCCTCGCCTCTCGTGAAGAGACCGCCGACCGCGCCGGCGCCGTAGCCCAGCACCGAGACCTCGAGGCCCGTCCGGCCGAGCCGCCGCTTCTCCATCTCAACCCTCGCCCTCGATGCGGACCTTCCCCGCCTCGTTGTCGACCACGACATGGTTGTCGTAGTAGGTCACGGTCGGCTTCGCGCCGAACGCCGCCTCCATGCGCTTCTCCCACTCCGGCGTGTACCAGGCGCGGGCCGATGCCTCCGAGTCCCAGAGATAGACCCCACCGCCGCCGGCCTCGCCGTTGAGGTAGTATTTCTTCAGGAGACCCTTGGCCGCGAGCGCGGTGTAGGTCGGTGCCGATTTGCGCGCCGCCTCGACGGCGGCGTCGCGCGGGCGCTTGTCCATGGGGATTTGAACGATGGCGACGAACATGCCAGACAGCCTACGGTCTGAGCTCATCGGGAGCAAACCTGCATGCTTACCAAGAGACGACCTCACCCTGAGGAGCGCCCGAAGGGCGCGTCTCGAAGGGTGGGGCACAGGCACTCCGTCTATCGCCGCTCCTTCGAGACGCCGCGCGAAGCGCGGCTCCTCAGGATGAGGATTTTGCAGTCGGGAGGCCGCGCATGAGCGCCCTTTCCGGCATCGAGATCTGCGTCTTCGACGCCTACGGCACGTTGTTCGACTTCAACTCGGCGGTGGCGCGCCATCGCGCCGCGATCGGGCCTTCCGCCGATGCGCTGTCGGAGATGTGGCGGCAGAAGCAGATCCAGTACACCTGGCTGCGCAACGGCATGGGCGCCTATGCCAAGTTCTGGCAGGTGACCGGCGAGGCGCTCGACCACTGCCTGGCCGCACACAGGATCGACGATGCCTCGGTGCGCGAGAAGCTGATGGGCGCCTATCTCGCCCTGGCGCCGTTCGCCGAAGTGTCCGAGACGCTGGCACGGCTGCGGCGCGCCGGGCTGCGGATGGCGATCCTGTCCAACGGCAATCCCGAGATGCTCGACCCGATGGTCGCCGCTTCCGGTCTCGCCGGCCTTTTCGAGGTCGTGCTGAGCGTCGACGAGGCGCGCGTCTTCAAGCCCGACCCCAGGGTCTACGAGCTGGTCGGCAAAAGCTGCAACGTGTTGCCCGAGACCGTCTGCTTCCTGTCCTCCAACTGCTGGGATGCGCACGGGGCGGCCCATTTCGGCTTCCACACCGTCTGGGTGAACCGCGCCGGCGCGCCCGACGACAACCTGCCCGGCAGGCTCGCCGCCGAAGTTCGCGACCTGTCCCAGCTCCCCGCCCTCCTCGGTGTTTCCTGATGTCTTCGCCGCCGACCTTCGCCGACGTCCAGGCCGCCGCCCGTCGCCTGGAGGGCGTGACGCTGCGCACGCCACTGCTGGAGAATCCGCGGGTCAACGACCGGCTGGGCGGCCGTCTCCTGCTCAAGGCCGAGTGCCTGCAGCGCACCGGCTCCTTCAAGCTGCGCGGCGCCTACAACTTCCTGGCTTCGATGAGCGAGGCCGACCGGAAGAAGGGCGCGGTCGGCTGGTCGTCGGGCAATCATGCGCAGGGCCTCGCCGAAGCGGGCCGGCTGCTGGGCGTGAAGACCACCATCGTGATGCCGGCCGATGCGCCGGCGCTCAAGGTCGCCAACACGCGCGCCTCGGGCGCCGAGGTCGTGCTCTACGACCGCGTGAAGGACAGCCGCGAAGAGATCGGCACCGGCATCGCACGAAAGACCGGCGCCACCATCGTGCCGCCCTACGACCATCCCTGGATCCTGACCGGCCAGGGCACCGCGGGCCTCGAGCTTGCCGAACAGGCCAAGGCGCTCGGGGTCACGCTCGACGCGGTGGCGGCGCCCTGCTCGGGTGGCGGGCTGGCGACCGGCGTGGCGCTCGGCGTCCAGGGCATCAGCCCGACGACAACGGTGCATGCCGGGGAGCCCGCAGGCTTCGACGACCTCGCGCGGTCGCTCGCCAGCGGCAAGAAGGAGACGAACGAGAAGCTCTCCGGCTCGATCTGCGACGCGCTGCTGGCGCCGACGCCGGGCGACGTCACCTTCCCGCTGGCGCGGAAGGTGCTCGGACCGGGCCTCGTGGTGAGCGACGAAGAAGTTCTCGACGCGATGGAGCTCGCCTTCCGTGAGTTCAAGCTGGTGCTCGAACCGGGCGGTGCGGTGGCACTGGCCGCGGCGCTGACGGGCAAGCTGCCGGTGAGGGGCCGCGCCGTCGCCGTGATCTGCTCCGGCGGCAACGTCGACCACGAGACCTTCGCCCGAGCCCTCCGGCGCCGGCCGGCATGATCTCGCGCAACCGCAGCCGCCGTAACTGGCGGATCATCCTGTGGCTCAGTCTCGGCAGCGCGATCATCAGCGCCTATTTCTCCTACGCCATCAGCGAAGGCGACGCGCCGGGCTGGCGCAAGGCGCTGACGGGCGTCGTGCATTCCATCATCATCGCCACGCCGATCCTGCTGTTCGAGGTCGAGGGCCAGTACCTGCCGGCCATGCGGCGCCTGCGGCGCCGGCCGCAGATCTGGTACTTCGCCTTCAGGGTCGCCTTCTACTGCGTCGTGATCGTCGGCGGCCTCGTGCTCGGCCGCACCCTGCTCGGCGCCCAGGGTTTCCGCTTCGATCAGACCTTCCGCGACTCGCTGGTCTTCGTCGTCGCGATGGCGACGCTCACCAACCTCGCCTATCAGATCGGCAGCCTGCTGGGGTTCCGGACGCTCAGGGACCTCGCGACGGGACGCTACTCCAAGCCGCGGCGCGAACGGCGCGCCTTCCTGCTGATCGACATGAAGGACTCGACCGGGCTCGCCGAGCGGCTTGGGCCGATCCGTTTCCACGCGCTGCTCAACGACTTCTTCCGCGACATCGCAGACGGCGCCCTGGAGTGCGAAGCGGAGATCCACAAGTATGTCGGCGACGAGGCGATCCTGACCTGGCCCGATGGCGCGGCGCTCCCCGATGGCGACGTGCTGGCCTGCCCGTTCGTCGTGCGCCGGCTCATCGCGGCCAATGCCGCGGCCTATCGCGAGCAGTTCGGCGCGGTGCCGGACTTCCGCGCCGCCCTCCATTGCGGCGAGATCGTCGCCGGCGAGATCGGCGACATCCGCCGCGAGATCGCCTATGTCGGCGATACGCTGAACGTCGCCGCGCGGCTGCTCGAGGCCGCCAAGTCGCTGGGCCGCGACATCCTCGCCTCGACGGACCTGCTGGCGATCGCCGCCCTGCCGGCCGGCATCGCCGCGGAGAAACTGCCCGTGCTGGCCGTCCGCGGCCGCGAACAGCCGCTCGCCATCGCCGCACTCTCAACCGCAGACTGATTGAAGCTAGGCCCGGGCGTCGGACAGGATCATGTCGGCCGCCTTCTCGCCGATCATCATGCAGGCGGCGTTGGTGTTGGCGGAGATCAGTGTGGGCATGATCGAAGCGTCGACCACGCGTAGCGCCGGAACACCGTGCACCCTGAGCTGCGGATCGACGACAGCGCCGGCGTCGCGGCCCATGCGGCAGGTGCCGACCGGGTGGTAGGCCGACTGGCCTTCCCTGCGCGAGTACTCGAGGAAGTCGTCGTCGCTCCACACCTCGACGCCCGGCGTGATCTCCTCGGTGACGAGGCGGCCGAGCGCCGTGGTGCGCGCCAGGAGCCGGACGAACCTGGCCGCCGCGACGCTCGCCTTTCGGTCGGTCTCGGTCGAGAGGTAGTTGGCCACGATCGCCGGCGCGGCCGCAGGATCGCGCGAGACGACGCGGACATGGCCACGGCTCTCGGGACGCGACGGATTGGCCAGCATGCTGAAGCCCGAAAACCTGTGCGGGCCCCTGTCGATGCGGTCCGTCGACCAGGGAAAGAAGTGGATCTGCGTGTCGGGCTCCTGCGACTGCGGCATCAGGCGCACCATGGCGCCGGCGAACGCCGGCGATGCGGCGAGCGGGCCGGTGCGCAGCAGCGCGTACTCGGCCACGGCGCTCACGCGACGATGCAGGAAGTTGATGTCGTCGTTGACCGTGAGCCGCCACCACGTCCGGTAGGTCGAGCGCAAAGCGTAGTGGTCCTGGAGATTCTCCCCCACACCCGGCATGTCGCGCACGACCGGAATGCCCAGCTCCTGCAGCAGCGCACCCGGACCGAGGCCGGAAAGCTGCAGGAGCTGCGGCGAGCCGATCGCGCCCGCGCAGAGGATGACCTCGCGCCGGGCCTTTGCCGCCCGTGTACTGGCGCCGACGCGATAGGCGACGCCGACGGCGCGACCGTCTTCAATGATCACACGCTCTGCCAGGGCGTTGGTCACCAGCTTGCAGTTCGACCGAACACGGGCCTGGCGGATGTAGGCCTGCTCTGTCGAGACGCGCCGGCCCCTGTAGATCGTCGCGTGATAGTAGGCGGCGCCATCGCAGTCGCCGTAAAAGTCCTCGACTTCGCCCAGGCCGATCTCCTGGCAGGCCGCGAGGAACGTCTCGCCGAGCTCGTTTCGATACTCCGCCTGGGTGATCTTGACCGGGCCGTCGGCGCCGCGAAGCTCGTCGCCGCCGTCGACGTGACCCTCGAGACGCCTGAAATAGGGCAGGCAATCGTCGAACGACCAGCCTTCGTTGCCCATCTGGCGCCAGGAGTCGTAGTCGGACGGCAGGCCGCGGATGTAGACCATGCCGTTGATGGCGCTGCTGCCGCCCACGACCTTGCCGCGCGGCCAGTAGATCTGCCGTCCTCCGAGCTGGTCTTCCGGCTGCGTCACGAACTTCCAGTTGACCGCGGGATTGAGGAAGGTCTTGCCGAAACCCAGGGGAATTCCGATCCACGGGTTGGTCGCTTCCGGGCCGGCTTCGATCAGCAGCACCGAGTATCGCCCACCCGCCGTCAAGCGGTCGACGATCGGACCGCCCGAGGAGCCTGCCCCGACAACGACGAAATCGAACTCATCCATCCCTAGCGCTTGGTAGGGGACTTCAAGCGCGCAAGCAAGCTGCCAAGGATGCCCTTGGGAAGAAATATGATGAACAGGATGAGCAGGACGCCGTAGACCAGATTGTCCCAGCCGACCGCCTTCGTGCCGAACCCGATACGCAGGACCTCGGCCAACAGGATGGTGATGATCGCTCCGACGGTCGGGCCGAGAGCCACGTAGATGCCGCCGACCACCGCGGCGAACACCATCTGCAGGGACACTGCGATGCCGCTCACGGTGTCGGGCGAGATGAACATCTGGTACTGGCAGTAGAGCGCTCCGGCGAGCGCGGTCATCAGGGCGCTGAGCACCGTGATCTTGAGCTTCTCGGCCGTGACGTTGACGCCCGCCGCCGCCGCCGCGTCCTCGTCCTCCGAGATCGCTTCCAGCGCGTCGCGCATCATGCTGCGGTCGACCAGATACCAGATGACGAGCCCGACCGCCCAGACGCCGAGAGCGATCAGGTACCAGGTCTCCTTGTCGACGAACTGCAGCGCGGCGAGCCCGCTGCCCTTGGTGCGCTCGGGCGTGTAACCGAGCGAACCGCCGGTCTGGTTGCGCGTCGCGGTGATGACCTGCAGCACGATGCCCGAAAGCGCGAGCGTGACGAGCGCGAAATAGTGCCCGGTGATGCGGAAGCGGAAGCACGGCCACGCGACGATCAGCGCCAGCGCGCCGGCCGCCAGCATGGAGAGCGGAATGCCGATCCAGGGCGACAGCCCCATGTGATTCCACAGCAGAGCGGTGCCGTAGGCGCCGACACCCATGAAGCCACCGTGACCCAGCGACACCAGCCCGAAGCGGCCCATCATCGACCACGAGGTATAGGCGAACGACCAGATCAGGATCAGCACCATCACGTGCAGGTGGTAGGGCTGCCTGTAGACGAACGGCAGCGCCACCAGCGCGGCGGCAACGAGCCACAGGACGGGATTGCGGGGATTCACGAGCGTCTCGCGAGAAGGCCCTGTGGCCGCACGAACATCATCACGATGAAGAAGGCGAAGGCCAGCACGTAGCCCCATTCGAGGTCGGAGTAGAGACCGCCCAGCGAGATGATCTGGGCGAACAGGAAGGCCGCCACGAAGCCACCGATGAAGTTGCCGAGCCCGCCCAGCACGCAGATCAGGAAGGTGATCGGGCCGAACGACAGGCCGACGAAGGGATGGACGTCGTACTGCAGCACCAGCAGGCATGCCGCGAGGCCGGCGAGCGCGCCGCCGATCGCCGAGGTCACCAGATAGAGCCGGCGCGTGTCGACGCCCATCAGGGCCATGATCTGGCGGTCCTGGGAGATCGCCCGGATCGCGGTGCCGGTGTAGGTCCGCGTCATGAAGAGGTAGACCGCGACCATGCCGCCGGCGGCCGCCAGGAACGCGAGCAGACGGGCGTAGCTGAAGTGCATCTCGCCGATCGCCAGCACCGGGAGCCGGATGCCGAGGTTGCGGAAATCGATGCCGAACGCGACGGTGGCGAAGCTCTGCAGGAAGAACAGCACGCCGCCGGTCGCCAGGAGCTGGTTGATCGGCGCCGCGTCGAGCAGCGGCTCGATCACCAGGAAGTGCAGCAGCAGGCCGAGGATCGCCACCAGGACGATGCACAGCGGGACCGCCATCCACATCGGCACGCCGTAGACGGCATAGAGATAGTAGAGGCCGTACATGCCGATCATGATCAGCTCGGCGTAGCAGATCCAGGTGACGTCGATGACGCCGAAGATCAGGTTCAGCCCGAGCGCCAGCAGGGCGAGCACGCCGCCCAGCAGGATGCCGCTGATGATCGCCTCGAGAAGGTAGACGTCGAAGATTTCCATCGCCTGCCCCGCTACACTCCGAGATACGCCTGCTTGATCGTGTCGCTCGCCAGCAGCTCCGCCGACGTGCCCGAGATCCGGATCGTGCCGGCCTCGAGCAGGTAGGCGCGGTCGACGACGCGCAGGACCTGTTGGACGTTCTGCTCGACGATGAGCACGGTGAGCCCGCCGGAGCGGATGCGCTTCACGAGCTCGAAGACCTGCTGCACCACGACCGGCGCCAGGCCGGCCGAGGGCTCGTCGAGCAGCAGCAGCTTGGGATCGCTCATCAGTGCGCGGCCGATCGCGCACATCTGCTGCTCGCCGCCCGACATTGTGCCGGCAAGCTGGTTGCGACGCTCCTTCATGCGCGGGAAGAGGTCGAACACGAACTCCAGCCGCTGCGCGAACTTCGAGCGGGCCGCGGGCGTGTAGGCGCCCATCCGGAGATTGTCCTCGACGGTCAGCCGCGGAAACAGGCGACGGTTCTCCGGCACGTGGGCGATGCCGAGTTCAATGATGCGGTGTGCCGCCGTCTTCACCACGTCGGTGCCTTCCATCGCGATGGTGCCGGCGCGCGGCCGGATGAGGCCGGAGATGACGCGCATCAGTGTCGTCTTGCCGGCGCCGTTGGGGCCGATGACGCCGACCGCCTCGCCTGCCTTGACGTCGAGCGAGACGCCAAACAGCGCCTGGAAGGAGCCGTAGCCGGCGTCGACGGATTTGAGTTCGAGCATCCGGTCCGGTCCTAGCGTCGCGCCGCCGCGACCGCCTGGGTCGCGTGCGCGTCACTGCCGAGATAGACCTCGATGACGCGCGGGTCGCTCGACACCGCGTGCGGCAGGCCTTCGGCGATCTTCTCGCCGTGGTCCAGAACCATGACGCGATCGACGACGCGCATCAGCACGCCCATGATGTGCTCGACCCAGATGATGGTGATGCCGAGCTCGTCGCGGATGCGCTTCAGCATGACGGCGGCCTGGTCCATCTCCTTCTCGTCGAGCCCGCCCAGGCTCTCGTCGGCCAGCAACAGCTTCGGCTCGGTGGCCAGCGCCTTGGCGAGCTCGAGCTTCTTGAGGCCCGCGGCGCCCAGCCCGTCGACGCTCGCCTGCCGGTCGGTCGGCAGCCCGACCATGGCGAGGGCACGCTCGGCCGAGGCCTCGGCCTTGGCGCGGCTGTGACGGTCCTGCCCGAAATAGCCCGCGAGGGCGGCGTTCTCGAAGATCGTGAGACGACGGAACGGCCGCGGGATCTGGAACGTCCGGCCGATTCCGCGGTTGATGATGGTGTGGGGCGCCAGGCCCGCGAGCTGCTGGCCCTCGAAGGAGATCGATCCCGCGGTGGGCGGAAACGTCCCCGACAGCATGTTGAAGATCGTGCTCTTGCCCGAGCCGTTGGGGCCGATCAGGCCGAGAATTTCGCCCTGCCGGACCTCGAACGATACGTTGTTGACGGCCGTGAACCCGCCGAAACGCTTGACCAACCCTTCGACGACCAGCACGGCCCGGATGCCTCCGCTATGCCTTGACGTTGCGCGGAGACGTCACTTGGGCGAGTAGATCGAGCCCGCCGGAAAGGGCAGGACCGGGTCGCGCTGCGCCTGGCTCTTCGGCCACACGACGTAGGACTTGTCGTCGACGTACTGGACGACGACCGGGCTGGCGCGCTCGTTCTGGCCGGCGATCGGCGAGCCCTCGCCGGCATACTTCACGCCGAAGCCCAGCATGGTGCCGCCCTCGGGCAGATCGACCTCGAGCGCGGCCTTGCGCAACGCCTCGGCGTCGACGCCGCCGTACTTCTTGATGGCGCGCGGCAGCACCTCGGTGAAGAACACGTAGGTGTTGGACGCGGCCATGCCGACATGCGCCGACCTGATGGTGGTGCCGGGCTTCGCCTTCTCGTACTCCTCGCCGACCATCTTGATGAGCGGCGGCAGCTTGGGGTCGAGCGCCTTCTGGTTGGTGTCCCAGATCGAGATCGGGTCGACGTTGTAGATGTAGTTGACGTCGTTCCCCAGGCCCTCCTTGAGCTTGGTGTAGACGCCGTAGCCGGCGCCGTGGCCGATCAGGGCGCTGAACTTCAGGCCGCCTTCGCGGGCCTGACGATGGAACAGCGTGATGTCGGGATTGTAGCCGGTGTGGAAGATCACGTCCGGCCGGCCGCGCTTGAGCTTGGTTACCAGCGCCGACAGGTCGGGCGCGGTTGCGGCGTAGCCTTCCTTCAGCACGACGTTGAAGCCCGCCTTCTTCGCGCCGGCCTCGTTGCCTTTGGCGACGTCGACGCCGTAGGCGCCGTCCTCGTGGATGATCGCCACGCGCACGTCCTTGGGCTCCTTGCCCAGCTTGGCCTTGGCGTTCTGGGCGATGAAGTCCATCGACAGCTCGCCGAACTGCGAGCCCGAGGGCTGGGTGCGGAAGACGTACTTGAGGTTGCGGTTCTCGAGCACAGCCGAGGAGATGCAGGTGGTGATCCACATGAATTTCTTGAGCTGCTCGACACGGGCGGCCACCGGCACGCACTGCGCCGAGGAGAAGAAGCCCAGCACCATGTCGACCTTTTCCTGCTCGATCAGCCGGACGGCCTCGTTGATGGCGACGTCCGGCTTGCTCTGGGCGTCGGCGTAGACCGCTTCGATCTTGTAGCCCTCGACGCCGCCCTGCTTGATGAAGTTGTCGATCATGATCTTGGCGCCGAGGTGATGAAGCTCGGAGCCGCCACCGGCCAACGGGCCGGTCAGGTCGAAGATCACGCCGATCTTGATCTTCTTCTCCTGGGCGATCGCGGGAACGGCGAGGCCCAGAGCCGCGACGGCGGCGACCGCGCCGCCCAGCAGGCGACGCCCGAACAGCTTCGACATTGCTTTCCTCCCTACCATCGCGCTTGGACGCGCACTTGTTGTCCGCATCACACGGGCAGCCCGAAGCAATGTCAAGCCGCCTCCCGTCAGCGGCCCGCACCCGGCGTGAGGATGTCGAACATCGGTCCGTCAGGCGGTTCCATCATGCCGAACAGGGCGGCGAGGCGCGGCACCTCGCCCTCGATCGTCAACGCGCCGCTGGCCAGCGCGTCGGGAATCGTCGTCTTACGCAGGACGATGGCATCCATCGTCGCGCGGGTCGTCGTGACCGATGCGTCGGGAGCGCTCGCGCTCTCGCCCATACGATGGCTGAGCGTGCTGTGCTTCAGCACGAGTGTCATCGTCTCGCCGCGGTCGGTGAACCGCCAGTTGATCACCATCGAATGCCCGGCAGCCTTCGGGGGATCGAGCCGGATCGCCATGAGATCGAAGAACACGTCGGTCGCGAGGCCGGCCAGCGTGTCGGCGCTCATGCCGGGCCGCGCCGGGAGCTGGAAGACGCCGTGGCGCAGTTCCTGCGCACCGTAGAGAAAGGCGTTGCGCCACGTCGCCGACTCGGCCTGGTAGCCCATCTGCTCCAGCGCGTCGGCGCAGAGCGCCCTCGCCTCCTTGTTGCCGGGCTCGGCGTAGACGACCTCCTTCATCACCTGCGCCACCCAGCGGAACTCGCCCTTCCCGAAGTCGGCCCTGGCGCGCCGGATCACCTCGGCGGCGCCGCCCATGTACTCGACGAACTTCCGCGCCGCCGGCGCCGGCGGCAGCGGATGGAGATTGCAGGGATTGCCGTCGTACCAGGAGAGATAGCGCTGGTAGACCGCCTTCACGTTGTGGTTCACCGAACCGTAGTAGCCGCGCGCGCTCCAGCGCTCGGCCAGCCCCGGCGGCAGGTCGATCGCTTCGGCGATCTCGGCCGGCCGCCAGCCCTTGTTCATGTAGCGCAGCGTCTGGTCATGGATGTGCTTGTAGAGGTCGCGCTGCGCCTCGAGGTAGTCGAGGATCTTCGCGCGGCCCCAGGTCGGCCAGTGATGCTGGCCGATCAGCACCTCCGTCTTCGGCCCGTACATGGCGATGGCATCGCCGATGTACTTCGCCCAGACGCGCGGGTCGCGCGCGACGGCGCCGCGCAGCGGGATGAAGTTGTGCAGCAGCGGGCAGGCGTTCTCCGCCATGTTGAGCACGCCGAGCTGCGGGTAGAACATGTGCATCTCGGCCGGCGCCTCGGTCTCCGGCGCGAGCTGGAAGACGATCCTGATGCCGTCGATCGTGTGCTCCTCGACCGGCTTCACGATCGACAGAGTGGGCGCGATCAGCCCGGGCGTGCCGCGGGCCACGCTCTTGCCGAGGCCCGCATCGACCTGGCCGCGGGGCCCCCGCGGCAGCATGGTGCCGAACTGGAACTGCGCGCGCCGCGACATTGGCGCCCCCGCCAGCACGTTCTCGCCCGAGACCGCTTCCATGAAGCCGGCCGGCGCGATGACCTCGACCTTGCCGGCCTTCACGTCGGCCTCGTCGACCACGCCGCGCACACCTCCATAATGGTCGATGTGGCTGTGCGTGTATATCACGGCCACCACCGGCTTCTTCGGCCGATGCGAGCGGTAGTGCTCGAGGGCGGCCCGCGCGACCTCCGCCGTGGTCAGCGGATCGATCAGGATCAGGCCGGTGTCGCCCTCGATCACCGTCATGTTGGCGATGTCGAAACCGCGGAGCTGGTAGAGCCGGTCGGTGACCTTGAACAGGCCATTGGCGAGGTTGAGCCGCGCCATGCGCCACAGGCTGGGGTTCACCGTCGCCGGCGCAAGCTCGCCGTCGATGAAGGCGTACTCGCCGAGGTTCCACAGCACCGTGCCGCCGCCGGTCTTCACGATGCCGTCCGGCACCGGCGCGATCAGCCCTTTCTTCGCCGCCTCGAAGTCGGCGGTGTCGGCGAAGGGAAGCTTCGCGGCCATCGCCTGGTTCGCCGCCCGGCTTGCGGGCTCCGCGTCGCGCGCTGCATCGAGATGTGAAGCGGGTACAGGTACAGCCGATGCAGTCGCCATCTTACTCTAGCTCTCGATCTTGATGCCGTTGTCCTTCACGACCTTGCTCCAGCGTTCGGTCTCGAACTTCAGCTTCTCCTGGTAGGCCTCGGGCGTCGACCCCGTGGTGAAGTAGCCGAGGTCGGCGAACTTCTTGACCACCTCCGGGTCCTTGACGATCTGGCGGACCAGTGCGTTCAGCCGGTCGACGATCGGGCGCGGCACGCCGGCCGGCGCCACGACGCCGAAGAACACCGCGCTCACCATGTCGGGCATGCCGAGCTCGACCACGGTGGGCACCGCGGGCGCCACCGGCGAGCGCTGCTCGGACGACACGACGAGGCCGGTCAGTCTTCCCTGCGCGGCGTGCACGCCGGCCGGCATGACGACGTCGATCACCACCGGCACGTGGCCGCCCATCACGTCGCGTAGCGCGTCGGCCGCATTCTTGTAGGCGACGTTCTCGAGATTGAGCTTGTTGCGGGCGCGGAACAGCTCGGCCCAGAGATGCGGCTGGTTGCCGAGGCCCGACGTGGCGTAGCGGACCCTCTGCGGCTGCTTGGCCGACCACTCGACGAACGACTGGTAGTTCTTGACCGGCAGGTCCTTGTTCACCGCGATGAAGTCGGGAATGTCGGCCAGTGTCGAGATCGGCTGGAAGTCCTTCAGCGGATCGTAGGGCTGCTTCAGGCCGAGGGCCGCGTTGGTCGCCAGCGTCGTCGTGCCGAGCAGCAGGGTGTTGCCGTCCGGCTTCGACTTGGCGACCAGCTCCATGCCGATGATGGTGTTGCCGCCGCCCTTGTTCTCGACCAGCACCTGCTGGCCGACCAGCGGCGCCATCTTCTCGGCGAGCAGGCGGCCCGCCGTGTCGGTGGCGCCGCCCGGTCCGTAGGGCACGACGATCCTGATCGGCTGGTTGGGCCAGGTCTGCGCCCGCACCGCCGACGCCGCCACGATCGTGAAGCCGGCCGTACCCGCCAGCACGCTGCGTCTCTTGAGCATCACTTCCTCCCCGATTTCGGAGGAAGGATCGCAAACCGGTGCCGGCCGCGCAACGCGGTAGCGGGTTTATTCCGCCGGCTTCATCGGCGGCACGGGAACGGCGTGCACGTCCTTCTCGCTGGGCAGCAGCGACAAAGCCAGGAACGAGCTGAACGCCACGCCCGCCAGCACCATCAGGAGCACGGGGAAGCCCGCATCCTTCACTGCCGGGCCGATCAGGGCGACGACGAAGGAGCTGACGCCGAAGCCGATCGCGAGGCGCACGCCGGTGACGCGGCTGCGCATGCGGTCGTCGATGTACTTCACGATCATGGCGTCGGTGAACGGAATGGCCCCGAACACCAGCAGCATGAAGCAGATCGCCGTCAGGAACAGCGCCCAGCCCTCGACCTGCGAGGCGAGGAGGAACAACGGCACCTGCAAGAGCACGATCGGCAGGTAGATGTTCTTCAGCGGATAGCGGTCGATCATCTTGCCGACCACGAGCTGCGCCAGCGAGGCGAGCGAGAAGATGACGAACAGCATCGTCGCCAGCATCGCCGGGTCCTGCGCGATGCTCTTGGCGCGAATGGCGAGCAGCTCGCCGTTGCCGTTGGTCGTGAAGTTGAAGACGATGCTGCCGGTGACGGCGGTGAAGGTCATGATGGCGAAGACGCGCGCCATGACCGCCGGCGGCAGGTCGTTCATCTTGGGCGCGCGCTTGGCCGGCGCCATCTCCTCGCGAGGCACCAGAACCACGAACGCAACGGCGCAGGCCAGGCAGATGAGGCCAGGCAGGATGAAGGCGGCCTGCCAGCCGAAGCGCTGGGCGATGTAGACCGACGCACCCGCCGCGATGGCGATGCCCATGTTGCCGGCCAGGCCATTGATGCCGATCGTGAAGCCCGGGTTCCTGGCCTTCTGCACCAGCATCGGAATGCCGACCGGATGATAGATCGAAGCGAAGGCGCCCATCAGTGTGAGCGCCGCGCCGATCTGCCACTTGTTGGTGCAGAGCGCGATGATCAGCGCCGAGACGCCCATGCCGACGAAGAAGATCACCATCATCACCCAGCGGCCCCACAGGTCGCCGAGGCGCCCGCTCACGATCGAGCCCGCGCCGAACATGAAGAGCGCGCCGTAGTTGAAGGGTGTGAGCTCGGTCCACTCGACGCCCCAGACCCCGGCGATGACGCCCCAGGAATAGGCGAAGACCACCAGGATCCAGTGGTCCATGGCGTGGCCGATGTTGAGCAGGATAGAGGTGGGACTGCCGTGGCTCATCTTGTCGGTTCCTCCGGAGCCTCCGAGACTAGGCGTGGCCGTCCTGTCTGTCTTGCGCTATCTTGCCAACTTATGTCGCGAAATCGCCAACGCTCCACCGATCCCGCCGACTACCAGAAGGTGCCCCGCGCGGTGGCGGCCATGCCCAAGGATTTCGCCGCGGGCTTCGAGATCGCCCCTCACCGCCACGGCCGTGCGCAGCTCATCTACGCCACCGCCGGCACGATGCGGGTCTCGACCGAGCGCGCCGTCTGGGTGGTGCCGCCGCAGCGTGCGCTCTGGATGCCGGCGGGCGTGCGTCATTCCATCGTGATGTCGGGCGCCGTCACCATGCGGACGCTCTATCTGCGGCGCGATGCGGCGCAGGGCATGCCCGAACACTGCCGCGTGCTGCCGGTCTCGCCGCTGCTGCGCGAGCTGATCGTGCGCGCCACCGAGCTGCCGATGCACTACGACGAGCGCGGGGCGGCCGGCCACGTCGTGGCGCTGATCCTCGACGAGCTGCACCGCGGGCGGGCGCTGCCGCTGCATCTGCCGATGCCGAAGGACCGGCGCCTCCACCGTCTCTGCGCGGCGCTGCTCGAGAGCCCGGGCGATTCGCGGACGCTCGAGCAGTGGGCCGCCTCGGCCAATGCCAGCCCGCGCACCCTGGCCCGCCTGTTCCTCGCCGAAACCGGCCTCACCTTCGGCGCCTGGCGTCAGCAGGCGCGCGTGCTCGAGGCGATGGGCCGTCTGGGCGGCGGCCAGCCCGTCACCGCGGTCGCGCTCGATCTCGGCTACGACAGCGTCAGTGCCTTCAGCGCCATGTTCCGCCGCGCCTCGGGCGCGTCGCCCAGCACCTATCGAAGACCCTCCGCACAATGAGGGATTTTGTGTGGTGCTGCAGAAGGTTAGCCACCAAGAGACCTTGACCTCGGACAGTAATAATCTCCCAATGCGGCCCCTTGTTGGGGTAATCTGAATCGTCATTTACATAAGATTGGCTGCTCCGCCGCCGCCTGGAGTTCCTGTTGAAGCCGACCGACATCGCCAATCCCGACTACTTCCATAAGGTCGTAGATTGTCAGTGGGCGTGCCCCGCCCACACGCCCGTCCCCGAGTACATCCGGCTGATTGCACACGGACGATACTCCGACGCCTACATGATCAATTGGAAGTCGAACGTCTTCCCGGGAATCCTGGGCCGGACCTGCGACCGCCCCTGCGAGCCGGCCTGCCGCCGCTCCCGCGTCGAGGACGAGACGCTGGTGAAGGGCAAGAAGGAGCCCGTCGCGATCTGCCGCCTCAAGCGCGTCGCCGCCGACTACAAGGACGACGACATCGGGGCGCGCATGCCCAAGGCGCCGGCCTGGAACGGCAAGAGGATCGCCTGCGTCGGTGGCGGTCCCGCCTCGCTCACCGTGGCGCGCGACCTGGCCGTCCTCGGCTACGAGATCGTCATCTACGACCAGGACCCGAAGCTCGGCGGCTTCATCCGCACCCAGATTCCGCACTTCCGTCTGCCTGAGTCGGTGATCGACGAGGAAGTCGGCTACATCACCGGCATCGGCAACATCGAGTTCAGGCATCAGAAGATCGACTCGATGAAGAAGGTGCTGGCCGAGGGCTACGACGCGGTGTTCGTAGGTTCCGGCGCGCCGCGCGGCCGCGACCTCGACGTGCCCGGCCGCCAGGAGGCGGCCGCCAACATCCATATCGGCCTCGACTGGCTCTCTTCCGTCTCGTTCGGCCACACCACGAAGGTCGGGAAAAAGGTCATCGTGCTGGGCGGCGGCAACACCGCGATGGATTGCTGCCGCACCGCCCGCCGCCTCGGCGGCGAGGACGTCAAGGTGATCGTCCGCTCCGGCTTCGACGAGATGAAGGCGTCTCCCTGGGAAAAGGAAGACGCGATGGGCGAGGACATCCCCATCCTGAACATGCTCGTGCCGAAGGAGGTCCGCCACGAGAACGGCAGGATCAAGGGCGTGTTGTTCGAGGAGGTCGTCGCCAAGTACGACGACAAGGGCCGCCGCAGCCTCGTGCCGTCGGGCAAGCCCGACCAGTTCCACGAATGCGACGACGTCCTCGTGGCGATCGGCCAGGAGAACGCCTTCCCGTGGATCGAGAAGGACGCGGGCATCGAGTTCGACAAGTGGGGCCTGCCGCAACTCGGCGAGACGACGCTGCAAAGCACCAACAAGAAGGTGTTCTTCGGCGGCGATGCGGCGTTCGGCCCGAAGAACATCATCTGGGCGGCCGCGCACGGCCATGATGCGGCGATCTCGATCCACAAGTTCCTGACCGGCGAGAACGTCGAGGAGCGGCCGGCGCCCGGCGTGAACATCGTCAGCCAGAAGATGGGCATCCACGAGTGGAGCTACGACAACGCGCCGACCATCGACCACCGCTTCAAAGTCCCGCACCGCAAGAAGGAAGAGGCGCTGAAGGACATCATGGCGGAGGTCGAGCTGGGCTTCGATCCGGTGCTGGCCTTCAAGGAGGCGCAGCGCTGCCTGAACTGCGACGTGCAGACGGTGTTCACCGGCAAGCTTTGCATCGAGTGCGACGCCTGCGTCGACATCTGCCCGATGGACTGCATCACCTTCACCGAGAACGGGGAAGAGAAGGACCTCCGAACCCGGCTGATGGCGCCCGCGATGAACCCGACGCAGGACCTCTACGTCGGCAACGACCTCAAGACCGGCCGCGTCATGGTCAAGGACGAGGATGTCTGCCTGCACTGCGGCCTGTGCGCCGAGCGCTGCCCGACCGGCGCGTGGGACATGCGCAAGTACTACATGGAAATGACACACGCGGAGCACGCATGCCGCAAGCAATAGCCGCCGTTAACGACTTCGTCGTCAAGTTCGCGAACGTCAACGGCTCGGGATCGGCATCGGCCAACGAGCTTTTCGCCCGCTCGATCCTGCGCATGGGCGTGCCGGTCAGCCCGCGCAACATCTTCCCGTCGAACATCCAGGGCCTGCCGACCTGGTACGAGGTCCGCGTCACCGAGAAGGGCTATCTCGGCCGCCGCGGCGGCGTCGACCTGATGGTCGCGATGAACCCGCAGACCTGGGCCGAGGACGTGAAGGAGATCACGCCGGGCGGCTACCTGTTCTACGATTCGACCAAGCCCATGCCCTCCTCGATGTTCCGCGAGGACATCAACGTGATCGGCGTGCCTTTGACGGCCATCACCAACGCCACCTACTCCGACGCCCGCCAGCGCCAGCTCTTCAAGAACATCATCTATGTCGGCGCACTGTCGGTGCTTCTCGACATCGACGAGACCAAGATCCAGGCGCTGTTCGCCGAGCAGTTCAAGGGCAAGGAGAAGCTGATCGACTCCAACGTCAAGGCGATGAATCTCGGCCGCGACTGGGTCAAGCAGCACGTCGATCCTGCCCTGGTCAAACTCAAGGTCCGCAAGGCCGACAATGTCGGCGACCGCATCTTCATGGAAGGCAACAGCGCAGCCGCGCTCGGCGCCGTCTACGGCGGCGCCACGGTCTGCGCCTGGTATCCGATCACGCCGTCCTCCTCCTTGGCCGAGGCCTTCCAGGCCCACTGCAAGAAGCTCCGCCACGACAAGGAGACCGGCAAGGCCAAGTACGCGATCGTACAGGCCGAGGACGAACTCGCCTCGATCGGTATGGTGATCGGTGCGGCATGGAACGGCGCCCGCGCCTTCACCGCGACCTCGGGTCCGGGCATCTCGCTGATGACCGAGTTCATCGGGCTCGCTTTCTTCGCCGAGGTCCCCGCCGTGATCGTGAACGTGCAGCGCGGCGGACCGTCGACCGGCATGCCGACCCGCACGCAGCAGTCCGACCTGCTCTCCTGTGCCTACGCCTCGAACGGCGACACCAAGCACGTCCTGCTCTTCCCCGAGGATCCGCGCGAGTGCTTCGACTTCACCGCCGACGCGCTCGACCTCGCCGACCGCCTGCAGACGCCCGTATTCGTCATGACCGACCTCGACATCGGCATGAATCACCGGCTCTGCCGCGCGCTCGAGTGGGACGACAAGCGCGCCCTCGACCGCGGCAAGGTCATGACCGCCGCCGACCTCGAAGCCGGCAAGACGTTCGGCCGCTACCTCGATGTCGACGGCGACGGCATTCCCTTCCGCACCTACCCGGGCACCCACCCGACCAAGGGCTCCTACTTCACGCGTGGCACGACCAAGGACGAGTTCGCCCGCTACTCGGAAGAAGGTCCGGTCTATGTCCGCAACATGGAGCGGCTGCAGAAGAAGTGGGACACCGCCAAGAAGATCGCGCCGCAACCGCTGCGTTACTCCTCGCCCAGGCCGACGCGCTTCGGCGTCATCTACTTCGGCTCGACCAGCCCCGCCATGGCCGAGGCGCTCGACCACCTCGAGGCCGACGGCCATCACGTCAACGCGCTGCGCGTGCGGTCCTTCCCGTTCGCCCAGTCGGTCGAGGACTTCATCCACGAGCACGACCGCGTGTTCGTGGTCGAGCAGAACCGCGACGGGCAGCTCCGCACCATGCTGATGAGCGAGTACACGCTCGACGCCCGCAAGCTCGTCCCGGTTCTCCACTATGACGGCACGCCGATCACGGCGCGCTTCATCGCCGCCGACATCGCCAAGAAGCTCGGTCAGTTCAAGGTTGTCTCGTTCGACAAGGCCGCGTCATGACCTACATCGCCAAGCCCCGGCTCCACCATCCGTCGCTCGTCAAGAACAAGGCCGGCTACACCCGCCGCGATTACGAGGGCGCGGTTTCGACGCTCTGCGCCGGCTGCGGTCACGACTCGATCAGTGCCGCGATCATCCAGGCCTGCTACGAACTCGACGTCCTGCCGCATCAGGTCGCCAAGCTCTCGGGAATCGGCTGCTCGTCCAAGGCGCCTACCTACTTCGTGGGCGCCAGCCACGGCTTCAACACCGTACATGGCCGCATGCCGTCGGTGATGACCGGCGCCAACCTCGCCAACAAGGACCTGATCTACATGGGCGTGTCCGGCGACGGCGACTCCGCCTCGATCGGCCTCGGCCAGTTCGCCCACATCATGCGCCGCGGCGTGAACATGACCTACATCGTCATGAACAACGGCGTGTATGGCCTCACCAAGGGGCAGTTCTCGGCCACCGCCGACAAGGGCTCGATCAGCAAGAAGGGCGTCGCCAATCCCGACTCCTCGATCGACATGGTCTCGCTCGCTATCCTGATGGGCGCCACCTTCGTCGGCCGCTCCTTCTCCGGCGACAAGCACCAGCTCGTGCCGCTCATCAAGGCGGCGATGGCGCACAAGGGCGCCGCGTTCCTCGACGTCGTCAGCCCCTGCGTGGCCTTCAACAACCACGCCGGCTCGACCAAGAGCTACGAATACGTGCGCGAGCACAACGAGGCCCTGAACCGGCTCGACTTCATCGAAAGCCGCGAGGAGATCACCGTCGACTACGAGCAGGGCACGATGACCACCGTGCAGCAGCACGACGGCTCGCTGCTGCGCCTGCGCAAGCTCGGCGAGGACTACGATCCGTCCGACAAGGTGGCCGCGGTGAAGCGCGTGCAGGAAGGTCTGCATGCCGGCGAGGTCGTGACCGGGCTGCTCTACGTCGACCCGACGCCGTCGGACCTGCACGCCAACCTCAACACGGTCGACGTACCGCTCAACACGCTCGAGGCGAAGGACCTCAGCCCGGGCAGCGCCGCGCTCGATCGCATCAACGCGAGCCTGCGCTGATCCGCTGGCTGGCCGCGCTGCTGGCCGCCCTGGTCGGCGCCGCCATCGGCGCAGGCCTGCTCGCCATGGTGCTCGCCATCGTCTTCACGGCGATCTGGGGTAGTTTCGAAGGATCGGCCGCGATGGGCGGCGTGACCGTCGGCCTGCCGCTCGGTGCTGTCTTTGGTTTTGCGATCGGCGGCTGGCTGGTCCTCCATTTCTGGAAGCTGCAGCCCGCGCCGCCGAAAGCCGCACCCTAGAGGTCGACCCGCTCCTCGGCGACCGGCTTCCGCTTCTCCATGTCGAAGCGGCCGGCATAGATCGGCCGCTCGGCCGTCGTCGGGCCGGGATACTGCACGATCACGATCTCGCCGCCGGTCTCGGTCCTGAACTCGCCCTCGAAATGCGGATCGGGGTGGTAGAGCATCGTGCCCGGCGTGCAGAGCCTGCCGTCGATCGAGAACTCGCCCTTCAGCACCAGCCAGACCTGCGCGAAACCGTGATAGTGCTCGGGATGATAGGCGCCGGGTTCCAGCCGCAGGATGCCGGCGTTGGGCTGCGTCGGATCCTCGGGCCGCGGATGGAACAGCATCTTCCCCGTCTCGCCCGGCCAGCGGATCGTCTCCCACTCGATCTCGTCGAGATGGCGGACCTGGTAGGGCTTGTGGTCGCGGCGCGAAGCCTCGCGCGTGGTGCCGAGCGCGGCGTTCGCCGCCGCGGTATCGGGGACATGCTTGCTCATGGCCTGCTTTCCTCCTTCCTTCTCGAAGACAGATGCCACCAGTCAGGCACGTCGGCGGCTTCAGCCGGACGCGCCACGGTCATCAGTACATGCGCCTGCCCGCGGCCGGCATTCTCCGCGCGATGCGGCTGCAGCGAATCGATCAGAATTCCGTCGCCGGCCTTGAGGCGATGCGTCTCGCCGCCGACATGGAACAGCACCTCGCCCGAAAGCACGTAGCAATGCTCCTGGCCCGGATGCGAGACGGTCGTCTCCATGCCCCTGGCGCGCGGGAAGACGAGATGGAAGACCTCCATGCGGTCGAGTGGCGCGCCGCCGCCGAGATGGCGCCAGCGATAGCCGGTCGCCGCCACGTCCTGGAGCTTTCCATCATCGACGCGATGCACCGCGACGCGCGTCTTGGCCGGCGCGCCGTCGCTGGGGAACAGCTCGTGCAGCCCCAGCCCCAGCGCGTCGGCGAGCTGGATCAGGTTGGCGATCGAAGCCGCGGCCTGGCCGCGTTCGAGCTTGGAGAGGAAGCCCTCGGAGACGCCCGCCTGTCGCGCCACGGAAGCGAGCGTCATGCCGACGCCGGTGCGCGCCGCGCGCAGGCGGCGGCCGATGTCCTGGGTGGTACGGGCGATCTTGTCCATGGCGGGACGATGGACCGGACTTTCCTGAAAAGCAAGTCCACTTTCTTCTCATGAAATGATAGGATCGGGCATGGACGACACGAAGGACGGCTTCCGCCTGGGCGACGACGGCTTCTTCCCGTGGGGCACGCGCTTCGACGCCGTGGTCACGGACTTCGAGGGCAGGGGCTATGCGAGCCGCGAGATCGCCTGCCCGGCGGCCTACGGCTTCGTCACGGTCTATGCCGAGGTGACGGCGCCCCGTCCCGACCGGCCGGTGATGAACGTGGCCTACGAGCTCGCCGCCGCGGGCAGGGCGCCCAAGGACGTGTTCGCGCAGCTCGTGATGAAGCTGGGCGCGCCGAGCTCGATCGATCGCGACGACACCGGCCCTCTCGCCGATTCGCCTCATCATGTCGTTCTCTACGCAACGTGGCGCACGCCGGGGGGATGTCGGATCGGCCTGTCGCTCTACGGTGCGCCGCGGGCCTCCACGTTCGGCGACGGCGTCGGCAAGCTCTACGTGAGCTGGGACGACGTCGAGGCCGCCGCCGCCCCGTGGATCGCCGGGTGGCGTGCCGCCAACGCACGACTCGCGAAGGATGCGGAAGCGCCGGCCACGATGAAGAGATTCTACGTCCTCTACGGCGTGCGGGCGCTCGACAGTCATGCGCACCGCGAAGCCAACACCAGCCTCACCACGCCCGAGCTGCTCGACACGCCGCCGCCGCTGGCGCGGCGGCTTGGTGACAAGGGCTTCGCCCTGTGGAGCGACGCCACCGGCACGCGCTGGCACCTGTCGAACGGCTACGTCACCGTCGTGCTGGGCGGGCCGGACACCAGCGAGGCCCACGTCTCCAACATCGCACCGGCACGCGGCGGCGGCAGCGCGATCATCGACGTCGGCGCCTGGTGGGTGCGCTGCGCCCACAATTCCCGATCGATCGAGGACGCAGCCCGCGCCCTCGAGCAGGTCCCCGGCCTCACCGTGTCACGCGCTTCAGGCAACGACGCGTAGAGTTGCGTGCAGCTCTCCTCTGCCCCCGCGAAGGGGGCGAAGAGGGCATGAATCCCATCGCCCTCGTAAGACGAGGGCACTTTCCCTTGGCGGTATCCGCCAAGGGAAGGAGAAGAAGACTCTAGGTCGCAGGAACGAGCGCTCCGACCTCCCCCGGCACGCGCCTGAGGTCGAGCCGGCGGTCGTGCCACTGGCGGAGCGACGGCCGGTGGCCGATGGAAACCATCGTCGTGCCGGGCAGCCGCTCCTTCAGCACACCGTAGACCGCCGCCTCGTTGGCCTCGTCGAGCGAGGCCGTCGCCTCGTCGAGGAACAGCCAGTCGGGCTTGAACACCAAAGCGCGTGCGATCGCCAGCCGCTGCTGCTCCCCGCCCGAAAGGATGTTGGTCCAGTGCGCCTCCTCGTCGAGCCGGTCGGTCAGATGGCCGAGCTGGGCGGCCTTCAGCGCCTCCACGATCTCCGCGTCGCCCGCCGTCGACTTCTCGTCGGGATACTTCACGGCGTCACGCAAGGTGGCGATCGGGATGTAGGGCTTCTGCGGAAGGAACAGCACGCGCGCACCCTCCGGCACCTTCACCGCGCCGCGGCCGAACGGCCAGATCCCCGCCAGCGCGCGGAACAGCGTGCTCTTGCCCGAGCCGCTGGAGCCGGTGACCAGCACCGACGAGCCCTTGGAAAGCGACAGGTCGAGCCCCTGCAGCAGCTTCTGGCCATTGGGCAGGGCGAGGTCGAGGCCCTTGATGCCGACGTCGCTCGCTCCGGCCTGCGGCTCGACCGCGATGGCTTCGGCCGGCTTCGCCGCGGCGGCCTTCTGAAGGCCGATCAGGCGGTCGAGCACGGCGCGCAGCTCGGCGAGGTTGGTGTAGTTGGTGACGAAGAACGACAGCGCCGTCTGGACCTGCCCGAAGGCCGACGCCGTCTGCATCATGACGCCGAGCGTGATGGCACCCGCGAAGAACCGCGGCGCCGTCACGAGGAACGGGAAGATGATGGCCACCTGGTTGTAGCTCACCGTGTAGAGGCTCAGCTGAGCCTCGGTGAACAGCACGCGCCAGCCGTTGGCGAAGACGTCGGCGAACCGCATGTTGAGCTCGTGCGCCTCGCGCGCCTCGCCGCGGTACAGGGCGATCCCCTCGGCGTTCTCGCGCACGCGCACCAGCCCGAAGCGAAAGTTGGCTTCGTAGCGCTGCTTCATGAAGTTGAGGCTGATCAACCGGCGACCGACCAGGTTGGCCAGGAACGAACCGACGACGGCGTATGCGATGGCCGCCAGGGCCATGTAGCCCGGGATGGTGATGTCGATCCCGATGGGGGCGAGCGACAGCGGCCCCGACAGGCTCCACAGGATGAAGATGAAGGAGAAAAGCGTCGCAACGGCCTGCAGGAAGCCCAGGAACAGGACCATCGTGTATTCGCCGAGCAGGCGCAGATCGTCGGCAATGCGCTGGTCGGCGTTGTCGATCTTGCGCTCGAGTTCGATACGGTAGTAGCCGCGGTCGTCGAACCAGTGGGCGAGGTAGCGCCGCGTCAGCCAGCGGCGCCAGCGCAGCCGAAGGTAGGGGCTCACGATCGCGCGCGACACGTAGAGCGCTATGAACAACGCGGCGATCCAGCCGAACGTCTTGATCTCCGTCCAGAAGGTCGCCTCGTCCTTGTTCTGCAGCGCGTCGTAGAAGCGGCGATTCCAGTCGTTGAACAGCACTTCCGCGCCCACGACGCCGAATGTGAGGCCGACCGCACCCGCCAGCAGCAGGAGCGCCAGAGGCCACTCCTCCGACCGGAAATACGGCGTGGCCACGCGCCACCAGTCGCCGAGGAACGATCCCACTCGTTTCATGCAGAAATTCCTTTCGGCGGGCACACTGCCGACGGAGGCCAGCAATGACAACGGCGCTTGCGGCGGCTATAGCGCCGCACGATGGATGCCACCCCCCTCGCCTCCCGCCGCGCCGCCCTCGACGTTCTCGTGGCCTGCCTCGACAAGGGGCAGCCGCTCGACGACGCGCTGGGACGCCATGCCGGCTTCGCCGGTCTCGACCCGCGCGACCGCGCTTTCGTCCGCCTGCTGCTGGCCACGACCTTGCGCCGGTTGGGCGAGATCGAGGAGGTGCTGGACGGCCTGGTCGAGCGGCCGCTGGAGGGCGCCAACGCCGGCGGCGCGCAGGTCCTGCGACTGGGCGCCGCCCAGCTCCTCTTCCTCGGCACGCCTGCGCACGCCGCGGTCGATACCTCGGTACGCCTGGTCGAGGGCGCCGGCCTCGCTCACCTCAAGGGCCTGGTCAACGCCGTGCTGCGGCGCGTCGCCCGCGATGGTGCTGCGCTGCTCGGCGACCGCGATCCGGCACGCCTCAACACGCCGGTCTGGCTGTGGGAGAGCTGGACCGCGGCCTATGGCGAGGAGGCGACGCGCGCCATCGCCGCGGCACACCTGATCGAGGCGCCGCTCGACCTCACGACGCGGGCGGACACCGATTTCTGGGCCGGTCGGCTGGAAGCCGAGAAGCTGCCGACCGGCACCCTGCGCCGCACCGGCGGCGGCCACATCACCGAGCTACCGGGCTTCGCGGAAGGGGCGTGGTGGGTGCAGGACGCCGCCGCCGCGCTGCCCGCGCACCTGCTGGGCGACATCGCCGGAAAGAAGGTCGCAGATCTCTGCGCCGCGCCCGGCGGCAAGACGATGCAGCTCTGCGCCGCCGGCGCCGACGTCACCGCGGTCGACATCTCGGCCCGCCGCATGGCGCGCCTCGGCGACAACCTCGCGCGCTCAGGGCTCCGCGCCACCCTCGTGACCTCGGACGCGAGCAAGTGGACGCCACCGGAGAAGTTCGAGGCCATCCTGCTCGACGCCCCCTGCTCCGGCACCGGCACCCTGCGCCGCCATCCCGACATCGCCTGGCTGAAGGAAGAGGAGGATGTAAGCCGGCTCACCCTGACGCAGGATCGCCTGCTGGTGCACGCCGTCGACCTGCTGAAGCCCGGCGGCACCTTGGTCTATGCCGTGTGCTCGCTGCAGGAGGACGAGGGTCCGGTGCGCGTGAAAGCCCTGCTCGACCGCGACAGTCGTCTGAAGCGTGTTCCCGTGCGGCCCGACGAGCTGCCCGGCCTCGAGGAGGCAGTCACCACCGACGGCGACGTCCGCACCCTGCCCTCGATGTGGGCCGAGCGCGGCGGCATCGACGGATTCTACGTGGCGCGGCTCACGACGGGCTAGCGCACCGGACGGTGGAGCACAGGCCTGCGTCGGCCTATTTCCCAGACAGCACCCGGTGTCGGCGCCGCTCGACATGGCCGAGATAGAGGCCCGAGCCGACGATCACGCCGGCGCCGACCCACGTCCAGAAGTCCGGGATGTCGCCGAACACGAGATAGCCCAGGATCGCCGCGCCGACGAGCTGCACGTAGTTGAAGGGCGCGACAACGGCGGCCGGCGCCTGGCTGTAGGCGATGGTCAGGAAATAGTGGCCGACCGCCGCCGTGACGCCGAGTCCGGCGAACAGCGCCCAGTGCCAGCCGAGCGTCGGCGTCACCCATTCCAACGGCAGCAGCGGCGCGGCGGCCACGGTGCCGACGATGGTCGCCATGGTGGCCGAGGCGTCGGGCCGCTCGGTCTGGCCGTAGCGCCGCGAGTAGAGCTGGTAGAGCGAGCTGCAGAGCGTGCTGGCGACGATCAGCAGCGAGGCCCACTGGAAGCCGCCGAAACCGGGGCGCACCACGATCAGCGCCCCCGCGAAGCCCACCATGACGGCGGCCCAGCGGGCGGGCCCCACCGGCTCGCCGAGGAACCTCGCGGACAGCGCCGTCACGACCAGCGGGCTGGTGAGCGAGATCGAGGCGGCCGAGGCCAGCGGCAGGTGGACGAGGCCGTGGAAGTAGAGGAACGAGGAGAAGAACAGCAGCAGGCCGCGGATCACCTGGCTCGGCACATTGTGCCAGCGGAACAGGGCCTTTCCGCTCCGCGGCAGGAACAGGACCATCATCACGACGAAGGCGAAGAAGTAGCGCCCCCAGATGACCTCGACGACCGGGAAGCTCTGGCTCAGCGTCTTGGAGATGGCGTTGAGCACCGAGAAGCAGGTCACCGAGAAGACGATGGCGAGAATCGCCCGCAGAATCCGGTCGGTCGGCGGGGGTGCATCCATTTTCATCGCGGTCAACCTAGCCACCCCGTCCCGGCGAACAAGCGCCGCGGCGACGCAGCCGGCTGCAGCATCGGCAGGGATTTGTCCTCCTGGCCTCGGATACTGGAGAAGGACATTGACTATCCTGTCCTATCTCCTATATGGAGAGACATGCCCATCCGCCTGACCTACGCCCCAAGGGGCCGCGCCCTCTCCCCCACCATGAAGCGCGTGGCCTTCCTGCGCGCCTTCTGGGCCACCGGCTCGGCCTCGTTCGCCGCGGCCTGCGCCGGGGTCCAGCGCACCACGCCCTATGTCTGGAAATCGAAGGAGGCCGACTTCGCGCTGGCCTGGGAGCACGGCCGGTTGGCGCGCCGCACCCATTCGATCAACCGCCCTCACCTGCCGCCGTCGCGCATGAACGACCGGCTGCTCGAGTTCCAGATCCATCGCGCCGCGGCGGCGCGGTCGCGGATTTCGACACTTTCCGCGACATCGGACACGGCGAAAACGTCGACGGGACAGGCGTCGGACGATTTGTGACAGCAAGCTTGGCGTGTCCCGTGGGACTCTGGCTTCAGGGCTGCGATTCTTCCTTGAGCTCCTGATCGCTCGGCCACAGGAGCAGCGAGACCAGCATCAGGATGGCAAGTCCGCCGGTGATGCCCACGAAACGATAGACCCCCGGCAGGATGCTGTCCGGCGGCGACGCACCCTGCACCATGGTGACGATGAAGACGAACGCGAACTGCGTGCCGACATAGCCCACGCCGTGCCGCCCGACCTGGATGTGCATGCCGACCCAGACCACCGCCGCGATGACGGCCAGCCACCACACGAACGACTCGATGTTCAGCGACAGGCAGAGCAGCGCCGCGAGCCCGCCCAGCAGGCAGCCCATGAAGCGATGCAGCGACTTCTGCGCCACCAGGCGGCGCGTGCCGATGCCGTCGGCGACCAGGGGGGCTGCCATGACCACGGCGACGGTGATCGCCATCTCGGCCACGTCGGGCAGGTCGATCAGGATCCAGAACCACAGCACCGTCACGACGGCGATCGCCGAGCGCAGCCCGTGCAGCAACGACGGCCACTGCGCGCCCAGCAGGTGACGCCAGCCCGGCGCGGTCGGCGGCGGGCCGGCGTGCCAGTCCTGCAAGAGCCTGGCGACGACGACGGCGCAGCTCACGCCCACCGCCACGTCGATCGTGCGATTGCAGGCGATCTGGAACGCCTGCTCGGGATTGTCGAGGCTCATCAGCAGGACCATGCTGGTGGTGATCGCCATGAACAGCCAAGCCAGCCCGTGCGGGCTGACCTGCATGGCGATGACGCCCAGCATGGTCGTCGCGGCGAGGAAGAGGCAGAGCGCCACCTGGTCGTAGGGCAGCCAGCGCGCCATGACGAAGCCCAGGGCCGCCCCGGCGATCGTGCCGGTCACGCGCAGCAGGCCCCTTCGCACCGAGCCGGCACCGGTCGCCATCAGCGACATGAATCCGCTGATCGCCACCCACCAGGGCGAATTGAGCTCGAGCAGCAGCGCCACCACGATCGACAGGCTGACCGACGCCGCGGCGACCAGGCCCTGCCGCGTCTGTGCCGGATTGGCGCCGAGGTCGAGGATCTCCCGCCAGAAGCCGGCCAGGGTGCGGTCGATCATGCGACCGAGATCGGCGAAGTCCTCGATCACGGCACGGGCGAACCGCGATGTCACGGGAAGATGATCGTGCGCGCGTCGGCGCCCATGTAGAGCTTGAAGTCGGCCGGCTTGTCGACCAGCACGATGGTGACCGGAAAGCGGCGCTGCAGGCGGATCCAGTCGGTGGTCGGTGCGACGTAGGGCAGGAGCTTGTCGGGCGCGACTTCACGGCTGATGCCGCGGGCGATACCGGTGATCTTCGCCTTGTGGAAGCGCCACGGCTCGCTGTCGAGCCACACCCAGGCGGTGGCGCCGATCTTGAAGTCGCGGATGTAGTACTGCTTGTAGTTGGCCATGATGCGCCAGGCGTCGGAATCGACGATGCCGACGACCGGCACGTTGGCATTGGCGATGTCGCCCGGCTGCAGGGTGAGGTTGTTGATGCTGCCGTTGACCGGCGCCGTGACGACGGTGCGGTCGAGCGCCCACTTGGCGGTCGCCATCTCGGCCTCGGCGCGGTTCAGCGCCGCCTGGTGGGCGATGATGCCGGTCTGGGCCTTCTCGATCGCGACCTCGGAGATGCGCATCTCGGCGGCGGTGCGGCGCAGATCGTCGTTCGCCTTGTCCAGCTCGGTCTGCGGCGCGTACTGGCTCTTGGCGAGGTCGGCGTAGCGAGTCTGCATCTGCTGGGCATAGGTATGGGCGGAAGTCGCCGCCTGAAGCGCCGCCCGCGCCGAAGTGAGTTCCTCCTTCGAGGTCGACAGCAGCGCCTTCTGCTCGTCGATCTCGGCCTGCCGCTGGTTGACGATGAGCTGGAACGGCGTCGGGTCGATGGTGAAGAGAAGGTCGCCCTTCTTGATCTCCTGGTTGTCGACGATGTGGACCTTCACGACCGGGCCGGTCACCTGCGAGGCCACCGCGACGAGGTCGGAACGGACATAGGCGTCGTCGGTGTAGGCCACGAAATAGGTCACGACTTCGTAGAGGATGAACAGCCCGAGGATGGTGCCGCCGACCGTGAGCAGGCGATGAAGCCGGCTGGTCTCGTGCGCAGGCGGCGGGGGCGCAGGCGGCGGGGGCGCCGGCGGTTCGGGCGTCGGCCGGGCAGGCACCGGACCGGGCACGGCGGCAGGCCCTGCCGGTGCGGACCCGGGCGGGGATTGGGTGACATCGGGCGGCATCGC
>CAYQAY010000004.1:0-36084 GCA_964415585.1 uncultured Reyranella sp.
ATGCCGAAGCCTGTCTCGCTGCTGGTCGGCAAGACCTCGGGATGTGCCGCGCCGTGCTTGCGGGCGACAGCCTCGGCGGTGGCGACGGCGCGCGGCACGTCGGCCGCCTTGAGCTGGTCGACCTTGGTCAGGACGAGCTGGTAGGAGACGGCGGCACTGTCGAGATTCTTCATCGTCTCGCGGTCGCTGTCCTTCACGCCGTGGCGCGAGTCGATCAGCAGGCAGACGCGCACCAGCGTCGGACGCCCGCGCAGGTAGGCGGAGGCGAGGTCCTGCCAGGTCTCCTTCATCGACCGCGAGACCTGGGCGAAGCCGTACCCCGGCAGGTCGACCAGCAGGAGTCGCCCGGCGAGATCGAAGAAATTGACCTGCCGCGTGTGGCCAGGCTTGGCCGATACGCGCGCCAGAGTGCGGCGGCCGGTGAGGGCGTTGACGAGGCTCGACTTGCCGACGTTGGAGCGGCCGGCAAACGCGATCTCGGGCCGCGTCGCCGGCGGCAGCGACTCGACCGACGCCGCTCCCGAAACGAACTCGCAAGGACCGGCGAAGAGCTTGCGCGCCGCCTCGATCTCTTCAGGCGGGCGCTCGGCCATCGCTAGCTCTTCTTGCCACCCTTGTTGCCGCCGCCCTTCTTCTCGGAAGCAGGCGCGGCCGGTGCGGTCGCCGGCACTGCCACCTTGCCGCCGCCGACCGGCACACCGTGACGGCGCATGATGTAGTACTGCTGGGCGATCGACAGGATGTTGCTCCATGCCCAGTAGATCACCAGGCCCGCCGCGAACGGCGCCAGCATGAAGGTGAACAGGATGGGCAGGAACTGGAAGACGCGCGCCTGGATCGGATCGGTCGGCTGCGGGTTCAGCTTCTGCTGAAGGTACATCGTGACGCCCATGATGATGGGCCACAGGCCGATGTTGAAGAACGCCAGGAACTCCGGCACGTGCCAGGGCAGGAAGCCGAAACCCGTGAGAATGGTCAGCGGATCGGGGGCGGAGAGATCCTTGATCCAGCCGTAGAACGGCTGATGGCGCATCTCGATGGTGGTGTAGAGCACCTTGTAGAGCGCGAAGAAGACGGGGATCTGCACCAGGATCGGCAGACAGCCCGCCGCGGGATTGACCTTCTCGCGGCGATAGAGCTGCATCAGCTCCTGATTCATGCGCTGGCGGTCCTCGCCGAAACGCTCCTTCAGCTTCTCCATTTCCGGCTGCAGCGCCTTCATCTTGCTCATCGCCACGTAGGACTTGTTGGCGAGCGGGAAGAACACGAGCTTGACGATGACGGTCAGCGACAGGATCGCCAGGCCGAAATTGCCGAGATGGACATAGAGCCACTCGAGCAGCCAGAACAGGGGGCGTGTGAAGAAGGAGAACCAGCCCCAGTCGATGGTGAGGTCGAACTTCTCGATGCCGTACTTGCTCTCGTAGTCGGAGATCACCCGCACGATCTTGGCGCCGGCGAACAGCTTGGCGTCCGTGACGGTGCTGGCGCCGGGCGCGACGGTGACGCCGCCGGCGACGTAGTCGATCTGGTACTTCACATCGGCCCCGGAGCCGGTCTGCTTGATCGAGGCGTCGACCTTGGTCTTCTGGTCGGGGATCAGCGTCGCCATCCAGTACTTGTCGGTGATGCCCAGCCAGCCGCCGGTCGTGCTGATCTTCTGCTGCTTGTTGCCCTTGAAGTCGGAGTAGCTGAACTCCTTGAGCGTGCCGTTGAAGACGCCGTACGGACCTTCGTGGAGGATGTACATGCCCTCGTAGGTCGGCTCGCCGTAGCGCACGACGAGGCTCCACGGGAAGAGCGTGACCGGCTTATCCGACTTGTTCTCGATGCTCTGCTTCACGTCGAACATGAAGAAGTCGTCGATCGAGATCGTGAGGCCGTAGATCAGGCCCTGGCCGTTGTCCCAGGTAAGCTTGACCGGCTTGCCCGGCGAGATCGTCCTGGCGTCGGCCGTCCAGGTCGTGTCGGGGCCCGGCACTTTGATCGCAGGATCGGACGCCGACCAGCCGAACTCGGCGTAGTAGGGATGCTTGCTGCCGACCGGCGACAGGACAGGCACCGGCGGGCTCTTGGGGTCGATCGTCTCGCGGTACTTGGCGAGCTGAACGTCGTCGATACGTGCGCCCTTGAGCGAGATCGAGCCGATCAACTCGGCGGTGTCGAAGGTGACGCGCGGCGTCAGGGCCAGCGCCTCGGAGCGACCGACCACGGCCTGCTGGCCGGGCGTGGCCCCCGGCCCCGGCTGCACGCCCGGCGTGCCCGGAGTGCCACTCTGCCCCGTCGGGGCGGGCGGGGCGCCCGGCTGTGTCGTTGCCTGCTGCGTGCCGTTGACCGGTGGCTTGGCCGGCGGAAACGCCGCCTGCCAGCCGACGATGATCAGCACCGACAGCACGATGGCGAGAATGAAATTCTTCTGATCCATTTTTCGATGATCTCTCGAGACGCTTCAGGCGCGATCGGCGGGTTGGCAGGACAGTTTGCGGGCGGCCGCCGGCCCAGGCCCGGAACCGAGGGATGGAACGGGGTCGTAACCACCGGCGCCCCACGGCCCGCAGCGGCACAGGCGATGCGCCGCGAGCCAGCTTCCCTTCAGAGCGCCGTGCGTCGTCACCGCCTCCGCCGCATAGGCCGAGCAAGAGGGCTCGTAGCGGCAGGCACCGACGAAGAAATAGGCGAAGGTCAGCTGGTAGAGCCGGATCGCACCACGCAAGGCCAGGGACATCATGCGGCCCGGAAACTGGCGACTTAAGCGGTCGGGCGCAAGCCGCCAATGGACACGGCGGGGCAGGTCATGGCGTCGCGACGGCCAGCGCCTTGAGCCGTTTCAGCGCCTCGTGCAGTTCCTTGCGCAATGCCGTGAAATCCCGCGCGAGGGCGGCCTGGCGGCCGACCAGCACGAAGTCGAGATCGGCCCGGGCGCGCCCCGGGATCTCCAACTGGGCTACCTCGCGCAACCGCCGCCGGACGCGATTGCGCACGACGGCGTTGCCGACCTTGCGGCTCACCGTGAAGCCGACGCGAATGGCGGGAACAGTCAGATCCGGGGGAACAGGCGCCGCCTGCAGCACGAACCCGGGCATGGCACAGCGGCGTCCAGCCTGGACGCGCAGGAAATCTCGGCGATTCGGCAGACGCCCGAGGCGCGCCGTGGCCAAACGGACTAGGCCGACAGGCGCTTGCGGCCGGACCGACGGCGGCTGGCGATGACCTTGCGGCCGCCCACCGTTGCCATGCGGGACCGGAAGCCGTGTCGACGCTTACGAACCAGCTTGCTCGGCTGATAAGTGCGTTTCATGACGCAACTCCTTTAAACACAAGGCCCCCGCGCGGTGCGTCGGGGGCGAATTCCGTGGGCGAGGGTAATAAGCGTGTGTTTCGACGGAGTCAACGCGGCCTAGGATGGACCATGACCCTCGTCCTGCACGGCTACCGATACAGTGTCTACAACCGCATCGCCCGCCTGGCTCTCGAGGAAAAGGGCTTGGCCTACAGGCGGGTCGAGGTGAACCCTTTCGACCCCGACCGGCCGGCCGCCTACCTCGCCCTCCATCCGTTCGGGCGAGTGCCGACCCTCGTGCAGGGCGATTTCGTCCTCTACGAAACCAGCGCCATCACGCGCTACGTCGACCGGGCCTTCTCCGGACCGGCCCTGCAGCCGGCCGACCCGAAGGCCCTGGCCCGCATGGACCAGATCATCGGCGTGGTCGACTCCTATGCTTACTGGCCGCTGGTCCGGCAGGTCTTCGCCCACGACGTGTTCCGCCCATGCTTGGGCAACGGCGGCGACCAGCAGGAAGTGGCAAAGGGACTGGACGCGGCACCCAGGGTGCTCGACGCCCTGGAGGGGTTGGCCGGCGACGAGGCCTGGCTGGTCGGCCGCTCGCTCTCGCTCGCCGATCTCCATCTAGGGGCCATGATCGCCTACTTCACGATGTCGTCGCGCGGCGAGGCGTTGCTGTCGGCCCGCAGACGGCTCGCATCCTGGTGGAGGAAGATCGGCGCCCGCCCCAGCATGGCAGCGACCGACCCCGGCTTGCCGGTCACTCAGGCGTGACAGCATGTGCTTTGAGGTCGGCCGCCTTGCGTCCAATATCGATGCCGGGCGTCGCTAAGGATCACATGAGTTCGTCCCTGCTGCGTCGGCTCCTGCCGGTCACGATCCTGCTGGCGGGGCTGGTGCTTTTCCTGCTGCTCGGCCTCGAGCGCTACCTGTCCTACGACATGCTCGCGCGGCACAAGGCGGTCCTCACCGCATGGGTGGCCGGCCACGCGCTGCTCGCTGCGATCTGCTTCATCGCCGCCTACGCCGTCATCGTCGCCTTCTCGCTGCCCGTGGCGGTGCTGATCACGCCGGTGGGCGGCTTCCTGTTCGGCGTCTGGATGGGCGCGGCGTTGTCGGTGATCGGCGCGACATTGGGATCCGTCGCCGTCTTCCTCGCCGCGCGCACGGCCTTCTACGATCTCTTCCGCGCCCGTGCCGGGGCGTCGCTCGCGCGCCTCGAAGCGGGCTTCCGGCGCAACGACTTCAACTACCTCCTGTTCCTTCGCTTCGTACCGGTCTTCCCCTTCTGGCTGGTCAACATCGTGCCGGCGCTGCTCGGCATGCGGCTGGATCGCTATGCGCTGGCGACGCTGATCGGGATCGCCCCCGGCGCCGTCGTCTATGCGGGCGTCGGCAACGGTCTCGGCAAGGTGCTGAAGCGCGGCGAGCATCCGAATCTCGGCATCATCTTCGAGTGGCACGTGCTGCTGCCACTGCTCGGCCTGGCGGCCCTGTCGCTGGTGCCGGTCGTTCACGCGCACTGGCGCGGCCGGAGCGGCGCCTGACATGAGCGGCACGCTTACACCCGACGTCTGCATCGTGGGCGGTGGCTCGGCCGGGCTCGTGGTTGCAGCCGGCGCCGCCCAGCTCGGCCTCGAGGTCGTGCTGGTCGAGCGCGCATTGATGGGCGGCGACTGCCTCAACTTTGGCTGCGTCCCGTCGAAGGCCTTGATTGCCGCCGCCAAGGCGGCGCAGGCGCAGCGCAGCGGCGCTGCCTTCGGCATCACCCCGATCGAACCGGCGGTCGATTTCGGCAAGGTCATGGACCATGTCGCAGGCGTGATCGCCGCCATCGCGCCCAACGACTCGGTGGAGCGCTTCGAGAAGCTCGGCGTGCGCGTGCTGAACGAGGAGGCGCGCTTCGTCGCCCGCACCGAATTGCAGGCTGGCCGCTACCGCATCCGCAGCAAGCGCATCGTGCTCGCAACCGGTTCGCGTCCGACCCTGCCGCCCATCCCCGGCCTCGCGGAGACGCCGCACTTCACCAACGAGACGATCTTCGCCAACCGGACGTTGCCCACGCATCTCGTGGTGATCGGCGGAGGCCCCATCGGGCTCGAAATGGCGCAGGCTTTCCGTCGTCTGGGCTCGCGCGTGACGGTCCTCGAGGCCGCGACGTTCCTCGCGAAGGACGATCCCGAGCTCTCGGCCATCGTCGTGGCCCGTCTGCGCGCAGAGGGCGTCGACCTGCGCGACGGCGTCAGAATCGCGAACGTTGCGCCGGGGGCCGTGTCTCTCGGGGACGGGACACGGATCGAGGGGTCGCATCTGCTGGTCGCCGCCGGACGTGCACCGACGATCGGCGGGCTCGATCTCGGCCGGGCGGCCATCGCGCATACCCCGAAGGGGATCACCGTCGACAGCGGCCTGCGAACCACCAACCGCAACGTCTGGGCGATCGGTGACTGCAACGGTCTCCCTGCCTTCACCCATATGGCAGGCCACCAGGCATCCCTGTTCATCCGCGGCGCGCTGTTCCGGGCACCGGCCAGACTCGACACCAGCATCGTGCCGTGGGCGACGTACACCGACCCCGAGCTTGCCCAGGTGGGCATGGGCGAACGGGAAGCACGCGAAAAGCACGGCGATGCCGTCAAGATCCTGCGCTGGAAGTTCGCGGAGAACGATCGCGCCCAGACCGAGCGCGAGACCGACGGCCTCGTGAAGGTCGTCACCGGGGCGCGCGGCAGCGTCCTAGGGGCCGGCATTGCCGGACCGCAGGCTGGCGAACTGATCCAGCCCTGGTGCCTCGCCCTCGCGAACCGGCTGAAGATTTCGGCCCTGGCGAGCTTCGTTCCGCCCTATCCGACTCTCGGCGAGACAGCCAAACGCACTGCCGGCAGCTACTACACGGAAGCGCTTTTCGGACGTCGTACGCGCGCCCTGGTGAAGTTCCTGGCGCGCCTGCCGGTTTGGTGACCGCCATGGGCCGGGTCGCTAGAGTCGCGCCATGACCGCCGATGTCACCCTGCCGACCCGATCGGTTCGCCCCATCCGGCGGCGGCGCTTCGCCTTCGGTCTGTCCTGGCGGATCCTGGCGCTGGTCGTGGTCGCGGTCATGACGGCCGAAGTGGCGATCTTCCTTCCCTCGATCTCGCGCTTCCGTCTGGTCTACCTCGAGCAGCTCGTCGAAAGCGGCACGCTCGCGGCCCTCGCTCTCGATGCGACTCCCGACAATATGGTCACCGAGCAGGTCAAGCTGTCGCTGCTCGGCCATGCACGCGTCGAGGCGGTGGTGCTGGCCGAACCTAACCGGCCCAAGCGCGCCCTCATGAACGTCGAGCCGCGCCCGGAGATGATGGGCTTCAGCCTCACGGATCGCGGTGCACTGGGTCTGATCTGGGATGCGCTCGAGGCGATGACGCGCGACGGCTCGCACCTCATCCGAGTCAAGGGCGTCTCGATGCGCTTGCCCACGGCGAAGGTCTGGATCGTCGCCGACGAGTTGCCACTGCGCACCGCGATGTATGGTTACGCCAGTCGCATTCTCGTCCTGTCGGTCATCATCGCGCTGTTCACCGCGGCTCTTCTCTACCTCGCGCTGCGCTGGCTGGTGATCCGGCCGCTTCAGGGCCTCTCGGCCGACATGACGGCCTTCCGGCGTGCGCCGGAGGACGCCGGCACGGAACGCACGCCAACACAGCGCGACGACGAGATCGGTGTGGTCGATCGCGAGTTCCAGAATCTGCAGCGCGAGCTTCGCGCTTCTCTGCGCCAGAAGTCGCGTCTAGCAGAGGTCGGCGCCGCAACCAACAAGATCAACCACGACCTGCGCAACATGCTCTCGACGGCGCGGCTTCTATCGGACCGCCTGGCACGCAGCGACGACGAACGCACGCGCGCACTGGCGCCGACGATCCTGAACACCATCGATCGCGCTGCCCGTCTCGCGAGCGATGCGATCGAGTACGTGCGTGAGCGGCCGGCGCCCCGACTGGCCGAGATCGATCTCGCTGACCTCGTGGCCGAAGTGGGCGTTGTGTTGCAAGAGCAGGGAGAGGACAGGGACCCCAATCTGCTGCGTACTTGGATCAACGAGATCGGCAGCGCCGGTGTCGTCCGCGCCGACCGCGACCTGCTCTATCGGGTTTTCCTAAATCTTGGTCGTAACGCCTTCGAGGCCGGCGCGACCTGCGTGACAGTGCGCGCTCATGCCAGCGGCGGTTTCCTTCTCGTCGATGTCGCGGACAACGGCCCCGGCATTCCGGCGGCAGTGGCCGGCCAGCTCTTCCGCCCCTTCACCACCGGCGGGCGGCAGGGAGGCGCAGGGCTCGGCCTTGCCATCGCGCGCGATCTCGTGCGCCTGCACGGCGGCGACATCACGCTGGTGGAGACGGGGGTGCAGGGCACGACGCTGCGCTTCACGCTGCCGCAGAGCTAGCTGTCACCCTTCAGACGCGCGATGAAGGCGCGCACGCGCTCGGCGTTGGCGCCGAGGTCCGACTCGCCGATCCGGCTCTTGGAACGGATGTCGACCCTGCTGCCGGTACCCTGCGGGCGAACACGCACCACGATGTCGTCGCGGAAGCCGAACCATTCGCTGGTGGCGATCGCCTCGAGTCGGCCCTCCGCGGGCGCCCGTGCCACCACGTCCCAGTCGAGAGACATCGCAGCACGATCGGCGCGACGGAAGGCCTCGTCGGGAGGGATCGGCAACACGACGGGCGCAATGTCGGGGAATGCTGCGCGTTGCAGGGCCGCGCTGCTCTGCTGGTAGCCCGGCGGGTTGGGCGCGCCGCGCCGCAGTTGTGCCGTGACGACCAACGGTGGCGGGTTGGCGGTGTCGGTAGTTATGTCGTTTATCGCAGGCAGGCGCTGCGCCTGCAGGAACCAGGTGACCGGCACCCAACCACCGGCAACGCCGATCACGATCGCCAGAAAAGCCGCAACGAATCCACGACGACGGTCGCCCGGTCGCGTCGGGACGATCGTGGCAAGGCCCATCGCGACGCCCGAGATGGTGAGATAGAAGCCATAGCGGAAGACGGCGATCACCGCTTCGATGTCGACGCCGAGGTAGCGATGGAGCGGGCCCGACGCCGCCACGATGAGAGCACCGACGCTGGCAACGATGAAGGCGATGCGCGCCAGTCGGTGGCTTATCGGATTGGTCGGCCTGGCAAACATCCACTCTCCGTAGGGGAGACATGCTAGCTGCGAAACACCTGATGCGCATCTGCTCGACAATCCGTACTGCATTCTCTATGCGGCCTCGATGACGACGGCCGACAATAGAAGGCGTAGCGCCATGGCCGCAGGCCTTGCCGCAATCGGTCTATGGAGCTCACTGGCTGCGCTGTCGGTGCTGGCGGGCGCGATCCCCCCATTCCAGATGGTCGCAATGACGTTCGCCGTTGGCACGGCGATTGGCATCGTACGCGCCCTGGCGCGTGGTGTCGGGCTGGTGAACCTGCTCCGCTGGCCGGCGCGCGTCTGGCTGCTCGGCGTGGCCGGCCTGTTCGGGTATCACGCGCTCTACTTCGCGGCCCTACAACTCGCACCGCCCGCCGAAGCGAATCTGGTGAATTATCTCTGGCCTCTTCTCATCGTGCTGCTGTCGGCGCCGCTCGCGGGCGAGCGGTTGGGCCGGTCGCATCTAATGGGCGCCGCTCTCGGCTTCGCCGGCGTGGCGTTGCTTGCATTTGGCCGAGGCGTGAATTTCGCCAACGACCATGCGTTGGGCTATCTGCTGGCCTTGGGCTGCGCGATCACCTGGTCTCTCTATTCGGTTCTGTCGCGCCGCTTGGGCGAGACGCCGACCGACGCCGTCGCAGCCTTCTGCGCTGTGTCGGCGATTCTGTCGTTCGCCTGCCATCTGACGTTCGAGCAGACCGCGTGGCCTGCAACGCCGGCTTCCTGGCTGGCCGTTCTCGCCCTCGGCCTGGGACCCGCAGGATCTGCCTTCTATTTCTGGGATCATGCGGTGAAGCACGGCGACATCCGCGCATTGGGGGCGCTCTCCTACGCGACACCCATCCTGTCGACGGCGATCCTTGTCGTGTGTGGCCTCGCCGAACCTACCGGTGTCCTGCTCGTAGCGGCCTTGTTCGTCACGGTCGGCGCCGTGCTCGCCTCGCGCGATCTATGGATGCGCTAACCCGGGGCCCATTCCGGCGGCGCGAGTTCGAAGCCCGCGAAATCGAAGGCAGGCGCCACGGTGCAGCCGACCAGCGTCCAGTGGCCGAGCGATCGTGCGGCCTGCCAGACGCCGCGGGGCACGACGATCTGCGGCGTCTCGCCGATCTTGAAGTCCGTGCCGAGTCTCAGATGGCGCATGGTCTTGCCTTCGGGACTCATCGAGAGCTCGAGCGGCGCGCCGGCGTAATGGTGCCAGACCTCGTCGGCATCGACCCGGTGCCAATGCGAGCGCTCGCCGGCCTTGAGCAGAAAGAAAATCGCCGTGCTGGCGCCGCGACCGACATCCGGCGCACGGAAAGTCTCGCGAAAATGCCCGCCCTCGGGATGCGGCTGCAGCCCGAACCGGGTGATGATCTCGTCCGCGGTCACCGAGTATCAGGCCGGCGGCGGGACGGTCTGCTTCATCGACGGCAGTTTGGAGAAAGCCGCGAACCACTTGGCGAGCTTCGGGCGCTTGGCGCGCCAGTCGTGACTGGCGAAGCGGAAGTCGAGGTAGCCCAACGCGCAGCCGATGGCGACCGTGCCGATGGTCGGCTTGCCCTTGAGCGCCTTGGCTTCGGCTTCGAGCTGGTCGAGCACGCCGTCGATCTTCTTCATCTGGCCCCTGGTCCAGTCGGGCCAGCGTTTATCTTCGGGGCGCAGGAACCCCTCGTAGCGCGCCAAGAGAGCGGCATCGAGCAGACCGTCGCCCATAGCCTGTTGGCGCAACGCCACCCAGCGGTCGCGGCCCTTGCGAGGGAACAGCTTGCGGCCTTTGTGCTGCTGGTCGAGGTACTCGCAGATCACCGGCGAGTCGAAAAGATCCATGTTCTTGACCGACAATGCCGGGATCTTGCCGAGCGGGTTGTGCTTGTCGACATCGGCGTTGGGAGCGACCGGCGTCAGGACGACGTTCACCATGTCGATCTTCTTGTCTAGGCCGGTCTCGAGAGCGAGCACCCGCACCTTGCGCGCATAAGGCGACGCCGGCGAGTAGTAGAGCTTCATCTTGGCCATGGTCGGTCTCCTGTCTGCCGGTCGCGTCAGGCGCCGGCCATCCTGGGAATGTCGGTGTCGTTCAGGCGCACCAGGCGGGCGGTGTCGACGAGCTGCTGCCAGGTCGTCGTGTCGATCGGCACGCCGTTCTTCTCGCGATCGAGCTTGCGCGCCCGCTCGGGCTCGCCCGGCACCAGCACCTCCGCGACGCCGGGCTGCGGCCTCGCAGACTTCACCCAGCCGATGAAGTTCTCGACCTCGTCGTCGTAGAAGGCCGTGCCGCCCATCGCGTCGGGATCGATGATGATCGACAGCATGTTGTTGATGATGTCGGTGCCGTCCTGCTTGATCGTGCGCGGGCTGTGCGTGCGGCCGCCGGTCAGCGCGCCGGCCAGCAGGTCGCAGATCACCGCGAGGCCGCCGCCCTTGTGCAGGCCGAACGGCAGGATGGCGCCGTAGGGCGCGTTGTACATGACGCCCGGTTCGGTTGTCGCATTGCCCTTCGAGTCGATGAGGAGGCCTTTCTCCATCTGGATCTTCTTGTTGTTGGCGACGCGCACCTTGCCCATGGCGACCTGGCTGGTCGCGAAGTCGAGCACGATCGGCTCCTTGCCCTTGCGCGGAATGGCCGTGCAGTAGGGGTTGGTGGTGAAGCGCGCCTCCGCGCCGCCGAACGGTGCGACCAGCGACTTGTGGCCATGCACGTTGACCCAGTGCGTGCTCACCATGCCGGCGCGCGCGCACTGCTCGCCCCAGTGGCCGATGCGCCCGATGTGATGCGAGTTCTTGAGGCCGACGACACAGACGCCATGCTTCTTCGCGCGCTCGATGCCGATATCCATCGCCTCCTTGGCGATGACCTGGCCGTAGCCGGCGCCACCGTCGACGACGATCACCGCGCCGTTGTCGCGATCGATCCTGGCGTGGTGGTTGCGCTTGCAGGCGCCGCTGGTCGTGTTCTGGATGTAGTGTGGCATCATGCCGACGCCGTGGCTGTCGTGGCCGAACAGGTTGGCGAGCACGAGATGGTCGGCGACGAGCCGGGCCTCCTCGTCGGAGCTGCCGTCCGCACGGCAGATCGCCATCGTGAAGCCGTGCAGGCGGTCGGGTTCTATCCGGACCTCACCCACAGAGCTCTGCCCCTCGGCCATGTCTTGTGCTCCCCCCGATACACGCTGCCGGCGCGCAAGGTTCCGCGTCGTCACGGCCCTGTCAACGACGAAGCGGAGAAGCTGCCCACCCCACGAAAAGATGGCCCGTTCGCCGTTCTGGCGACCTCAGAGGCTTTGCGGCGTGGCCCCGACGGTCCTGGCCGTGGTACTGAGAGACAAGGCCCTTCGTCGTATCCGGGATTCACGCATCGCATGCGGTCTTCAGCCCGCCTCGCATCGTTCGTGCTGCTGCTGCTCGTCAGTGTCGCGGCCTCCGCCCAGACCGTGCCGCCGCAGCGTCCGTTCGGCCAATTGATCGACACGTGGACGAGGCAGCTCGACCGTATCGCGACCCGGATCGAGCAGGCTGATCTGCTGCCGGTCGAGATCGACACGCTGCGTCAGCAGACCGCTGACGTACGCGATGCGGCGATGGCCTCCGCGGCGATCGCCCGCAACGACCTCGCCGACACCAAGAGGCTGCTGGCGCCGCTCGAAGTGAAGCCCGGCGCCGACGCCCCGGCGGAAACCGACGCGGTCAAGGCGGAGCGCGCGAGGCTCACAGATCAGGCGACGGTCTCCGAGAGCCGCCTCAAGCAGAGCGAGGTGGTGATCGCGCGCGCCGATCAGCTTCTCGAACGCATGACGAGGCTGCGTAGCGAGCTGGTGCTGCAGACGCTTTTGCGACGCGACCTGTCGCCGTTGTCGCCTGACGTATGGGCGAAGGCCGGTCCGCAGCTCTCGGCGTCGATTCAGAAGCTCAGCAGCGGGCTGGCGGCCTGGGGTCGCAACGGGTTCCTATCCCTGGGATCGAGCGGCCGCGAGCTGGCGCCGCTCGGCATGTGGGCGATCCTCACCATCGTTCTGTGGTGGCTGGGACGCGCGCTGCGCAGGCGATTCGGCCGCGGCGGCACCCACATCGATGCGCAACGTGACCAGACCATCGCCACGGTGGTCGACGGGCTGGGACTCGTGTTGGTGCCAATCCTCGCGGTCTGGCTGATCGGCAAGCTGCTGCTGGCGAGCGGACCGCCAGCGCCGATCGATGCGCTGATCCCCGAGGCGGTGATCCGCCTCATCTGGCTACTGCTGATATTCGGCATGACAGCGGCCGGGCTGGCACCGGAGCGGCCGGAATGGCGCGTGCTGCCCTTCTCAGACAACAGCGCACAACATCTCTCGCATACCCTGCGTCGCTTGTTCGCCATCGCCCTGCCGATCGACTTCATCTATGTGGCGCTCAGCCGCGGCAGCGATCGCGATGCGATCGCGTCGATCGGCGCAGTGGTGCTCACCACCGTCGTCGCATTGCTGACCCTACCGGCACTGTCGAACCGTTCCTGGCAGGCGGCACGGCCGGAGGGATCGACTTTGCCCACCATGATCGGCGGCGGCGCCTGGTCGATCTTGCGCGTCGTGCTGGGCGCGATCGTCCTGTCATCGATCGCCTTTGCGCTCGCCGGGTACGTCACGCTGGCATCGCACCTTCATTCGGCGATCTCGACGACCTGCCTTCTCGTCGCGATGGCGTTCCTCCTGCACCGCCTCGCCGCGGACCTTCTCGAAGCGGCCGCGGCGCCGACCACGCCGTCGGGCGCCTGGGTGCGGCGCAGCTTCGGCCTGCCGCCCGACGCGAGCCTGCGTGGCCAGTACCTCGTGCTCCTGCTGTTCGACACCGCGCTGGTGATCCTCCTTGCCATCGCAATCCCTGCGGCGTGGAACGTCGACGTCGATGCGGTGCTGGACGGCTTCGGGCAGCTTCTGCGCGGCGTCAAAGTGGGTGGCGTCACGATTTCGCTCGGCAACGTCGGCATGGCCATCGTGGCATTCTTCGTCAGCATGCTGCTGGCCCGGCTGGTGCGCAGCATCGTGCGCGATCGCGTGATGCCGACCGTCGACGCGCCGCTGCCGCTGCGCCAGTCGATCGACGCCAGCCTCAACTATGCCGGCGTCATGGTGGCGATCCTAGTGGGCATCGGCGCACTGGGCGTCGACTTCACCAACCTCGCAATCGTACTGGGCGCGCTGTCGGTCGGCATCGGCCTCGGCCTGCAGAACATCGCCAACAACGTGATGTCGGGGATCATCCTGCTGGTGGAGCGGCCCATCAAGGCAGGGGATTGGGTGACGGTGAGCGGCCATGAGGGCTTCGTGCGGCGGATCAACATCCGCGCGACGGAGATCGAGACCTTCCAGCGCACGCACGTGATCGTGCCAAACAGCATCTTCCTGCAGAACCCGGTGGTGAATCGCACCTATTCCGACACATCGAGCCGGGTCGAGATCAAACTCACCGTGCCGCTCGGCACGGATGTCAACGCGATGGAGGGCATCCTCCGCGAGGCGGCGCTCGGCCATCAGCGCGTTCTGCGCGTGCCGGCACCGATCGTGCGGTTCGTGAAGGTCGGCTCCGGCGGCCTCGACTTCGAGCTCTTCGTCTTCGTGGCGCGGCTGGAGGACCGGCTCGTGGTCACCAACGATCTCAACCGCGACCTTCTCTCCAAGCTGATCGAGCAGAAGATCATCGATCCCAGCCCAATCCCCGAGTTCCGGGTGCGCGGCCTCGACAAGGTCAAATTCGCCTTGCACGCCGATCCCGCGCCGGAGAAGCCACACGATGCCACCCCGTCGTCGTAGGGACGAGGCGCCGCGCCGGCGCTGGCCGCTTTACATGCTCTTCGGAGCCGCGGCGTTTGCCGGCGTCGCGTTGTGGGCGTACGCCCCGTCGCTTCCCGCCGAGACGCTGATCGCCCGATACGCCAACGACCGCTCGCGCTTCGTCAATGTCGGTGGCGTCAACGCCCATGTCCGCGAGCAGGGTCATGCGGACGGTGTACCCGTCCTGCTGATCCACGGCTCCATGGGCTCGCTGCACATGTGGGAAGGCTGGGCGCGCGAGCTCGGCCAGGAAGCCCGTGTGTTCTCTGTCGACCTGCCGGGCCACGGGCTGACCGGCGCCTGGCCGCGCGATGAATACACGGTCGAGGCCTACTCCGATTTCGTCGAAGTGCTGATCGACACGCTTCATCTCGACAAGGTGGTCGTGGTCGGTCACTCGATGGGCGGCGCGGTCGCCTGGAACTTCGCGGCGACCAGGCCCGATCGCGTCATCCAGCTCGTACTGGTCGATGCCGCGGGCTATCCACGGCAGGCCGGCGACGCGCCGCTGCCGACCCGGCTCGCACGCACGCCGGGCGTCGGCGACATCGGCATCTATTTCAAGCCGGAGAACATCGTGCGGCGTTCGTTGCGGGAGGTCTATGCCGATCCGGCGATGGTGACGCCCGACCGCGTGCGCCGCTACGCCGAGCTGCAACGCTTTCCCGGCAATCGCCAGGCGACGCTGCAGCGTGCCCGCACGCAGCAGCCGCTCGACCCCACGCCGCTCAGGCGCATGGACGTACCGACGCTCATCATCTGGGGCGCCAAGGATCGCTGGGTCCCGGTGGCCGACGCCTTCCGCTTCCAGAACGACATCAAGGGCGCCAGGCTCGAGATCTTCGAAAATCTCGGCCACAATCCGATGGAGGAGGCGCCGCGCGCCACGGCGGCGGTCGTCGCGGCCTTCATTGCCAATGCGCCGCTGCCGCCCGCCACGTCGGCGCAGCCCGAGCCGGAGCCGGACACTTCCGCGAACGATCCGGTGGTGCAGCCGGCGGTGATCCCCGAGAAGGACTAGGAGGCCAGCAGGGCCTCGACCTGGCGGTCGATGAAGGCCTGGTCCTCGGGATTGTCGCGCGGATTGCCGGCGCGATGGCCCCACACCGACGGGATCTCGGCCAGCTTGCCGTACTTGAGATGCGGCAGTTCCAGGCGGTTGTCGTCGGTCTGGAAGTAGAGGTCGGTGGCCGACGGCATCAGCAGAACCTTGGCCTTGATGCCGGCGAGCGCCATCTGAAGGTCGCCGCGATAGAGGTCGTTCGCCGAGATGTCGCCGTTCTGCCACGTCCAGAGCTGGGCCAGCAAATCGTGCATGTCGCGACGCAGGAAGTTCGCCTCCCACGAACGCACGAGGAAATCCTCGAGATCTTCGAAGCCCAGTCCACGCCACATCTCGCGGCGATAGAAGGTCTGGCTGAGCGCCCAGCCGGCGTAGATGCGGCCCATGGCGCGCAAGCCGTCCTGCGGGGTGCGGGCGGCCTGCAGGGTCGTGCGGATGCCCTCGAGGAAGACGAAGTTGTGCGGCGCGGTCTTCGCCGAGCCGCAGTTCACCACGATGCGCTCGACCGCGTCACCGAACAGCGCGGCCCAGTGATAGGCCTGCTGGGCGCCCATCGACCAGCCGTAGACGAGCTTCAGGCGATCGATGCCCCACAGCTCGAGCAGCATCTGCCGCTGAAGCATGACGTTGTCGTAGGTCGTGACCTGCGGAAAGGCGCCAAGGTCCGTGGGCGTATTCGAAGGCGACGACGACAGGCCGTTGGTCAGCATGTTGGGGATGACGACGAAGTAGCGGCTGGGATCGAGGCAGTGCCGCACGTCGACCAGCCACTCGATGTCGGTGTGATGGGCGCCGTAGCTGGTCGGATAGAGGATGACGTTGTCGCGACGGGGCGACAGCGTGCCGAAGGTCTTCCAGACGATGCGGGCCTCGGCGAGCGTGCCGCCGCGCTGCAGCCGAACATGTTCTGACGACCAGTGTCCTTGCTGTGCGCGCATGTCCGGATCTGTCAGGCCCTGATCTGTCGGCCGAAGCTGCGGATGATCTCGCGCTGCACCTGAGTGTAGCTCCGCGCCACGTACTTCAGGTGCGGCCGGAGATGCAGGTGCGCCTCGGGAAGCTGGTGGAAGGGGATGTTCGGGAAGAGGTGATGCTCGGCATGGTAGGGCAGGTTCCACATCAGGAACCGCACGACCGGGTTGGAGAGTGTGGTGCGGGTGTTGGCGAAGCCGTCATCGCTCTCAGGGCAGAGCGTGTGCTCGCAGAGCAGATAGAGGCGCAGCAGCGGCAGCCCGACCAGCAGCGGCAGGAACCAGACCCAGAGCACGACCGTCGTCCCCAGCGCCAGCGACCCCACGATCAGCGCCGCATACAGCGCCAGCAGCCAGCGGCCCCAGCGATGGACCTCGGGCCAGCCGGCCTCGTGGATATAGTCGATGCCGCCGCGGCCGCCGAAGGGGAAGACGAAGATGTCCCGCAGGCGGATCAGCAGGAACGGAATGGCGCTGACGCGGAACAGGTACTGCCCCCAGGTCTTCGGCACGACCGCCGAGATCAGCTCCGGATCGCGCGCCGGATCCTGGGTGTAGCGGTGATGGGCGTAGTGATAGTGCCGGTAGAAGCCCGCATTGTTCAGGATGGCCGCACCCGAGAAGAAGGCCAGCACGTCGTTCATCCAGCGCGTCTTGAACGCGCCGTAGTGCACCGCCTCGTGCATGGCGCCGAACAGGGCGTTGATCAGGATACCCTGCAGCAGGAGCGCCGGAAGCACCCACCAGGTGCCGCGGGTCTCCAGCACCAGCCAGCCGCCGGCGACCAGTAGCGCCAGGTGCGCCGCGGTCTGCACCAGTCCTTTGGCATCGTCGCGGACGTAGAGCCGCTTCAGCACCTCGGCCGGCACCACCCGCATCTGGCGGGCCCGCTGTCCGGTTATTGTATAGGTGCCCACAGTCCCTCCTTGTACGCATGCTCGGTGGCGGCCTCGCGCTGCTTCTTCTCCTCCTCGGAGAGTCCGATCTGGTCGCCCACCATGCGCCCGATCGACGGGAAGGTATCTCGCGCGACGGCATAGTCGCCCGTCCACAGCTTCGAGCGCAGCAGCGCCTTGGCGCAGTGCAGGTAGGCCTGGCGCACCGAGACGACGATGGCGCATTTCGGCGCCTTGCCCTGCACCGCCATCGACTCGAGCAGGCCGGGATCGACCGACAGCCGCGCCGTGCCGGCGACCCGCACCGTCTCGTTGATGCCGGGCAGCAGGAAGATCAGCGCGATCTCGGGATTCTCGACGAGGTTCTTCAGCGTATCGAGACGGTTGTTGCCCGGCCGGTCGGAGATCGCGATGGTCTTTTCATCCAGCACCTTGAACGATCCCGGCGGGTCACCGCGCGGCGTGACGTCCTGCTTGCCCGACGCGTCGGCGGTCGACACGAGGCAGATCGGCGAGAGGGCGATGAAGCGGCCCATATGGGCGTCGATGCGGCCGATGTCCTTCAGCGCCGCCCCTTTTGATACAGCGGCGTAGGAACCGATCAGCGCCGCGGCGCCAGCGGCGTCGAGCAGGGCGGGTCCTCGGGATTGCAGGGAATCGGGCATCGGAATTCACCTCCTGTGAGACAATACCGTAGCATGTTTCGTACCGGTCTCTCGCCAATCGACATTCCGTATGCGTACAGTATCGGACGGTCGGGAGAGGGGGACCCGTGTCGGCATGGGGGACGGCGACCAGAGATTGGGTGCCCGGGCGCGGGCCCTGCTGAAGCGGCGAGAGTTGTTCGCAGCGCCGCTGCTTGCCATGCCGTCCAGCGTCCGCGCCCAAGGTCAGGCCAGACTTCCCCGCATCGGAGTCATTCATTGGGAAGGTCCGGACTCCACCTTCCGGATCACGGAGGCGCTGCAGGCGATGGCGAGCGCCGGCCTGCGAGACGGCGTGAATGTCGCCTTCGACTGGCGCTGGGCGGCCGGCAGCCGGGCACGCGCCGCCGAAGCGGCGCTCGAGCTGGAGAAGAGCGGCGCCGCCGTGATCTATGCCTACACGACGCCGGTCGCCCACGCGGTCAAGGACACCGTCACGCGCACGCCCGTCGTCTTCAACGTTTCCGACGCCCTCTCGACGGGAATCGTGAACAACCTGACGCGGCCCGGCGGACTGCTGACCGGCGTCATGAGTTCCGGGCCGGAACTCGCCCCCAAGCGCCTCGAAATCCTGCGCGAAGCCGTGCCTCACCTCGGCCGTGTCGGCTTCCTCGGCTCGTCGATCGACCCCAACGCGGAGACCTTTATCCGAGAGACCTCTGCCGCGGCACGTCAGATCGGTATCGACGTGCTGCCGGTGCGCGTCCGCGGGCCGGAGGAGTTCGCCGCAGCCCTCGACCGCATGCTCGCGGACAAGGTGCAGGCGACGATCGTGCAGACGCTTTTCCTTGCCTCGGCGCGCGCCTTCATCGAGCCGGCGATCGGCCGCGGGCTCGCCTCGGTCGGCGATCAGCCGCTCTTCGCAGAGCAGGGGGCGCTCGTGGCCTTCGGCGCCGACCGGGCGAACCTCGCCGAACGGGCCGCCGCCCTCATCGACCGTGTGCTGAAGGGAGCCAGTCCCGGCGACATTCCCGTCGAAGCACCCAGCAAGTTCTGGCTCGTCGTGAACCAGAAGACGGCACGCACGCTCGGGCTTACCCTGCCGTCCTCGCTGCTGATTCGCGCCGATGAGGTCATCGAATGAAGCGCCGCATGGTTGTCTCGGCAGCACTTGCCGTTCCCTTCCTTCATGGAAGCCGCGCTTCGGCTGCCGAGCGCCTCGTCGGCTGGATCTCGCCGGAGTCGCCGCAGGCCACGGCGCCGTTCTTCAACGCACTCAAGGCGGGCCTCACCGCGGCCCTGACCGGCGGGGCCGAGCCCGTGCGCATCGTCGAGCGTTACGACGTCAACTCTCCCGCTCTCGCCGCGGCCCAGGTCGCGGAACTGCAGCAGATGGGCGTCCGGCTGATCGTCTCCCAGGGCGCCGCGACGGTCACCGTGGTGGGCGCCAAGCCCATCGTGCCCGTCGTGTTCGGCTACAGCGGCGACCCGATCGTCGCCGGCATCGCACAATCGATGTCGCGACCGGGCGGCAACGCAACGGGCATCAGCTTCATGTCGATAGAGCTCAACCCCAAGCGCATCGATCTGTTGCGCACCGCCCTGCCCGCCTGCCGCAGGATCGCACTGCTCTCCAACGCCCGCCATGCCGGCGAGGAGAAGGAGATTGCAATCTGCCAGACGGCCGTACAGCCCCTCGATATAGAGCTCACCGTCTATCGCGCCCAGAACGCCGGAGAGGTCCGTCCCGCGCTGACGGCGGCGCTCGACGGCGGCGCGCAGGCCGTGGTCATGCTGCCCAGCTCGACCATGGTCCAGGTCGCGCCGGTCGTGGCCGCCGACTGCCTCGCACGCAAGGTGCCGTTGATCTCCGGCTGGGCCGCCATCGCCCGGGCCGGAGCGCTCTTCACCTATGGGCCGAACCTCCAGGAAGCCTACAAGCGACTCGCTCTCTATGTCGTGCGCGTTCTTGGCGGTTCCCCACCGGCAATCCTGCCGATCGAGCAGCCGACCGTTCTGGAGCTCGTGATCAACCAGAGAACCGCGGCAACGATCGGCCTCGCCCTGCCCGCGACGCTGGTGGCCCAGGCGGACGAGATCATCGAATGAACCGGCGCGCCCTTCTGTCCGGCGCCGGCCTTCTGCTGCCCGCGCTCGCCGCAGCGCAAGGCAGCAAGGTCTTCCGCGTCGGCGTGCTGGTTCCCGGCCAGCCCGAACCCTTCTGGACCATCTTCCGCGACACGCTGAAGGAGCTGGGCTACGTCGAGAGCGCCAACATCCGTTTCGAGTTCCGCTCCGCCGAGTTCCAGATCGCGCGTCTCGACGCGCTGGCTGCGGAGCTCGTGGAGCTGAAGGTGGACGCCATCGTGGCCGTGCAGACTCCGTCGGCTCTTGCCGCGAAGAAGGCGACCCGCGCCATTCCCGTCGTGCTCGCCGGGGTGGGTGACGCCGTGGCGACCGGCCTTGTCACGAGCCTGGCGCGGCCCGAAGCCAACCTGACCGGCGTCTCGACCGCGACAGCCGAGCTCGCGGGCAAGAGCGTCGAGCTCCTGAAGGAGATCCTGCCGGCGGCACGTCGCATGGCGGCCATCGCCAACGCACCCGATCCGTTCCACAAGCCGTTCCTCGAGCAGCTCGAGAAGGCCGGATCCCAGGCCGGCGTCGCGATCGATCACGTCATGATCGACCGCGAGTCCGATCTTGTGCCGTCGTTCAGCCGACTCGCTGACGTCGATGCCGTGATTGTCCAGCCAAGCCTGTCGGTGAAGCTCACATCCGACCTGGCCCTCAGGCATCGCCTGCCTTCGGCCTCCGCATCGCGCCGATTCACCGATGCCGGCGGCCTGCTGAGCTATGCCGCCGATATCCAACAGCTCTATCGCGACGCCGCCCTCTACCTCGACAAGATTCTGAAGGGCGCCAAGCCGGGCGACCTGCCCGTGCAGGGACCGGTGAAGATCGAGATGATCGTCAACCTCAAGACCGCCCGCACCCTGAACGTTGCCGTGCCGCAATCCATCCTGATCCGCGCCGACGAGGTGATCGAGTGAGGCGGCGACTGATCCTCGCGGCGCTCGCCGCCCTCCCTGCCGCACGAAGTCATGCGCAGACACCACGCCGGCCGCTCATTGGCGTGCTGATGGCGCGCGACGAGCACTACAGCCCGGACCTGCTGAGCGCCGGCATGCAGGAGCGCGGCTGGCCCGAGGGCTCCTATTCGCTGCTGACACGTTCGAGCGGTGGCTCGATCGAGCGCCTGCAGGTGCTTGCCGCCGAGCTGGTCGCGGCCAAAGTCGACGCCATCGTTGCCTTGCAAACGCCGGCAGCCCTTGCCGCCAAGCGCGCGACACAGACCATCCCGATCGTCGTCTCGACCGGCGACCCGGTCGGCGTGGGCCTCGTCGACAGCCTGGCGCGTCCCGGCGGCAACATCACGGGCGTCGATGGCGCCAGCGCGGCGCTCGGCGCCAAGCGGGTCGAACTCCTGCGCGAGATCGTGCCGTCGATGCGCCGCCTTGCCGTCCTGCTCAATCCCGTGGACCCGTTCAACAAGCCTTTTCTGGCACAGATCCAGGCCTCCGCTGCGACGCTCAGTGTCGAGGTCGAGCCGATCGCCGCCACGATCGGCGATCTCGAGCCGGCCTTTGCCCAGGTGCAGGCGCGCCGGGCCGACACTGTCATCGTGCAGCCCAGCCTGCCGCTTGCTTCCATCGCCGCTCGGCTGCGCACAATGCGACTACCGTCGGTCTCGGCGAGCCGCTTCTACATCGAGTCTGGCGGCTTGATGGCGATCGGCGGCAACCTCGCTGAAGTCAATCGCCTGATGGCCTTCTGCCTGACGCAGGTGCTGAAGGGAACGTCACCACGCGATATCCCGGTGATGCAGCTGACGCAGTTCGACCTGTTCCTGAATCTCGCCACGGCCAAGGCATTCGGCCTCTCCCTGCCTGCCGCCCTGGTGCAGCACGCCGACGAGGTGATCGAGTGAAGGCGCCGTCGTTCCTGAGGCGCCGTGGCCTGTTTGCAAAGTACTTCCTGTCGTTGGTCGGCATCGTCACGCTGGTCATGCTGGTCAACGGCGCGCTCGACATGTGGTTCGCCTACGGGACGGCACGGCAGGCGCTGGGCCGGCTGCAGCAGGAGCAGGCCAACGGCGCCGCCGACAAGGTCGGCCAGTTCATCACCGAGATCGAACGCCAGATCGGCTGGACGACGCATCCGCAGTGGGCCGCCGCGCCGGTCGACCAGCGCCGCTTCGACTTCATCCGCCTGCAGCGCCAGGTGCCGGCGATCACCGAGCTGACCCAGATCGACGGCGCCGGCCGCGAGCAGCTCAAGGTGTCACGCCTCGCCATGGACGCGGTCGGCTCGAACGCCGACCTCTCGCAGGACCCGCGCTTCACCGAGGTCCAGAACAGGCGCGTCTGGTACAGCCCGGTCTACCTGCGCAAGGAATCCGAGCCTTACATGTCGATCTCGCTGGCACGCACCGGCCGGCGGGCGGGCGCCACGGCGGCCGAGGTCAACCTCAAGCTGATCTGGGACGTCGTCAGCGCCATCAAGGCCGGCGACAAGGGCTATGCCTATGTCGTCGACCGGGACGGCCGGCTGATCGCCCATCCCGACATCAGCCTGGTGCTGCGCAACACCAACATGAGCAAGCTCGAGCAGGTGCATACGGCGCTCGACGATCTGCGCGACGGCAAGCCGCTCACCGGCGCCAGCGCCCGCTTCGGCCGCTCGCTCGACGGCACACCGGTGCTCTCCTCGGTAGCCGCCATCCCGGCCCTTGGGTGGCTGGTCTTCGTCGAGCAGCCGACCAGCGAGGCTCTTCAGCCGCTCTACACCTCGCTCTGGCAGACCGTGGCCCTACTGCTGCTCGGGCTCCTCACCGCCGCGCTGGCTGCGTGGTTCCTGTCACGGCGCATGACCGCCCCCATCCAGGCCCTGTCGGCCAGCGCCGCCCGCCTGGGCAGCGGCGATCTCGGCCACCGGATCGAAGTCAGGACCGGCGACGAAGTCGAGGCGCTGGCGACCAACTTCAACCGCATGGCCGGCCAGCTCGAGGAGAGCTACGCGGGCCTCGAGCGTACGGTCGACGAGCGCACGCGCGAGCTGCGCGAGTCCCTCGACTACCAGACAGCGACCAGCGACCTGCTGAAGATCATCAGCCGCTCGACCTTCGACCTCGGGCCGGTCCTGCAGAACGTCGCAAGGACGGCGGCGAGCCTCTGCCATGCCGACGAAGCGGCGATCTTCCTGCTGCGCGAGGGCGCCTACCGCCTCGCGGCGTCGGTCCACATCAACAGCGCCTATGTCGACGCCGTCCGCGACGTGGCCTTCCTGCCCGGCACCGACAGTCTGATCGGGCGCACCGCCCAATTGGGGCGCGTCGTGCAGATCAAGGATGCGCTGCTCGATCCCGACTATGGTCGCAAGGACCTCGCCAAGCTGGGCGGCGTGCGCACGCTGCTCGGCGTGCCGCTGCTGCGCGACGGGGCGATGACCGGCGTGATGGTGTTGACGCGCCGTGAGATCGAGCGCTTCAGCGAGAAGCAGATCGAGCTGCTTCAGGTCTTCGCCGACCAGGCGGTGATCGCCGTCGAGAACGTGCGCCTGTTCACCGAGATCCAGGAGAAGAGCCGCCAGCTCGAGATCGCCAGCCAGCACAAGTCGCAATTCCTCGCCAACATGAGCCACGAGCTGCGCACGCCATTGAATGCCATCCTGGGCTACACCGAGATGATGGCCGACGGCCTCTACGGCGACATCGGCGCCAAGGCGCAGGGCGTGCTGGAGCGCGTGCAGTCCAACGGCAAGCACCTGCTCGGCCTGATCAACGACGTGCTCGACCTCTCGAAGATCGAGGCTGGCCAACTCGTGTTGGCGCACGAACCCTACAGCGTCGCCGACATGGTCAACACCGTCGTGGCAGCTACCGAATCGCTGGCCCGCGCCAAGGGCATCGGGCTCACCACCGCGGTCGCTTCCGGCCTGCCGGCCGGCACGGGCGACGCGCGGCGGCTCTCGCAGGTGCTGCTCAACCTCGTGGGCAACGCGATCAAGTTCACCGACCAGGGATCGGTTGCGATTCGGGCGGCCCAAGCCGGCAGCGCGTTCGAGCTGTCGGTGGTCGACACGGGCCTCGGCATCAGGCCAGAGGACCAGAGTCGCATCTTCGACGAGTTCCAGCAGGTCGACGACACCAGCACGCGCAAGAAGGGCGGCACCGGTCTCGGCCTCTCGATCTCGCGCAAGATCGTCGAGCTGCACGGCGGCCGTATCGCGGTCCACTCCACGGTCGGGCAAGGTTCGACCTTCACCGTCACCATCCCCATCGACGCGCCCGGCGCGAAGGATGCCGCATGAGCAAGAAGATCCTCATCATCGAAGACACCGAGGACAACCGCCAGATCCTGCGCGACCTGCTGGGCATGGCGGGCTACACGCTGGTCGAGGCCGGCGACGGCGCCGAGGGCGTCGCCAGGGCGGCCGAGCACCGGCCCGACCTGATCCTGATGGACATCCAGATGCCGGTGATGGACGGCTACGAGGCGACGCGGCGCATCAAGGCCGATCCGGTACTGAAATCGATCCCCGTCGTCGCGGTGACCTCCTATGCACTGTCGGGCGACGAGGCCAAGACGCGCGAGGCCGGTTGCGACGCCTACATCGCCAAGCCCTACAGCCCGCGGCAGATGCTGGCAAAGGTCCGCGAGATTCTGGGCGAGTAGGCGAGATGCGCGATCCGGCCCGTATCCTGGTGGTCGACGACGTAGCCGACAACGTCGAGATCCTCCGCATGCGGCTCGACAGTCTGGGCTACGAGGTCATCGTCGCGACCGACGGCGAGGAGGCACTGGCCACCGTCGCGGCCGACCCTCCCGATCTCGTGCTGCTCGATATCATGATGCCCAAAGTCGACGGCCTCGAGGTCGTGCGCCGGCTGAAGGCCGACACATCGCTGCCCTTCATTCCCGTCGTACTGGTCACCGCCAAGGCAACGCCCAAGGACATCATCGCGGGCCTCGATGCCGGCGGGGACGACTACCTGACCAAGCCGGTCGATCACGGCGCCCTCGTAGCGCGCGTCCGCGCCATGCTGCGCATCAAGTCGCTGCACGACCAGCTCGCGATCCTCAACCAGGGTCTCAAGAGCAAGGTCGCCGAGCAGGTCGGCGAGCTCGAGCGGGTCAACCGGCTACGGCGATTCATGGCGCCACAGCTCGCCCAGGCCATCGTGTCGGCCGGCGACGAGAAGGTGCTCGAGAACCACCGTCGCGAGATCGTCGCGCTATTCTGCGACCTGCGCGGCTTCACCTCCTTTTCCGAGACGGCCGAGCCCGAGGACATCATGAGCCTGCTGGCGGAGTATCACGGCGCGCTCGGGCCGCTGATCCGCAAGTACGAAGGCACGCTCGACCGCTTCACCGGCGACGGCATGCTGGTGTTCTTCAACGATCCGCTGCCCTGTCCCGACGCGCCGCAGCGCGCCGCCCGCCTCGCGGTCGAGATGCGCGACGCGGTCAAGGCGCTCAATGCCCAATGGGTCAAGCGTGGCCACAGGCTGGGCTTCGGCATCGGCATGGCGCAGGGCTACGCCACACTCGGCCGCATCGGCTTCGAGGACCGCTTCGACTACACCGCGATCGGCGCCGTCGTGAACCTCGCGGCCCGCCTCTGCGCTGAAGCCGCCGATGGTCAGATCCTGATCAGCGGCCGCGTGGCTGTCGGCGTCGCAGAAGTGGCCGAAGTCGAGGATCTCGGCGAGCGCGAAGTGCGAGGGATGATGCGCCCGGTGGCGATCGCCAACATCAGCTGCCTCGTCGGCACCTGAGTCCTATTCGTAAATCGTGTCGGCACGCGCAAGCAGCGTCGGCGGCAGTGCCAGGCCAATGGCGCGAGCCGTCCGCACGTTGATCGCAAGCTCGACAGCCGTGGGCAGTTCGATCGGCAGGCTGCCCGCAGGGGTACCCTTCAAGATGCGGTCGACATAGACGGCGATGCGCTGCCACAGCCGGTCGAGATTCGGCCCGTACGCCATCAGCCCCCCATCGCGCACCTGGTCGGGCCATTCGTAGATGGCCGGGAGCCTTGCCCGTTCGGCCAGTCGGATGATGGCGGCGCGATCACGAACGAAGAAAGTGTGCGCTGCCACCAGCAGGGCCTCGACTCGTGCGTCTGCCAAGGCCGCAAAGGCGTTCGCGTACAAGTCCGGCGCCCCTTCCGCCACCGTCATCTCCAAGGAAAGCGTCTTTGCTGCGACCCGCACTTCGTCTATCTGGCGCGCTACGTTGGGATCATGGGGCACCAGCACCCCCAGACGGCGGAGATTCGGCACGGCTTCCCTCAGCAGCTCCATCTTCTTCGCCGCCAGCGTGCCTTCCGACGAGATCATCACGCCAGTGATGTCGCGCCCAGGGCGCGCCAGACTTGTAGCGAGGCCGGCAGCGACCGGATCGAAGTTGCCGAACATGACGAGCGGTATGTCGACCGATGCCGCGCGCATGGCACGGGTCGCGGCGGCACCGACAGCGATCACGATGTCGGGCTTGCTCTGCGCGATCTCCCGAGCAAGCGCCGGTATCCGGCCTATATCTCCGCCCGCAAAGCGATATTCGAGTACGAGATTCTGACCCGGCACATAACCGAGCGTCCGCAATGCCGGCCCGAAATGGTCCCAATCGATCTCAGCGGACGGGCGCAGCACGATCACTCGCGGCACCCTCGCCGTTTGTGCGCGAGCGACGCCACAAACGGGAAGTGCCGCGAGGGAAATCGAAACGAGCCGACGCGTGAGGAGGCAAGTCATGCGTTCACCCATCTTGGCAAAGCGGTTGCACGATTTCCACGAAAGCAGCCCCAAAATCGCCCAATTGGAAGCCCCGGAGCCGGGCAACCTCCGCCGAAAACAGGGCGTTTGAGTCCCCGACAGCCCGCGAACCCAGGAGGACCGCATGAGCGATTACGATCCGAACCTCGGCCGCATCCCGGGCGGCACGAACCACCGTGGCCAGTACGAGTACCGCGATCCGGCCGATGACGGCCGCTCCGGTATGGCGATTCTGGCCGTCCTTGCAGGCGTCACCCTGTTGGGCGGCTTCCTGTATTTCGGCAACCCGCTGAACACGACAGGCACCGACCAGGCCCAGCTTCCGGCCCAGGAGCAGACGCTCCAGCGCGCACCGGCCGCGTCAACGGATGCGGCCGCGGCGGTTCCGCGGACGCAGGAGTAGAGAATCATGCCCGACTACGATCCGCGGACAGATCCGAAGCTCGATCCGACGTCGGTGCCCGACGCGAACCGGCGGGCTTACAGGGACGCCGTATTCGAACCCGCCGGCCCGAGCCGCGGCCTGTATCTGGTGGTCGGTATCGTGGCGGCGATCGTCGCGGCGGTCGGCCTGATGTTCTTTTCGGGCCCGCCCAGCGACCGCAACGACGTCGCCGGCAGCCCCGCTCCAACGACGATGCCCGCGCCGGATCCGGGTACGCGGACACCTACCGTCCCGCCGCGCCAGGATTAGAGCCGGCAAAAAATAGCCCGATCGCGAGATCCGCGATCGGGCGCACAGGCCTTTATTCTCTGCCCTTTTCGAGTAGCACGGCGTGGCGTGCAAAGGCCCGAGTCATTCCTGCAGAGCTGCAATGCGCGTTCTGGTCACCCGCCCCGACCCGATGGTGAGACGCCACGGGATGGGATTGGCGCGTCCCATCGCGGCGCCGTTCCGGGCGAGGCAGGTCTGGAAGACCGGGTCGAACAGATCGTCGTTGTCGCCGGCCACCTTGCAAGGGCCGGGCGGCGGCTGGCCGGGTTGCGGGACCGTCGCCCCGTAGTCGATCAGGCCTGCCGCATCGATGTAGCGGGCGACGTTGCCGCGCTGGCGGCCGACCGTCAGCAGCGACTCGACGCTGGAGCGAAGAAGCTGATCGGTGGCGATCGACGCCGTGCGCTGCGCGACGCTCAGCAGGTCGAGGCCGGTCTTGCCGGTGCAGTCGCGGCCGACCTTCATGTCGCCGCTCACCACGATGGTGACGTCGAGCCGCCTGCCCTGGAGCGCGGCCAGAAGCTCGCGCGTGAAGAACACGTGCAGGCGGACACCACCGTCCACGTACATGTTGTTGTCGATGAACTCCGGCGGGAAGCCGATGGGCAGCGCCGCCGAGGCCATGATGGCGGCGATCATGCGCTGCCGCCGCTGCGCCATGGTCATGTCCTTGCGCGCGGCGATGGCCGTCAGGTCGAAGACCTCGGGCACGCCGCTGTCGAGGTTGGTCGCCATGACGGCGAGCGTGCGCTTGTCGTTCTCCGCCGCGATCGCCTCGACCATCTCCTCGTCGAGGATCTCCTCGACCTTTCGCCTGAGCGGCGCGTTGTCGTAGAGCGACGTCGCCGTCAGCAGCGAAAGCGTGCCGCGGGAGGTGAACACATCCTTGTTGCCGAGGTTGGAATAGAGCGACCGCAGCTTGGCCATGCGGGCGGGGTCACCGAGGAAGATCACCGGCGCCACCATCGAGCCGGTGCTGACGCCGGTCACCACGTCGAACTTCGGCCGCGGCTCGGCGGCGTTCTCGCCCCAGCCCTCGAGGAAGCCCGCCGAGAAGGCGCCCCAGGCGCCGCCGGCCGAGACCGACAGGATGCGGGTCGGCGGTTCGACCACGACCGGTCGCGCGACGGTGGGTGGCGGCGCCTGCTCGACGGCGCGGGCCTGCGCCTGCTGCGCGACCTTGGCGCGGAAGGCTTCGTTGCGCCCGGAAGCGGTGGGGGTCGACACCGGCGGCGCGACCGCCGGTGCCGTCGCGGGTGGCAGCCCGCCCGGGGGCACCGGCGCCATCTGGCGCTGGGCGTCGACCACGCTCTGGTAGATGTCGGGCCACGGGTAGGGCGTGCGGCCCGCGGTGGCGATGGACTTGCAGACCTCGCCCTGCAGCGCTTCGGGCCGCGGCGCGCCGCAGCCCGTCAGGACGATGGTGAACACGATGAACGACGCCACAGAGATGGGCGTGGGCACGCGTGCGCGGACAGGGACGATCATGGTGGCCTCTCCCCCGAGATGCTCTCCCCCGAGATGCTGGGCCAAGTCTGCAAACGGCGACGGCCGGGCGCTAGGCCCAGCCGTGCACATCTGAAGGCAGATCGGCGTCTATTTCTTCTGGGCCGCCGCGGCGATCGAGGCGGCGACCTCGCCCGCCATCCTGAACTGCGGATCGAGCGAGGAGATGCCGTGGCGCCTGGCGATCCAGGCGAAATCGGTCCAGGCGATCATCACCCTGCCGGGCGCCTCGAGGTAGACCAGCATGCGTACCGGCCAGTCGAGCCCGGCCTGCTGGTTGGCGCCGAGGAACTGCGTGCCGAGCGGCGGATTGCCGAACAGCAGCAGCTTCGACGGCTTGATGCCGGGCACGCCCGACACCGCGGCGAGCCCGCCCTGGTCGACGACACCGAAGAACATGATGCCCTTGGCGGCGATGTCCTTCTGCAGACGCTCCACCGTCTCGGCGATGCCGTAGGCCGAGGGCACGGCGATGATGCCGGCGGCGTTGGCGGCCGGCGACGGCGGCAGCTCGGCGCGGGCCGGCGCGGGAGCGGCGCCGAGCATCAGCGAAAAGGCGAGGACGATGGCCGAGCAGGCCTGGGCGAGACAGGTGGTCATGTGAATTCTCCATGAAGGGAATGGCGATGCGCCGACCACGACGGCCGGCCGGCCCGGCCTGAAATGCCGATGGCCTATCGAGTCGATGCCGAATCTGCACGATCACGGCGTGATCACGCCGAATCGCCGCTTCAGTGCCTAGGGTCGCCTGTCCGAAACCATCCGCGAGGCGTTCCCATGGGTGTCCAGGCTCTCCTTCCTGCCGAGACGCGGCAGGCACTGCGGTCGTTCCTGCCGCAATCGCTGCTGAACTGGCGCGAGGCGCGTTTCTACGGCCGTTACGGCGAGGTCGAGCTGCACCTGCTGGAGTTCCTGTGCCGACGCGATGCCGACGCGATCGACGTCGGCGCCAACGACGGCTCCTACGTTCACTACCTCCGCCGCCATGCGCGCAAGGTGATCGCCTTCGAGCCGATGCCGCTGCTGGCCCGCGCCCTGCGCGACAAGTTCCCGGGCAACGACGTGGCGGTCGAGCAGGTGGCGCTGTCCGACCACGAGGGCACCGTCGAGCTGCACATGCCGGTGGTCGACGGTGTCGTGGTCACGGGCTGCTCGACGATCTCGACCGGCGCTTCCGGCACCTATCCCGCAAGTCGCGCCATCGAGGTGCCGATGGACCGGCTGGACGCCGTCTACAAGGGCCGCGTCGGCTTCATCAAGATCGACGTCGAGGGCCACGAGCAGGCCGTGCTCGACGGCGCGGTGCAGACCATCCGGCGCTGTCGCCCGCGTATGCTGGTCGAGGTCGACGACCGGCTGTCGCCGGGCGGGCTCGCCCGCGCCCGCGCCTATTTCGATCGCCTGGGCTACACAGGCCACTTCGTGCGGCAGGGAAAGCTCGAGCCGATCGGCGCCTTCTCCATCGAGGAAATGCAGCGGCCGGACAAGCTGCCCGACCTCACCGCGCCGCTGACCGCCCGCAAGCGCTTCGGCAGCTACATCTACAACTTCATCTTCCTGCCGGCCGACGAGCCTGCCAGCACCATGGACCGCATCTCCGCCCGGCTCGCCACGCTCTGAGGCGGGACGATCCCTGCTATCGCGTCGACGAGGCGACGGCCGAGGCGCGGCCAGTCGAACGCGTCGAGGCATGCGGCGTAGGCGCGCCGGTGGCGGGCGTTCAGCGTGGCGAAGTCGTCGATCCGGGCGACCACGCCGTCGGCCAGAGCCTCGTGGCTGTCGAAAAGATCGACGCTGTCGCCGTCGACGAGCGGCATCGCCGGAAGGGCGATCCGCATGGCCGAGATCGGCAGCCGGTTGAAGACGTAGTCCAGCCCCTTGAGCTTGAAGCCGCCCAGCAGATCCGGCACCAGCGCGATCCGCGCCGCGGCCATGTAGGGCCGCACGTCGTCGACCGGACCGGTGAAGGTGACACCCGGGAAACGCCGCCGCAGCCCCTCGATGTAGTCGGGCGCCGCCGTGCCCACGATCTGCAGGTCGATGCCCGCCGCGGCGAAGCGCAGCGCCGCCACGTCGAGGAACTTCTCCAGGCTGATCCGCTTGGGCGGCCAGTCGTAACTGCCGACCAGCACGGCGCGGCGCGGCACGGCGGCGTCGATGGTCCGCGCTTCGACCCGCGGCCCGTCGTAGCCCGGCGGCAGCAACAGCACCGGAGCGCCCTTCAGCGCCTCGAAAGTCGCGGCGTCCTCCGGCGTATTCGACGTCACGAGCGCCGATGCCGCCACGAGCCGGTGCTCGAGCAGGGCCACCTTGGCGGTGTCGAGGGTCCGGTAGAGGCGACGCAGGCCGGTCGCGGCCTCGGCGATGCGGCGCGCGACATTGGTCTCGTGGTTGTGGGCGATGTGCACCAGCGCCGGCGGCCGCTCGGCCAGATGGCGATGATGCAGCACCGCCCCCAGCGCCCAGCCGCCGGAGATGCTGTCGAACACGATGGCGTCCCAGTCGTGCCGCAGCAGCTCGCGGTCGAGCGCGGCGCGTGCCTGGCCTGAGAAGGCGTAGAGCGCCACGTCGGGCAGGGGCGAGACGAGCCGCGCGCCGAGCGTGTGGGCGACCCGGGGATGCAGGTCCCAACGCAGGCGCGGCCGGTGCTCGGGCGACCAGCGCTTGTCCGGACGCGACAGGCCGATGACGTGCAGCTCGGCGCCGGCCTCGACGGCCGACCGGATCAGACCCCTCGAGTAGATGAGCTGACCGTTGGTCGGCGGATCGGGATCGGCGAGAGTCAGCCAGAGGAGGCGCATCGGCCGACGATGGGTGTGCGTCGCTCCGCCAGCCAGTGATCAACGCGTGACGCCGCACGCTCGGCAAACGGCGACCGTGTCGGCCGGCTGATGCCTTTCTGCAACGCCGCGCACCGCCGACCTCGTATCACAGACTAGCCACTGGCTCTGCACACCGTGCGCAGCGTTTGATGCGCGCGGCCGCCGGAACAGGGGTGTGACGGCGGCCGCACTCGGGGGCCCATGCGGTAAGTGGAGGTTTCCATGTCTCTGTCCGAACCTCTGGCGCCGTCGACGGGTGGGGTCGACGCGGCACCGGCAGCCGGCGACGACGACTTCATCTGCAACACTTCGGAAACCCTCTTCGTGGCGATCGAGAAGTGCCTGGACAACGGCCTGGGCGCCTGCCTGGTCGTCGACGGCGAGCGGCTGCTGGGCCGAATCTCTCTCGACGAAATCGCCCGTGCCGTGCGGGAGGGGGCGCTGCTGAACCCCGGGCTCGACCACTTCATGGCGACCTTCGCGGACCGGCGGCGCAACGACGGCGCGCTGGACAAGGACGTTCTGCGTCCGGTGGTGGACGACGTCGGCCGCCTGCTGGGCGTCAACATCGACCGCTCCGCGCAGTTCGTGCAGATCGCGCGGCCCGACATGAGCCACGGCGAGTTCCGCTCGCTGCTCGACGCCTTCCTGTCGTCGTGGATCTCCAGCAAGGGCCCCTACGTCGAGAAGTTCGAGGACGAATTCCGTACCTTCGTCGGCGCGCAGCACGGCGTGGCCGTCTCCAACGGCACGGTGGCGCTGCACCTGGCACTCGTGGCGCTGGGCATCGGGCCGGGCCACGAGGTGATCGTGCCCGACCTCACTTTCGCGGCGACCATCAACGCCGTGCTGTACTGCGGCGCCACGCCCGTGATCGTCGATGTCGATCGCGACACCTGGTGCCTCGGCCTCGAGGAAGCGAAGGCCGCCTGCACGCCGCGGACCAGGGCGATCATCCCCGTGCATCTCTACGGCCGGCCCGCCGAGATCGGGCCGATCGCGCGCTTCGCCCGCGAACGCGACATCTTCGTCATCGAGGATTGCGCCGAGGCCCACGGCGCCTCCTACGAGAACCGTCCGGTCGGCCAGTTCGGCGACGTCGGCTGCTTCTCCTTCTACGCCAACAAGATCGTGACGACGGGCGAAGGCGGCATGTGCCTGACCGGCGACCCCGAGATCGCGAAGTCGCTGCGCGTGCTGCGCGACCACGGCATCACGCCCAACCGCTCCTACTGGCACGAGCGGGTGGGCTTCAACTACCGCATCACCAACCTGCAGGCCGCGATCGGCCATTCGCAGCTCTGGCGCATCGACGGCATCCTGGCGCGCAACGCCGCGATCGCGCGGATGTACGAGAACGCCATGAAGGACATCCCGGGCGTGAGCTTTCCGCCGCCCATGGACGCAAGGTGCGCGCCCGTCGTGTGGCTCGCCTGCGTGCAGGTGCCGCAGGAGGCGCGCAACGAGATCCTCTCGCGGGCGCTCGAGGCCAGGCTCGAGATGCGGCCGTTCTTCCATTCGCTCTCCTCCCTTCCTCCCTACGAGGCCTTCGCGGCCCACTGCCCCAACAGCGCCCACCTCGCGGCGACCGGCATCAACCTGCCGACGCAGCGCGCCGTCGACGAGCAGGTGGTCGCGCGCGTCGCCGAGGTGTTCCGCGCCGTCCTGACATGAGGGCAGCGGCATGACGGCCTTCTCGACCATCATCGTCGGCGGCGGACCGGGCGGGCTCGGGCCGCTGATCGCCGCCGCGCAACAAGGCGCGCTCGAAGACTGGCTCGACCGCGGCGTCGCCCTGGTCGAACGCGGCGACCGGCTGGGCGGCAGCCTCGGCCGCTTCGGCATCGCCTCGGACTCGCTGGGCGGCTCCTACCTCGAATGCCTCGAGGCGCCGCAGCTCTCCGCACCGCTCAGGCCGCTGCGCGACCATCCGATCGCGCGCGAGATGGAGCTCCACCGGCACGGCTTTCCGCCGCTCGAGCTGGTCGACCGCTGGATGGGCCTGCTGGGCCGCGCGCTCGCCGCCATGATCGAAGATCATCCGGCCTCGCGCCTCTACCGGCGCACCACCGCGACCGGCGTGCGACTGCAGGCGGACGGGTCCGTCACCGTCGGGATCGAGCGCGACGGCGAGAGCCGGACGCTCGCCGCCCCCGCCGCCGTTCTGGCGCTGGGCGGACGGCAATCCTGGCGCGAGCGTCCGCTGGCGCCGGGGATGGACCTCGCCGGCTGCCGGCTGCGGCACGTCATGCCGTCGGACCGCCTGCTGGAGCGCGACGGGCTGGCCGAAGCCGACGCGATCCTGCGCGCCGCGCGCGGCCGCAAGGTCCTGATCCTGGGCGGCTCGCACAGCGCCTATGCCGCGGCCTGGGCGGTGCTGCAGCTTCCCGGCGCGGCGCGGCTGGGCGCCGGCCAGATCGAAATCCTGCAGCGACGGCCGCCCGTCGTCTTCTATCCCGACGTCCGGGCCGCCGCGGCCGACCTCTATCCGGTCCGCCCCGGCGACGTCTGCCCGCGCACCGGCCGCGTGCACCGCATGGGCGGGCTGCGCGGCTTCGGGCGCGACATGTGGCGGCGGATCTCCGGCCGCCCCGGCACGGCCGCAGAGCCGCGCGCCGGCACGCGCGCGCTCGCGCGCCTGCCGCCCGGCCTGTTGCAGGCCATGCTCGAGGAGGCCGCCCTCGTGGTCGCCTGCTTCGGCTACGGCTCGGTCACGCTGCCGGTGCACGACGCGGCGGGCGAGCGGCTGGCGCTGGCGGCGGACGACGGCCTTCCCGCCGTCGGCGAGGCCTGTCGCCTGGCGCTGCGCGACGGCCGCACGCTCGACCGGCTGTTCGGCATCGGGCTCGGCACCGGCTATCGCCTGCCCGCCCGCATGGGCGGCGAGCCCAACTTCGACGGCCAGGCCAACAGCCTGTGGCTCTACCAGAACGACATCGGCGCCACGGTCCACCGCGAGGCGCTGGCGCTCGCCCGCACGCCGATCGCGCCCGCTCCCGCCGTCGCCGTCGCCGCCGAATAGCGCGCCTCAGCCGGGCGGGCCGGTCCAGCGCGGGAAGTCGTTGGTGTCGAGGCCGAACAGGTCGAGGGCGCGCGCCACCGAATGGGTGACGATCTCCTCGACCGTACGCGGCCGCGCATAGAAGGCCGGCACCGGCACGTGGACGACGGCGCCCATCTCCGTCACGGCGGCCAGGCTCCGGATGTGGCCGGCGTGCAGCGGCGTCTCGCGGAACATCAGCACGACCCGTCGCCGCTCCTTGAGGCAGACGTCGGCGGCGCGCGACACCAGGCCCGACGTCACGCCGGTGGCGATCTCGCCCAGCGTCTTCACCGAGCAGGGCGCCACGATCATGCCCATGGTCTGGAACGACCCGCTCGAGATCGACGCCGCCATGTCGCCCGGCGCATGCACCACGTCGGCCAGCGCCCGCAGCCCGGCCGCCGACAGCTCGGTCTCCAGCGCCCGCGTCCGGTCGCCCGCCTTGGACACCACGAGATGGCTCTCGATGCCCAGCATCCGCAGCGCCTGCAGCACGCGGATGCCGTAGACCGTCCCCGACGCGCCGGTGATGCCGACCACCATACGCCGAGGGGGCATCCGACGAGGCGGGAGCTTTCGAGAGGACTTGGCGGCCATGGCCCGACGATACACACCGATTTCTGGATGGGCTATTTCTGGACGGGCCATTTCTGGACGCCTGAAACGGTGTTTTTCGGTGTCCAGAAATCCCCGTCCAGAAAAGGCAGGCCGTTGATCCGCAACGACGATCGCCCCCTCAAGCGGGACATCGATTTCTGGACACCTCTCCCTCCGGCGGCGCGCCTGTCCAGAAATGCTGTCCAGAAATGACCCGCGACAATTGTCGGCTCCGGCCGCGGACCTTACATTCCTACGGTATGACGTAGGAGTTCCGGCATGCCGAGACGCGCCCGTTCCGTTTCGCCCGCGGCCGCCCCGCCGCAGGGCCAGACCATCCGCAAAGCGCGGCTCGGCGCCAAGGCGCAGGTCGTGCTGCCCAAGGAGGCACGGCGCGCGCTCGGCCTGGCGCCCGGCGTCACGTTCGCCTTCGCCATCCGCGGCGACGACGTCCGGGTGATCCGCGCGCCGGCCGACGGGGACGACCCGTTCGCCTGCTTCACCGAATGGGCGAGCGAGGCCGATCGGGCCGGCTATGCCGACCTTTGATCGCTTCGACGTCGTCTCGGTTCCCTTCCCATACACCGACCGGCCGGTCCGCGAGCGGCGGCCGGCGCTGATCGTCTCCGTGCCGGCGCACGAAGACCGCACGGGCATGCTCTGGGTTGTGATGATCACCTCGGCTCAGCACCGGCCCTGGCCCGGGGACGTTCGCCTCGCCGACCACGCCCGCGTCGGCCTGTCGAT